>CAYPYJ010000015.1:0-68704 GCA_964414945.1 uncultured Occallatibacter sp.
AGAACCAAAGTCCAGAGCAGTTTCAGATTATCACTATCTACAACTGTAGTACTAGTACTACAGTTGTAGATAGAAGACCGGCAGGGGCGAGTTTCGCTTTCGGTAGTGACATCGAAGAGCATGGAATTGATGTTTTCGTCTCCATTGGGACCATTGCAGCAGGTGTTCAACGCCGTGCCACCCGCGCCAGAGTAGTCGAGTTAACATGTGGCGCAGTTCTGGTACGCTGAGCGGCACCTGCCCTTCTGGAGTTTTTTTCTCCCCGCGCGCGCAGGATGGCAAGCACCGCTGCGGCTAACATGGCCAGAGTGATGTGCCGGTACCAGCCTTGCCAATGGCGGACCTCGTAGTGGTCCAGCCCGCACTCGCCCTTGGCGGCCTGGAAGGCTTGCTCAATCTGCCAGCGTTGTCCGGCGACGCGCACAAGGGTTGCCAGCGCGGCTTTGCGGGTGGGCGCGTAAAACCAATAGTAGGCATGCTCGGGCTGCTCTTCAATGCTGCGCCGCACCAGCAGCCCGTGACTCCAGCCATCTTCTTCCCAACCCCGGATCAGAGTCCAATCGTAAAGCCGTTCTCCCTTGCTGCCTGACCCCGCGGAAACCCGCTCCCAGGACATATTCGGTAAGCTCTGTGCAATTGCATCCACGCGTCGCTGTTGGTGATCGGGCCAACGCATACGCTGGTCTGAGGCGATGGCCAGCACATAACCCAACCGCCGCTGTTCGAGCCACTGGCGGAGCTTACTGTTGTTGCCATAGACCTCATCACCAGCTACCCATTTACAGGGCGCGCCGGCTTTCAACGCACGCTCGATCATGCGTCGCGCCAATTCGGGCTTGGTGGCAAACTCCGCCTCTTCCGGCACTGCTGCAGTGCGGCGGCGCTCGCGATCGGCGGCCCATTCTTCGGGAAGATACAACTCACGGTCAACCAACGCCGCGCCCTTGTCACTGGCGTAGCAGAGAAACACGCCAACCTGGCTGTTCTCGATGCGTCCCGCCGTGCCGGTGTACTGGCGCTTGACACCCGCCGAGTGAAGGCCCTTCTTCAGAAAACCTGTCTCATCGACGATCAGAACTGCATCCGGACTGCTCAACTCTTCAAGCACGTAATCGCGAAGATGATTCCGAGCAGCATCCGCATCCCAACGCGCCCGATCCAACAGATGCTGCACGCGATAAGGAGCCGCTTCCCCCATCCACTCGGCCAACTGCCAGCCGTTCTTCCGTTCACAGTGGCTCAACAAGCCTTGAAGATAGGCCAAGCTCCGTTCACGCGCCTCGGAGCGCGCGAACAACCCCGCTATGCGGCTATGGGACCGCAACAACTCACGTTTCCAACCCGATAATCGCTTCTCCATGGCAAAGAACGGAGAACCAAAGTCCAGAGCAGTTTCAGATTATCACTATCTACAACTGTAGTACTAGGCTACCTTATTCACTGACGACATGACCAAGCTCAATCCGCAACTCAGCTCTGGAACTCTCTCAAGCCCATCTCTTTGCCAAGGAATCGGAATGATGTGAGACTGCCCTGTCAAATTTGACGGACAGTGTCTGCCAAAGAATAGTCACGGGGACTGGATTGAGAAGATCCAACGCAATCAAACACGTGACCGAAAGGCTTTCGATGCCTTGAGTCGCTTCGGTTGGCAGACACTGGTCCTTTGGAAGTGTAAGCTGAAGGATCAGAAGCGTCTTCGACGACGGTTGCACATTTTTCTGGCGACCCATCCGTAATCGGGCGATAATATCACCTAAATGACGCAAAAGCTGGAGTCTTACCACGGGGCTACCTTCGGGCGGGTAATCGAATGTCCACAGATGAGCAAGCCGGTGGATTTGAATCACCAGATGAAGATTTGAAGGAGTGCGATGCCCCTATCATTACCAAAGCGTGAGTTTTCCAAGAGCAAGATGTCCATGTATCTCCGCACGCTTTGCGAACGGGAGCTTTATTTGTCGCTCTTTTCGAACAGCCCTAGCGAGTTGCAGAAGGCAGGCATTCCAGTGCCCCTGAAGTCACGCCCGGGGGTTCAGCTCATTACGGCTTCTGGGCGTGAATTTGAATACGAACAATACAATGTTCTGTGCAGTTCGCTTCCCAATAACGTATTCGCCAAGAATAGCGGGACAGCACCGGTAGATCTTTTAGATGCGTTGTCCAAAATCACAAAGCCGACGCTGATCCTTCAGCCTCAGATTGAGCCGGAAGAATCTCGCAACAACACGCTTGCAAATATTGGCGTTGCGAAGGATGACCTGAAATTAATTCCTAGGTTGTCTGGCTTGCGTCCGGACGTTATCTTCGCTGACGTTCGCCGCGAAATTGAATTCGAGATTCTACCTAACGGCACGCGCCGTCAACTCGCTGACGATGACAAGCGTATGGCGCTATCCATTATCGACCTGAAGAACATCACGGAGGCCAATGCCAGTTATTCTGCGGAGGTCTGCCTTTATGCGATTTTCGTGGCCAATTGGCTGCATAACGAAGGAAAGGCGTTTCTGAATAAGTTTTTCGTTTGTGACCGTATTTACCTGTGGCGGCATATCGAAATGCCAAACTTCACCAAGATTTTGGCTACGAAGGAAGGCGGGGACCATACCAATCGCCTGAAGGCGTTGCGTCAGGACTTAGAAGACGGCCTTGTGCTATTCCTGATTTACATGCCCAGCGTGCGGAAATTTTTCTGCGAAGACTTGCCGCGTGTTGTCCAGCTTGGAGATTCAAATGGCTGGAATGCCGTCCCTTACCATGTGAATCCACGATGCAGTTCATGCGACTGGCTTGGAAACCGCGTCTGGCTGTCTGATGATGATCGCAAGCACTTCGACGCGCACAAGGACGACTACTGCACGCCAGCCGCTGAGAATTCAGACCACCTCTCAAAGATGGCGACGCTGACAAAGGGTGCAAGCAGCGTTCTGTTTACCGGCGGCCACCAGAAGGTGGCCAGTTTGGTCGGTATCAAGGCGGAAGCGCCGGTTCTCCGCAAGCACTCCCTGCTCAAGCAAGACCGTGGCCAGATTTCACACCGCGCGGAATCGATCAGCACGGGCAAAGTCACGGTTGATGGCGTCTCAAAAGTCGGAGGCCTTGCAAAGCGGCTTGGCGCTGAGTTTGACATCATCGTCAACTTCGATTCCGGTTCGGGTTTGCTGACGGGCGTCGCTATTCGCGGAGCGCTATTCGCACCATTCGCCTCGAAATTTCCCGCTATAGATGGCAAGGAGCCCTCGTCGGTCAAATCGCTGGGCGAGGATGCGTTTGTCGTCAACAAGGACGCCGCCGTTGCTGAATGGGCAGCGGTACTGTCGTTCATCGAACGCTTCGCAGGCTGGATTGAGGAAGCTGAAATACAATTCGTTGCGAATAAATTCAAAACGCTGCACACCCAGATTTGCTTCTGGGAAGTTCGCCAATACGAGGAGCTTTGCAATGCGTTTGGCAGGCACTTGCTGAATATCCTCGACCTACCGGAACGGTCTCAGCGAGCACTGGCGTGGATTTTTCCGCCAGACGAGTTGTTGGAGAAATCCGACCATATTTGCCCGAATATTGTCTTCATCCGCGACATCGTCGCGGGCTCCGTGCGCTTGCCGCAATTCTTCGCCACCACGCTTCTCGGAACAGCCGATCATTACCACCACGAACGCATGCACCCGCGCAAGGTGGATAACTACTACTTGGAGCCTCTTGGCAATGCGATTCCGCGGGAGCGCATTTTCGAGATTTGGAAGTCCACTACGGGCACAGTCCGTATCTTTGGCAAGACCAGACCGATCACGGAAGCGATCACACGCTACGGCGATGTGCTCAAGGCACATACCTGGGCTCTTGCTAGCATAACCGCTCGTCTACGCATTGATCTCAAGGAGGCTATCAGCGGCAATGCACCAGAACTTTCCATGACCGTTCCCTCCGGCATGGCGGGTGTCGCTTACGACTCGAAGCTATGGGACCGCTGGTCGCAGGTTTCGGCGGCGGTCGCAAAGGCAGAATCGCTCGGTTCGTTCATCGCTCGGGCTGAGTCGCTTGAAGCCTCATACAAAGCAATCTTGCTGACAAAATTGATTAAAAAACACGAACGAAATAAGTTCGAGTTTGCAGTCAGCGAGGATTCTTCCGAGGCGAAAATCGAGGAAGGCGACACCTGTACTGTCGGAATCGTAAGTTGGCCGGGATTCCCGTTGGCGAACGGCAACTCGCTGGGGCTTGGCCTTGACCCCAAGTTGTCCTTCACGCCGATGCACAAAATCATAGCTGCTCGCATCGAAAAATTCGACCGAGTGAACAAACGGCTTACGCTAACGCTGGGTTCCAAATGGTCCGGAGTGGATACGCAATTCAACGCCGTCATAAAGAATGGCGTTCTTCCTATCGGAAAGGAGCCCATTTACTTGCTCGAAGGCTCGGCCTTTGATGATTCCCGTGATGTTACAGCCATTCTGCAAGAAATTGGAAACCCAAAGTGTTCTATCGCAGCCCCTGAGGCCTTGGCCCCCATGGGCGCATCCGCTGCGAAGAGGATTTCAAAGGGCACAGATCCAGACACGCCAATTGCCGAGGTGCTCTGGCAGGCGAATAAGCTGGCATCAAAACGGCTCAGGACGGACAAAGATGTCGCGGCCATAGTAAGCTTCGCGAAAACGGCTAACACGTACGAACTTAACCCCAGTCAGATTGACGCCGTCAGGTCGTGTGCTAAGAACCTGCTAACCATCGTCTGGGGTCCGCCAGGCACCGGCAAGACGGATACGCTTGTAGCCTTCCTGCACTCAGTCATTCGTCAGAGAATGGCAAAGAACATTCTCATCGCCGGACCAAACTATAGGACGGTCGAAGAGTTGTCTGACCGCCTTGTCAAAGACCTTGAGGCGGATGCAACCGCCGCATGTGACTACTATTGCCTTTACTCGAAATCGCGCGATCCCAAGCCCCTCAAGACAAAAGCTAAACACCTGAACCTCAAGTCGGTCATTCGGGATGAGAGTAATCCTGATTATCAGGAACTGCTCGCGAGCCTTCGCAACAACAAGCTGACTGTGATCTCGACGACAGCCCACATCGTACACCAAGTGACGAAGAACGCTGGCAAGACTGCTTCAGTGGTTGGTGAAATCTTCGATCTTGTTGTTCTGGATGAAAGTTCTCAGATTCCGGTCACGCTTGCGTTGAAGCCCCTAGCCGCAATGAAACCCAACGCCCAACTCATCATCGCTGGCGACTACAAACAAATGCCGCCTATCCAACATCTCGAACCGCCGAAAGGTGCCAAACACTTGGTCGGCAGTATTCAGGAGTACCTCATACGGCGGTTCGATATCAAGACTGTTCCCTTGCTGCTGAATTACCGATCCAATCAAGACCTTGTCGAATACGCGCGATTGCTGGGTTATCCAGCAAAGCTGCAAGCAGCATTTCCGACGCGCGATCTTCAGTTATTACAGGCTGTCGAAATAGTCACCAAGACCATACCCCCCAACCTGCCGGTTACAAACGCCTATGATGAACTCCTGAAGCCCGAGCGGCGCGTGACCGCGCTCATTCACGAAGATGTCACGTCATCGCAGGCGAACGAGATTGAAGCAGGGCTTGTTGCGGGACTCGCTTATGTGACGCGTCAAGTGATCGCAAAGGAACTCAACGAGGGCAAAGCCACCGCCAAGACCGCCTATTCCGAAGATGAATTCTTCGAGTTCGGAATCGGGATTGTTACGCCTCACAAAGCCCAAAAAGCGCTCGTTATTCGGAAACTGTTGGAGCTATTTCCGAAGGCAAACCCCAAAGCGGTATTTGAATCCGTCGATACAGTCGAGCGTTTTCAGGGCGGCGAACGCGATACCATCATCGTTTCGTTCGGTGTGGGTGACACTGACATCATCGAAGGTGAAGAAGAATTCCTTCTTCAGCTTGAACGCACGAACGTCGCCATTTCGCGAGCGCGCGCAAAGTGCATAGTGCTAATGCCAAAGTCGCTCGCTTATCACCTACCAACCGACGAGAAGGCAGCCAAAACGTCCATCGCTATTAAATCCTATCTTGAGGAATTCTGCGGGCATCGGAAAGCGATCAGTGTCGAATTCGGCGGGGAAAAACGAAACGGCGAAGTCCGTTGGCACTAACTGAAGAGAGAGAGCTCAGATAAATGACCACAGTGCTTGCATACAATAGGGACTTTGCGTTTAACGCGATCTGCCCGTATTACACTATGTTTCCGCTTGAATTCCCTATGCGTCTGTTGAGGAAGCACAAGGCTCAGTCCCCAACAGTGTATGATCCATTCTGCGGACGCGGAACAACGATTTATGCAGCCCGCAAGTTGGGATTGCGCTCATACGGTCTCGACACATCTCCAATTGCTGCCGCCATTGCGCAAGCTAAGCTCGCTAGTGCTGAATTGGAAAACATCACAGCACTGGGAGAGAAGTTAGTCGCCAGGACACCCAAAAATGTGCCAGACAGTCCGTTCTTCAGAAGAGCGTTCTCCAAAAGAACACTGTTACAGATTTGCAGTCTTCGTGAAGGACTGCTTAACGAGAAGCAAGTGACAGACGAATCCGCCATTCTACGCGCGGCCGCGCTTGGGTGCCTGCACGGTCCCCTGCCAATAGGAGACGGAACTCCAAGTTACTTTTCCAACCAAATGCCGCGAACGTTTGCCTCCAAGCCTGAATACTCCGTAAGGTATTGGTGTGACCATAATATGTTTCCTCCAAATGCGTCTGTCATCGACGTGCTCACGAAGAAGCTCAAACGTATTACGGATTTGAATGCAGATTCGCCCAGTCGTATTCAGAACGTAAAGTGCCTGGATGCACGGAAGGCAACATCATTCGGCAGAATCAAAGGCCCAATAGTCACAGTTACATCACCGCCATATTACGGTATGCGGACCTATGTACAGGACCAATGGCTAAGAATGTGGTTCCTCGGCGGTAATAAAGAAATCAACTACGAAAACCACAACCAACTCTGCCATGGCGGCCATGAACGCTTCACCAAAGATTTGGCCAAGGTGTGGAGCAATATCGCAAAGCGCGTGCAAAATGAGGCGCACCTGTACGTCCGCTTTGGCAGCATTCCCTCAGCTAATAGCGACGCACGAATGATACTGAAGGCATCTTTAGAAGAAGCAGGTGATTGGAAACTCGTTTCCGTCCGAAACGCTCAAACGTCACATTCCGGCAAGCGTCAGGCCGATTACATGGGGCGCGAATCTGATCCCGCCATTGAGTTCGACTTCCACGCCGTGCTCAACTGAACTCACCCCCTCATTTTGAGGAGTTTCCACAACACGGGTTGGTTGACTGCCTGGCGAACTAGAGACGGAAGCATACTCAAACAGCTCGACGAGCAAGCATGATGAGGCAGTTTGAACCTGGTTTGCGGGTCTTCGAAAACTTTAATCCGTCAGTCGCGATCAGCCGCGAGAGTGTCAAAAGGCGGTCTGTTGGTATTTAACCAAGCGATCGCTTCATCGCACCGGGGAAAGATGGCGCGGAGCAAGACCCAGAACCGTTGGCTGTGATTCAAGACTTTGGTATGCATCAGTTCATGCAACGCAACGTAGTCGCAAACGTTCTTCGGCGCAAGAATGAGTCGCCAATTAAGCGAGACGTTGCCTTTGGGTGAGCAGGTGCCCCATTTCGTCCGTTGAGATCGAATAAAGATGCGTTTGTAAGGCAGACGGTGCTCGGTGCTGAGCTCTTGAATCCGAGCGGTCAGATGTTCGCGAGCGAAGAGTCGGTACCATAGTGAGAGATCGGCTTGACATGACAAATCGCGGCCAGAGCGAATTTGCTGTGCCAACTCGTCGATGACAACTTTGTGACCAAGTTCGCGAACTTGGACGAAACTGAAGACTTGATTGAAAAGTAAAATCCCGCCGTGGGTTACAGAAGAAGCATTGGCAGTGCGATCTTGGAAGAACCGCTGATGTCGCTCAATCCACTCCCCTTTTTTCTGCAAAATGCGGTCGATCTCGGCCTGCCCGAAATCCTTCGGGACAATCAACTGGACAGAAATATCCTCCTTCACGCGAAGTCGTGCGTGTCTGACCGGACGCCGAATGATCGTGAGAATCCCATCCATAGTCACTCAGCCAATCGAGTAGTGCTGTATTAACCGCTTTGACAACGTCTCGACCAAGTTCACGTTATCGCTGATGCCAAGCGACGCGAAATCATCATCATCGCCAAGCGTTTTGATGTCAGTGACGATATCGTTGCGCCTCAGTTCGCTTTCTTGCCATCCGGCGTAGAGCGCCTTAACCAGGCCACTCACTAGCACGTCCGCGAACTGGCGTGCTTGAGTTTCGTCGAACGCTGAGCCCACTGCGTGTTTGATGTCGAGAAACAGGTCGTAGCGCCCACGGTCGACAAAGCCCATTCGGTGAGGCAAGTTCCCAACCTCATCCACGTCGGTGTAGAGCTTCTCTAAGTCGAGCAGGATTTGCTCAAGGTCGAAGTTTGCATCGTTCTTTCGTTCAATCAGTTCCTGCAAGCGCACGTCGAGATCCACGTAGGCCGGATTCCGCGCTTCCTCGCGGCGAATGATGGTCTCAACATCCCGGATTATCTTCTCCGCCTTGTCCCCGCTGGACATTTTGCTGTAGCGCAAATTCTCAAGGTAACGCTCGTCGATTGCAATCTCCGGCAGATGGCCCAGGAAACTCTTGAGCTTGGCGCACTCTCGGATGAGCTTGCGCGTCTTGGCGGCATAAAGCTCCGCATCGAAGTCCGAGCGTTTAAACTCGGTGAGGTAAACCTGATAAATGGTTAGCAGCCACTCGTAGCGATCGCGGACTTCCGCTTTGGCAAGAATGGCGTGAGGCGAGAGCGCTTCATAATTCTGCACCACGTCTCGGAAGTCCCTCTCGAACTGCACCTGGTCAACCTGGTGCAGCCGCCGGACGATTTCAATCGAGCACTCGTAGCTGTCCTCCAGCGTAATACCATCAAACGGCTTCATCGCCGTTTCAATCAGGCCGGGAAACAAGGCGGCGATTTCATCCGTGCTCTTGAACTCCGGCAAGTCCTCCGGTTCATAGGCAAGCGCTTCCTGGTAATTCTTGAACACACCGACAAAGTCAACTATCCGGCCGAACTGTTTGCTCGTTCCTGTAACTGGGTCATCCCACGGCCTATTCGTTCGGGCGATGGCCTGAAGCAGGTTATGGTCACGCAGCGGGCTGTCGAGGTACATGGTCTGCAGGATCGGCGCGTCAAAGCCCGTGAGCAGCATATTGCAGACGATGAGCAGCTTTAGATTATTGCCGATCTTCTGCTCTTCCGGCGTGATGCGCTTTTTGAACTGCTTCAGGAGCGCTTTTAGATCGCCGGACTCCATGTTGAAGTCCTTAAGCTTGTTGTACAGCTCCTCGCCTGCTTCCTTGCTGGTATTGGAAATGACAACCGCAATTTCCGATGAATCAAAATGCTTCAGCAGTTCATCGTAGTAAAGGCGACAGCCTTCTTTGTCAACGGTGACAATGATCGCTTTGCCGCCGGTGGGTTCGACCACATCACGGTAATCCTTCGCGATATCTGTCGCCAGCGCCTCGATCCGTGTGTCGGTCTTCAGAAACTCCTTCCAAGGAAGGACCTTCTTTTCAACCTTTTGCTTCTCCTCCTCGTTTAACTCCTTCGTGATGTCCTGATACCCGGCTTTGAGCTTTTCCTTGTCGAGCAACAGCTCGGTTGGGCCGAAGGCGTAGCGCACCGGTTTCGTTGCTTCATCCCTGATGGCATCGTCAATGCTGTAACGGTCGAGATACGCCTCTACTCTGCCATCTTTGACCGCCCCAAACTCCTTTTGCGTTTTCGGAATCGGCGTGCCGGTGAAAGCGAACCGCTTCGCGTTCGGGAACGCGGCCTTGAGCACGGAATGAAACTGGCCGTACTGCGTTCGGTGCGCTTCGTCGATCAAGACTATGACTTTCTCGCGGTTGTCCGGCGTGACATTCCCGTTTAGGCCGAAATCCATTTCCTGAAACTTCTGGATAGTGGTGATGATGACTTCGGCAGGGCGGCTAGTGATTTTCTCCCGGAGTTGGCCAATGGTGAGAGGCTTCGTGGTGTTGGGGAACAGGCAGTCCTCGAACGTGTCGCCAATCTGTGTCTTAAGATCCTTCCGGTCCACGACGATGTAGACAGTAGGATCGCCAAGCTTTGGATGACTGCGCAGCTTGTAGGCGGTAAAAAGCATTGAGAGGCTCTTGCCTGAACCTTGCGTATGCCACGCGATGCCCTGGTCCAGGTTCGTGGCGACGACACGGCTAACGATTTTGTTAGCCACGCGCAATTGCTGGTAGCGCGATACCTTTTTGATGACGCCATCGGGCGTGCGCTCGAACACGATCGCGTTGCGCAAAACATCCAGCACACGTGCAGGCTGGAACAGGCCGACAATCGTCTGCTTCATCTTCTCCACGTCATCAATCTGGCATGTGGAGATGCCGTCACTGTCCGGTTCGACTGGACAGAGTGTTTGCGCGGTGTCCAGCAGTGGATTTGTGGCCGTGGTGTCCACGGACAGATCCTTCCATTCTGCGAAGTAGGAGGAAGACGCGCCCGGTACGCCAAACTTAGCGAACCGGCCGTTGCACGCGACGCCAAAGAGATTGCAGATAATCATCTTCGGAATCTTCGATTCGTATAGCCCCAGGTCTCCGACGCCCTTCAGCCAGTTCGAATTTTGCTGGGCGCGCTGCTTAGCCTCGAACGGAATCAGCGGGATGCCGTTGACTAAGCAGACGAGGTCCGGCTTCACCAGATCTGTACCTTGGACATGATATTGACGCGTAACGGTGAAATCGTTGTTCCAGATATTATCGAAATCAATCAGCTTGAGCGTGCGATCTTTGCCTTCAATTGTAAGGTTCACGCCGGAGCAAAGCAGTTCCAGAAAATCCTCGTTCGCTGTAATGACCGAAGGATTAGCAAACGTGTTCTTGAGGATGTCCACGGCGCGTTTGGCGTCGACCAGCGATACACCGTTGGTCTTGGACACGCGCTCGACTAGGATGCCTTCGATGAGAGGATTAGAGAGCGGGCGATTATAGACCTTAAGGTCTGCGCTGGTGCGGGGAGACCAGCCCATTTTGCTGAGCCAGTCGTGAACGGGAATTTCAACGCCCTTTGCCTCACTGAGTTTGCTCATGCTCTCACTTCCGGCTGTGCCGCCTTCAGTTCGCGTTCTTTAGCATCGTCCTCTACCGGGCAACGGATGCGGCCCGAGAGCAAATGTTGAACTAGAGAAGTTCTGATCAGCTCAGCTTCCTCATCAGTTCCTTTTCGGACAGCGCAGAGACTATCTGCGAGGTCCAACACTTTGCAGATTTGATCTTGTTCTGGAGGTTCTGGCACAGCGACCCAGATTTTATGGACGTCGTTGCGATTGAGAGTTGGGATGGTCGTGCCCGCAAAATAGCGGTCAAATCGGAGCTTCTGAATAAGATAAAAAATGTATCGTGGAATGTTGCCCTTAAAATCTTTTACATAGAGCGTGGTGTTATGCGGCCAAAATTCCGCCTCCACGTAAAAGACGTTGCCGATTGTGCCCGATCGTCCTGTCACGACTCCAGGTGGTTTGACAATCCCCTCGATGTGGTAATCGTTTATTCCATTTGATTTCACAACCGGATACGGGCCGGGTTTAAGATTATCGTTCGTTAGGTCGTGTCCCCTCTGTAGAATACAAAAATCCTTGAGCCTGCCAGCCCTCCAACCTTGCGGCATTAACCCGAGCTTCTCGTGGGGAACAAAGTGGGCACCTGATGTCAGAGGCAGAAGCTCCTTGCCGAGAGTCCTCCGAATCACCGCGTGCAGGTCATCCCGGATTCGTTTTTCTCTTTCCTCTGCTTGCTCCAAGGCAACAAAAGCTGGTCTCAGTTCCACTTCCTTTTCCTTTTCAAAACAATCTACATACCACGGCATGTGGAGATTGAAATCATGGTCTTCGATTTCCGCGACATCCACGATGGCGAAATATCGCTTACGCAGTTCCGGACTGGCAAACATTTCAAGCAGTTCGGTCTCGACACCATCCAATGCTGCGCGTTCCTGCTCGGCGCGTATGTCTGCTTCAGCCAGATCCTGTTTCATCTCCTCCATCAGCTCATCTAGCCTGGCCAGACGTTTCTGGAATTTGTTGCGCTCGCCTTTGCTGAGCGTTTTATCTGAGAGCTTTTCGAATATTGTGCCGCGCTCAAGCACTTCATCACGATATCGGAGATTGATCTCGGATTTATCGAACTCGAGCCGTTCCTGGATGTTCGCGTAAAGCCGGGTCTTGTGCTCGGGCAGAATCCGCAGTGCCACCTCGACGTCTCCCCACGCGAGCAACTGTATAAGGATGCGCAGCACGTCGTGTGGTAGGAGGATGTTCTGGTCGGGCGTTTCCTTATACCAACCCTTGCGTGCGGCATAGACCATGAGTACCTTGTCGGCGAGGTCAGAGGGTTTGTTTTTGTTGAAAAACACTATCGCACCGGGAATGGTCGTTCCGTAAAACAGATTGTCCGGCAGCACAACAATGGCCTCGATGAGGTTGCGCGTATCTTCGCCAGCAAGATTTCCCTCTTTGTCCCTTGCGCCGGTGAGGAAACCGCTCCGGATGAGATATTCGTCGTCAGCTTTGCGGTTCTGGCCGTCTTCTTCCTCCGTCTTGGCTGGCTGACCGCGGAACAGCACGCCCTGCGGACAGACGATGCCTGCGCGGCCGGTATCGTTCAGCGAGGCAACGATGTGTTGGACGAAAACAAAGTCTCCGTTCGAGAACGGAGGGATACCGTAGATGAATCGCTCGTACGGATCGGAGAACTCGTCCTTGCCGGGGTACTCCAATTGCGGCGAGCCGTTTTTCTTTAGGACGGGTTTGCCTTTAGCGTCTTTCTTCGGCGTCCCGTTCAGCCACCAGTTTTCCTCAGAGAAAGGAAAATTCGCGCCGACACGGTCAAACTGACGAATGTGCGAGCCGTCGTCAGTCAGGAATTTGGGGGCTTTGATTGTGTTGCCCTGTTCGACCTTTCCATCGAGCGTATGCAAGAGCATGTTGATATTCGCTATGGCCCACGTATTCCAGATGGTCTCCTGGCCAAACAAGCGAAGGCGTTTGGCATCCCCGCATGACGCTGTCACGAATTTCGCACCATCAATCAGGAATCCACCCGATCCGCAAGTCGGGTCATACATGGTCTGGTCCGGTTGAGGCTGAATGAACCGGATGATGATGTCGCGTACTTCGGGCGGGGTGTAGAACTGGCCGGCGCTCGCGCCCCCCTTGTTTTCATCTGCGAATTTTTTGATCAGGTATTCGTAGGCATCGCCAAGCACGTCAGGAGTAACGTTTGAATTATCAAGCAGGATAGGGTCAAGGTAATTGATGGCAGCACTGACGACTTCTGGGTCAAGGCGCTTTTTGCCGCTCCCGTCCGGCGCAGGTTCGTTCCAGCGGACGGAATTGATGATGCCCCTCAATGGGGGGTTAAGCTCCGCGATGCCGTTAACCGCTTCATGCAGACGCTCGTTCTTGTCGCCGAGTACTGCACCGCGGACATCTTCCCAAAAGCATTTGGGTGGGATAGTAAACGGGTGGCCTTCTTTCTGTAGTCGGTCGAGTTGTTTTGCATTGGGCTCCTTGCCATACTGCTGCCGGAACTGCTCAGTGCGCTTCTCAGTCTCCCATTCGTAATTGTCGGAGAGCCGCTTGAAGAACAGAAGCGAGAGAATGTAGGCCTTGTAATCCTCGACTTTGCCTCGCAAGCCAGTGTCTGCTATACCCCACAGGAGGCTGCCGAGTTGTTGTTTGGAAAGTGGCATAGAATGAGTTATTTACCTCGTAAATAGGCAGAAAAGATCCCAAGGCTCGCGTCCCGTTGCTTCTTCTGCGTAGTTAAAGTTAGGGTACTCCGGGAATCCCAAGCTCCTCAAGCAAATACGCACGGGGCAGCTCGTCCGCCGCCCGGTGCAACTTCGCTGCGCGATCTGCACTCTCTCGACCCGCTCCGAGCAGTCCGCCCGGGAGATGTAGCAGAAGGGGCACTCGCATAGGCTGGGCGCTCTGTATACCGGGCCATTCGCAATATCGAAGTTGGAGATGAACGAGGCGGCAATTGCCTCCACCACGCTTGAAAGCGCCGACGTGAGAGTAACCGGGCGTTGTGACGCCGATTTCTTTAGTCGTGTGCCCTTGCCCGTGTGGACGGGCATCTAGCATCGCCCATCTACCTAAGACGGAAATTCGGGACATGGTCTTTGGTGGCTTCGGGAAATGCTTGTATCCAGCGCAGAAACTCGATTCGAACCCGGAGCGTCGTTTGCTATCTATTCTCTAAAAATAACCCATACTGTTACAACCTGCATACCCGTTCCTGGCGGAGCCGTTGAACACATATGCAAGTTGTTTCCTTCCATTCCACTTCGCACCTTCGGGTGGACGGCCCAGCGCACGATCTGACCGTGCGTTGAGCGGGCCTTCTCCGTCCGTTCGGAGCGCGGCTGCGCGCCACACGATCGTTCGTGTTTGTCACTTGCCTCGCCTTTCCTCCGGACTCCCACCGTCGGGCGCTGCGTTCGTTCTTTTCCGCCAACCGTCTTCGCGCTTCCCAACCGGGGGTGAGAAAGACGCTCAGCCGGTCACGGCGGAAAAGGAGAACAAAAACATGAATTTCAAGAGTAACAACAGCAACGGCAACAGCGGCAGCAACCGCACCGCGCCGCAAAGTAAAAATGCGGCGATCGACAGCAACCGCCAGCAGTCCACCACCCAACAAGTCATTGCCGAGAACGTCAAGTTCCTGATTGAGCAGCTTGAGCAGGGCAAGAGCGAAGCCCTCACAGCTTATCTCGGAGCGATGGCCCACTTCCACAACTACTCTTTCGGCAACATCCTTTCCATTGCGCATCATCGGCCCGATGCAACGCACGTTGCGGGCATCCGCACATGGAATGAGCTTGGACGATTCGTCAAGAAGGGCCAGAAGGGCATTCCGATTCTGGCTCCGATGATCGGAACCAAGCGCCAGTCGCCCGACGAGCCGCAAGACGCGAGCGAGAAGCCAGCGCCGAGGCTGATCGGATTTCGCAGGGTTTTTGTCTTTGACATCGCGCAGACCGAAGGCGCGGAGCTTCCCGAACCCGCCAAGGTATCCGGCGAAGTGGGCAACTATCGTGACCGGCTCTTCGAGTTTGTTGAGCGGCAGGGCATCGCACTTGAGTTCAACGAACGCATCGCACCGGCGCAGGGCGCAAGCTACGGCGGAAAGATCGTCCTGCTTCCCGGCCAAACGAAGGCCGAGGAGTTTACAACATTGGTGCATGAAGTTTCGCACGAGATGTTGCATCGCGCCGAGCGCCGAACGATGACAACGAAGACAGTGCGCGAGACCGAGGCCGAGGCCATCGCGTTCATCATCAGCCGCGCCGTGGGCCTCGACACCGGAAGCGCTAGCGCCGACTACATCAGTTTGTACCACGGCAACGCCGAGTTGCTTACCGAATCGCTCACCGTCATCCAGCAAGCCTCCGCAACCATCCTTGACGCGCTCTTCGCCGAGGAGCAGGAAGCGCAACTGGCGAAGGCCAGCTAACCATGCACCCTGAGCGGGTGCGCTGATCCGTACCCGCTCACCACCATCATTCGAACAATGAGAGGAGAATCCGCAATGACGAACGCATCCGAATATCGAAACCTGCCACTCGCAAGCCTGACGGAGTCGGCCAACAATCCACGCAGGAGTTTTGACGAGGCCGCTCTTAATGAGCTTGCCGAGAGCATTAAGACGCAAGGCATTCTTGCGCCGCTTGTGGTGCGGCCCGTAAACAACCACTTCGAGATCGTAGCCGGAGCGCGGCGCTACCGTGCGGCACATCTGGCAGGACTCGAAACCGCGCCTGTACGCATCGTCGAACTGACCGACGCCCAGGCGCTCGAAACGTCCATCGTCGAGAACCTTCAGAGACAGAATGTGCATCCGCTCGACGAGGCAAATGGCTACGCCCGATTGCTGGCGATTGAAGAGCCAAAGTACAGCATCGAGCAAATTGCCGCCAAGGTTGGCAAGGCCCCTGCATTCATCCTTGCTCGATTGAAATTGGTCGAGCTTGTCCCCGCAGTGATCGAGGCATTCTCGCAAGACGAGATCGGATTGGGCCATGCACTTTTGCTGGCCAAGCTTCAGCCGCCGCAACAGGAAGAGGCACTCGCCGCTTGCTATCAGGAACAGTACACCAACGGCAGCAAGGCCAAGCGCATCTTGCTTCCAGTTCGCCACCTGCAACAGTGGATTGAGCACAACATCCTCTTGGAGCTTGCGTCCGCGCCGTTCTCCAAGGAAGACGCGGCGCTTGTGTCCGAGGCGGGTTCGTGCCTCGATTGCCCCAAACGCACCGGCCACAATGTCCTACTCTTCGAGGGCATTGGAGTGCAGCATGACAGTTGCAGCGACCCGAAATGCTGGGCAAACAAGGTCGAAGCTAGCGTCCAGCAGACCATCTCTGCAAAGCCGAAGCTGGTTCAGATCAGCACCGCGTACGGACCACAGAAGGAAGGCAGTGCGGCAGTTCCGCGGAACAAATATGTCGAGATTCGCGGCGACAAGCCAACCAACCCCAAGCAGCGCGACTGGCCGGAGTACAAGACCTGCAAGTTCACCACGGAAGCCATCGTCACCGAAGGCAGCGAAAAGGGCGAGTTGCGCCGCGTCTGTGCGAATCCAGAATGCCCCATTCATCACGCCCGCAAGCCGAAACCGGCAGCCGATGCAGCAGTCAAGGCCGAACAGGAGAAGCGCCGCCGCGAGGAAGCAATGGCCCAGACCACGGGCTTGCGTATCCTTAGCGCAATCGGCGAAGCGGTCCCCGTTCGTCTGATGAAGCGCGACTTGTTGTTTGTGATCGAGCGTCTCGTCTCCGTGCTGGACGAACGGCGTCTGGCCATCGTTTTACGACAGCACAACCTCGGCAAGTCGAACGGCACTGGCGATGCACCAGCCAAGTTGCTTGCAGCCTTTCTGCGCAAGTCCGAGGAGAGCACGCTCGGACGCCTTTTGATTGAATTGGCCATCCTGCAAACGGCGCAATCGCCAAGCGAATCCGGTAAGGCACTCCGCGAGGCCGCCGACTACTACAAGGTGGACGTGGCCGCCATCACCGCCAAGGTCAAGCAGGAATTCGCGGCGAAGGACAAGGCAAAGGCTACGAAGAAGGTCGTCGCCAAACCGGCGGCTAAGTCAGTCAAAAAAGCAGCCGCCGCTTAGCTTTCGACCAACCAAACCCCATCGCGGAGCCAGCAACACCGGCTCCGCATTTTCATGCCCGGCTGCCCGTTTGCCCACCCTTTGCCGATGCCCCGCTAGTACAGCGCGGCGGCATCTTTGGCCCACCCAACAGGCAGCGCCGCGCCTCACGGCGCCGAAGCCGATCAGCCCGTAGCAAGGTTGCGACTAGAACACTCCTGGATGCACTGCAATGGCGGATCGCGGTCCTAAATGTGAAACCTTATAGCGCAGCAAGGAACTTCATCAAGGCCGGATCGTCGCGCCAGTGCTTTCGGCTCCGTAGTGGACTCAGCGCGTTCAACTGAACTCTGAAGCGCTCCGGGGCGAGCCTCAAGTACCGTTCTGTCGATCCCAGTCCAACCTGCCCTATATATGCCGACAGTGCAGGAATCACCCGGCTCATATCCGCATGATTCTTGAACCATGCGTTCAGCCGATGAACCGCGAATGTGTGACGCAAATCATGCATCCTTGGCTTGCCGAATCCGTGATCGTGGCGCTGCACGCCAGCTTCGTCGCGGAGCCTTTGGAATGTGGTGGTGAGCGTTCGAGTGTTCAAACGTTCTCCATCTCTATTGACGAAAAAATAGGAGCTCTGCCCTCTCGATTGCTTGGACAACGAGTTCACATACCTTTGCAGCACACCACACAGTTCGCTGCCAATCGGGATAGTTCTTGAGCGGTCGAATCGTGAGCCGTGAATCAATATCGTCTTCTTTCGAAGATTTACATCAGTGCTCGCTAGGTTTGTCGCTTCGCTGACGAGTGCACCTGTTCCATAGAGGAAAATCAAGAATGCGCGAAGCGTTTTAGGGGCAATTTTGCAGCCTTTGTGCTTTTGGCTCACCGGAATTGCCGCGAGAATCTTCCGGATTTCAGTTCGCGTGTAAATATGCGGAACAAATCCGCTTGCGGCGGGAAGTGGGCGGCATGGTGGCATCGGTGTTTCGCTCAATTCCCGTCGGGCTGTCCAGTACAAAAAGAAGTTCTTGAGAATGCTGTATTTGTGGTGCCAGGTTACTGGGGAGGTACGCGGGCCACCAAGAAACGTCAAGATTTGTCGATGCGTAATGTTGCGGAGAGGAACCTCACTGAGGTGCTTGGCGAATGACCAAATCACACCCCCATCGTATACATAAGAACGGCCAAGGGCCTGTTTCATTGCGATGTATGTTTGTACAGCTTCTCCGAGCCTCACTAGATCACCCCTAGCCTAAAGGCGGCAACTCTCCTGAGCAATCGCATGTCATATTTGGCATAGATCCCAACTGAACGCGGATCCCGATGGCCGAGAAAGTCCGCGATGTCCTTCAAAGAATGGCCTTTCTTCAGGAGGTAAGTTGCGCAATAATGCCGGAGACAATGAGGGCCAATGTGGTCGAGGCAGATTCCAAGTTGCCGCATCGGCTCCCCGACAATTTTCCACATCGTCCCCGACTGAATGGGCCCGAATGGCCTGCGAATGTTTACAAAGACCTGTCGGCAGGTGGTACGGGGCCGTCCTCGTTTCAGGTAATCCAATATGGCCTCTCCGACTTCGAACTGTATGGGAAATTGCTGTATCCCCCCTCGTTTCGCGCGGCGGACCGTAAACGTCTCACTTTGCCAATCGAAATCACTCAGCAACAGTCCGCTGACTTCACTGCTTCGCAGACCATATACCGCAAAGAGGAGCAGGACGGCTTTGGCGCGTAGCCGCGCGGGAGTGTTTCCAGTCGTTGCACGAATGAGTCGTCTCACTTCAACGTACGAAGGGCCCTTCCGTGCATTGCTGTAGAGTGGTAGACTCGGACTGCGAATTCCCAGCGGCAGTCCTGGCACACATAACCCCCTTTCTTCTGCGAAGCGGAAGAACGACCTTAGCGACTGAGAAAGTGAGGCGATGCTCGGCAACGAGTATCCCCTCGCGCGTCGCTCCAGAATGAAATCATCGATGTCACTGAGGGAAACTGTGGCAAGCGAGCCGCGATGTTCTGAGAGCCAACTGAGGAAGATTTGCGTGCGGCCCCGATAGCCCTCCACCGTCGTCGGAGAGAGTCCCCTATCGGTCTGGGCCTTTGCGAATTGCGTCACCAATTCATAGAATGGAGGCCGAGGTTTTACCGGGAGTTGACCGAGAAAATGGAACCACCGTTTTGCAAATCGGATGAAGTAGACGGATGACCACTTTCGACTCAGATACCGATGAAATGGCCCGTCATAGGCAGCCCAACGCTCGCCGGCCGCATTGATTTCTTCATAAGCGACCATTCGCAAGGCGGTCAGATTCATTAATTGCACAATATGAAGCAGATATACGGCCGTAAGAATGAGCTCGTGATGTCCAGCGCCCTGTCGCTGCAAATGGGAAAGATATTGTTCGCGTTCGAGCAGCAAAGGGGCGGCTAGGTGGCGCTCTCGGTGTCGGCCTACAGAGTAAAGGCTTTCGATCATTACCTTCCTCCAAAATCTCTCATGCGGGAGCCGGTAACGCGAGAATTCTTAAGGGTCCTCGTTACCCTGGAAGGCGGGAAGGCTGTGCTTCTCTCCCCGATTCCTCTTCCGGGGCTGGCATCCCATTGATTCATTCCACCGCCCGACTCTTTCGTTCTGACCATCCGAATGTCGTTCTGCGGGATTAGTGATGCAAACCCAAGTCGCGCAGTCTGTCACCATGTTGCGCCATTCCGTCTCTGAGATGGCCACCCTGCGCCTTGCGGCTTGTCCGCCCCGCTCGCCCTGCAATCGTCCTTTTGGCGCAGGTAGTCGCTGCTGTGCAGCGGGTGATAGTTGACACGTCATCCCCAAACGGGGTCGCGGGTGCCTCAATTTGTGAACATCTCCATTTTGAGGTACTTGCGAGAATCATGTTCCCGATTGTAAACGCGCTGCGTGTGCCACGTCTTCAAATGTGAACATCTTTCAATCGAATGATTTAGCGACTTGGCGTTTGACAAAGCCGAGGTTCGGGGGTATTTTTCGGCTAAGGCGACTAATTGATGTCTTCCCCCGAGACCAGACCGCCTTCTGTGATTCCGCCCGCTGCGCTCTCTACCCGCGCAGGCGAGAGTTCTCGGGCCAAGTCCATCTCCACCCGAATAACCGAAACAGAATTTGCCGAGGTTGAGTCGGCTGCGTCAACCGAGGGCAAGAAGGTGGCCGAATGGCTTCGCGAAGCCGCCTTGGCTCATGCCCGAGGGCGGCGCGTCGGCGAAACGGACCCAGTTTTGCTGGCAGAGTTGATGGCAGTGCGCAATCTCTTAGTTAACCTTTTTGCGTCTGCCTCTAAGGGGCCGCTCAGCGAGGAGTCCATCCGCAAGATGGCCGCGTACGCGGATTCAATCAAACTCCAGAAAGCTGAAGAGTTTCTTGCAAGTCGAAAGGATCGAAAGACTAGAAAAGTGTAGGAGGTCATACTGTGCCCCCGCTCCTATTTCCTCGACGGTCCCTGTTTTGGCTCGTTGCCTTCCTGTGCGTGTTGGTTGCTCTTCCCGCCCTTCCCCTGCTGGGATCTTTCTTTTTCATCGTCGAGCCACCGCTTCAGCGGCATTACCTGCTCGCATATGTGGAGAGTTCCAAAACCGCCGGCCAACCCCGCGCAACGACCCCGATTGTGTGGCTTTACAAGACGGCCCCCGGTCGGACACGTGTTCTTCTCACTGAGCAAGACGCCCAGACAAAGTACAGCGGGACTATCGGTGTTCGCCTCTCTCCCGCAGCGTTAAGGGACGGATGGACGGAGGTCCAAGCTGGTGCTCAAGAACGAGTGAACTCGGCACACTTGGAAGCGTTCTTACGGACGAACATCTACGACGGCCACAGCTATGAATGGATCGTTGCGGAACCCCTTCTGCTCGGATCTCTTGGAGTTGCTGGATTGCTTGCGCTGGTGATCGCGATCAGGCGCAGATTGAGCGTTTCGAATAACCACGAGGAGCGGCATGGCCGCCGAACCAAAGGGCCAGAACTGGTTTCAGCCGCTCAGTGGAATTCAAAACTGAGGCCCGACGGTATCCGGCTTCAGTTGCGTCGAGGAAGCGATCTTCTCGACTTCTGTACCAAGCGAATTCCGGGTTTGTCGGCTCCACATCTTGGAATCCGGCGAAACCTTGAACCCAACCACATCCTTATCATGGGGGACAGCGGAAGCGGGAAGACGTCGGCTATGCGCCAGATTCTCCGCCAGGTAGCTGAGCGGCACGAGACTGCGATCGTTTACGATCCTGCCCTTGAGTTCACACCGGAGTTCTATTCGCCCGAACGTGGCGACCTGATTCTCAATCCGCTTGATTGCCGTTGCCCCTACTGGGACATCGCGGACGAGTCAATTTCTGATGACGGGAATACTGCGATGGCGGCGGCGCTGTTCCCTGATAAGGATCACGAGAACGAGTATTTTACGGACGCTCCGCGGCGGGTATTTTCGTTTCTGATGCGCCGCCATCCAAGCCCCCAGCAACTTGTGGAGTGGATGAGCAATTTCGAAGAAATCGACAAAATGGTGAGAGGGACCCCCTATGCCGCATTTGTGGATTCTGGTGCGCCAGCGCAACGAGGCGGAGTTCTTTCTAGCTTCAACATGATTGCTGAGAGCTTCGAGCTGCTGCCGGCAAAGGAAGAGAGCCGGGCAATATTCTCGTCAGGGATCTGGAATGTCGAAAGGCGGCAATGGATCTTCCTCACATCGAGGCCAGCATCCCGCCAAAAGGTCTTGCCGCTCCATAGCGCCTGGCTCGATATGTTGATCCTTCGCACAATGGAGCCGTCCCTCCATCGCATGAAGCCAGTCTGGTTCGTTCTGGACGAACTCGCCAGTCTCAACAAACTGCCCCAACTTCATACGGCAGTTACAGAGGCCCGCAAATCAGGGAACCCGGTCGTATTAGGCTTCCAAGGCCGCAGTCAGCTTGAGAAACGCTACGGAAGAGACGCGGAGGCCATGTTGTCCCAACCCGCAACGAAAATTTTCTTGAAGACCACGGAGCCGCACGCGGCGAAATGGGTTTCAGATGCTATCGGCGAGATTGAGGTTGAGCGTCTCAAAGAGTCGCGAAAGGCCAGTCTGCTCCCAGGCAACAAGCAGTACACGATGGAGATCGCGACGAAGCCTCTAGTCATGGCTTCTGAGATCGCAGGGCTGGAACCGCTTCATGGCTACATCAAACAAGAGAACCGGGTTGCATCCGTTCGATTTCCATATGTTGCCGCAATCGAACGGAATCCGGCGTTCCTGGAACGGACACCACCATCTCCCGCGCGCACCGGAAATGTGAAGTCATCAACACCCCTACCAATCGCAGAACCAGTCGTTCCGATGGAGCCTCCCAAGAAGCCTTTGAGAAAGCAAGGCATGTTCCCCGGAGTCTCGCAGCCCACAGTCGTGAATGCAGAGCCGACCGTCTGGGATGAATCGCAGTGGATTGATTCCTGATCGTTGATTTCGCCAAGGGCAGTAGCGAGATGCTGCCTCGCGCAACTTGGAGTTGAAAGCGCATGTTGACCATCTCAAAAGCATTGTCTGCTGGACAAGCGCAAACCTACCACTCTCGTGAATTCGCGTCCGAGGAACAGAACTACTGGAGCCGTGACCAACGAGCGCACAGCGAGTGGCAGGGCACCCTTGCGGAGGAATGGAACCTCATCGGGCCTGTCCGTGCGGACCACTTTGCGCGTCTGAGTGAAGGCCAGCATCCAGAGAGCGGTGAGCAGCTTGTTAAGCATCAGCCCGCTAGGACCTACGAGAATGAGTACGGCAAGCAAATTACCAGCGCGGAACATCGCGCCGGGTGGGACGCGACCTTTTCGGCGCCGAAGTCTGTGTCACTCACCGCTCTCGCGGGTGGAGATGAGCGTGTGCGCGATGCTCACCGCGAAAGTGTACGCGTGGCCTTGGGTGAGTTGCAGCGTTACACACAAGCCCGCATTGGAAACGTCAATGCGCCCGAGACGACAAGCAAGTTTATTGCGGCGACGTTCGAACACGACACGGCTCGCCCCGTCGATGGATACGCGGCGCCGCAATTGCACACTCATGCTGTTATCTTCAATGTCACCGAACGCGACAACGGCCAGACGCGCGCGCTCCAAGAGCGCAGCTTATTCCAGTCCCAGCACTACGTGACAAGCGTGTATCGGTCCGAGCTTGCCGTACGGCTTCAAGGATTGGGATACGAGATCCAAACCGGCAAGCACGGACAGCCGGAGATCAATGGTTATACCCAAGAGTATCTTGACGCATCAAGCCTTCGCCGAGAGCAAATCAAAGAACATTTGCGGGAGATCGGGAGAGACGGTGCTGGTGCAGCCCAGGTCGCAGCGCATCGAACGCGGGACAACAAGGAATTGCACTCGCCTCAAGAGGTATTGCAACGCCATCGAGAACTGGCTGCACAATTTGGTCACCAGGCCGACCGCGTGGTGGCACAAGCAAGAGAGCATAGTCTCCATCGTGCCGAAAGCCCAGAGAAGGCGATGCAGCAGGCGGTAACGTATGCGCGAAATCACACCTTTGAGCGTTCCGCGGTTCAAGACGAGCGAAGCATCCTTCAGTCTGTGTTGGATCGAGGCATGGGGAACTTAAGCTACGGTCAGGCGCGCGAAGAGTTTGAGCGGCGCGTCGCAAATGGAGAATTCCGGAAGCTTGAAGATGGTGCAGGGCGGGCAGCCCCACAATATACGACCGCTGAGATGGTTCGTCTCGAAAAAGAAATCATTAGCCGAATGCAAGAGGGCAATATGCGTGGACCGCACGACCCAATGTTGGTCTCACAGGAACTACGCATCAGTATTGATGACCGTCATCCGGACTTGAATGTTTCGCAGCGCCAAGCGGTAGATGAGGTGTTTCAATGTCGCGAAAAAATCATTGGGATCGATGGAGTCGCTGGAGCCGGGAAAACGACGGCGCTGGCAGTCGTCCGTGAAGGTGCCGAAGCGGAGGGCTACAAAGTAGAAGGGTTCGCGCCCACATCGCGTGCTGCGCAAAAACTCGCCGAGGCTGGAATCGAGACATCGACGTTGCAGCGACACCTTGCGCGCGGGGAACAGCCTGACACCGGCGAGCGGAGGCTTTACGTGCTTGACGAATCTTCATTAGCCTCAACCCGCCAGATGCACGAGTTCCTTGTCCGGTTACTTCCGAATGACCGGGTGCTATTAGTCGGCGACACACGCCAGCATGAGGCGGTCGAGGCAGGCCGCCCGTTCGCGCAACTCCAGGAAGCCGGTATGAAGACGGCGAAGCTCGATGAAATAGTGCGGCAGCGAGATCCGGAGTTGAAGCGAGCTGTAGAGGAGTTGGCGCGCGGAGATGTTGGAACGGCATTGTCGAGCCTTGACCGCCAGGGGCGAGTTCATGAGATAACCGGACGCGGGGAGCGCATTGCTGCCATCGCACAGGAGTACGCTCGCTCACCTGAAAGCACATTGGTCGTCTCGCCCGACAACCGGTCTCGCACTGAAATCAATCAACGAATTCATGGGGAGTTGCAGTCTCGCGGGGTGGTGAGGCCTGAGGAGCATACCTTGAACACGCTTGTGCAACGTCAGGAGATGACTGGCGCGGACCGGACATGGGCCCCGCAATATCAAGTGAATGACATACTGCGATACTCGCGTGGCTCTCAAGAAACGGGTATCGAGAAAGGTGAGTACACTCGCGTATCGAGCATCGACTCAAAAAACAACTTGCTGACCGTGATACGCGTGGATGGAACTGAGCAAACGTATGACCCGCGCCGGCAGATGGGAGTGTCGGTCTATCGAGAGCAGGAGCGTGCGTTCTCCGTTGGCGACCGCATCCAGTTCACTGCGCCGAACCAGGAGTTGAAGGTTGCAAATCGAGAGCTTGGCAGCATCGAAGGCATCTCACCGGATGGAGCCATGACTCTCAAGTTGGACAATGGGCGCGAAATGAGTTTCGACCCGCAGCGTCATCCGCATTTCGACCACGGTTACGCTGTCACCAGCTACTCGAGCCAGGGCCAAACCGCCGACCGCGTTCTCATCCACGTTGACACGGAACTAGCCGCAAAGGATCTACTCAACAACCGCATGGCATATGTTTCAGTTTCACGCGGCCAATGGGATGCGCAGATATTTACGAATGATCGCGACACACTGAAGGAAGCGCTCAGTCGAGACATCTCCCACGAAAGTGCGCATAAAGCGGAGAGAAGCGTTTCTCCCATGCAAGAGGATATTGCGCAGTCGCCGCAATCTGCGCACACCCAAGGAATGGAAGTAGGCCTAGGCGTCTAGGCCCGTTTCATTTGACAACAGTTTTGACTGCAGGATAGTGCGCGAACATGCGCAGGCAGATCGCCGAACACCTGGCGATTCTCAAGGGACAAATCCTTGCTCCTTCTCATCCTGTATGGCCAAGGCCAGTTTCACGCTTTTCAGGACAAATCCCTCAATTGGTCGATAAACTATTGATCTCAAGCTGATTGAGCTGCTAAGTGGCCTGTTCTATCGCGGTGTCTTCAAAATCTCATTGACCTTAGGTCATCATCGACAGCCGCTCGGCTCGCAGAGAAAGAAAAAAACATGTGCGCACCAGAATTCGATGCCGAGAAACTGAGACCCGCGGAGTTCATCACCAAACCGGATCCCCGAAATACCCTGATCGTGAGAATCGACACAGTCGCGGGTACGTCGCGTCCACTGACGGCGGCCGATCTCCACGAAATGGTTTCATGCCTCTCCCTAAACGCGACAGTACCGGAAAAGGTCGCACAGCACTTCGAGACGGTCAAAAACGTCTTCCTCTACTCGTGGTTCATCTACCGTTTTCAACCTGTTGCGGAGCTTCAGAGTCTCGCGTGCCTCGAATTTGCCCTGCGCGAGCGATTCGCGAATGAAATAATTACGGGCACAATCGACAAGAGAAACGCGATGCTGCGGGGGCTGTTAACCTTCGCAGTAAGAAATGGGGCAATAAAGAGCGAAGGGTTTTCACGTTGGTCCGAAGCGAGTGATCCCGAAGGCAAATTTGCTGAATCCTTAGCAACAACTCTTCCAGAAATCCGAAACAATTGGGCACACGGAAGTGATGAACTCCTGCCGTCGGCACAAACAATAATCGCGCTTGTCGCCGAAATAATTAACCAGCTCTTTCCCCCGCCGTCACTTACACAATGATCTGGTGGAGTGGGTGGCTTGAATCTCCACCACAGCCGCAGAGCGCGAGATTCCAGTCGCCCTGCCGACTCGCAAGAGGTGAACGCGGGCTATCAGGTGTTCCCGCCCGTTACTTTCTGCGAATCTCTCTGCTCAAATTACTTTTCTATATATCTCTTTACCAGAGAGACAAGAAAAGCTCCTGCGGTTAAGACACCCAAGAGGCCTTCGATCGCGGCGAATGCACGTGTTCCTCCAATCGGGACAAGATCACCGTACCCGACCGTCGAAAAAGTGATGCACGAGAAATAGAGGGCCTCCAGGAAGCCAAGTCCCCATCGAACATCACTGTGGATGACATAGTTATGGCTCCCTGATAGGTATCCGGAACTGCTCACAAACCCAAACCAACGTGTGGTGAAAACGCAAGCAAACAACAACAAGATGACAACAGCGTATCCAGCGAAGAGCCACGGCCTTTCAAACCCTGCGGTTAGGCGGACAAAAATCTTAGAGAAGCTGTTCTGTGAAAGCAGGGCTGCACGGTATCGGAGCGCAGAAAGGCTTCGCTGATCTCCGTTAATGAGGGTCCTCTCTCGAAGGAATGCGAGGGTTTCATAAACCGACTCGGAATGGATATTGTCACCGGGAGGGAAATCCAACAAGACCGAAGCTCGTGCGACCCAATCTATCTCTTCGCCCTCCTGCGGTTTTGTCTGCGGAGGTCGGAAAGACTCAGAAATGTCGACTTGTCCATGATAGAAGTTGCTTCTCGCTACGTTGAATCCCTCCAGGCGCAGATACCGAACACGATTCGAGTACATATCAAGAGAATCGCACTGCGCATTTGAGAGATACAGTTTGTAAAGACTCGAAGCGTTCACATCGACGTTTCGGAATTTAAATACTTCGATCGCCATCACAGTGCAGTTCGCCTTCCAACAAGACACGTCCAAGGGAGTCGCGTCGTTGCCGTGGATGTGAAGACTTCCCAACACAAGACAGTTGTCCAGAACAATTTTTTGTGTCGCATCGTGGCCGCCTAAAATGAGATCCCCAAGAAAAACACAGTTTGTAAAAACAACTTCTCGGGAATCAAGTATCGCCAGTTCGGCAATGTCAAAGATATGGTTCTCGTACTCTATAGAATTACCGAAAACTCGGTTTTCATCATCAACGCCAAGGCCTTTGGCTGTCATTACTGGGTAGCCCGTCTTTCGCTGAAAGAAGGCGCTCAACCGCCCGGCCTCAGCCGCTTCAACGAACTGGTCCTTATCCTTCAAGGAGACGAGCTTACACAGGTAAGTCATAAACACAAATGTGGCCCAGCGAAACGCGGCATTCGAGCGCGTTCCCTGGTCGCAGACTGGCCTTTCCTTGAGGTTACTCCCTCGCAACCTATTTGTTTATCTGAGCATACACCCCGAATAGGGCTTATGAATTACATCCTAGGTCCTTTGAACGCCCTTTGCGGCTGGATCGTTACCCGGAGGCCCGGGGCGCGTTCAGCGGCTCGGCAAGTGATGCGGGTATAGCCCGAGCCGAGGGCACGCAATTTGCGCGCTATTCCACTTGCTTTCTCGTTGCAATCTTAGGGTCAGATCTTCCATCAAGGACCAACCCATCAAGGACCTGGGGTGCGACCACAAATTTAGGCGCCATTTCCGCCATCATGTGTCGCAGTTCGTCAAGGTCGGTTTGCCCGAAGGGCATCACGTCGGCTTCGAAGGGAGCCGTCCGGCCGACAAGACATGCTTCCCAGCAGAGCGGAAAGTACACCTCCGTGGCTGGCTCTCTCAACACCTCATCTGTCATCGGTCCATGAAAGCCGGGACGGTCTATCTTTACGAACAACGGGCTCTCAGAAGTGATTACCGGGTTACGAGGATCGAAAGTGGTTTTGATCTGCCAGTGAAAATCCTCCATCCAGGGAGACCCCTTTCGGAATTCCTCCCGCATCTTGGTCAGGGTATGATCGTGAACTTCATCCTCGGTAAGCGGGTGGCTATTGTCATAGACGATCTTTCGGCCGCCTTCGTCCACCGACACAACTCGGCCGAGAAAGGAATCGGCGACCGCTCGGCCCTGCTCCTCGAAGAAAAGCGGGGAACGAACTCTAATCATCTCCATGTAGGACAGAAGAAAGGGTAGCTCATGTCGCCAGTTGCTGAAATTGATTTCCCGCATCCGGTTCCGAACTGCCGGAAAGCCATCCTCCATGCTTTTGAACGTTACATCAGCGTGCTCGGCATCGATCGCGTCATTCGAGAAGTCATACATCCCGACGACGTGGCAAATCTGCTTGGTGGATTTCCGCTCCCATAGGTTTCGCGGCTTATTAAGGCACCAGAGCGGCCGGTCGTTTGCAGAGCGCGCCGGATCGATAAAACCCTTAAGGTATCCCTGCGGAACGTAGTGGTCCTTTCGATTGCGCGGAGGCTGGGGCATCCATTCATTCTAAGCCGCTCCAGTTGATCGTTATCAGATCGTCCGTCGAGCGAACCTACCGAGCTTAAGCGCAATACGCAAGATTACTCCCCGAAAACGTCCGTTGGGCAGGTTGTCGCTTTCGGACTGTCGGAGTCCTAATTCAAGGCGCTGGCCAACTTCGCGGGATCTACCCAGATCGGTAGCAGCCGCCGGATATTTCGCCTTCGATCACAGACCTAGAGTACCGGTGGAACTACACTCTAAACGGAAGATTGCGATTGCCTGTCCACTATGTGCCAGCTCTCATGAAGCCTACGGATGGAACCGACGAGAGACAGATCCTCACTAGTACAATTGCGTTTGCTGAACGTTGGCATTGTGGGAGATCATTGTGTGCAATAGAATCCAGCCAAAATGATCCACCCTAAGCAGTCGGGTGTATCTTAGACCGGCTGGAGGAAACCTATATGAAAATGGACCGCAAATTTATAGCGAAACGTCTCGTTGGGATGCGCATAATCGTTCTGATCTGCTATTTGTTTCTGGCCAAAAAGTGTGCTGGTGAGGAGTCCGGTACCGAGGCACTAACAACTGCGACATCTCCCGCCCTATTTCTCTATATTGGTCAGGCGCTGAAATTCGGAAGCGCTTTGACGGTTTTCGTTGGAATCATGAGAGCGATTACTGAGTGGACTGCCTCCGGGCGAAAGAACAGGAGAATCGAACGGGCGGCGCGCCTAGCAACTTTCGCGAATTCACTAGCCGACAGGGAGACGTCAAACCAGGGCGGTCAAGAAATCTCAGAGGCGCGTGAACGCGCTGAAAGAGAATTCCTTGAAGCATCTGCCCGGTGCTACCCAAAGACCGCTTTTCCATCGAAAACTAGACGGCTGTTCTTAATGTATCTTCCGCACCGACTTCTAGCTTACGTCCCACACTTTTTCTTCTTCTCACTCTGCGCACTTGCTTGTTTTGCAGTGTATGGAGAATACACTCGAACCCTAGAAGATTCTGTAGGTGTGGTTTCTATACTCGTTTTCTTGGAAATTGTCGGATCGATTTGCTTTATGCAGCGATGGGCCGCTCTCGAGTGGAGGAAATGTAACGGATTGGTCTCACCGCCGAAACATTTGGGATTCGGAATTATCTGGTACCCGGCTAATTCGTTTCTTGGACTCGTTGCAAATTCCATGGTCATCATTGGGCTGACCGGCCTTCTTCTCGGCCCTTTTCTCCCTGGTTTGGCGAATTACCAATCGTACACGGATGATCTACGCGTTTGGCAGCGCATTTTAATCACTCTCGGACGAGGCTTTTTGCTCCCAGTTGCGTACTTCTGGTCCCGCTCCGAGTCCATGCACTTCTCGGGAGAGATTAAGTCATTGTCGCCGAGCGACATTGTCCATTATGCCCGCGATTTCAGATTGTCAGAGCGGATGGTCGGAATCGTGATATTTTTCCTTCTTACCATTTGGTGTCTGGTCCTCTTCTTCGATGTCTTCTTTGTTTCACGAATTGCAACGTTCCCGGACGGAGACGTAGGAACACTCGGATTCGGATTGGGATATACATTGGCAGCGATATTCCTTGTCTTCAACGGCATCATACCGTGGATTGCCGTCTACCGTGGATTGTCGGAACTACTTGACCATGGGCGCTTAACGCCTCTAGGAGTTCAATGTGACAGAGACACAGACACAGACTCAAAGTGAAGAACTGCGAAGCATGAAGAAGCAGATTAAGATCCTGACAATTGTCCTGTTCGGACTCAGTGTCTTGATTTTCACGTCAATCATAAGAGAGTTTAGCGGGAGATCCGGCTCTGAACCTGGTTGGCCTGACGTGAGCGCAGGTGTGCTTCAAGCAAAGCGAATTGTGCTGATGACGAATGATGGGAAACCGGCAGGAATGTTGAGTACAGTGGACGGCTCATCCGGTCTGGCTCTTCTCGATTCAAAAGGTGAGATTCGAGTCTTCCTCAGTACAAAAGGCAATAAAGGGCTGATCAGCTTAAGCGGAGAGGGCCAGGAACAGTCTACCTACCTCACGAATGGCGCGCTCAACATCGGGGATGGCAAAGCAGGCGGTATTTCAGTCGAAGGTCCACCGAGTGGTCTACCCTTGATCAGAGTGTTTGACAATTCGGGCTACTCCGCACAGATCGGTCGCTCTAGCTTCCTTACCCCTGGAGACGGCACAGTAAGTACTACCTCGGCAGCCTCCTTGATGGGAAGCAGCAAGGAGAAAGCTTTGACTTGGTCGCTGTTGAGCCAGCCCGCCTTCACTTCCGCATCGACACCCCCACAAAGTAATTCTTCAAAGGGCGTTTCTTCCCAAACCCAAGGAGGTGCACGATGAAACGACTGAATACGTTTTGAAAGCGATTCCTTTATGAGTGTTATGATCGCCTAATCGTTCGTTGCGCTGCGAAGTGGGCATCGCCCCAACCTCAGAATTCCAAGTGGTTGATCGCCTTTGCATGGTGGTTCCTGGAGAATTGACAACGCATCACGCGCTTCCCAAATGGCGCATTCAATGATGCACCCAAAATGTCGATGAAACTCCGCAGATTCGTACTCTGATACGCTCCAGGCGTCTCGTCGAACCTCAGCCCGGCGGTGGCACGAGATCCCGGTAGCTATGGCGGCTTATTGGTACCGATGAGAACCGGGGATTGCGAAGGAGATTGAGCGCTTTCGGTCTCTGATTCGGAATGAACCAGCGCTGGATCGCTTCCTCACTTCGTGGTTTTAATTTTTCTTGCCGACCCGGGCAATGCAGACGCTGGGTCGGATCGGCACCGAAGGCCCTCCTTAGCCACTCTGCCCAACCTTGAAGAATTGGTACACAGTCTTACGAAGGCTTTCGTCGCAGACGTTGTTCGAATCCATACAAGAGATGATGAAATCCACCTGCTTTGCCGAGCGGTGTGGCAGCTCGTCCGTTGCCTTGAGTTGCTGAGAAGTGAGGTGTTTCGCTAAATGCTGATAGGGATCGATTTCCGCATTCATCCAAGTTCTGATGAGAAATTCGTAGCTCAGTCTTCCATGGTGGCATTTCATGGTCTGGCGGCAGGCGCGGTAGTCGCGCACAACAATCGGCAAGTGCGCCTCCACTTCCGGGAGCAACCAGCCATAAAAGACTTCCACCTTTTGAGAATAGCCCGATAACAGTTCCGTGATGTCGATTTTGGATCCGAGTGGACTGAGATATTCCCGGGCAGCTTGGCTCAATTCACTTTCGGCAAGAAGTTCCTCACGATCCATTACGAAGTGCAGGGTTGGCGACCCGCCGCTATAGACCTTTTGCCAGTTGGCCTCGGAGTGCACACGATGCAAGACCGAATTGCGAAGGTCCATGACCAATATATGTTCCTTTGGGCTGAACACCTCGTGCTTCTTCGATTCAAATTGATCGGCCGAAACCAGATCTTTGATCCGGCGGCTGTAGTCAACCAGTGTTTTAGCGGCCCCGAGCAACGCAAAAAGCTCTTTGTTCACAAGAGTCGAGACATCATGTTCGAGCATTTCGCGAGCAAGCTGGGTGTCGGGAGTGCCCAATTCAGGGAAGGAAGAGATGGCACGACTCAGATCAACCAGAGCTCGCCGAAACAGCTTCAACATCGTCTCGACTGACTCGATTTTTCGATTAGAGGAATAGCCGGGATGCTGACGCAACGCGTTTTCAGCGTCGCCAGGTCCCAATGCGCAGAGCGCCTCTCGCACCTCTTGCGTCGTGGGTACCACTTGCAACGATTCGGATACGCGCAGGCATTCACGATGCCTCCGCTCCGCATCGTACTTGAGAAACTGCTGGAAAAGCTTATGTGCCTCAGGCGATGTCCACCCCATTTGTCGATCATAGTCGCGAGAAGCGTGCCGGCGCTCTTCCGCGGTTCCTACAGGATTCGCTCGGGACCCGTATAGACATTCTTGCGTCTGAACTATCCAATCGGAGCGCGCATGGTGGCCTTCGCTCTCCAGTAGGCGCCACAAAGAAGCGGACAGGTCGGCTTATCATCAACTTCGATCCAAGCGACAGCCAGACACTTTCCGCTGTCGAAGGTGAGGGTTGGCTCCGGACGGATTTCACGGATCAACGCCTTTCCTTGATGAAGACCGCAAAGCTGAACCGTTGGCGCAACTGTGAGGAGAGCGTTGAGATGGAGGAAGAGAACGCCGAGGAATTGGTTCACGGCTTGAATGTCGGCGTCCATACGAGCAAACAAGTCGTCGATAATGAAAGCTCGTTCGCCTGTACCCAGTCCTATGTGCATATAGAACACTCTTCCGGTTTTTTGATCTTGATGTACAGAACCGATGTCCGAGTGTGTGAGTTCATCCCGCAATATTCTCAGCTGTTCATACCAACTTGCTTCTTTGATCGCGGCAAGTAAGCTGTCTGGAAGCAGGCCATCGAACTTCCCGGCATGCGCGCGCGCGAACGCCTTTCGCGTAGAGTCTGGCATTCCTCGAACTGGGAAACGTGCGCTCAGGACCTTTCTGGCGCAATCGACAGACGAATAGAGCTCGGTAAAGACATTCTCGACAACTGCGGCCAACTCCGTGGCGTGCTTAGCCGGGGTGTACCCATTTTCGCTTAACTGCTGATTGTCGATGGCAAGAGAGGACGCAATGCGCTTCGAAAGCGCCCGTAAGACTATAGCCTTTTTGAAGTGATTTCCTACCCCTGTCACTGCGCGGCGTTCCACTGGTCTTGCGTCGGGAAAGGAGCTCGCGAAGAACGTGGTGAACAGGTCTATCTGACCCCATTGCTCAGGGGCGAAGGTTCGTACGGCGTAAGCAATCGTCTGCTGGCGGCTCGCTGGATGTTCCGATTCGGGAGGTGATATCGGGCTGAAATTGGATGGCGTGCTGTTTGCTGGATCGGACAAGATAGAAGCCTCTCGTTTACTGTCATCAACCAGTCTAGTTCGAGGTTCTTACATATACTCCAGAGTCAAGGATCTATGCTGACCAGAATCCTCTCCAAGTCGGAAAAGAACAAGGCAGCGATTCGTCCACGAAGTGACGTGCAACCCGGGGGGAAGTGGCGTGATTTACACATAAAGTTACACAGTTTACGTTTTTTCAAAAACAAAGCATTATATTTCAATACTTTATCATTAGACGCAGCGGACTCAAAATCCGCCGACCGCAAGGTCATGGGGGTTCGACCCCCCCTCCCGGCACCACACTTAAGTTAATATAATCAATAATTTATACAATTTCTAAATCCTTTGTGCCCAAAATTGTGCCCAGGTTTTCCCCGCTAGGCATCGCATTTGAGCTCGGCATTCCAATGATCGGAATGGGGGGGCTCATTTCGAGCATCGCCAACCTTGGATTATCCTTCAAGATTGGCCGATTCAGGAATCCGCGTCGCGTCCCCCGGACCTGCTCAATTCCCGCTTCGGCTACGACTCAATCTCCGCTCCAGCCATGATGCAACGCTTTTCACCGACGACATCAACAAGCTCAGCCCGCAACTCAGCGTCGATGCTACGAAGACCACTGCGCTGGAAACCGACCCCGTTCTGTTTATCGCTCAGTGCATCGTAATGGGAATCTGACAGACACAAACAAAAGAACGGGGGGCATCCATCCTGAGTACGCGCGGTGAGCGATTCTGCGTTGCCATTGGCTTTCGGCGCAATTGGCGCAGCATTGTGAAACCGCTGGGAAGTATCCAAGCTGCTCGACCAATCGCGCTTCTGGTGAAGCTCATGTGCACATCACCGATTGTTTCGGTGAACCACTCCTTCGTCAACCTTGTCTCCGGTCCGTGAGATCGTCTGAAAATACATCTCATCACCCGCAATTTCGATCAGCATGAATGAGCGGTCTGAATCGAATCCCTTGTCTGTGATCGCGGAACGCGCGAGGTTGCCGGGACGCAACGATCCTGAGGCTCCTTCCGTGAAATAGTAGACTCCATTCTGGGGATGGACCCGCTCATACACGTGTTCGTGTCCTGAGAACACGACGTCCACGCTATACTTGATAAACAGCGGCTCTAGCAATTTCCGCAAACCGAGGGACGGACCATGAAACTTCGCTGAAGTATAGAGGGGATGATGGAAGTAGCATACCTTCCAGTCGTTTTTCCCCGCACTTTGTAACTGCGTCTCAAACCACGCCAACTGCTTCGGGTCCATGTAATTGCTATTCAACACAAAGAAGCGCACATTACCCTTCTTGAATGTGTAGTAGCTCTCGCCGTTCATGTTGAACGGTTTGTAATAGATTTCATTGGTATCGTCGTGGTTGCCCAGCGCCGCATAAAATTTTATGCCTGCATCGATGAACGGCTTGTAGGGCACCGCAAACTTTTTGTCAAAATCAGCCGGTTTGCTGTTGCCATAAATATTGTCCCCCAACATAATCGCAAAATCAAAAGGGTAGGCCTGGCGCGACTTGAGCATTTGTTGAGCTGTCTCGTACTGGGGCTGTTCGCCAGTACCCATGTCTCCTATGACCGCGAATCGGACCGAATCGGGCTTGAGAGGAAACTTGAATTCGTCTGCTCGCAGGCCAGCCGCGAGAACGGTGAAGATACCGAGCCAAAGAAAGATGCGACGGTTCATGATTCATTCCAATCTTTTGAAAATCTACGGAAGAGCTTCGTGATATTGATCGACCACCAGATTCGCTTTTTTGTCGACCAGAACTAAATCGCGCCCCATGATACGGTATTCAAGCTCGTCCGGCAGCGTGGGCAACTTCTGCAAAAGCATGGACGGAAAGGTCGTTTCGGCGACAGCGTCTGGGTAAATTCCGTTAACCTTTAGAGGAACTGCTTGAACTGTTTTTTGTTGTTGGAATGTGGCGTGCGCGACAGCGGTTTGCGGATCCTGAAACACGCCACGGATCACATGTCGAAACGCTTCGCGTACTTCGCGCGTGAAGATATCACCAGTCTTTGCCTTTGGCCGCCCCTCACGGATCTTTCTTGCCAGAGCCTGTTGGTGTGCAGCAATCATCTCCGGCAATTCCTCCTTGTTCTTCAATGCCGGAAGCTGCTTTTCAATTGCCTTGCGAAGATTCAAGTACTCATCCACGCTTAACGTAAACTTCTTCAAGGCCGCTGCGTCATCCGCCTGTTCCTTAATTTGAGCAGCGCTCTGACCCATTATCGTCCCGGCGGTGGCGAGAAAAAGCGCCACCAGCTGGGCAAACCTTCGATATGGAACCGGTCTCATTATTCGCATTCAATTCTCCTCTGCGGTGGGTTCACCGCTCGTGAACTAGGTGTCGCTTTCTTCTTCCTTGGCTTTCTTGACGCCCTCGGCATCCTGGGCATCCTGAACAGCCTCTTTGACGGCCTCCTTCACCGCCTGTTTTACAACCTTTTTCATAGTGTCCGTTACTCCGTCGTCGTGGAGCATTTCATCGCCGGCCTTTGCCACCGCAACTCTCACCGCCCGTTTCACCGTTGCAGCGAGCGGATTCATTTCCTTGGCGAGCGCTTGTAGGGTCTTCTCTTCTTCTCGCTCGGAGAGAGTTGACGAATATTCTTTGCAGGTTTCAGATACTTTTGCTGAGTCAGACGCGTTCCGCTCGCATGCAGAGGCCCAATCGGTTTCAAAAATACCGACTAGCTTTTCTACCGACTTTGCATCGTCAATGATGAGGCCGACTTCGCGGCGCGCATCCAGTTCCGCCGTGCGAAGGCTCTGGCTGCCAACGAATGCCTGGTGCCGGTCGCGTATTATGGTGCGCGTGTGCAATCGCGTCCCGTACAGCTTTTGCACGTTGAAGGGAGCGTGCCCGTCCACTGAGCCGATGACTTTGATCTCGACGCCCGCCTTCGCCTGTTCCTGCAGAATGCCGAGCATCTCCTTGTCCGATATTTTTGGATCGTAGATCAATAACTCCTTCTTCGCACGCTTAAGAAACGATCCAAGCACATTCCTGGAATTTGCCGGGCTAACGACAAATGTCTCCGTTGTCGACACGTACTCAGTCCTGGTGCAGTCAGCGCGGAACAGTTTTTCTGCTTCATTTACCCAACTGGCGTGTGTGGTCTCAATACCAAATGCACGGCTGCGGTCGATATCCATATGGGTAAAGTTGAAGGACAGCATATACAACACACGGCGATCAATCAAGATGTACTTGGCGTGATAACGGATCAGGTCATCGGCCGTGCGAGCAACAATGATTCCCGCAGCGAGGCAGCGAAGTTCCAGCTTGCGCAGGCCCTCCTCGCCTCCGCGGTTGGAAAAAGCGATCAGGACATTTACCTTGACACCCCTGTCTGCGGCGGCTTTGAGCGCCATCTCCATGTCTGTGCGATCGAATCGAAATATGGCAATTTCTATGCTCTTCTTCGCACTCTTGATGGCGGCCAGCAGTGGTGCAACGCTGTCGGTAGGTTCAATGATCAGCTTCACGATTAAGCCTTTCCGGCTCTTGCCTGGTCAGAAACTTCCAGGCTTTGGTAGGATCTTTCCGTTGTGAAAGGAGAGATTCCAATGTTGCATTTCTCGTCAAATGATCACAGGGCGTTTAGCTCTGCGATCCTCTTCAGCACGGCCTGCGTGTAGATCGCAATTTCAGCCGATGTATAGCCTGCGGCACGGAAGCAGTCGCTGACCTGGTTTTCAGAGAGCTGCGAAAGCCGCTGCCCCAGCCACTTAGCATCGCCCCGTGGGATATGTCTGGTGATCCTTTCCATTCGAGTACGTGTCTCGTAGTTAGAAATATCGAATGCCGAAAATATGAAAGGGCGGCTGTGCATGGCGAAATCAACAAATTCGGGATCGGATCTCTCGATAAATTTTGAATTCGCATACTCCGTCGGTGAACTTTTGGATCGCGAGATGGTATTGCCCGTATTTCCAAAACTTGCGCCCAGGTCGCTGATTACATACCTGCGCTCGTCGCCAATAGCGTAGATTGAGTTGTTGGTGGACTTCAAGTCCCAGTTATTGATCAGCGACATCATCACGCGCAAGCCATTCAGTTCCCGTTTACCCTGAAGTGGATTATCGAACCAACTCCAAGTGCCAAGATTTTTGATCTCCTTCGACTTGCGCTCCAGACGCGCTTTATGGACCGTGCCGTCCGCAGAGATAAACTCCCCGCCGCGCTTCAGCTTCGGCATGTTCATCACTTTGAACTCCGACAGATAATAGTCTTCATCAACGAAATAGCCGGCAGCCCACAACAGACGCGTCGCAGCGGTCTCCGACTGGGGTTCCTGGCCAAGTTTCACCTTCCAACGGACACCCTGATCGTCTGTGACTTCGAACTTGGGGCTGGTTCCTTCGTCATTTTCCTTCACGAAGGTGAATTTTCCATTTGGGTCGGGCGCATGGACTTGACCTCCGGCGCCATAGAAGAGATCCAAAGAAGAGAGATCACCCAAATCCTGCCAGATTGTGCCGGACAGATTGGTGGTATCTTCCTTATCCTTGCTCCTATCTTTTTTCTGCGCCGTTAACGTCGCAGAAAGAATCAAGAGCATTAGCAACACGCTGGAATATTGACGAGCTTTTGTCCGTAGCATTGTCTTTCTCCTCTAACTTATTTGAAAGCAACTGTTGACTACCTTCCAGTTGAGCAACATCGGGAGTCTGGAGTCTGTATAAATCTGCATACACGCCGTTATTCGCCAAAAGAGATTCGTGAGTCCCCTGTTCGGCCAATTCGGAATCCTTGAGCACAAAAATCACGTCCGCGCGGCGGATGGTGGCCAGATGATGTGCAATGACGACGGACGTTCTACCCTTCATCAATTTGTCCAAGGCTTCGATGACGGATTGTTCTGAGGCGGCATCAAGGCCCACGGTAGGCTCGTCGAGAATCAGGAGCGGAGTATCGCGAATGACCGCCCGTGCGATCGCGATTCGCTGGCGCTGACCGCCAGAGAGGGTTACGCCTCGCTCACCGACCATCGTGTCGTAGCCATCGGGCATCTCCTCGATGAATTGCTGTGCATTTGCAAGTTCGGCGGCGCGCCTGATTTCTTTAGTTGAGGCGCCGGGTTTTCCGTAGGCAATGTTTTCCCAAATCGTAGTGCGGAAGAGGAGCGTGTCCTGAAGAACAAAACTGATCTGATCGCGCAACGACTTTAGCCGATAGTGGCGAATGTTCGTGCCATCAATTGAGACAATCCCTGATTCGGGATCGTAGAAGCGGGGTATCAAGCTTACGAGGGTAGTCTTCCCAGTACCCGAAGGACCCACAAACGCAGCGATTTGTCCAGCTTCGATTTTGAAGCTAATGTCTTTGAGTATCTGCTTCTCTCTGTCGTTTCCATAGTGGAAGCAAACCCGAGCAAATTCGATTTGACCTTTGAACTTAGGCGCCGTACGCGCGAGCGGATCGTCCTGAACCTGGCTTTCAATCTCCAAGACTTCCTGAATACGCTCGTAACCAATCATCGCCTTGGAAACTGTGTCGGTCATTTTCGACAGATCGCGCATTGGCTTGTACATCATCCCTAGATACAGTAGGAAGACGATCAGCGTTCCGGTCGAGAGTTGGTCGGCCAGGGCAAGCCGCGCTCCGTACCACAAGACTAGGCACGTACCGACAGCCACAATGACCTCCACTACCGGTGCAAGTTTGGCTTTGAAACTTCGCGCCTGGAGCCCTGCCTCCACGTTTTCCAGACTTTCAGATTCGAATCGTTCTTGTTCGTAGTCTTCCCGTGCAAATGCCTTAACTACACGTATGGAGGTCAGCACCTCCTCCACCAGTGAGAGCATTTCACTCTCTTTTTTTCGCACCTCGCGCGATGCCTGCTTAATGTGCCGTGTGTAGTAATAGACCACAAGGAAAAGCACCGGCAATACCGAAAGGGCAATCAGAGTGAAGCTCCAGTTGAGATAAAACATGACCCCGATCATGCCGACCAGAGTGATTACGCTAACCAGAATGCCGAGGAGTGCCGAGGTAATAAAGTCTTGAACGTTTCCGATGTCGCTGGTGACCCGCGTGATCAGGTCGCCGGTTCGAGACTCATCGTGTTCGGCCAGCGACAGCCGTTGAATATGGTGGTACAGGGTTCGGCGTAGGTCGTGCCCCACCCATTGACTTACGCTCGTAGTCAGGTATTTCTCGAAATAGGAACTGGTTGCGCCGATAACCGCAATGAACGCGACCGCAGCTACGGCGAAGTTCAGAACTGCGTAGTGATTGTTGCCGAATAGTCCGGAAATAACCTTACCCAGCCACTCTGGAAGTTTATTGGACGAGTGTATGTTATCGACGACTATTTTGATTGGCCACGGCTCGAGAATATCCGCGAACGCCTCGCCCAGCACCGCTACCAGCGCGACGGTCAGCGCCTTCCAATGGGGACGAAGCAGGTCTATGATCTTCAGTCTTCGCGAAGACGTGGACACAGGTTACAGCCTTTCTTAGTGTTCGCGGAAGAAAACGCGCATAAAGACCAAGCCACAGTCGAGCAACAACAACTAGTTGGCTCAGAAGCTAGAGCGCTCACAAGATCGGGGGTGAACCGTAGTAATCGACTTCAAATGAGGAGCCGGAGCGATAGCCAATCCGGAACTCGTTTGACCTGAATCAATCAAGTTGCCAGCACAGGCAAGTTTGTTCGTGAAGATAGATTCGGCGTGCACAAGAACTGTTGCCAAACCTAGTACCAATCCGAAAATAGGTCTGCTTGTGGCCGATTATGAGCACTTTCTTTCCATGCCCTCCTGTTGACTGACGATTTCTCTCCTGGGTGATCGAGTAATGACACTTACCCCAAGAACATCGAGTCGAAAGCGCTAATCGTCGAGTGTAATGGAATCACGGGGCTTGCTCTGTCCAAAATTGCTCACTCACTCAAACACGCACGGAGCGTCAGTTCGACACCACGGCACACGTTCCCGTGCCGATCCTTATGCCGATGGAGAGCGGCGTAGAAATGGATCGGCCCAGAAATCTCTCTGGAGCGGTTCTGGAGATGTAGATATCTAACTGAACCGTCGAAACAAGAGCTACTCTTCCGAGTCCGGATTGCCTGTATGTATTAGGTTGAAGAATGGAGTTTTCTTTTGTTGCACGCATTCAGCCGCATAGAGGTACATGGCTGCCGACCATGTCTGCCAATCACGGCCATTGGGCTTACCGGTCTGCGCGTGAATCCACTCATTGAATCCCCACTCCGCCGCGTCTTCGTGCCAAGGCTTGACCAGTTCTGTCAGCGCCAACAGCTTACGCTCGGCAAGATCCATCTGCCCCGCCGCTACGCACGCCGCGACATAGAAGCCACAGATAAAGGGCCAAACTCCTCCGTTGTGATAGTCTCCGGGCCGGTTATAGCGCTCGTAGCGTGGCAGCCAATCCGCGTGATGGGGCAGAATGTACGGAAACAAGCAAGGCGGCATATCCACGGCAAGTTCTCCGCGGCCCCGCATGGCTTCGCACTCGGCTTCAACCCAAAGCAGCATCTTCACTGCCCGATCAGGTGAAGCAATTCCGGTCAGAATCGCCAAACTATTGCCCAACAAATCGAAGCGGTCACTGTTCATGATTTTGTATGAATATAGTGCGTAGTAAGGCGCGGATGGTTCTACAAGTGCCTCTTGCTCATAGCTGATCTTCTCTTCGCTACTGACTTCCAGACGGCTCATTAATCCACGCAACTGATCTGCGGATTCGTGTTCTCCGTAAAGACGAAGATAGGCGTAGACTATCATGTTCACGTACAGCCCATACCCCATCACATACTGCTCGTCGCGCCAGTCGCTGGTGGGTAACTGCGAAACCATCACCCTGTCATCGGGACTCTGGTATTGCATCCACCGCAGAGCATTCTCCGCTTCTTCATGGAGGAACTGCGGCTGATTCGCCGATATCCTGTAAAGGGCCAAGCCAAAGAGGAAGAGAGGCGTCGAATCGCTGGAGCCGCGGTTGGATGGATCGTGTGCAAGGGATGGAATGTGGCCATGCGGCGACTGATTGTTGGCCAACGCTACCAGTGTGCGCTCCAGTGCGTCTGCAAGCTTCTCATTACCAGTTGCCAGAAAGCCGAGGGCAGAGATCATTAGATCCCGCGTGTAAGGTTCCGGGTACCCCCACCCAGCGGTTCTGGGCAGTCCTTGAAACGGTCCCTGTGCGTTATGCAGCAGAATGTTTAGAGCCGCATCTTTTGCCTGCTCGATAAAGATCCGTGATTTATCGTCGAAAGACATGGACGCCTCGTTTATGTGCTGGATTGAGAAGACGAGCACACGCGTCCTAAATCTCTCTATTGGATGCCCAATCGGTCGGAAACGATCTTGACGAATTGCTTGGCAACTTGACGATAATCGAATAGCTCGACCACTCGTTTGCGACCCGCTTCACCCATGCGCTTTCGCAGTGTCTTGTCGTTCATAAGCTGCAGTAGATACTTTGCGATGTCGGGCACGCTGGCCCGGTATTCAACTGTTCGCGGTTTTGGAAACACGATCCGACGACTCGTCTCGTAGTCGTGGCCTTCACCGTAGAGCGCCTCGGTGATCTTTCTTTCCTCTGCCACCTTCGCCAGAAATGCCGTCTCACCGTGTACCATTGTGTCGCGAAATGCCATGGCATCGATTGCGATCACCGGTTTTTCGCAGGCGTTTGCCTCGACCTGAATCATGCCAAACCCTTCAAGCCGCGAAGGCGCAGCGTAGATGTCGCAGGCAGACAACAAATAGGGCATGAAATTCTGCGAGACAACATTGGTGGAGTAAATCACCTTTTCTTTAATGCCCAGATCCGCTGCCAGTTTGAGGTCGATCAGGTTCTGTTGTTCGGTGCGGGGTTGAGGCCAAACCTTGCAAACATACTTCCAGTCAGGCGCCTCGGCATCGATCATGGCCAACGCCCGCATGACCTCCTGGGCGCCTTTGGATGCGCCATCGCCACCGGCGGTCAGGATCATCAACTGATCGTCCGATATTCCAAACTCTTCGCGAATCGATTGAACCTTCACATCATGATGGCTGTGCGGTTTGTATCTGTCCGTGCCGCAACCCACCGGCAACACCACGATATTGTCTTCACGGATGCCATCTCTGACGTACACCTCCTTGACCCAATTGGAGGTAACCAGAATCAGTGGCAGAGCATTCAGTACGTCACGATGTTCGGCGATGTAACCATCGGCTACAAGCCACGGCACAGCCTTCATCCCGAACTTATGCGAATGCAGAACCAGATCGGGAAGATGGCCCCAGAATCCAACGCCGACCACAACGTCCGGCTTAAACCAGCGAAAGTACCATTCCTTTTCCAGCGTCGATTCCAAATGAACGGGGTGGACGTCTACGCCCATCTCATGCAGGCCCCTGCACAATAGTTCGCCTTGAAGCGCCAAACCTGCCGCCGGTGCCGGGTATTCGCTCAATACGAGTACTTTCACGATTGGGTCTCCCATAATGCTGTGCGTTCTGCGGCTGCCTTTATGGAGTCAAAGCACCAAAAACCTTCTTTTCGCGGAGTGGTCTGCGCTTCCCAACTGTCGGCGCCATAACCGTAAACGTCGGTAATCAACCGACGCTTCTCAAGCCAGACGTTCTCTGTCAATGTGTCCCGCCGATCCGCATCGTCGCGGACCTGAGGTAAATACTCACGCCCACCATCTTCATAAGCAAAGAGCCATAACCGCTTTGTGTCGATTCCGCCTGCTTGCCACAGCTCAACGACGCTCCGGCAGCATTCTTCATGTCGATGATGGCGTGTGTACTCGCCCCTTGGGCCGTGAGTCAATATCAAGCTGTAGTTGATTCCAACCAGTAGCCGGACGGTGGTCTCTTGAACTTGCTCGGACGGCAATGGAAACTGATCAGGGCCATCATCGAGATCAGCCATCTCGCCCTCCGCACCCAATTGCCGCAAGACTTGGTTGAACTTTGGAGCACGATCTGAATCTCCGGCCCTGCATAAAGTCACGATTCGCCAATGAAATTCAGGATGGTTTATTATGTAGCCGCCGCACCACAATATCTCGTCATCTGGATGGGCGACGACAACAGCGGCCCGAGGCCGAGGTGCTGACCTCACTTGATCGGACGGAATGGAGGTCATAAATTTCCTCAATGAAAGATAGAGCGCAAGTTCTTAAGCGCTCGCAAGCCGACGCGTATTGCTGCTTTCGACTGCTTGCACGGAAAATCCCAGGCGATCAGGTTGCGCACAGTTGTCGCGAGCACTTACAAAAGTCCTCATATAAGACTGCGCTACTCGATTCCAAACCATGCGACGCGCATAGAGGTAAGCTCGCTTGCTCATCGACTCACGAGCAATATCGTTATCCAGAAGTCCGATTGTCGCATCTGCTAAAGCACCCGAATTCTCAAAGGGAACTAGTGTTCCACGCCCATCTGCCAGGAGTTCAGTCGCGTACCAATACGGAGTCGAGATGATTGCCTTTCCAGCACCAAGGGCATATGCAAGCGTTCCCGATACGGCCTGCGCCTCGTATCGATAGGGAGTGATATAGATGTCAGCCGAAGTTACCAGCGAAGCCATTTCCTGAGGACTCACAAAGCGGTTAAGGAATATTACGCTCTTCTCGACTCCAAGTTCTTTTGCAAGAGCCTGCAACTGAAACCGGTATTGATCGCCCTCGCTAAGCCTGACATGAGGGTGAGTGGCGCCTGCAATGATGTAGACAACGTCGCTGTGTCGGGACAAGATGCTCGGCAGCGCATGAATCATATTTTCGAATCCCTTGTTCGGAGACAACAAACCAAAAGTGAGCAGCACAGTCTTTCCCTCGGTTTTAGGGGCGACTATGTGAGCTGCCGACGCTGCGATTGGCAAGTCGGGTATTCCATGGGGTATCAGGTCGATCTTGCCTTCAGGAACTCCAAATGTGTCTTGAAGAAACCTGGAAGAGTGCTCGCTCATCACGACAAGCCGCTCGGATCGTGAAGCAATCTCCTGCAGGACATTTCGTTGATCAACATTCGGCTCGCGAAGAACCGTATGCAGCGTTGTCACGACGGGCATTTTGAGATGCTTGAGAAATTCCAGAACATGACTTCCAGATCTTCCCCCATAAATCCCGTATTCGTGCTGCAAGCAAACGACATCAATATCTCGGGAGTTAAGATAGCTCGCTGCCACGCGATAGGATGAGATGTCGCCTTCGGTTATTTCAAACCGTACCCGTGTTGGGTATGCGTATGGCGACAATGGGTCGTTGACGGCTACGACCGTTAATTCAGCGGATTTATACTCAGCGGCAATCGCATTACACAAATCCGTCGTGAAGGTCGCAATTCCACATTGACGAGGAAGATGGTTTCCGATTACCGCTATCCTTGTAGGATTCGACCGGCTGGAAATCCGTTTTATGGACAATGCCGAATCCCTTCCGAATACTGGAAGGCGCGCTTTGTGCCGCATCAACGTGTTCGGTGTCGAACCTGAAAACATATTTTGCGCCGACATTGCTGTCTCCTTATGTTATTTCTTTTTTTGGAAATATTCCTATTGCTGCAGAAGAGACCGAAAGACTCGTATCTGACTGCCGGTAGCGGTACTTATACCCTCTTTCAACAGTCCACAGTCCAGTCTCTTCCATACGACCGGCTGAGCACTGAAACTGCAACATCGGAGAAACAAAGACAATATCCAAGGGTGCTTCTATTTCATGCGCCGATCCGCAATAAAGCCCTATGTGACTCGCATCGAACACGCACAGGGGCGCCGCGTCTCTATCCGGACGCTTGCCTCTTTACAATTGAAATCATCGAACATGATGCATCTTATAGAATGTCTTTGCTACCACCATTCCATCGAGCGCCCTGACGTTGTCTTCACGGTGGTCTCAGGCTTTTGCGAGCGAAGAAGCAAGAGCGGACATTGCACGAGCTTGACAACTTTCTCTGCTATCGAGCCAAAGATCAATGGATGCCATCCAGTAATGCCGTGCGTCGAGATCACAACCATGTCGATATGCTCACGGTCTACCACTCCCATGATGCTTCCGACAATGTCGTTGTCAACTTCAACACTGGAGCCTGTCTTGACTCCTTTTCCAGCGAGTACCGCGTGTATCTTTTCTAGACGCTTTTCGGCATGCGCCTTCATCTTCTCGGGAAATAATGCATCAGGAACGCAATAGTCCGCAGTGGTCATCACAAGCATCGGAATGACATTTACAAGAAAAAGTTCGGCGTTGAAGTGCAGCGCGAGATCAGTTCCCATCTCCAAAGCAGCCTGGGAGGATGGGCTAAAGTCGATGGGTAACAGAATCTTTTTAGGAATCGAAGGAAAGGCGCGAAGTTCGGTCATGACTTACTCCTCTGAGAATTCACAGCGCAACCAGGTACTTATTGTCTATGGTCATAATTGCGAAGACTGTGCTCTTTTGAGCACAGTCTTCGTGTGCCCATTTGCTTAACACCTGAAAGCCTGAAGTGAAAGGTCATTGCGTGACCTGAATCACACGTATGAAGCTCCCTGCGAATAGCGGTCATATGGCACCTCAATCCAATCATCTTGGCTCTGAATGAAGTGTTACCGCAGCCAGGTTCCACATCAGCTAGTCAGCATTGGCTGGCCATGAACGCTGTAGAAGCCAGGACAAACCCCATCCAGGATAAATCGAGCGTTATACACCGCGTCCCGAGTGCCATGGAAGATTAGCAGATACTTGTCGGTCTTCAAGGCAACTTCATACTTGATGACACTGTCCTTTGGAATGCCAATACTCACGAGACCCGCCCCGAGCGCACTGACTCCGCCAACAACAACAGCTCCCTCAAGACCCGCGACGATCCAACTGACCAGCGGACCGGCTACGAGAATCGGGCCCAGCCCCGGTATGGCGAATGCAGCAGATCCAAACAAGAGTCCCCAGAATCCGCCCCAAAATGCCCCGACAGAACCCCAGTATTTCATGCGATCACCTGCGTTGTAATAGCCAACCACATGCTCATCTGTGTGGGTGCCTCTGCCTGCGATCGAAAGGCATTTCATATCGATGTTTGCCTCTTGAAGAGCCTTAATTGCCTTTTCCGCCTGCTCGTGGGTGTCATATATTGCGACAACAGAATTTGTTGCTGACATTGAATTCTCCATTTTTCGAAGTCGATAAGACTAGCCGTGAACCGCCGGAACTGCAAAGTCAGAGTCGTGGCAAGCGTTTCATCGCTGGACCTTGGACACACGCTGAAAACCTGGATGGTGTCCGTAACCTTTTCTGCGTGCTTGAAGAGATCCTCCCATCGCGAACTGCTAACCATCTGTTCAATTGGATACAGTCATTTCAGTTTGGCAGTCAGAAGATCGCAATGCAGGACGGAAGCTTTTCATGTAAAAGACTCTTGCGCAGGTGCGGCAAAGCGCGCACGGAAAAAGAAAGTGAGAACGTAATGCGTTCAACGCAATTCGATACTGATTCGAAAACCTATCTTGTGGGTGGCGGTATCGCTTCCCTTGCCGCTGCGGTATTTTTGATTCGCGATGGGCATATTCCTGGGCACACAATTACGATCATTGAGGAATCAACCAAGATGGGCGGCAGTCTGGATGCAGACGGAAATCCGGATGACCGCTACGTGATGAGAGGTGGCCGTATGATCGAGAGCAAGTATCTGTGTACCTTCGATCTCTTCTCATCTATTCCGACTCTCGATGGGAGTCGGACCGTGACGCAGGAGATTTTTGACTGGAATGAAACGATGAAGACCGCGTCGAAGTCCCGCCTCTTTCAAGATGGACACAATATTGACGCGCCCAAGTTCGGCCTGAACGAGAGTCATATTCTATCGCTTGAGCGTCTGGCGCTTGAACCCGAACAATTCCTCGGTCGAAGTGCCATCTCCGACCAGTTCGATCACGAGTTCTTTGAAACGGACTTCTGGCACATGTGGTGCACTACTTTTGCCTTTCAGCCCTGGCATAGTGCTGTCGAGTTCAAGCGGTATCTCGTACGCTTCACCCACATGGTCTCCGGATTTAACACGCTTACTGGCATCATGCGAACCGTCTACAACCAGTACGATTCGATGGTGCGGCCGTTGCAGAAATGGCTTGAGGAACGCGGCGTGAACTTTATGCTGAAGACGCACGTTTCCGATCTTAGTCTCTACTACGAGAATGACAGCTATTACGTTGACCAGATCATCGTCAACGACGGCACCTGTCCCAAAAAGGTTGCCGTCGAGAAACGAGACAGAGTCATCGTGACGCTGGGTTCTATGACAGAAGCTTCCAGTCTTGGCTCAATGGACTCGCCGCCAGCTTTGCTTGGAAAGCCCGTTGTAGGTTCCTGGGCGTTGTGGGAAAAGATTGCAGAAGATCATCCGCAGTTTGGCCACCCTAAGAACTTTGCTGATCACATCGGGCAATCGAAGTGGATATCCTTCACAACCACTCTTCACGATCCAACATTCTTCCAACTCATTCGCAATCTTACTGGCAACATTCCCGGGGAAGGCGGCCTGATTACCTTTCCGAAGTCCAGCTGGCTGGCATCGATTGTATTGCCGCACCAGCCACACTTCATTGACCAGCCAGAGAATGTCCAGGTCTTCTGGGGTTATGGCTTGTTTGTCGATGTACCAGGCAACTTCGTGAAGAAGCCCATGTCGGCATGCACAGGGCGCGAGATCATGACAGAGATCCTTGGCCATTTGCACCTCGAAACACACGCAGGACAAATCATCGATACCTGTACATGTATTCCGTGCATGATGCCCTTTATCACCAGCCAGTTTCTGCCTCGGAGCAAAGGGGATCGCCCGCAGGTAATTCCTGAAGGCTCGAAGAACCTCGCCTTCGTTGGGCAGTATTGCGAATTACCGGACGATGTTGTATTCACAGTCGAATACTCCGTTCGCTCCGCGCAAACCGCCGTCTACTCGTTACTTGGCCTTGAGAAAGAGCCGCCGCCCGTTTACAAGGGACAATACGATCCACGAGTTCTGTTAGAGGCGTTTATGGCATTGCACGAGATTGGCGTCTAGGCCCACAACAGAACGTGTCGAATCGGAGAGGCTCGTCGCGAAGACGCGGTCCCGACCATAATCTCAGACCTAGTTGCCAGCATTAATGGTGTCAAGGATGGCCGCATCTTGATTCGCCTAAGGCAACTTAACCAGCATTTTACTGTTCATCGAGGACTCACTCCATGCTTTCATTACTAGACCCAATTCAGATCGGTGAGATCACTCTGCCAAATCGTGTGATTATGTCTCCCTTAACTCGCTTGCGTGGCACGCCTGACCACATTCCGACACAGCTCATGATCGAGTACTACACCCAGCGCGCCACTGCCGGTCTGATTATTTCTGAGGGCATTCCAGTAGTCCCACAAGGCGTCGGCTACACGAATGTCCCTGGTATCTGGTCGACGCAACAGACCGAGGCCTGGAAGCTGGTGACTGAATCCGTTCATCACGCAGGAGGCCATATCTTTGCACAAATATGGCATGTAGGCCGCATCTCAGATCCGCGCTTTCTGGATGGCAATCTTCCGGTTGCCCCCAGCGCCATTCGGCCTGCCGGGCATGTAAGCTTGGTACGCCCCATTACGGAGTACGTTACACCACGCGCACTGAATAAGTCAGAGATCCGGGGAATCGTCGAGGGATTTCGCAAGGGCGCGGAGAACGCTAAGATATCTGGCTTTGATGGGGTGGAGATACACGGGGCCAATGGCTACCTGATCGACCAGTTTCTTCAGGATGGGTCCAATCACCGCACGGATGACTACGGTGGAACGATCGAGAACCGCGCTCGTCTCATGTTTGAAATCGCTGACGCGGTGATCTCCGTTTGGGGAGCCAACCGAGTGGGCATGCATTTGGCGCCACGCGGCGACAGCCACGACATGCATGATTCAAACCCTTCGGCCACCTTTGGCTACGTGGCGCGTGAGCTTGGCAAACGCGGGCTTGCCTTTCTATGCGCCCGCGAGTACTTCGGTCCGGATAGGCTGGGTCCGCAACTCAAGAAGCAGTTCGGAGGTGTCTATATCGTTAACGAAAAATATACTCAAGAGCTGGCTAACCAGGTTATTCAGGATGGTGAAGCGGATGCCGTGGCTTTTGGACAACTCTTTATCGCCAACCCCGACCTGCCGGCACGCTTTGCGAGCAATTTAACGCTCAATAAGCAGGACCCCACTACCTACTTCACACCTGGACCACATGGCTACACCGACTATCCAGCTTTCAGTGCGTCACAAGGCCTGATGACTCTTGTCAGCAAGTGAGTAGAGAGGGTTTGCAGCCTGAAGCGAGGACCTACAAAATCGAGGAAACATCATGAACGAAACCGTACGCTTGTTGCAGACCCATCATAGTAGCCGCAGTTATAAGAGTGACGCCATTCCTGTCGAGATTCTTGACGCCATCATTGAGTCAGCTCACCGTGCTCCCACATCCGTCAACAGCCAGCAGATTTCGCTTGTCGTCGTACGCGATGCGGCCAGCCGCAAACGCATCGCAGAAATCGCCGGCGGCCAGCCATGGATCGCACAAGCGCCGGTGTTCATCGCGGTGGTCGCGGACCTCTATAAAACTGGCCTCGGCGTCGAGAAGGCAGGCTCTGAGCAGGTCATGCAACGGAGTCTAGAGGCAATCTTCTCTGCAGTGAGTGACGCCGGAATTGCGATGGCGACACTCATGACTGCGGCCCGAGCTTTCGGTCTCGGCATCGTTCCCATCGGCGGAATACGCCGCGACCCGCAAGGAATGATCGATTTGCTTGGGCTGCCGCCAAATACTTTTCCCGTAGCTGGAGTTGTCCTCGGCTACGTCGCGGAAGAGTCTCCGCAAAAGCCGCGTATGGCTATTGAGAGCTTTCGCCACGAGGAGAAGTATCACCCGGAAGCGCTGGAGCCCGCTATTAATGCCTATGACCTGACGCTCAAGGAGTATTGGCAGAAGATTGGACGCGCGGATGGACTCACGTGGTCGGCGAACATGGCGCAGCAATACGGCGCATTTTCTCGACTGATCAAGTCTATCGCTCAAAAGCAAGGCTTTACGATCGAAGTATGACTTAATGAACGAACAAAGTCATCATTCCCCGCATAAGATTGCCGAGTTGATCCACGACGAGCAATTGCGACCATCTTTTTGCGGCCCGCTCGTTGGATAGTGGTAGAGAGGGATGAATCAAAATGAAACTGAGCACACAGGATAAGACGACAGGCAAACTCCACGAAGTCAAAGGGACAATCAAGCAGACAGTAGGTGAGCTAACAGATGCCCCCAACCTGGAAGCTGATGGAAGAGCTGAAAAGAATGCTGGCAAGGTTCAGAACATTGTCGGCAAGGTCGAGAAGGTATTAGGCCAATAATCCAATCAACATGGAACCCGGAAACGAGAGAGGTTAAGATAATGACGCAATCAGTGTTTGAACAAACAAGCGAGCAGATTGGCGACACAATTCACAAGGCTTCGCGGGCGGCATCTTCAGCTGCGGAAGCAATTGAAGATGGTGTAGGAGCGGCACGGCGCGCTGTGAAGCAAGGCGGTTACGCAGCCGCGGAGCTTTACGGTGACGCGAGGAGACGCGTGCAACAAAATCCGGTTGAAGCAGTTGTCGCCACCTTCGCGGCTGGTATCGCGGCAGGTGCGGCGATTAGTTGGATGATGAAGCAAAAGCGGTGCTGCAACTGCGCAGATACCAGTGAAAGAGCTCAGTAGCTCGGTCCGTGCCGCAATGGTTTTCCAATTTGCGAATAACCAATCGATCCAAACGAATCTGACATACAGGGTGTGCGATATTGACCCACTCGCACACCAGTCAGTCGCATAAGATTCAGGGGTGAACAACCCAGTAGTTGAAATTGAATCCCTTACCCGACGTTTCGGTGCATTTGCCGCAGTTGACTCTTTAACTCTTACAGCTAATGCCGGCGAGGTGTTTGGCTTGCTTGGCTCGAACGGCGCCGGTAAAAGCACCACGATAAAGATGCTCACCACTCTTTTGCCGCCAACTTCCGGAGAGGCGCGTGTGGGCGGATTCTCCATCACGACTCAGCCTGTTGAGGTTCGTCGCGCTATCGGCTATGTTCCGCAAGCGGTATCGGTGGATGGTTCGCTCACCGGCTACGAAACCGGTTGAAGGCCAGGCCATTGATCAGCGAAGAAGAATCACATCATAGACCAGGTGCTTTCTCCGCGAAGGCGGAGCGGCCGAGCAGGAATGTAAGTGCCTTGTTGGTGGCGAAGAGCAATACGGCGCTTAGCTCCAGCATTCCGGAGATGGGCAGCACCTTCCACGCGACGGAAAGCAGGCTTTCGTAGGCCAGAGGCTCGGAACTCACGCGCAGCGTGCAACCGGTTTGCAGCAGCAACAGGCTTAGAAACATCAGGCGTTTGCTGAAGATCGCCTGAACACCACCGAAATGCGGCAGGATGCGCGGGCCGATCGAAAAGACCATCGTGGCTGCAAAACCCACTGTCAATGCGTGGCGAGATGCGCCCCATATTCCACCATGCAGATCGGCGTGCGCCGCCCAAACGCTCATCGAACCTGCCACGATTAGCCATAGATAGGCGATGCAAATGAACCAGGGAAGCTTGGATGGATTCCCTGGACCTTGGCCGGAGAGAGTGGCTTTCGCACAAGCTTGAGCGCCCATGCGATGGCCGCTGCGCCAGACGCGAGCAGGATCGTTGCAACTCCACTCCAGCCAGCCAGACCGCACAAGACTCCCGAGATGTTCAGCGCAAGCGCCAGCCGAGTCCATCCTTCATTGGGATGGGCGATGCCCAGGAAGGCGGGAAGCCAGCGCGCCGAGAATCCCCATACTACAGGAACCAGCACACCCCAGCCCAGGAGTACCAGATAACGCTGGTCAAGTGCATGAGGAAACGCGGACTCTGCCCCATAGATCGCAAGGTTGACGCATTCGACAAAGTTTAAGGCGATGGCCGCGAAGAGTCCCGCAGTGCTCACAAACACTGCGACCATCCAAACGGGCATCTTCGCCTTCGCCGCGGCAGGCTGTGATTCCCGCTTGTGGCTGGATGCGGCTTTCAGGAACAGTAGATAAGCAGCTAACTCCAAACCCGCGGAGACGGGCAGCATGACTCTCCAATGCCAGCCGTAGATGCTGGTGAACCAACGCAGCGCCACACCCAGTGTCCACAGGATGAAGCAGAACCGCGGGAGCCAGGCTGCGGTTCGAGACTTGACTGGCTGCGAGTAGAAGCCGATGCCAAGAATGAAGCTACCAATCCAGCCGAAGACCTGCGCGTGACCGTGGCTCTGCATCCAGGCAGCGGGTAAGGTCGAAAAGCCATGGCTGGCGCTGATTGCCATCAGATTTGAAAAGCCTAGTAAGGTGCCGGGGACGGCCATGAAGAAAAGCCCGCTCAAGATCCATGCGCGAAGGATCATGCTCTTTTGGCGCTCGCGGCTGACGAGGTCGAATGTTGAGGGTGTTCCCGCAAGAGAAGGCGTGGGTTCAATTTGGAACGTTGTGCCCATTTCTACCCCCTACTGTTCAATTCAGCTTCCAGCTTAATGGCGCGCGGGAACAGAAAATCATTTTCGAGATGCAAATGCTGCTTGAGATCCTTCTCGAATGCGCGTAAACCGGCGAAGAGCGCAGTATGTGTGGCGCAGGCCCAATCAGGCAACTTAAAACCCGATGTAATGCGACGGATTTCAGCCATGATGTGGTTGGCGGACTCGTGCTCCTGCATCACCATCGAGACGGAATTTGCGATTGAGCGAAAGCTTACGCGGGCTGGCGGATATGCAACAGTCGACTCTTGGTCCATCTGATAGATAAAAGAAAACAATACCTGTTCTTCTTTCTGAATGTGCGCGAACAGGTCAGCGCGAAGTTCATTGAGCAACGCCTCGATGTCCTTCAGTTTGGGATCCAGATCGCTGCGTTTCGACGCAAGATCACGCGCCATCTCGTACAGTCTAGGCAGCTCACGACGCACGAACTGGTGGTGAATGCGCACGATGTGCTGAACTAAACGGTTCATAGGCAGGCTTGCAGCATCTACGTTCTGACTGCCGTGTTCTATAGCCTCGGCATCGGCCAGTTTCCCCAGCACTTGATCAACCGAAAGTTCCAGTTCAGCGCAAGCGCCGTCGATGGACTTCTCGGCCTGCAAGCAGAGATCAATATCGAAGTGCTCGAAGACACCGGCTGCCGAGGTTTGGGTTGCGACAACTTCTCGAATGGTCTGCGTTGAGGTGGGCATAAGCACTCTCCATGAACAACGGTAGAGCGCCCTCAATTTTGGCGCAGTAACTTATGTCACTCGGAGGTTATTGCCCGATTCCTGTTGAGCGCTCAAACCTTTAAGTCCTCAGCGACGATTTAGCGATGAGATCGATGCGTTCAGTCGTCCATGGAAATTCTAGTGGCCTGGGACTTTAGTCACTGCATGGATCTGGCTTTGCGAAGTCTGATGGGAATATGAACCCGCAGATCAATGCGATTGATTTCAATGAGCGTCCCTTTGACAACTTCCGCTAAATCCGACAATCCTGGTTTTAGAACCAGCAACACGAAAGGTGGGCAAAAAGCATGGCGATACAGATCGGCGCAAAACCAGACAGTGGATTCGATGATCCAATCGGGATGCTAGCGGACTGTCACCGCAGGGTCGAGAACTTTCTTGGAATCTTATGCGCTGTTGTTGAGCGTGCCCAAAATAGAGAGTTGACGGATGAAGAGAAAAGCGCGGTTCAATCGGCACTTCACTATTTCAAGTTGGGTGGACAGCGGCATACCGCCGATGAGGAGGAGTCTCTGTTTCCTCGCTTGCGAGGAAAATCCAATCCTGCAATTGGCGCGATTGCTGGGCTGCAATTGGATCATCGCCGTGCCAATCGGCTGCATGATTCCATCGAGAATATCTACCTGACTTGGATCTCTGGAGGCAAACTTGCTCCCGAGGAGACAGAGCAATTATCGTCCCAAACGGGTCAGCTTAAAGATCTCTATTCAGCCCACATTTTAATGGAGGAAACCGTGGTGTTCCCGTTTGCCACGAAGGTATTGGATAGCGAAGTGATTGCCAAAATTGGCGCCGAATTCAAAATGCGAAGAAAATGATGACGCTTCTACGATTGAAGTGACCAAAGTTGCTGTGGTTCATCTCATATGGTCCTGGGCTTTGAATCAAAGCGGTTCTGATTGTGCGCGATCCCCAGCTTCATCAGCAATTGGTGCGGTATGCATGTGACAAAGTTCACTCTTCGACCGGAGCCGTCTTCCTGGCCCCGCGAAATGGAAGACGAATGTGCAAGACACGCTCACGGCTGCGTTCTTCGGAGAGGTTGCGGGTGCGCGCGTTCAGCAGGTCATCAAGCGAAATCATGCCTATAACTCTGCGCTCCTCGTCGCTGTCCACCACTGGCATTCGCGTGAAACCCGTCTCAGCCATGCGATAAACAACGGTTCGCAGCGACTCATCGGCGATTGCCGCGACGAGATCATGGCGGGCAATATCGGACATCAAAGCCTGTTCGTCACTGGACGTGACTAAATCCTTGCGCGTGATGACCCCGCTAAGACGACGGTCTGCGTCAATCACAGGATAAAGGTGTTGCCCCGAGAGGGATGGCCATCTTTCAACATTCTCCGGGCATCAGCGATCGTGCCGTTCGCTTCGAGCGCGATTACACGAGTGCGCATAACTTCGCGAACGAATTGCACCTCGAGCGGGTCTACGCTGTACTCTCGGCTGAGATGAAAACCACGACGTGCCACTTTCTCGGTTAGGATCGACCGCTTCAACACCAACACCGTAAAAGTGTGGGCAATAATGGCGGCAACCAGCAGCGGCAAAATCATGTTGACGTCGTGCGTCAACTCCACCGCAAACACAATTCCGGTAAATGGCGACCGCATAGTGCCGGCGAGGATCGCGCCCATGCTGACAAGTGGCCAGAAGCCGGGACCGGCAGCGGGAAGAAACAATGCTTCGAGACCGCCCAACGCGCCACCCATCATCAGCAACGGGGCAAGAACTCCGCCAGATGTCCCTGACCCTAGTGATACCGCCCAGATGGTGGACTTCACCAGCAGGATGCCAAGCAGAAGACCGATGGCGCCGTTGCCCTGGAGGAGTATGCCAATGGTGTCATAACCAACGCCGAGTTCCTGCGGAAAGATCATGCCTCCCAGCCCGATCACCAAGCCTCCAATCGCTGGCCACCACATCCAGTGAATGGGGAGTTTTGCGAATGGATCTTCGGCTGCGTATACGGCACCGGTAAGTAATGCGGACAATGCTCCGGCTAGAAGGCCGCAGATGATGCAGCCTAAGAGTCCGGCAGGACCAATGAATACAGAATGCGCAGGCGTGGGGAAGAGCGGGCCGAGACCAATCAGGTATCGCCGTGCGGCGCAAGCAGCGGCGCTGGCCAGCGCCACCGGAATCAGACTGCGCGGCTTCCATTCGAAGAGCAGCAACTCGACGGCAAGAAGGATCGCAGAGAGTGGAGCCGCAAATGTGGCCGACATGCCTGCTGCCGCGCCGGCCACAAGCAAGGTCTTTCGTTCAGAACTGGTCAGATGAAAGAACTGTGCGATCATCGACCCGAACGCGCCACCGGTCATGATGATGGGTCCTTCTGCGCCGAATGGCCCGCCAGTTCCGATCGACAGTGCCGCCGAGAGCGGCTTGAGAACTGCCAGCTTCGGATGCACCTTGCTGCCACTGATCAAGATCGATTCAATAGCCTCTGGAATTTCATGCCCGCGAATCCTCTCCGATCCGTAGCGCGCCATGAGACCGATGATCAGCCCACCGGCGACAGGCACCAGCACGGCCCACCAGCCGAGATGGTTTCCTGCGGGCGAAACCATCTCACTTCCGATTCGCTGATAGTAGAAGAGATTGGTGAAGAATCCGATCAGCCGTAGCAGTGCAAGCGCAACGAACGCGCCAACAAGGCCGATGACCATGGCTAGGCCTGCGATTGGCAGCACCCGAACGGTAGTCGTGAAATCGCCCAGCTTCTTGAGTTCAGCAGAGAGTTTCATGGGCCATCAGTACCTTGAGTAGGATTTTCATCTTTATATATCCAGCCAAATACTCCAAAACGATATGCGTAAGGACTACCACTGACGGACCAAACCCGCGGCTGCGATTTCATCTGGCTTCCGAGCCAACGCTGTTCCGAGCGTGCATTTTGATATGTTCCAAAGCGCTTGCAAGACTTGGCGCCAACTCATTCAACTCCCGCGCGTGATCGCTGGCGAGACGCCTTAGAATCAGGTCGCCCTTGCGCGTGACACGCAAGATCGCGCGCCTCTTATCAGTGGTGTCCTCAGTTCGCGTGAGCAATCCCTCGCGCTCTAACCGATTCACAAGCTCAACAGCGCTGTTGTGCTTCAATCCAAGCCGTTCAGCCGCATAAGCAATTGTCACCATCACGCCCTCGGGAGCACATGCAACTTGCAAGAGAAGTTGGTGCTGCTTCGGCTGCAGTCCCGCGCCCAGAGCCGCGCCTTCGCTGAAATGCAAAAAGCGCCGCAATTCAAAACGGAACTCAGCCAGGGTCCTGAGCAGCGGATCTGCCCTGGGGGGCGTATCTCGAACTTTCATATGTATATCGCGACACGATATAAACTGTTTGGCAAGAAACTAGCCGGAGTTTTGCTATATTCTTCAGACAGGCGAACCGCCGATGAGGCAAACATTCTCACATCCCCCGCGCACACGTGCTTAAACCGGAGTTCTCAATGACAGCTGAGTTGATTCACCGCTTGCACTTTGCTTTTACCATCACATTCCACTATCTGTTTCCCCAACTCACGATGGGTCTCGGACTTTTGATTGTGGTACTCAAGTCGGTTGCACTCAAGACTGGCAGTGAACAGTGGGACCGTGCGGCGCGCTTCTGGGGCCGCATCTTCGCCATCAACTTCGTCTTTGGCGTTGTCACTGGCATTCCGATGGAATTTGAATTCGGCACCAACTGGGCACGCTTTTCGCGTCTCTCTGGCGGTGTGATCGGCCAGCCGCTGGCGATGGAAGGCGTCTTCAGTTTCTTTCTGGAGTCGGCCTTTCTAGGTCTCTTTCTCTATGGTGAGAAACGCATTTCCAAGCTGATGCACTGGTTTTCGGCAGTGATGGTCTTCGTCGGATCGTGGATCTCAGGTTTCTTCATCATTGTTACCGATGCCTGGATGCAACACCCCGTGGCCTATGATCGCCTTCCCAACGGCCAGTTCGAGGTTCTTAGCTTTTGGCAACTGCTAATGAATCCCTGGGGCCTGCTGCAATACGCACACAATATGACCGGTGCGGTCGTAACAGGTTCGTTTGTAATGGCCGCTACGGGCGCTTTTTACCTTTTGGAAAGTCGTCTCGAAAATTACGGACGCATCTTCGTCAAGGTTGGCGTCATCGCTGGCGTTATCGCATCGATTCTTATCATCTTCCCCACGGGAGACCTGCACGGCAAATACGTTGCGCGTAATCAGCCAGCCGCCATCGCTGCAATGGAAGGACTCTTCAAAACCGAAACAGGTGCGGGGGTTGTTCTGGTTGGCCAACCTAACGAGGAGACAGGCCAAATTGACAATCCCATCGTTGTAAACAACCTGTTGAGCTTTCTAATCTATGGCACAACCAAGGCCGAAGTGAAAGGGTTGGATCAGATTCCGCGTGATCAGTGGCCTACCGCCCTTCCTCTGCTCTACTATGCTTATCACATTATGGCTGGCCTAGGAACCTGGTTTGCGCTACTGATGATTGTCTCCGCGTTCTTACTCTGGCGCCAGCGTCTTTACACAGCACGCTGGGCATTGTGGGCACTGCTCTTGAGCTTTCCGCTTCCTTACATCGCCAATACCGCCGGCTGGATGACCGCTGAACTTGGCCGCCAGCCTTGGCTCATCTATGGTCTGATGCGTACCAGCGAGGGCTACTCGAATACCGTCTCCGCCAGCAACGGCCTGTTTACCTTGCTGGGCTTCATGGGACTATACCTGCTGCTTGGCATTCTCTTCACAGTTCTGATCTATCGCGAAATCAGCAACGGGCCTGAGGCGAAGGCCCTCATCGCCGACGCGGTTCATGCCGACTAACAGTTGCCGCCTGTCCTTGACGGACTGAAGTAAAAGGAGCTTGGTCATGATGGGTTTTATCTGGTTCTGGCTGGTCGCTGTGATGATTGTCGGCTACGTAGTGCTCGACGGCTTTGATCTGGGCGTTGGTGTGCTTCACCTGTTTCTGGTCCGCAACGAAACCGAGCGCCGCACAACACTCGCCAGCATCGGACCGGTTTGGGATGGCAACGAGGTCTGGCTACTGGCCGGCGGCGGCACACTTTACTTCGCTTTTCCGCTTCTCTATGCCTCGGCATTCAGCGGATTCTATCTGCCGCTGATGATCGTGCTCTGGCTGCTAATTCTGCGTGGCATCAGTCTGGAACTGCGCAACCACATCGAAGTCGGTGTATGGCGCGCATTGCTCGACGGCCTGTTCGGTTTGTCCAGCGCTCTGCTGACTATCTTCTTCGGCGCTGCTTTAGCCAACGTCCTGCGCGGGGTTCCGTTGCAGGCAGATGGCTACTTCTTCCTACCGCTTTGGACGAACTGGCAGCCCGGTCCCCATCCCGGCATTCTCGATTGGTACACAGTGATTGGCGGCTTGGTTGCGCTCGTGGCGCTCACCCTACACGGTGCCCTCTGGCTCACGATTAAGACCTCAGGCGAACTCGCAAGCCGCGCGCGCCGCATCGTGACTCCACTCTGGTTCGTGCTAGTAGCGCTCACCTTGGTTAGTCTCGCCGCCACCATCGCTGTGCGCCCGGTCAGTTTAGACAACTACTTCAATTACCCTGCCACGTTCGTCGTTCCCATCGGCGTTGCCGCGTCTTTAGCAGCCATCTGGTTTCTCAATCGCAACACCCAGCCAGTCAAAGCATTTCTGTCTTCGTGCCTTTATCTGTTCTTCATGCTAGCCGGAGCATGTTGGGGACTGTATCCTACGCTGCTGCCTGCTACGACCGGCGCTGCGAACGACATCACACTCATCCGCGCCATCTCCGGTCCGCATACGCTCGCCGTCGGTTTGGTCTGGTGGGGCTTCGGCATGGTGCTGGCCATCGGGTACATCGTCTTCGTGTATGGCAAGTTCCGCGGCAAAGTCGACCTGCATGCTGGTGGGCACTGACCGCGTGGAATATCTTATTCAAACGACGGGCGAAACTTCAACACAGGTACGAGTCGATTCCACTTGGTCGGGCATAATAAGTTGGGGCACTGCCGGGACAAGGTAATGTTTTAGCAGTCTATTCGATCATGAGATCGGCGGAGACCCGCCCGGTCTAAAAGAAGGTCGGCGACGAGTTGCCGGTCACACGACCGGAACTCCAGAATTACCCGGGCTTGAGGCTCAATTCGCGCCTAGGCGATTTACCGTCATCCCAGAACCTTCCAGTGGACTTGGTTTAGGATAATTGTACATATTCCTAAATGTCAGAAGTAATGGGAAGCAATCTCCGAGCCCTCACTCCCACGTGTAACAATCCGTCACGAATCCGTACCGATGGAGTTTATATCTGCAAGCGCCGAGAACTGGAGGTTCTCATATTTAACTGAGGCTTGACCAGTTTATTCAGCGGATAATGCATGCCTTTTTCGCCAACGAGTTTAACGCCATCCCCGCGGATTGTTTGCCGATCATTTCACTGCCTTCTGTCTCGCGGTGAGCGGTTAACGGGTCGCAGGCATTGCAGCGCCTGCCTCCCTGACTTACCTCGGATCGATGCTTCGCGTTGCAGGCTCCGCCCCGAGATCCGCGAACGGTCCGGGCATTCTGTCACCAGTTACCAGATGGCCGAAGAAGTCTGTGTTGATCCCTTTATAGCCGGGAGCGCGCTTCACATCGCCCTTGACCGAGAGAGTCAGCTCGAGTTTGTCCGGGTCCATCACCGCCGCGATTGCCGCCAGTGATCCATTCATATCCCATCCATGCTCTTCGCGCCACGATTCCAGATTGTGCCATTCCGCCGGCTCGGGAAACTTCACGCGCAGATACGGGTCGCCTCCAAACGGCGACGCGGCCTCCGGATACAAGTTACCGTCGGCCTCGTTGCGCACATTGGTGAACTCGATGGCGGAACGGCCGATCTTGAAGAAGGCATTATCGTGCACCATCAGATTGTGCACATCGTTGGTGTGACCGCCGACTGGCCTGGGCCCGTTGATGCCCGAGATCGTATCGACGCAGACCTCGGTGCAATCGAGAAACAAATTGTAGGCAACAATCACGTTGTTGGTGTCTCGGATAAGAATGCCGCCGGTCAGGTGATCGAAGATGTTGTTGTCGATCTGGTTCAGCGTATTGCTGCCTTCAATGTGAATGGCATGAGGATTCACATCGCCCGGAATGTCGGCAAATACGTTGCCTGTAAGACGATCGTTGGCGTTTCCGATATCCAACCAGATGCCGTTCGCGTGCCGGATGTGCCGAACCACGTTGTTGCGGAAGAGAAGATTCCGCGCGTTATGCATCTTGGTCCCGCCGGACTCCGACATCATCGCCGCATCCTGCCAGCCGATCCACTCGAATAGATTCTTTTCGACCAAGATGTTCTGAGGCCCGCCTGTTCCGCCCAGACCCTCGATGCCGCAATAGCGAAAGGTGTTCCCGCGGATTACGTCGAAGCCCACCGGCTGCGGCGGCCACGAAGCGCCCCAGTCTTCGTTGCCAATGTCGAGGCCGACGCTGTTGGCCCACTCGAATATGTTGTCTTCAAAGATGAAGTGGTTGCCGCGGTTGGTCGAGACCATGCCACGTTGCGGCACCGGAAAGCCGTTGCCCGCATATTGAAAGGTCATGCCCTTCACGCGGATATACGACTGGTAGCGTTCCGCCGGAGAAAAAATCTGCTCCTGCGTCATGATTTCAATCACGTGCTTGGCGGGATCATCGTCATTGGCCAGGCGAATGTGCAGAGTCATGCCGTTGGTTTCGATCCACACCTTGCCGGCCTCCGGCGAAAACTCCTTGAACAGCGGCTTCCAGTGCACTTCGGTGAAGTAGTTCATCGAACGCGGCGAAGGCCCTGCCAACTCCATCGAGGTCTCCACCGGCTCCAGCGGCTTGCCGTCGACAAACACCAGCCCGCGCCGCCGGAAGTAGGTCGACATATTGTCCTGCGCATAGCGGAGCCACATGTGATTGCCAAGCACGTTGTCCACTTCAAACGGGTTATAGCCGTCGGGGAAGAGCGATGGATTCAGACGAAGTTCCCAAGCCTTCACCGGCTGGTGTGTCCCAGGGGCCATGCCGAAGTTCCAGCCTTCGCTGGGCTTCCAGTCCTTCACGACCGCCGCGCCTTTCACCACAACCTTTGCGCCCGGCGCGGCCTCGTAGCCGATCATCGCCTCGGGACCCGTTCCTCCACGCAACGGACGAATGAACTCGCGGTATACGCCCTCGGCAATGACGACCCGCTCGCCGGGTTGCAGCACCATGGCCGCAGCGCTGATTGTGCGGAAGGGACGCTCCTTGCTACCCGGACCTTTGTCGTCGGCATTCTTCGCTTGTCCATCCACGTAATAGGTCTTTGAAAAGTGAAGCGCCTTTTCCCAAACCGGAAACTCCGTTCCATCAGGAAGCATGGAGTTCGAAGCAAGCGCTGCCGCTGTAGTGAGCAAAAGGATGAGAGAACAATAAAGTGCGCGTTTCATGTTGATTGTTACCTTCCTTCCGGACTCTGTATGAGAATCATCTTCCGGTTCAAGTCCTGGGTGCGCCGTAATGTCACGCTCTTCTAAATACGAGACGAAGGGGACGCAAGTCTCAACAACGAGTGCGATTCCACAATGGATTATCTTTTCTTGCGCCGAAGGCTTGAAGCACGTATGACCAGGCGAGGCTCGATCAATTCGCGTTTCGGGCGGGAAGTCGACTTCTCGCTCGCCACTTGCAGGGCCATGGCCGCTGCTCTCCTGCCGATTTCTTCACTGCCCTGATCTACCGAGGAAAGTGGGACGCGCAAAAAATCGGAGTAGGAGAGGTTTCCGCATCCGATCACAGCGATCTCTTCAGGAACGCGCAAGCCTGCTTCGAGAATCGCGCGCATCGCGCCCAGCGCAGATGGATCGTTGAAGCAGAAAATGCCGTCGGGGCGTTTATTACCGGCTATCAGCCGCTTCGCTGCCTCATATCCGCCCGGTTCGCCGCGATGATCGCCAGAGCTGCCTAACGAGACAATATGATCGGGCATGACCGGCATACCCGCCTCATCGAGCGCCTGGCGATAACCATCAAGGCGGCCCACTGCCGTGCTCACCTCGGGTCCGCGAATATGCGCGATGCGGCGGCATCCTTGCTCGATTAAGTGGCGCGTGGCTAGCATGCCCACTGCCTGATCGTCGACACCGACAAAGTTCGCGACAAGCCCTGGGAACTGGCGATCGAGCAGGATGTACGGCGTCCTCTGCGCCTCGATGCGCTGAAAGGTCTCCGCGCTCCTCTGTGCTGAAGCGATTAACAGGCAATCGACGCGGCGCGCCAGCAGGTGCTCGATCTCGTGCTGCTCCAGCGCAGCATCTTCATCCGAGGATGAGATCAGCAGACTGTATCCCTTCGAGCGAATCTCATGGGAAAGAGACTGCGCGATGCTGGCAAAAAATGGATGCAGCAGATCGGGAACCAGTATGCCCATGGTCCACGTCTGCCCGGTAATCAGCGCGCGCGCCGTCAAATTGGGCTGGTAGTTCATCTCCTTCATCCTCTTCAGCACCCGTTTCCGAGTCGCTTCACCGATGTCGGGATGATCGCGCAAGACCTTGGAGACGGTGACCACCGACAGGCCAAGATCCTTGGCAATATCTTTCAGACGGACGGGCATGGACCTGATGCTCCCTTCGCAACCTTCTGTTTATGCCAGCACTTCAGCTCTAGCTATCCCAAGAATATCGCACGCAAACTCAAAGCCATCAGCATTCATTTGACAACACACTGATTGGCGTCCTAGTCTCAGAATCGTCGTAGTTATCGTTAACTAACAAGGAAAAGGTCATGGAAGCAAATCGTTCGCACCTCCAAGCCGCCGCCGATGCGGTAAGCCCTGATCTGGTTCCAAGCCACCGGTTAGCCAGTGGCGCCTTTATGCCGGCGATAGGTCTCGGCACCTTCGGCTCAGATCATGTTTCTGCCAAGACCGTTGCCGCGACGGTCTACGATGCGGTTCTCTCGGGTTACCGGCACATCGATTGTGCCGCGGTCTATGGCAACGAAAAAGAGATCGGTGAGAGCTTTGCTGAACTGGCTTCGCGGGGGTTCCCTCGCGGGGATCTCTGGGTCACCTCGAAGGTCTGGAACAACTGTCACGACGATGTGATTGGCTCATGCCAGCGCTCGCTTGCCGATCTGCGCCTCAAATACCTCGACCTTTTCCTGGTGCATTGGCCGTTCCCCAATCATCATCCTCCGGGCTGCGATGTGAATGTGCGCAATTCCGAGGCGGTGCCTTACATCCATGCGAATTACATGCGCACCTGGCGGCAGATGGAGGAGTTGGTCGATCGTGGCCTTGTGCGGCATATCGGCACTTCGAATATGACCATCCCCAAGATAAAGCTGCTGCTGCGCGATGCCCGCATCCGGCCGGCTGGGAATGAAATGGAACTGCATCCGCATTTTCAGCAGCCGGAGTTCTTCACCTGGTTGAAACAGCAGGGCATCGAGCCGATTGGCTATTCGCCGATTGGTTCCCCGGCTCGCCCCGAGCGCGACCGCACGCCGGAAGACACCTCGCCTACGGAAGATCCTGTCATCCGGGCTATTGCAGCCAAGCATGGCGTGCATCCCGCAGTGATCTGTGTTCGCTGGGCGATTCAGCGCGGACAGACGCCAATTCCCTTCTCCACAACGCGCCGCAACTACATGGCGAATTTGCTAGCCTCGACGAGCGAGCCGCTAAGCAACGAGGAGATGAAGGCGATTGCCGCCATCGATCGCAACTGCCGCCTCATCAAGGGACAAGTCTTTCTGTGGAAAGACAACCAGAACTGGGAAGACCTGTGGGACGTGAACGGCGTTGTCACGCCTGCATAGAGCCAACCGTAACGATTGGAGAGAGCACTCATGAGCAGCACAATGAAGGCAGCCTATCTGCCCGGCAACAGCACCGTCGAGATGCGTTCGGTTGCGGTGCCGGCGCCGGGCCACGGCGAGGTTCTGTTGAAGGTCGAGGCATCCACCATCTGCGGTTCGGATATCCGCTGCATCTATCACGAGCATCTGGGCAAGGGGCCTGAAGGCTATCAGGGCGTGATCGCCGGCCACGAGCCTGCCGGGCAAATCGTTGAAGCCGGCCCTGGCTGCCGCCGCTTCAAGACGGGCGATCGCGTGATCGTTTATCACATTTCCGGCTGCGGCGTCTGCAATGACTGCCGCCGCGGTTACATGATCTCCTGCACCAATACAACCTACCGTCGTGCTTACGGCTGGCAGCGCGATGGCGGCATGGCCGAGTTCATGATCGCCGAGGAAAAAGATCTGATTGAATTGCCCGAAGCGTTGACGTACGACGATGGCGCACAGGTGGCTTGCGGCTTCGGCACAGTCTACGAGGGCCTGGAGAAGATCGGCATCAACGGCAATCACGATGTGTTAATCACCGGTCTCGGCCCGGTTGGTCTGGCCGCCGGAGCTCTCTGCCGAAAGCTGGGCGCAAACCGCATCATCGGCATCGACGTTCTGAAGGAGCGCATGGAACTGGCGCTGAAGCTGGGGCTGTGCGACACCGTTCTCAGCTCGGGCGATGACAATGTCGCGCAGGTTCGCGAGCTCACCAACGGACAGGGCGTGGAGCGCGCTGTCGATTGCTCGGCAAACGCGCAGGCTCGCGCCACCGCCATTCGCGCCACGCGCAAATGGGGCAAGATGGTGATGATCGGTGAGGGCGGCTCGGTCGCCTTCAACCCATCGCCCGATATGATTCACGACCAGAAAACGATCTATGGATCGTGGGTTACATCCACCTGGCTCATGGAAGAACTCGTCGAGCGGCTCGTGCGCTGGAACCTGCATCCGGAAGAGATCATCACCCATCGCTTCGCCTTGGAAAAGGCCAGCGACGCATATGCCCTGATGGCTTCTGGACACTGCGGCAAGGTTGCTGTCTGCCCAGGAAAGTAATAACGCATTCCTGCTTGTCATGGGCCTGTTCCTACTGTGCTGCAACGCCTGCAGGCCCGTCTGGCGCAGAGCTAAACCATTTATGAATCGGGAGGCAATAAAGACTATGCTCAATGGAATTTCACATCTCATCAGCCCTGAGCTGCTAAAAGTGCTTTGCGAAATGGGACATGGAGACGAACTCGTTCTGGCCGACTCGAACTTTCCAGGTATAGGTATCGCGCGCCGGCTCGTCAGAGCCGATGGAATATCCATTGCGGATTTGCTGTCTGGGATAGCTCCACTTTTCCCTTTCGACAAATATGATCATCCGCTTTTCATGATGCAGGTTGCTGTTGGGGATGTTCTGGACCCTGCGGTTGAAGCAGACTACATGAATGCTATCCGCAAACATCATCCGCAGATTGTGGCGCCGCAGCGCATAGAGCGTCACGCGTTTTATGAACGCTCTCGGAACGCTTATGGAGTTCTCATGTCAGGTGAAACACGCATCTACGGAAATCTGATTATTAAAAAGGGAGTAGTAGTCTAATTCTGTTCTTCATTCGCATGGAAATGGAGCTTTGATGAAAATTTCGAGACGAACACTGCTGAAACAGGGCGCTATCGCAACAGCGATGCTGCAAGCCAGAGGATTGAGTGCAGGCCCGCTGCTTAGTGGCCGTAGCATTGCTCCCGGTCCCTTTCAAGCTACCTGGGAATCTTTGCGCCATTACCAGACGCCGGAGTGGTTTCGTGACGCCAAGTTCGGTATCTGGGCGCATTGGAGTGCGCAATGCGTGCCCGAAGCTGGCGACTGGTATGCCCGCCAAATGTATATACAAGGGGACGGCCAATACGAGCATCATTTGAAACACTACGGCCACCCCTCGCAGACTGGCTTTATGGAAATCGACAATCTGTGGAAGGCGGAGGAGTGGAATCCCCACGCCCTGATGGATCTCTATGTCAAGGCTGGAGCCAAGTACTTCATGAGTCTGGCCAATCACCACGACAATTTCGATTGCTACGACTCCCGCTACCATCCTTGGAATTCGCTGCGCATCGGACCCAAGAAAGATATTGTGGGAACCTGGGCGGGTATCGCGCGCGAACACGGATTGCGTTTTGGCGTCAGCAATCATTCCGCTCATTCCTGGCACTGGTTTCAGACCGCCTACGGCTACGATCCGGAAGGTCCACTGGCCGGCGTGCGTTATGATGCCTACCGGCTTACCAAAGAAGATGGAAAAGGAAAATGGTGGGATGGGCTCGATCCTCAAGATCTGTACAACAAGCCATGCATGGTCATGCCGCAAGGCATAAAGACCATCGCGGAAGCCAAAGCCTGGCATGAAGCCAACGATCGCAAGTGGAACGAAGATCCGCCGCAGGGCAATTCCGCATTTGTAGAAAAATGGTTTCTCCGCTGTCAGGATCTACTCGATAAGTACGATCCCGACATGATCTATTTCGACAACTACGGACTTCCTCTGGGACAGGCAGGCCTGGATATTACCGCGCATTTTTACAACAGCAACATTCATCGGTGCGGCAAGCTGGAGGCCGCGGTCTTTGCCAAAAATCTCAAGCCTCATGAAGTCGGCGCAACCGTTCTGGATATTGAGCGCGGCCGTGCCAGTGGCATCTTGTCCTCACCGTGGCAGACCGACACCTGCATCGGGTCGTGGCACTATGATCGTTCGATTTATGAGCGCCATAAATACAAGACCGCACAGCTTGTCGTCCAGCAGCTTGCCGACATCGTGAGCAAGAACGGCAATCTGCTGCTCAGCATTCCACTGCGCGGCAGTGGAGCCATCGACGAAGACGAACACACCTTCCTGCTGAATCTCGCTTCGTGGATGCAAGTCAATGGAGAAGCTATTCACGGCACTCGTCCGTTCTTTGTTTATGGAGAAGGTTTGCCGGACATCAAGACTTCCTCGGACTTCAATGAATCCAGCGGCCGTCCTTATACTGCCGAAGACATCCGGTTTACTACCAAAGGCAGCACGCTCTTTGCCATCGCCTTGGGTTGGCCGCAGAGTGATTTGCTGACCATCAAGACCCTGACGAGCGACCGACCGGAGTATCCGTGCACTGTTGAACGAGTGGAGTTGCTGGGCTGCGATGGTTCGCTTCCGTTCACGCAGGACGCGCGCGGACTCACCATCCACATGCCTTCGCACAAGCCCAATGAGTACGCCTACGTGTTTCGCATTCGTTGAGGTTTGCGGAATAGGTTAAGGCAAGACCAGGCTCATTGTGGTCGTTGGAACCAACATTGAAGCCAGCCAGCCGGAGGTCCTGTTATTTCGCCTCCGGCTTGAGCTTGAGCACTGTGAAGGAGTTGCCTTCCAGTTCATATTGGAATTTGCTTCCGACGCTGGGCAGTTGGCGTTTAATGGGGGCGATGCGCTCAGGTTCCGCCGGTGCGGCGCGCATGTTGCCGAAGCCGGATGATGTTTGAATAGCATATTCCGCCAGCACGCTTTTGCGGCCATTGCGATCGCGTCCGTCGAGTTGCTTGGCCAAATCAATTGCGCGCAGCGGTTCAGCATAGATATGTTCATCGATAAAATCCATCGGCAGATTTTCGAACCCGCTGCGGCGATCGTTGGCGATGATCTGTACCTCAGGAAAACGCTCCTAGATGGCCTTATGGATAAGCATGTAGCGATCGGTGTAAAGGGCGTTGTGGCCGTCTTCATTGCCTATTTCAACGTACTTAAGTCCGAACGGAGCCGGATGACCCGCTTTCGCTCTCAACGCACCCCACTTGCTCGTGACCGGACCGTTGGCATATTCGATTGCATCCAACGCATCCTGGACAATGGGGCCCATCTCGTCCATG
>CAYPYJ010000016.1:0-62754 GCA_964414945.1 uncultured Occallatibacter sp.
GGAGCCGATGCTCATGGCGACGACAGGAACCGCGAGAGCCTTACCAATCTTGAGAGCGGCATATCCATCGGGATAAAGAAAGCAACTGAAGATAATATCGGGGGCAAAAGCGCGGACCGCTGGCAACAGGGCGCGAGCGGCCATACAGCCATTGAGCGGCCGGGAGAGCAAGGGAAGAGCGGGATAATCATAGTAACTTGCCTGCACATCGGGCGGGCTATAGGCCGCGTCGAGATGACGATAACTCCGGCTACGCGGTTTGAGCAGCGATGGATAACTTGCGTTGGGATAAAAGACCCGCAGTTCGGCCTCGCGAGCCAGCACGCGTAGGGTTTCATAGAGCGACCGTCCCTGCGAGGGCTCGGCTAAACTGGGAAAATAGCGTGTCACGACTGCGATCTTGAGCAAGGCTATTCCCCCGTTCCCGCATGCTGGGCCGCCGGCGCTTTTATGTCGCACTCACGCTGTCTTCCGACGATGGAATACAGCAGTGCGGCGTAGCGTTGCGCGAGAACCTTACGTTCGTACTGCGCGATTTCTTTCATATCAGGCTGGTACTCGCTGGCCAGAGAACTGTCACGGGCAGCGGCTTCGATAAATAGCCGACGGATGCCTTCAACATCGTGATTGCTCGCCCACCATCCAGCACGACACTTTTCGAACAGGCGCCGTGTCTCGCCTTCCTGATGAATGGCGCCGAGAATGGGTTTTTTGCCGCCGACGTAGTCATAGAATTTTCCGCCGACATTCAGCGGATCGTGGTTGATCAACAGGACATAATCGGTCTCGTCCATTGCTGCCAAAGCTTCACGCTGCGGTAGATAGCCCTTCAACTCCACCATCTCGCCCAGTAGCAGAAGAGCTTCGCGGAAACGAGGCTCTTCGATGTGGCCGACAAACCGAAGTATGAATCGAGATTTTACTTCAGCCGGAAGCGATTGCAGGGCTTCAACCAGGGTTGTCGGCTCGGTTGAGGCGTAGATCGTGCCAACATAGGTGACAATGATTTTTCCGTCGGGCCGTGGTTCCGTGGAGGACTCGGAGCAGTGCAATCTTGTGGCATCGAATCCGTTGGGAATGAGATGAAACTTGCTTTCTGACTCCTGTGGGTAGCGCGAGCGAATCTGGCGGCGCGCAGCCTCGGTCACCGCAACGACGGCGGTCGCATTTGTTATGGCGCTGGCTTCGGCTCTATAAGCAATCTCTCGGGTGCGCGCGCTGCGGCTAAAGAGAAAGCTGACCAGTTCAAAGGTGGTCTTCAGCCACTCGTCGCGGAAATCGACTATGATCGCCAGCCCAGGAAACTCCTTGCGAAGTTTCTCCACCAGCAAAACGCTAGAGAAGGGTGGCACCGTAATCAGAACAAGATCGATGTTTCTTTGCCTCACAATGCGGCGCGCGGCGCGCGCGAGCACCGGCAGCCATGTGATTTGAGGATCAGGCTGCAGAATATCCTGGATCACTCTCTTAATAAAGTTCGGCTTGCCTGCGGCGGTAAGACCGGTAGCTTGTCCAGCGGGCGGCTTGGCTCCCGCGATCAGCCTCTTGATCCGCTTCTTCATACCAAAGGGAAGATCGAGAGTGAGGGTACGGTGAACCTTGACTTCGGCGGGAATCTCCCTGAGGAGCGCGGCGTCGGAACCCACGGCAGATGCATTGCGCGCGGTAAGCACGTCAAGCCGGATTCCTTCTGACGGAAGATAGCGCGCAAGGCTTGCGGCGCGCATAACCCCCGTACCGCCAACGGGCGGAAATGAATAGGTGACCAGCAGAACATTGAGGAGTTGCATCGGCTGACTTCTCCTTGAGAAACCGTGCTAAAGAGCCTTCTAAGCAAGAATCTCTGCGATTCTCTCCGATGCTTTTCCGTCCCATAGAGGCGGACGGCTCGACTGCTTTCGCCCGCCGCTCAGAGCTTCATGAAAGGATGTTCTGAGCAATTCCCAATCGCGCCCGATCAGCAGGTTTGTGCCTGCCGTCACCGTAATTGGGCGCTCTGTGTTCTCGCGTAGTGTGAGGCACGGCGTTCCAAGGTAGGTGGTTTCCTCTTGAATCCCGCCTGAGTCCGTAATGACGACCTTGGCGTTCTTCTGAAGCGCAAGAAACTCAAGGTATCCCAGAGGGTCGATCACGCGAAGGTTGGGGTTGCACTGCTCCAACCGTGCTGCCCATTTTTGACGAGTTCTTGGATGAACAGGAAAGATCATAGGGAGTTCCGCGCTCAAACTATCAAGCGTCTGAAGCATAGGCAGGAAAGTTGCCTCGTCATCGACGTTCGATGGACGGTGAAGCGTCACTAATCCGAAAGACCCCAAGGATAACTCTGCCTTGAGGCGTGGAAATAACTCGTCCGCCTTGGGCAGGAATCGAATCAGTGTATCGATCATTACGTTGCCAACAAAGAAGACCTTTTCCTTGGCAACGCCTTCGTGTGCAAGGTTTTCATCGCCATCGGCAGAAGGAGTAAAGAGAAAATCCGCAAGCTGATCTGTTACCAAGCGATTAATCTCTTCCGGCATCGTACGGTCAAACGAGCGCAGGCCTGCTTCGACATGCGCAAAGCGAATGCCGAGCTTGGAACAAACAAGCGCCGCGGCTACGGTAGAATTCACGTCGCCATACACCAGCACAATCTGCGGATTGTGCTGCCGAACAACCGGTTCAAATCGGCTCATGATTGCGGCCGTTTGCTGCGCATGCGATCCCGAGCCGACGTTCAGGCTTTCATCTGGACTCGGAATCTCTAATGCCTTGAAAAAAATATCCGACATGAGCGCGTCATAGTGCTGGCCCGTGTGCACCAACACCTGCTCATGGCCTCTTTCCGCTAGCGAGCGATAAACCGGGGCTGCCTTCATGAAGTTTGGGCGCGCTCCCACAACGTGAAGAAACTTCATTGGTTTCCTTTTTCGAGATCAATGCTCATCTTGTTTTCCTATTCAGTAGCTACAATCCGCGTCTTTGCAATACATCGACTGAATCAGAGTGTCTATAGAAAATGTTGCAAGTGACCTCTGAAGCAATCCCTTTCAGCAGCGCACAATCTTCGGTGAGTCGATGCCTTTGGTGGCGTTGCGGGTGTCCACCACCAACTGCGACTGCTCGACGATGGCCCGGTAGTCATACGTCGAGTGGTCGGTAACAATGACTACGGCATCGTATTGGCCCAGATTGTCGAGCGGGGTGTTGGTCATCTTGAGGTCGTAGTGGCGGCCATGGCCGACCGTGGGAAAATAGGGGTCATTGTAGGACACCAGCGCACCCTTTTCGCGCAGCAGCTCAAGGATGGTTAGCGAGGGAGACTCACGCAAGTCGTCGATGTCACGTTTGTAGGCCACGCCCAGCACCATCACTTTCGATCCCTTGATGGATTTCCTGAACTCGTTAAGACCGGCAGCGATCTGGTCGATGACAAAGTAGGGCATTGCCGTGTTAATCTCGCCCGCTAACTCAATGAAGCGGGTTCGAAAGTCGAATTGCTTGGCCTTCCAGGATAGATAAAACGGATCAATGGGAATGCAATGACCACCGAGACCAGGGCCGGGATAGAAAGCCTGAAAGCCGAAGGGCTTAGTCTTTGCGGCGTCGATCACTTCGTGGATGTCGATGCCCATTCTCATACAAAGCTGCTTTAGCTCGTTAACCAGTGCGATGTTGACGCAGCGATAGATATTTTCCAGCAGCTTGGACATCTCGGCCACCGCGGGATTGCTAACCGTCACCACGCGGCGGAAAATAGCGCCGTACATTGCCGAAGCCAGTTCAGTAGCAGCCGGACCGCATCCGCCAACCACCTTGGGGATGTCATGGCGCGCCACGTCTGTGTTACCGGGGTCTTCACGCTCGGGTGAAAAGGCTACATGCACACCAGTATCGTCCTGCGAACGCGAAACCTTTAGACCGCAAGGATTGCCGGCTTCCAGCAAAGGAACGACGACTTCCTCCGTGGTGCCGGGGTAGGTAGTGCTTTCCAGCACAATGAGCTGGCCCTCTTGGAGCCATGGAGCGATCGACTTGACGGTCCCGATCACGTAGCTCATGTCTGGCTCGTGATGCTCATTGAGCGGGGTGGGAACGCAAACGATGACCGCATCCATGCTGGCGATCTGGGAATAATCCGCCGTAGCGCTGAAGCCGGCCTTTTGCGCCTCTTGAATCTCGCAGGGGAGAATACGCATGATATAAGAGCCGCCGGTGTTGAGTGTCTTCACTTTGGACGGTTCAACGTCAAAGCCCGTGACCCGGAATCGCTGACCGCTGAAGAGAAGCGCCAGCGGCAGCCCTACGTATCCCATCCCGACGATTCCGATTCGGGCTTCACGAGAGTCAATTTTTTGCTTCAACGCGGCTAGACGGCTGCTGGCAAGAGAAATTGTCATGGAATTCATTTAACCTCAGGAGTTTCATGGACCAATATGCTGTCCAATTGAACACAATCTCAGAGCCACACCCCTGCCATTTTCCTTTTGATCCTGTGTTGGCTCTGAAAGTCTATCTTTCAGATTACGCTAGGTACAAATCAAAAACAATATGATTTCAAAGAGTCGCTTTGGGGAGAGTTGCATAAGCGCCTAATTAAAACCCCATTTTATTCTTAGACCGTGTTTAGTAATCCAGCTTTATGCCAGGGTACGATTTCAATCGTGCCCAAAAGGTCTAAAAAACGAGAGGCTTTACCTCTGAGGTATTGCGGCATAGACGTGGAGGCTGCTCCTGAAACAGCCCCCGAAAAACGAAAAAAATCAACGGTCAAGTCGCACGATGCGAAATCCATCTTTGCTAGATGGTCGGTTCATCAAGAAATAGGTATTCGGCTATGGATTAGCGCGTCGGCCGCCCGATACATTTGCCAGGCCGTGGCCCAATGGATCTCGATGCCTCTTCGATCTGCTTCATTTGCCAGCCAACTGAAAAGATTGCAAAGTCCGCCGTTGAGCAGAAGCTCCAGATTTCTTTCAGGCGCGCCGTGGGTATATAGCTTCAAAAAAATATCTTCGCCAATCGTCGGCGCCAGATCGAACCACCGCTTCACCCGCGAGGGCGTCGGTGGATCGTAGCCAGCTATCTCTCCGGTTTCCACACGTGGCAGAATTCGTTCGCCGAAGCGTAGGCCGACCGGCCCGGTAATCATCAGTAAGTCACCGCAACTGCCGCCGCCAACTGTGGCTTCGATTCCACAATCGAACGACTTTGGACGATTGCCAGGGGCATTTGTGCACCAAAAAACTTGGTTAACAACACGTCCCTGGGTTACCGAGGGAAGAGAAGGCATGGTGAAATCGGCATAGCAGCCCAAATCGCGCAGCAGGGCTATCTCGCCGTTGAGTCCGCAGAATTTCCCGTCCGGGCGCGAGTTATCGAGCGCCCAATTGCCATGAATAAAGCCAAAGACCGTATGACCGTCTTGTTGACGCAACAGGCCGTGATCGTCCGTAAGTCGGCGGCAGTAATCCGTTATTTTATGGATAAAGTTTTCGCGATCTTCGTTGTCGTGATGCAGATGCACTTCCACATCGCCGACGCCGAGGCGCACAATCTCCGCAATGCCTTCGAGAATATCGCGACGATACTCTTCCTGCGGGTAAAAAAAGCTGTATTGTGGACGTTGACCGGAGGCGTCCCGGGGAGCATCATCAGCAATTCGCGGCCACTTTTCGCGCCAGCGAGCAACGCGGCCGAGTGCGGTCTCAACGGAAGCCCCCATACCCAGCGGTTCATAGTGATCAGTGATGGCAATCCATGCGCGCTTCGGCTTCGTGGCCCGCTGGATCTTATGTAGGCGGTCTTTCAAATATGGCATAAGCCAGGTTTCGGCGTGTCGAGGAAGCATCATGGAGCTAATTTCCCCTTTATACTTTTGTGCACAAGCGATGAACATGCATCGAGTAATAGCCAGCTAAAGTATCTTGCAAGTTTCCATCCTCTGTCAAAGCCTTCCGGCATTACCTCTGCCAACAATGTGTAACTCGCGGCTAAATTCTTGCACAATGCAGTGCGGGTTTGCTATTTTGTTTCCATCGCATCAATTAGGATCGAAATAGGGTTTCTAGACGGCTGATGCAGAATAGTAGCCGTTTGTGACAATCTTTTTAGATGACTGGAGACGTCGATATGAGGGGTTGTACTGACTTCAGTAGAAACAACCTTGATTGTCTGCGTTTGATTCTGGCATCTATCGTTGTCGCGTTTCATCTCTGCGTGCTGACAGACCTCCCGGCCTTTTCTGCCATTGCCAAATACCTTTCCGCCGATTTCGCAGTGAAATCATTTTTCGTTATCAGCGGAATGCTTATTTATCGCAGTTATACGCGGTCGACATCTATCGCATCGTACCTAGAGAAACGGATCAGGCGCATTTATCCCGCTTACTTTACCGTCGTGGTGCTAGAGGCCGTAGCACTATGCACATTGAGCACTCTGCCAGCGGCTCAATACTTCGGGGTTGGCTTCTGGAAGTATCTTGGCGCAAATCTTTTGTTTCTCAACTTCCTCGCTCCTTCTCTACCAGGAGTGTTCACGTCAAACAGTATCTCTGCAGTAAATGGAGCACTTTGGACGATCAAGATTGAGGTTGCTTTTTATTTACTTGTTCCCGTAGTGCATTATCTTAACAACCGTATCGGAATTAAGAAGGCTATGGGTACAATTTTCTGTCTTTCTTGCATTTGGAAGTATGGCCTTATGTTTATGGCCTACATTGACCATTCACGCATTATTTATTCAGTGGGCGGGGCGCACAATTTCTACCAGAAGTTGCAGGTGCAGTTTCCCGCACATCTCGTATATTTCAGCGCAGGCATTTTGCTTTTTGTGTATTTTAATACGTTGAAGCTATACTTTCGAAATATCTCTTGCGTGACTGTTTGTTTGTATTTTCTCGATCACTGGTTTATGGGAGGCGTCCTTGATGTCTTATGGATATCTGGAATCGTCTTTGTCTTCGGTTTCTGGATATATTTTGGAAATTTTTCAAAAAACGGAGATTTTTCGTATGGAGTATATATTGTTCATTTCCCCATATTGCAGACGTTGATAGTACTCGGGATCGCAAGCACTAATCCAACTTTTTATCTACTGCTCGGCCTATCTTTGATCGGCTTAGCCGCGTTCCTCATGTGGAACCTGATCGAGAACAAGTTTTTGGCTAACAGTTCTCATTACCGCCAGGTGCTGATCAAGCATCCAGAATAGGATTTTTGAGGCACCTAGGGGCTCCTTCCAGTCCCAAGCCAACTTGTCGACAGGTTCGCGCCTGTAAAAAAAGCTCTTGAGTGTCTGCATCTGTAGCGGACCTGCTGCCCTACCGACCTAATTTTTCTATAGATTTGGCATTGTCCTTCAGAGTATCCTAATTTTGGAAGCGGTATTTTTAACGGCCATTCACTATGGGATTTGTTTTAAGTGTTCTATATTTTCTCACAAACTACCTCACGCCGCCCACCCTGTTTGGGCAGTTAGCCGTTGTTCGTGTTGAGCTGGTCCTAGCGGTCCTAATCTTCTTCGTATCAATACCGAAACTGACGGGATCGATCATTCTGAAAACACCGCAATCTTTGGCAGTGGTTGGGTTGGCGTTTGCCGGCTCTTTTTCTGTTTTTTTTGGGTTGCACTGGGCCTGGAAAGCCGTGGAAGTCTTCCCGGAATTCCTCCCGTGCGCATTCGCCTACTTTCTGGTATCTCTGTACTGCAACTCGAAGAAGAGGTTGCAAGTTATTATCTTCATGCTGCTATTTGTCTGCCTTTTTGTGATTGCGCGCGGGAGCATTGAACTGCTGTCTGGAGTTCCGGAAAGCGTCCCTCAGCAAGTTGCGGCCGCGAGAACCACTTATATTCTTGCAATGCGTAGTAGCACTGGAGAGTTGCTCTATAGGCTGAGAGGACTCGGACTTATCAACGACCCGAATGACTTTGGCCAGTTGCTCGTCTGCGTGATTCCGCTGATGTTTATTTTTTGGCGTTACAAGATGATAATCCGGAACCTGGTGCTTGTCATATTGCCGGTATCTGCGTTGCTTTATGGGACGTTCCTGACCCACTCTCGCGGCGCCCTCTTAGCCTTGATGGCCATTGCGGTAATGGCGGCACGTCGGCGCATTGGAACACTGCCAGCATTATTGCTGGCGACCGGCATATTTGTTGCGGCAATGGGTCTTCAATTTACAGGAGGGCGCGATATTTCTGCCAATGCGGGTGCTGATCGCACAGCGCTTTGGAGTAGTGGTTTACAAATGCTGAAATCTCATCCGTTATTTGGAGTAGGCCTTGGAGGGTTTGCTGACAATTGCGACGGTTGCGGTCATACTGCTCATAACTCGCTGGTAGTTTGCGCCGCAGAGCTCGGTATGTTCGGCTTGTATTTCTGGTGTCTCTTTCTGTATCCAACGATAAGAAATGCTATGTCGATTGCTTCGCCGGAGAAGGTATCCGACGGAAGGCCTATCCTGATCGAGAAATATTTACTTCGGCAAGCGGCTTCCAAGGTCGAGGCCCTCGACAAGGCGGAAGTCAACCAAATGGGGCGATTGCTTATTTTGTCTTTTACAGGTCTTCTGGTTACGGGGTGGTTTCTTTCTCGCCCTTATATTCTAACCTTTTTTTTGTTGGGGGGGATGGTTGAGGCAGTGTTCGAGATGGCATTACGTCGAGGAATGGTTGCTCCTCGGCAGCAAATGGTGCGCGTGCTGCAAAATTCCGGAATATTAGCTGTCTCGCTCATATTACTGATGTACATTGTGCTTCGAATTGCGAACCTAATGCGCTGACTCAAGCGGCCGGGATTGTTGTCGCAATGCACGTTGGAACGAGCGACATACAGAGCTATGCAAATGGAGGTTTAGTATCACGATATGAAGATCGCACATATTGTTGACAGTATGGAGATTGGCGGGGCCGAGACACTCGTTTCACAGATGTGCCGTCTACAGCGGGAACAGGGCCATTCTCCTTGCATCTACGCGGTTTTGACTCTTGGTCCTCTCGGTGAGCAAATGCGAAAGGAGGGCTTCTCTGTTGGGCCGGATGTGGGTCGGCACTTGCTAGATGCCACTCAGAATTTTTTCCATATCTTTAGAGAATCATCATTTGATGTGGTCCACCTGCATAACCCGACCCCGACAGTTTACGCGGCCATGGCGGCCAGGATGGCTGGCGTACCAAGCATTGTTTCAACGCGACATAGTTTGGTGGGACCGCCACGCAGACTAGTAGCAGAATTGAAATATGCCTTTGCAGCCTGCTTTTGCGACTGGGTTGTTGGTATAAGCGATGCAACAACGAAAAACTTGAAGAGCATTCACAGCGTATCAGAGAGAAAGATTGTGCGCGTGTACAACGGATCGGAATCGCTCCAGAAAGTGACATGTGAACTATGGCCGCCGAAGGCTGGATTCACGCTGGTTTACATAGGTCGGCTAGAGCCTGTGAAGAACCATCCGCTGCTGTTGGCTGCGTTTCACAAAGCACTATTCTCCATGCCGAACTTGCGGCTTTGGATAGTAGGTGATGGTAGCGAAAGAAGGATGCTGGAAAGCATGGTGTTTGAGTTGGGAATTACTTCACAGGTAACATTCTGGGGGCAGCAACTCGACGTGGCGCCATTCTTCTCTGCAGCTGATGCATTCATCATGTCGTCGAAGTCGGAGGGTTTACCCATGTCGCTTCTGCAGGCTTTCTCGCTGGGAGTGCCTGCGATTGTGACCGACGTAGGCGGGATGGCGGAAGTTGTGCGATTAGCGAATGCAGGAATTACAGTATCCGCGACAGACCCTGCTGAAATGGCTGCTTCAATTTTACGGCTGGCAACCGACGATATGAAACGGGCGCAGTTTTCGGCGAACGCGAAAACTGCGTTCCATTCTCGCTTTACACTAGAAACTATGGTCAATGCCTATATGGAGCTTTATAGGAAGACCCCACGAGCCCGACACGCATTGACTAGCTGAGCACAGAATACACAGAAGTTGCTCGTGTTGTGTATTTTGTACACGAGCGAAAAGTGCACAAGCAGAAACCGGTTACACTGTTTACTGATTCCGCACACAATCACTGTCCCTGCGAATTGGAGTTCCCAATTCGAGAACTTCAAAGTCAGTTACTTTCAGGTCCTGCAAATCGTGCGAGCCGAAATCCATGTCAGCGTACTTTGCCGTCGTATCCTTGTCGCTTTGAGCTGTCAGGGTAATATTGCCCCCATCGGACAGAAACATTCCGTACTTCTGCATGGCGCGCGCCACGACTTGAGCGGCTGGAGTGAGTTTGGACATATCGAAGGAAGCTTTCAAGCGTAAGTGGGCCCCCATGGGTGGAGCATCTACCGGTCCGCGTGGCGCTCCGGCGTGGGTGGCTGGATGCACAAATACATGGGCGCGAATCCGCGGATTGGGAAGCGTAAAGCGGATAGCGTGGTTGATGCTTCCGGTGGCAAGTTCGTCGGCTGTAAAGAGCAGTGGAGCAATCGGGAAGCCTGCGGCGTCCGCGCTGGTGCACTGATCTCCGCGCCCTGACGGCGGGTAGACGCGATTTAAATCCCACACCGCGACAAAATGTGCTGATACGAGATTCTCCGCATAGTTGGCCTGATAGGCTTCGTAGAGTTTACCTTGGCTGCGGTCGACCACAATCAGGTGGCAGTCAGTGTTTGAAACAGAACACTGATAACCCGCTTCCCCTTCGATGCCGCCGCCGATGGGAAGCGGAAAAGTTGAGGGATTGTCCGAATCGCGATAATTCGGCCCTGGACCTCTAAAGGGAAGATGTGGCGTAGCAGCACCGGCTTGGATGACGCGAAAATTGAAATCGACTTGCATTCTGTTGTTCCCCCACCCGCCCGCATCCGCAAGCCAAGCGATAATAGTGGAAGACTGAGGATCGACGGCGGCGTGAGAGATATCCTTTGTCCATATTGCTCCCGCGGGAAAGTAAGGAACAGGTGCAACAGCTTTCTCCAGCCTTGCTGCTCTTACCTTGCCGTCAAAGACGTGTTCTATCGCAGTATTCAAATGGTCCTTGGCGCTCCCTAAGCGCTTGGCACTTACTGCGAAAAGGGAGTGCCTGTGAAGGTAATAGACTGTTCCGGCGGCTCCAATCCCCACCACGATTCCCAAAGTAAAAATGGCCATCGCTTTCAATCTACTCATGACGGCTGATCACTCCTCTTTCCAATGCGAATTATCCAAGAGCATTTTACACCTTGTCATCTTCCGTAGAAGTTATGAAAGGATCGGAAGGCGTAGAGTCCTTTGTTTCAGGGGGCGTAATCTCCACTGCCGGTCTATTTGAATCCCAAATCTTCCAAAGAGGACCCGACGTAAAGAGAAATTTATAAAGCCCAACGACAGCGGCCGCCTTGAGAAGGAGTAGCGCACTGGCCGCAGCCGCAATCCGCTGCACACCAGGAATTTGGTAATGCAGGGCAACTGCAGCGATAGACCAGAAGAAGATTTGAAGCGCAGCAAACGCCAAAAAAAGATGCGAGCTGGATGAAAGTACGAGCGTGGAGCCGAGCAACATAACTATCAAATAAGGCACGACTAGTCGCATGACTTTGTGTGAGAGAAGCTGGAAAAGAACTGGATTCCGGAATGTCAGCGTCCATGGAACGAGTTGAAAAAGCTGGAAGTTTCCCGCCAGTGTACGCACCTTACGGTGGAACTCCAGTCCATATCTGGCCGGCCATGCGTCAAATACGTAAGCCTTCGGATCAAGCACAGATCGGTAGCCCTTGCGGATGATCGATAGCGGTTGGAACATATCATCCAAGATTATTCCGCTCGGTTGCGATACAGCGAGTTCGCGGCGAATCGCATAGAAGCCTCCATAGACGCCGACGGGAGATGAGTAAGTAGACTCGCAACTCCTAATCCACTTTTCATAGCGCCAATAGACGCCGCTGACAGCGGCAGAGGTGGCATCACGAGATTCTCGACACAGAATCAGCTCGCCGGCCACGCAACCGATCTTGGGATCGGCAAAGTTACTAACTAGTTGCCGAATAGCTCCCGGAGCAATCTCTGGCCGGATGTCAACGAAGAGGATTACTTCTGAAGTGGCTTTTTCCACGCCAGCGTTGAGGGCTACTGCCTTGCCGCCGTGTTCCTTCAGGATGATTGCAGTCAAACGCGGATCATATTGGCAATCCAGCAATTTCGCGGTGCCATCGGTCGAGCCATCCGATACGAGAATGATCTCTTTGATGTTAGGGTAATCAAGACCCAGCAGATGCTCGATTTTGCGCGGCAACAGCGCCGCGCCGTTATGCACGGCAAGAACGATACTCACGCTGGGAGTAATCGGACCTGCAATCCATGGCTGTGGTCGCAGTCGCGCAAGTATCCAGATCACCGCAGGGTACCCTGCGTAGGTGTAAAGAATACCGGCCATCGACAGCCAGAAAATAATTCTCACTGGGCGCCCCTGCGCAGAATGATGGTCTTAATAGTCTCGAACATGATAAGCAGGTCGATGCCAATTGATTGGTGCTTGACGTAGTAGAGATCGAATTCTAGCTTTCGCTTGGTCTCCTCAAGGCTTGCTCCATATCGATAGCGCACCTGCGCCCAACCCGTAATTCCCGGGCGAATCATGTGCCGCAGGTCATAAAATGGAATCTCCTGGCTGAGCCACTGCACAAACTCCGGGCGCTCGGGTCGAGGACCGACAAAGGCCATGTCGCCGCGAAGTACATTCCAGAGTTGAGGAATCTCATCGAGCCGAGTATTTCGCATAAACCTGCCAATCCAAGTGACTCGAGGATCGTCCTTGGTGGCCCACACCGCACCCTGCGATTCGGCGTCCTGGCACATAGTGCGGAACTTGTAAGCAGTGAACGGACGGCCGCGCTGTCCAACGCGCGTCTGACTGAAAAAGATAGGGCCAGGAGAAGAGAGACGTACGGCAAGAATGATAAAGGGGATAAACGGAAGGCAGATCACAAGTGCGAGAAAGGAAACAGCAAGTGAGAGCAGGCGACGAAAAAGCTGCTGCGATGCGCTCATTTTGAAACCCTCGGTAAAAATAAGGGTGCTAGGATTAAGGCCGTCTAGGGACAATTTCCCTGAGAGCCGTTCCAATAGCGTGCTGGAATTTTCAATGACCACGCCACTCAGGCGAAGCTCAAGCAACTCTCGGACTGGCATCGATTCGCGACGGTCTTCCATGGCGACAATGACGCGGTCAATGCCAGGCTTTGGTTTATGAAAGGTCCGAAGATCCTCAGCAAAGCGATCAAGCCTCCCACGGAGCTTGCTTTCACCTTTCCAGCCGACGACTTCCATGCCGGCATCTTGACTGGCGCGCAAAGTTTCAACTACCGCGCGAGCTCGCCCTCCGCTACCCAAAACATAGACACGTTCGCAAAATATTGGTAGGCCAATGATCCGATCATAGATCCAGCGCCACAGGACCAGACAGAATGTAAGTATGGTGACACCCAGGACAAATACGTAAGAACCTATAACCAGATTCGGGAAAAGAAAATCAAACCCTGCAAGGGCAAAGGCCAGAGCGCTGAGAACTAACAACAGGCGGAAGTAGATCTCTAGGCTCTCGGAGATGCGGCGTGGTCCATACAAATCAAAGTAATAAGTGAGAAGCAGAGTGAGAATGGTAATGGCCGTGATCTTCAGGAGGCCGCCCTCATAGAGCAGGGCGATATACGTGTCCGGTCCCTTGATAAATGTCGTGGCCAGCAAAAAAGAGCCAGTTACCAAGAAGGCCTCACAAAAAAGCAGCACCAGCGTACGCGTCGGATAGTAAACGTTGAAAAGTCTGATCATTTTTCTTGCCCCTACTTCTTTCAGCCGTGCGAACCACTTTCGGCATCCCGCCGGTTGTAGTAGTAATATGAACCGCTGCGTGGAGCATCCTTGACTGCATTAAGAACGAAGCCAAGGACTCGCGAATTGCTAAATGCTGTCTGTGCGCGCTGTGCGACATCGAAAGGGGTGACTGCTCCACGTGCAACAAGCAACACAGCATCGGCGGCGCGAGCAAGGTCGATCGCGTCAGCAAACACGAGTGCCGGCGGGGAATCGATCAGAATCCAATCAAAGTGCGGTGAAAGGGTTGCTATCAGTTCTTCAATCCGGTGATTTGCGATAAGCTCCGAAGAATTGTCGCCGCCTGCTCCGGCGGGAATAAAGGTTAGATTAGGAATGCTACGCACAAGGTCCGCTTCAACGATGCGGGGAACTTGGTTGCGCTGCAGAATGTCGCCAACTTCCGCTGTCCCTCCGAGATACTCGGTGAGCCCTGGTAAATTGGGAGCACCCAGGACGGCGTGTAGCGCTGGATATCGCAGGTCTGCATCAATCAGCAGGACGGAGTTGTCCTTGTTGCGTGCCAGACTCAAGGCCAAATTTGCCGCGACAAAGGACTTGCCCTCCGCGGGCATTCCACTGCTGACAAGAATTGTCTTGAGCGCATCCTGATCGCGATACTGATAGATTTGCGTTCGCAGGCTGCGAAACTGCTCGACGCATTCACCGCGGTCTCCGAGCGTCGGGAGCGCGGTAATGGATGGGTTCCATGGATGCAAGATGACCTTCTCCAGGTTGACGTCGGCCTTGACCGGAGGTAGGTCCTCAACAGCGGGGGCAGCGAACGGATCCGCAAACGCTTCGGCATCCGTTTCCTGATTTGCTTTCCGCTCCAGGTCTGCCCTTTGAAGCGCATCGTATATACGGCTCATATTACACGTTCCTTCAGTGAATTCTCGCTGTTGGCAACAGGGGTAATGGTGTTGTTAAGCGTGTCGGTCTGCAGCGAACGCGTCATTAACGCTTGCATAGCTGAGAACGAGATCGTAAATGGATGCTGGACAAGATCAAGTTCCAGACCGACCGACTCAACGATGTGCGCCGGAATCGGCTTGATCTGTTCCGCATAAGCAAAGATCAAGGCATGCTCGCAAATCAGATTGATGATACGGGGAATTCCATGTGAGTATTGATAGACCAGCTCCGCCCCTTCGGGCAAGAACGCCGACTCAACGGCTCCAGCGATGCGCAATCGGTCTTCGATGTACGCCTGCGTCTCTTCACCGGTCAAAGGCTGGGTTCTGCACCACAGGGCAACGCGCTGACGAAGCTGGCGAAGGCTGGGGTGTAATAGCTTTTCTTCAAGTTCAGGTTGACCGGAAAGGACAATCTGAACTAACTTCTCTGAGGAGGTTTCGAGATTGGTCAACAAACGAATCTCTTCGAGGAGTTCCCAGGAAAGATTCTGTGCCTCATCAACCACAATGACGCATAACTGGTGGGCGCGGAAGCGCTCTATCAGCCAGCCATTGAGTTGCAACAACATACCCGATTTAGTACGCGTCTTGGGCGGAATTCCAAAGTCAGTAAGTACAAATTCGAAAAAGTCGAGTACGTCTAGGCGCGGATTGAAGACGAAGGCGGTTGAGATGCGCCCCTTGGCGAAGGTGTCCAAAACAGTCTTGAGCAGTGTTGTTTTTCCCGTTCCAACTTCTCCGGTTAGGACCACAAATCCCTTGCGAGCCGCAATGCCGTATTGCAGGCAGGCAAGCGCTTCCCTAATTTGCGGTCTCAGAAAGAGAAACCGCGGGTCTGGACTGGCTCCGAAAGGAAGGGCGCGAAGGCCGAAGTAGGATTTATACATGGCTAGTGACGCACGCTTTCAATGGGTTTTTGTGCTCGCGGAAAGTGTTTTCCCCGATCGCGGGCATCGCGGGAGTTAGCTAGATCGTTGACGTAAGAGACAACTGCCAGCGTCGGCAGTTTGGTGAAGGCCCACACGTCGTCCTCGTTGTGCATCGATGTATCGCGATACTCAAGTAGCCCCGCCAAAAGCAGGCCCACTCCAAGACCAATCGCAAGCCCACCGCCGGCAAATTTGCGATGGTTTGGAAAGGTGGGCTGGTCGGGAAGATTGGGGGGATCCATCACGCGGAACTGTTCGCCCTGCTGACGATGCTCCAGAGCAGTAGCCATCGATGATTCATTCATCTTGGTGAGCAGGGTGTTATAGAACTGCAGAGCAGTCCCATGGTCACGAGTGATCTGCTTATACTCTTCTTCGATCATCGGACTGGCCTCAAGCTTCGCCTCGTAGCCGCGAACCTGCTTCTCGATCCGAGTTTGCTCCAGTTTGGCAGCGGCCATGGCCATTTTGGCCGCGCGAAGCTGCGCCTTGAGCTGCTGAAGCTGCGGCGAGTCGAAGGGGTTGGCAGTTGCCTCTCCTTTCGCAGGCTCGGACGAGTCGTGCGCGATCTCGGCTCTCAGATTGGCAATCCGGCGTTTGTTCGCAAGGACGTCCGGATGGTCGGGCGTGTAGAGGGCCTCCAATTGCTTTTCCTGACTGATAGCATCTTTTAGCTGAGAGCGAAGGGAGTTCTCTGACGTCCCGGTAATTGGGTCGACGTGTGCCGATTCCTGCGAATGCTGGGTAATCATTGCCTCGAGGAAGGTCTCATCCTGTTGAGTGCGACTCACGGTCTGGTTTGCGGTGTCGAGTTGGGTGGCGAGCGCTTGAAGAGTACCCATATTCGACGCTTCCTGGCTGGGAAGCTTGCCAAGATACTTGCGCTCGAAGGCAGCAAGCTTTGCGTCCTGATCGTCAAGATTCTTCTTTGATTCGTCGAGTTGCTGCCGCAAAAAATTGGTCGTGCCTTCAGCCGACTGTTCGCGCTGGTTTAGATTTTCACTCACGAAGAGTGAAGTGATCTCGCTGCATACTTGCTGGGCCGTGTTGGCATCCCGCGCCTTGAACGTGATATAGAAGCCAGGCATTCCGCGAGACGATTGGCCCGAGGGAATAGGTTTAATCCCGATAGCCTTCTGTGTCATCTCGACGCGATCATCCATGGTGTACTTGCCGCCAGTGTATAGATTAAAGCGCTGGATAATAGGCTCTATGCGCGAGCGGCTTAGTATCTGCTCCTTCATCGACGCCAGGCGCGCGCCCAAATCTTCATCGACTACTGGCTTGACGTAGTTTTCCGGAACCTTCTGCTGCTCAACAATCACCAGCGTCTGCGAAACGTATTCCAGAGGCAGAAGATAGCTGGTCCCCGTGGCAATTCCCAGAACAAGAATCGTGGAAGCCAGAATCAGCCAAAATCGCCGCTTGAAGATTACCAGGTAGTCCCGCATTGTCATTTCGCGATGCCCGAGCATAGTCCTCCTTGCCCCATTAGTCGTTGAAGTGTTTTTCCCGCGGAGAGTAACTGATGCCGAATCCGAATATCTGCGATAAACTGGTGAGGATGTTCGCCGAATTCTGGAAAGTAGACGATTGGTCGGTTGCTGTGTAATTTGTGAATATACTGAAATACCTGCCTAGCCGCCGCGAGGCCTGCACTCCACCATACTCTCCTCTGATGACCCCATTTTTGTTCAATCCGGCTGTACGCATATAAGTGCCAGTCACTCCAACGGACAGATTCTTGCCGAATTTTCGCAAGAGATTAGCGGCAGCGATATCGTTCTCCGCTCCGGGCATATATCCAGCACCGCCTGTGGATTCATGACTGTAATTCATGCTGGCGGTCCCCGCCCTGAATGCGTAACTGGTAAAAGCAGTTATGGATATTCTGGTTGAAGAGGGCTCTGCTGCTCCATTCGCAGTCGAGATCCATTGTGGTCCAACTGATACCGTAGTTTTAATCTTTCGGTTCCACTGGCGGTTCAAGCCGATCTTGGCAGTGTTAATCTGGCTAAATCTGACCTGAGCAGAGTTGACCAGAGCACTGGAACCGCCATAGAAGAAGCGCGAAAAGGAATATTGCCCTGAGAGTGAGTTGTGCGCGTCCAGGCGGCGGGTGACGCTTGCGCTTGCCGTCTTCGTGTCCATTCTCTGCCCATTACGGTTGATAAAACGCATCTGTCCCCAGGTGCTGTCTATGTTGAGGGAAGTTGCATAGTTCAGTTTATGTCCGAATCCCAGAGTCGTGACGTTATCGAGAATGCGGGTATTCTGGGTGAGTACCGTCTGGTCGGGCGATGTTGTCGAGCCAGATCCGCCTAAAAAGCCTGTAGTTGGAGTTTCAAATGTATAGCTAACATTTTCGCTGGCCGTAAGATTCCATGTGCGCTTTACATAGCCTTGGGAAAGTGCCATGTGCTGAAAGACATTTCCCGCCGAAGGTGGTCCGGCCAAAACCCAGCCGTAGCCGCCCCCATATCGCATAGTGAAGGGCATACGCTTGCGTATATTCGCGTAGCTAGCATCCCCTGAGATATAACTCCTCTGTTGGCCATCCAGGTTGCTGCCAAGCCGCGCGGTCTGCGCATAGCGTAGATCGTAATGCAGCTTGCCGCTGACCTGCAGCTCCGCCGCTCCCTCGGATGTGGCAGAGCCACTGGCCGCGGGAACATTCTGCGCTCTTGTTGTTGCACTGACGGTGAGTAGAATCGCCAGGAGAGTATGAGTGCGTTTCATTTGGTGGCCCTATGGAACGATAATCGTGTCGCCCGGATTCAGTAAGAGATTGAGCGAATGGTCACCCCTCAATGCCTGTTTGTATTGCACGGAGATCTTCTGTTGCTTTCCAGCTTCCATGCGCAGGATGTAAATCTTATTTTTGTTGGCGTACTCTGAAAGCCCACCTGCGGTAGCAATCGCCTGCAGTACAGTCATACCGGGAGTCATCTCTATCGGGCCAGTCTTGGCGACTTCACCAATCAAGTACACTTTTTTGCTAATCATCGAATTCAGAACAATCGTGACATTTGGATCCTGTATGAACTTTCTGAGCTTGGTTGAAATATCGTCTGCCAACTGCAGTGGCGTCTTGCCGGAGGCTTTGATATCTCCAACAAGCGGCATCGAGATCATACCGTCCGGCCGGACAAACATGCTGCTCGAAAGGTTCGGCTCTTTGAACACGGAGATGGAAATCACATCGGACAGGCCGATGATATAACTGTCGGTCATGGCTGGCTCGATCTTAGGCGTTGGCTTGGCTGCGTCCTGCGCAGCAGGCTGATCTGCAGGCAGCTTGTCTTGAGCGGAACAGAAGAGCGCCGGAGCAAGAAATGCCGCAATGAGAAGATTTTTCATTTTCATAGTGCGACTCCATTATTACCGTACAAAGATTGGTTTTCAGTTTCGATCTGCTTGAGTTTGTAGAGAAGGGCCTTATAGCTGATTCCCAGGTCGACAGCGGCGCGTTTTCTGTTACCGCCCGTCGAAACCAGGACTTCTGAGATCAACTGTCGTTCGATTTGGATAGACGAGGCCCGTGTGGCCTCCTTGAGCAAGTGAGGTCTGCGACTCTTGTTCGCCCTCGTTGAAGGCGCTGCAGCCTTGAGGGCGGCAAGAGAAATTGCCTGGTCCCCAATAGCAACAAAAGTCTTGATTGCGGTCTGGAATTCAGGGAGATTGTCGGGCCAGTTGTACTCCATCAGATGTCCAATAATTTCATCGCAGAGCACTGGCTTGGGGCGATCAAACTGCTTAGAGTAGGACGTCAAGAGCTCATCGGCCATCGAGAGAATCTCGGATTTCCGGCAACGCAGTGGTGAAAGTCGGAGCGTTACGGCTGAGACAAGATAGAAAAAATCCTCTCTCATGCGCCACGCCTTGACTTCTTCCAAAAGTTCGCAGCTCGAACCACACAAGAAACGGCAGGTTTGCGTCTGCCCCGAGCGGAAGTAGTCGCGGACAACTAATTTTTGCAAAGGGATGCTAAGTTCCGATATTTCATTAAGATAGACAGTCCCTCTGGTAGAAAAAACGGCCTGCAGGGCCTGTGCGCTGGTATCGTCGCAGCGAATCTCGTTGAAGATGCCGCGGGAATGATTGGATTGCGCGTGGATTTGAGCGGCAACAGATCGCTTCCCCGCGCCATGCTCACCCAGAATCAGGACGGGGCAGTCACTTTCGGCAATCCGGGTGACCGCACGTTGTATCTGCGTATCAGTAGAAGGGACCGACCTGGTCGATCGTTTCGCATTTTGGATGGATGTAATTGTAGCCATCAGAGACCTGTAATCGCCCCTGTTATTGCAATACAGGCTCCAAACCTGAGGGCAAACGTGAAAAATGTACTATGTTGTGAAACACACACTTTGAGCGTGTATTCGTACGGAATGCAGAGCAAGTGACATAAATTTTCCATTCATGAGGAATATTTATACCTTCAATTGCTTCTGTAAGTGGTAATTTTTTTCCACTGTAACTGGAAAATCTTTTCCCGCTATAGGGAAAAGTAATAGATAAACCACGGTATGCAGAACGTTTCACTTTCGGCGCTCAAATTGCTAGTGTAGAGTGGTATAAATCGCTACAATCGAGGATTTCATCACGGAAAAAACTGTCCAAAACGCACAGACTCCAGCGACGCCTTTTGGCTCGTGGCTCTCACTCAAAGCTCAATTCATTTTGGGTTCAGTGACTATCTTCGCGCTTGTGGTGGCGGTCTATTGCCACGTGCTGGCAAAACTGTTCCTCGACTGGCAGAGCCAGGATAATTCTCACGGCTTTTTGGTACCCCTCTTCGCAGCGTTTCTGGTGTGGGAAAAGAGGAAGACCCTTCGCGCTACGATTATCGCTCCGGCCTGGAGCGGAATTGCGCTGATGGCTCTGGGGTTAGTCGTATTGATTCTGGGAGTCTTCGGAAGCGAGCTCTTCTTCTCACGGGTTTCATTGATTATTCTGCTGGCTGGACTCCTGCTTTGCTTTGGCGGAGTACAACTCTTGAAGGAGTTGCGTTTCGCCTTGCTGGTTTTGTTTCTGGCCATCCCTATTCCAGCCATCATTTATAACCAGATTACCTTTCCGTTGCAAATACTAGCTTCAAAACTGGCCAGCGACCTGCTCCCTTTATTTGGCGTGCCGGTTCTGCGAGAGGGCAACATCATTGAGCTTCCCTTGATGAAACTTGAAGTGGCTGAGGCCTGCAGCGGCATTCGCTCTCTGATGAGCCTGTTCACGCTATCGGTCTTTTATGGATACTTTATGGAGAAGTCTGCCTGGCGGCGAGTGGCGCTTATTCTGACCAGCATTCCTATCGCGATTGCGGCCAACGCGATGCGCATTCTTGGCACCGGGTTGTGTGTCCAGTACTGGGACCCTGACAAGGCTATGGGCTTTTTCCATGAGTTTTCCGGCTGGGTCATTTTTATGGTTTCGCTGGCGTTCTTGTTTCTTGTCCATCGTGCGGTCGGTCTGGTTCCCGCCAAGAGGCAGCAGATATGAAGAATCTTCGTTTTTGGGCTGCGGTCCTGCTGCTAGCTGGTACTGCCCTGCTGCTGCATTCGCGCATTAACATCGAGAAAAATCCACCCAGTGCGCCTTTAGTGCAGTTCCCATCCGTGATTGGAACATGGTTCGGAACCGATCTGCGGATTGATCAGGAAACGCGCAATGTCCTTGGGAACGGAGATTTTCTTTCGCGCAATTATATCCGGGACGCGCAGACTGCCCCTATCAATCTCTTTATCGGCTATTTTCCAACTCAGAAAACTGGCCAGACTATTCATTCTCCGAAGCATTGCCTGCCAGGATCTGGCTGGGTCTTTGAATCTTCGAGTTATGAGAATCTGGTGGATATAAATGGAAAATCACATCGGGTAGGAGAATACATTATTTCCAACGCAGCTACTAGACAGTTTGTTATTTATTGGTATCAGGCGCACGGACGCAGCGTGGCCAATGAATACATGGCTAAGATTTATATGGTCACCGATTCAGTTCGGCTGAATCGCACGGACGGGGCGCTGGTCCGAGTGATTACGCCTGTCGCTTCCAACGAAGACATACCAGTGGCAAGAAAGCGCGCCGAAGTATTCGCCGCGCAGTTTACTCCCTTGCTGTCAAGATTTGTTCCCGATTAGGCGCCTTGAGGGGCAGGGAAAGGCAACTCAGTTTAGCCAATGGCTTTAAACTGTCGCCGTTCGAGAGATAGTCTGAAAGGATGAAAAAAGTGGAAAGCAGATTCAAGACATTTCAATTCGGATACGAAGACAAGCGGAGTTCGCGGAATGGATTCGTGGTTCTTTTGGCAGTCACTCTCTTTCTATCGCTTGCTCTGTTGTCAGGCTGCCACCGCGATCCGAACGTGCGCAAGCAGAAGTATATGGAAAGTGGACAGCGGTACAGTGCCCAAGGAAAGAACAAGGAAGCCATCATTCAGTTTTCCAACGCCTTAAAGATTGACAAAAATTTCGCCGATGCGTACTATGCGCGGGCTCAGGCTTTCCTCCATATAGGGGCTTTGAGCGGCGCTTATACCGACCTTCAGCATACTGTTTACTTGCAGCCGACAAACTACAAAGCTCGGCTTGATCTTGGAAATATGCTGCTTGCCGGAGGCAAGATTGATGAAGCCCAGGCGCAGGCCTCCGCGACCATTGCTGCTCAACCGAAAAACGCTGACGCTCACGCTTTACTTTCTCGCATTGCATCCCGTCAAGGGAAGAGCGATATAGCTCTAGCCGAGATTCACCGCGCGTTGGATATCGCCCCGAATGAAGCAGTGCTTCACGAAACCCTCGCACTGCTAGTTGCAGGCGATCCAGCTCAGGCCTCTTCTGTTGAAGCCGAAATGAAAAAGTCGATCAGTCTCGATCCGAAGTCTGTAAATGTCAAGCTGCTACTCGCATCGTTTTACGCCAGGAACGGGCGTTTGCAGGATGCCGAGCAAGTCTGCTGGAGTGCTGTTGCTACCGATCCAAAGAATCTTAGCGCTAGAGAAGCCTTGGTGCAGGTTATTCTCAGGCAGGGGAATCCGGCTAGGGCCGAACAGGTGCTTCGTCAGGTTTCGAACGATCTTGCTGATAATCCGCAAGGGGTGCGAATGCTGGCCGACTACTATGCTAGCTCTGGGCAGATTGACAAGGCCAAGTCGGAGTTTGTAAGCCTGGCTCATAAGTACCCGAAGAATGTGTCCGTGCAGGAGGGTTATGTTCGGGTTCTTCTCGAGGTCAAAGACTTTACGACTGCTCAAACCGTTGTAACTGAGCTGATGAAGAAGAATAGCAAGGATCCTCAGGTTGCCGTTCTCAACGGTATTGTATTGCTTAACAACGGCAAGTTGGTTGACGCCATTAATGCGCTTCAAAGTGCTGCCAGCAATGCACCGAAGGACGCATTCATTCAATACTGGCTGGGCAGGGCCGCGCAGATGAAGGGCGATAGTGGCCTGGCCGAGAAGAGCTTTCGTCAAGCTGCGCAGCTGAATCCACGCAATCTGGAGGCACAGGAGGCACTAGCTCGCATTGCAGTCCAGCACGGCGACGTGAGTATGTTGGCTGATGTAGCTGAGAAGACAATTACTGCCGCTCCACATTTTCCTGGCGGCTATCGGTGGCGCGCTACAGTGGAGTTGGCCCATAACTCGCCAGACAAGGCGGAAGCCGACTTAAAGACTGCGATGAGTATCGCCCCGCAAAGCGCACCGGCGTATCTGATGCTGGGCGAGATTCGCTATACGCAAAAGCGCTTTCCTGAAGAAGCAGCATTGCTGGAGCAGGCTTTGCAGTATGATCCTGATTCTGTTGCCGCCTTGCGTGGGCTGGTCAATTATGATCTATCCAAAAAACTGCCGGTCCAGGCTTTGTCTCGTATTAATGCACAAATTGCAAAGAGGCCAAAGAATAGTGGGTTTTACGATTTGCTGGCCATGGTTCAGATACAGAATAAGAATCTTGACTTAGCGATTGCCACGGCCCAAAAATCCATGGAAGTGAATCCCGATGATAGCGAGGCTGTCACTATCTACGCGCAGTTGCAGGCTGCACGTGGACAAGCTGCAAATGCCATCGGTGTTTGGGAACAATGGTCGAAGGGTCATCCCGGCAATGCCGGCGCCCTTGTCATCCTAGGTTCGCTGGAAGAATCGCGCGGAGACAAGAGAAAAGCCGAGGACTACTACAAGAAAGCGCTACAAATCGTGCCGACTCAGCCTGTGGCTGCCAACAATCTAGCTTACCTTATGTTGCAAAACGGAGAAAATGTGGATGTAGCATTGACTTGGGCGCAAACCGCTCGACAAGGGATGCCAGATTCACCTAACTCCGCCGACACTTTGGCGTGGGCCTACTACTACAAAGGAACATACGGGTTCGCTCGCGATCTTTTGGAGGACGCAGTCAAGAAAGATCCGAATAGCGCGACACTTCAGTACCACTTGGGGATGGTGTACGGCAAGCTGCGAGATAGAAGCAGTGCGACGATTCATCTCAAGAAGGCCATTTCGCTGGCACCCGATTCTCCTGCGGCAAAGGATGCTCGGACAGCTTTACAAGGGCTAGGCTAGACGGCATTATAGCTTTGATTGCGGCCAGTGAATCTAGACGCGACACTGGCCGCCTGTGTGAACGATCGGGCTGGCGCGAACCGATGATATGCACATACTGTTTTAATCAGAGTTAAAACCGACATGACGAACACAAAGACCATAGCCCGAAATACCGGTTGGCTCGGCCTCGAAACCGTCATAAGCGCCGCCGTTGGGCTCATTTCTTCGATTGCGATTAATCGTTATCTTGGACCATCGAAAAATGGCTATCTCATCTATATCTCATTTATTGCAACGTTAGTCAGCACCTTGGGCGGAATGGGCATCCCCGCGACCACGCGGAAATACATGGCCGAGTTTATCGGAATGGGCGACCGTGGTACTGCGCGGCACATTTACTTAAGCACCTTGCTGCTGCAGACTGGTCTGGCTACGTTGGCCACATGCGGATTTCTCTTCTGGGTGCTGGCGGACGCCAACTCGGAGTATAAATTAGCCGCGGCTCTGATGGTACTTAGCATATGGCCCTCGATGGTCAACGCCATCTCTTCACAAGCTAATGCCGCTTCAGAAGATTTGTCGACTAATATGCCGGCCTCCGTTGTTTCAGCCTTTACCTATCTCTTCGCAATAACAGCAACGGTTGTCCTTCATTGGGGCGTTGTCGGTGTCGGCGCGTCGATGTTCAGCATGCGAGCCGTCGATTTTCTCGTGCGATTTTTTCCAACGATGAAGCGCGCAATAGCATGGGACACTACGCATGTTCGCCCGCCAGGATTGCGCAAGCGTATGATGCCCTTCGCATTGCAGGCGGTTGCCAGCATGCTTGTGGCGCAAATCGTCTGGGGGCGCTCAGAGGTCATCCTGCTGAAACAGCTCTACTCGGATATCAGCCAGGTGTCGTACTATTCAGTGGCCTTCACCATGGCCGAACAGTTACTTCTTGTCGCGACGATCTTCGGATCGGCAGTTGGCGTTACGATCTTTGCTCAGTATGGGCGCGACAAGTCCAGACTTCCAGAACTGGCTGCCACCGCTTTTCGTTGTATCGCCCTGATGTCGATTCCGCTGCACATTATTGCTGCATCGCTCGCAGGTCCTGTGTTGCTGCTGGTCTACGGTCATAAGTTCGAGGGCGCAGCAATGGTTGTAGCGCTGGCACCGTTGCTCTGCATGTTCAAAGCGTTCCTCGCCCCTGCGCAAAGCTTGCTGCAGAGTTCCGAGCGACAGGTTTATGTCATTGCCTTAACCGTGCTGGCGGGGATTGTCGATATCGGCGTGGCCTGGTACCTCATCCCTGCGCATGGCGCTGTGGGCGCGTGCATCGGCAACGGAGCAGCACAGCTAATGGCTGTCGCAATGATGTGGGCCATCAGTATTTATCTCTACAAGGTGAAACTGCCTTGGCTACAGGTAACAAAGGTCGTATTAGCCAGCGTGCTGGCATCGTTGACCGCGCATTACATTGCGGAGCGGTTGTCTCCGCTTGCGGGAATAATGTGCGGCGGAAGCGTCGCTCTGATCGTTCTTCTAGGACTTTTTTATCTGATGCGTGTTCTTGAACCGGAAGACCACGACCGCTTCACAACAATAACCCGTATGCTACCGAGATCGTTGGCAGGGGCGGCGGATCAAATCGCATCGTTGTTGGTTCGTGCGTAGTTCGTCGATGAAGATCGCGCCGGAAGGACTTGCATGGGTATTCCTCTAGTGTTACTAATTACGTACCATTTTCCGCCCGACAATGCGATCGGCGGGGCACGACCATACCGATTCTATAAATACTTGAAGAGGATCGGTTACGAATGTCACATCATCACAGCAGCTGTACAGGAGGCAGGTGCGTCTGCAGATATCGAATATGTATCAGACCCCTTTGAAACCGAGCCTCACGGGAGAATTGCATGGCATATAGAAAGGATTGGCAGGAAGTTCCTTTGGGGCACCGGCTTGAAGCTCCAGTGGTCGGCTTCGGCGTTCCGAGCGGGAAGATCCTTTCTGAAACGAAGAAAGAACGATAAGATTGTTATCCTTTCGTCGGCTCCTCCTGTTGCCACCCATCTTGTTGGTATGGGGCTCTCAGCCTGTTCTGGCCGACCGTGGATCGCCGACTTCCGCGATCCGATCAGCAGTGCTTTCGACGGCCACTTCTCACTTCACAATATTGTGGCAAATGGACTTACATGGCTCGTAATGTGGCGCACTGACCTCGCTCTAGCCAATACCGATGCAATGCATCGATCCTGGTGTTCCCGTTACCCCGGCCTGGGAAGTAAAACCCGCACTCTTTGGAACGGATTCGACCCAGAGGATACGATAGGCACATATGTGCTTCCGATGCGTGAGCGCAAGATTTTGAGTCATGTGGGAGAACTCTACGGGGGCCGAAGTATTCGTCCGGTCCTCCAGGCCGCATTGAGGCTGATTGAGAACGGCAGGCTAGACGCGAAGAACATCCTTATCCGCCAGATCGGCCTCGCCGAGCAAGGGGAACTGCCGGATGCAGATTTTCTTCAGACCGCCCAGGCAGATGGTTGGTTGGAGTTACGGGAGCCGGTCCCCGCTAAAGAAGCGCGTTCCATGGCGCTTGAATCAGATGGGCTGCTGTTGATTCAGCCCCAAACAGCTGTTCAAGTTCCCGCTAAGCTCTTTGAGTATCTGCGTCTTGGCCGACCTATTTTGGCTTATGTGATGCGCGATTCGCCTGCAATGCATATTCTTCAGCAGGCTGGTGTTTCCTTCGAATGTATTTTTCCAGGAGATACTCCAGAGCGGATCGAAAAACAGCTACTAAACTTCATTGCGATGCTGGATGGACAGCCTGTGATCTACAATCAGTGGTTCGTGGATAACTTTGATGCATCGCGGCAAGTTGAGACACTGGACGCGATGATCCGTGTTTTAACTGGCTGAGGATCGGCTCCCGATCGCTCCATCATGCGTCATTCTTTGCGAATTCACATGGCCGTCCTCTTTGAAAGGACTTCTAAATGAGCTCCGTTTTTGTGCCGGATCAGATTGTAGCCGGCAAAAACAACCAAATCTCCCGCCTCGACCTTGGTATGAGATCCCACTATGCCATCCTTTTGGCGTGGTCCTTCGATGCTATCGGCGGAGTGAACGGGGTTGTTCGGAATCTCCTGCTTGAGTTTCAGACGAACGAACAGCTTGCGCCCTTGGGGATTGATATTTCCGGCTCAGTCGCTGGCTGTGTTCCAGCCTCCCCAGATCAGCCTTGGCCTTTGCTTCATACTGGACCAATCTCCACTTGGAACCCAAATCGCCCATGGCGCACGATCATAGCATTCTGCGTGAAAGGTCCGGCGATCCTCTGGAGACTTCGGTCTATCTGTCGTCGTCACTCGATTGCTGTATTGAACCCACATTTTATTGGCCTTGAGTATTTTCCGCTGCTGATTTTGCGCAAACTGAGATGGTTTCGTGGCCAACTTATCTTATCGTTCCACGGATCTGATATCCGCTCGATGATGCAGAGCCGCGGGATAGAGCGGTGTTTGTCGAAAATTCTTCTTCGTGGAGCGGATCAGCTTGTTGCCTGCTCAGAAGGTCTTCGTGATGAAATTCTCTATTTCGTTCCCGAATGTGCATCGCGAACTGTGGCGATCGCAAATGGTATAAACGCCCGGGCTTTTCTTTCTCAGGCAATCAGTACTTTTCCTTTACCTGAAAGGTTTGTAAATCGAAAGATCATTCTTACCATTGGAGCCCATGAATACAAGAAAGGACACGACGTGCTTTTGCGGGCCTTTGCAATCGTGAAGGCGCGACACCCAGAAACAGCTCTGGTAATAGTTGGACAGCGTAACTCGGCCGAAGTCGTTCATCTGGGCGATGAGTTGGGCCTGCGCGACGAGATGCTGGCGCTCGAGAACATTCCTCATGCTGAAATAGCAGCACTCATGAGGCGTGCGGACCTTTTTGTTCTTTCTTCCCGTTGGGAAAGAGGCATTTGCGGAGAGGGGTTCGCGATGGCGCTGTTGGAGGCGGCCGCAGCGGAAAAGCAGGTAGTTTCAACACTCACATGCGGCGCTGCCGAGTTGCTCCAGGATGGCAGAAATGGACGCCTTGTGCCGCCTAACGATCCGTGCGCGCTTGCTGACGCAATTATCTGGATGTTCGAGAATTCGCAAGATGCATTGGCCATGGCGCGCCGGCTCCACGAACGTGTCGTCACTCAATTTACATGGGAACGCACCTACGCCGGGTATCTCCGCATGTTGTCCATGTAAGTCGTCGAGTCGGAATCGCTCGGGGCGGTTTAAATTCCACTCAATGTCTTGATTGTCCGAGTTCTCAATCGTGGGCGACATATGCTTGCTCTAGCTCTGATCCACTTACTTATAAGGCGTAAGCAGAGCGCGTTTTCTAAATATTTTGCAATTGTCAACCAGCTATTCTTGCTGTTAGCGTTGTTCTATAATTGGTCACCCAAGGACATGAGTCCAGAAAATGAATCCCTCAGACGCGACGTCAACGTCAATCTTCTCGATCGTTGCCGACAAATCCTGAATCATGGCCAAAGGGTGCCGGAGAGCCGGCACAAATCTGTTTGAACTAGGAAGCGCGTCCAGCTTTGGTTAACCATCTTCGTTCGTTTTACATCGTAGGGGGATGTTTTCCCCAGCACATTTCTTCCGCCATGATGCGAGAACGCACCACGATAACCTGACTCCCGCGCAATGCCAGCCGTCTGTGCTGTGAAACTTGACTCATGGCCGACCGGATAGGCAAGTACATCAGCTTCAATACCCAGATGTTCCTTCAAAATGGCTCGGGAGTTGGATAACTCTTCGTATTGCCGGTCCGATGACAATTGGGAAAGCACACAGTGTGAATGCGTATGAGAGCCAATGATCATGCCGCCTTTACTCATCTCGCTTGCCTCTTTCCAATTTAAAAAACGTCGCGGCGTTTTAGGTGAATCTTCCCCCATGGCCTGTTCTGCTAACTCGCGGATGAAGCGTCTGGGATCGGAATTCTCGTTTTTTTTATATAACTTCAAGATGTTCTGAATGCTTTCAAGCAAGCCGTTCCGATCGATATCAACAGCAAGGTTTGCCGGGTAGCGGAGAGAGAATCGACGTCTTCGCGCGGTCTTCATTAGATATGCAATGTGATCCCACCATGGAATCTGGCAGGAGCCAACCATGCTTGTCGTAAGAAAGAAAACCCCTTGCACTCCATGCGATTGGAGAATTGGATAGGCAATTTCGTAGTTATCCAGGTAACCATCGTCAAATGTAATCAACACGCGGCAGCGCCGAGTCTTTTCATTGATCGTGCCGTCGATAAAAGCCATTGCTTCATCAAGAGTCACCGGAGAAAGGTGGCGCTTCAGGTACGAGATTTGTCTATCAAACTGTTCAGATGTCGCCGAAAAAACTCCCGGATCGAAGAGATATTCTTCTGGATTCCCGATGCGATGATAGCTCAAAACCAAAAGCGAATCTCGCGCCGGAAGTTGCGAAAGCAGGAAAGATGCACCACTCCAGTGCAATCCGCACGCAAGCAACTCGCGCTTTCCACCGAATCTCAGACCGGCTGCCATTTTCAGTCAATCATAGCAGTTCGTCACACTTTATAGCATGACGTATGGATTGGGCAGAGATTTCCTTCTATGCGCGTTTCGCCACCCTTGCACGCGCCACAAACTCTTGCACCTTCACCGGATCCTTGCGGCCCGGCGCGGCTTCTACACCGGAGGCCACATCCACACCCCAGGGGCTCAGCGTTGCAATGGCTTCTGCCACATTGACAGGGTTGAGCCCTCCCGCCGCCACCAGCCTGAGCCGACCTGCATCTCCGAAGACCCTCTTGCGCGCCTCGGCCCAATTGAATGTTACGCCGGTGCCGCCGACGGCCATTGCGGTGCGCGAGTCGACGAGAACCCCGTTCACATGCGGGTTCCGCGCGCACTCGGCGATCTGTTTGGCATGCACCGCAGTATTCTCCACATCGAAGTGAATCACGCGCAGGATCTGCAGTTCCGTCCCCAGGCGCTCGTGGAGTTTTGCCGGAAGCTCAGTGCCCGCGTCGAAGTGTAGTTGCACGCCGGTCAGGCCGCAGTCTCGAACGGTGGAAACAATCTCATCCAGAGCGGCATCGACGAAGACGCCAATCTTCTCAATGGTTGACGGCAGCTGCGGCGTTATCAATGCTACTTGGGCTACCGTCACCCGGCGGGGGCTCGGCGCAAAGACGAAGCCGACCGCATCTGCCCCAGCTTCCACGGCTAGCAGCGCATCCTCCAGAGAGGTGTTACCGCAGATTTTGATCCAGATGCTCATAGGCTTTGGGTCCGCCACCGCCAGCAGTTCCATCAGCGCCACGCCGGGATCGGGTTGGCGCATGAGGCTCTCGCCGATCAGAAAGGCGTCGAAGCCTGCCGCGCGCAGCCGGGCAAGGTCTTCGCGCGTCGCAATGCCGCTCTCTGTCACGCGCACCGTTCCCTGAGGAATCCGCTCCACAAGTTCGAGCGAGGTTTCGAGGCTTACTTCAAAAGTTTTCAGGTTGCGATTATTCACACCAACCGCGTCGGCAGCGGTCCCAGGTATCGAGAGCACGCGATCAAGCTCGGTAGATGTATGCACCTCGACCAGCACGTCCAGTGAAAGGCTGTGCGCCACCTGGAAAAAACGGCTAAGTTCAATGTCAGTGAGCGCGGCGGCAATGAGCAGAATCGCGTCGGCGTGGTGCGCACGAGCTTCCATGATCTGGTATTCATCCACTATAAAATCCTTGCGCAGGCAAGGCAGCGGAACTGCCGCAGAAGCCAGCTCCAGATTGCGCAGGTTGCCTTGGAAAAATGGCTCGTCGGTCAGCACGGAGAGGGCCGCCGCTCCGCCAGAAAAGTAGCTCCGGGCCAGTAGAGCGGCATCGAAGTCAGCACGAATCAGCCCTTTCGATGGCGAGGCCTTCTTGATTTCGGCGATAACAGCCGGGCCCGTGGCAGCGCGTATGCGCAAGGCTGCCGCCCATCCGCGTGGTTGGTGTTCAGCGGCCAGCCGCTCCAATTCCCTCACGGGAACAAGCGTTTTTGCTGCGGCCACCGTAGCTCGCGTTGTAGCCAGAATATTATCGAGGTGAGTAGACATACGCTAGGTTCAGTATACGAAAAGAGCCGCGGTCACAATCCTCACCGCCTCTTTAGCGGTTGCGGCCACATGCAGCAATTCGCGATTCCTCTGCTTAATGAACCCAGCCTCCACAGCAGAGTCGAGGAAGCCTAGCAACCCGTCCCAATACCCGGCGGTATTGATGAGGATGACTGGCTTGGCGTGCAGTCCAAGTTGCGCCCAGGTTACAGCCTCAAGCAGCTCCTCCAGCGTGCCATAACCACCGGGGAGCACCAGAAATGCATCGGCCAACTCGGCCATGCGCGCCTTCCGCTCGTGCATGGTGGGTACCAGTTCGAATTGGGTTAGGCCGTCGTGGGCGATCTCGCGTTCTACCAACACCTCGGGTAGAACGCCAATCGCGTGCGTCCCTCCGGCCAGTGCCGCATCGGCCACCGCGCCCATCAGCCCGATATTGGCTCCGCCGTAAACCAGTCCAAGTCCGGCGGCGGCAAGCTCTGTGCCCAGAGCCTTCGCCTCCGCGAGATAAGCTGCATTCGTTCCGTTGGCCGACCCGCAGTAAACTGCTACTCGGCGAAGAGATTTCAACCCTTGCGACGAAGGATCTTCGTCCAGGATTTCGGAATTGTCTGGTAAAGTCATCGTATCTTCAGGATAACTGTGATGAATCAACTCTGCCTGCGCCCATCAGGATTAGCGAGCGTTGGGCAAAGGGCGAATAGACGAGCGGCGTCATGCAGGCCAGAGCCACTCCGAAGTTGATGTGGTGCAGCAGCAGGAAGGGTGAGAGAGCCCACAACTCATCGAGTGGGAGCAGAAACGGCCATATCTTGAGGAATTTATCACGCGCGCCGGGTGCACGAAAAAGCGTGGCGGAGAGCACGAAGAGGCGGACAGGGATGAGGATTGCGGCAGTCGCAATGAGGGCAATATATACCTGAGTTGCCTTTGGCAGCGGCGCAAAAAGTTCTTCAATCTCCGCCAGATTTGCCAGCGCCCCCACATAGAACCCAAGATACATAATCTGCAACAGTATGAAAAGCGTCTGCACAACAGGATACGAGGCTTTGGGAAGCTCTTCTGGAGAGGCCAGGATGCGAAAGCCAGTTCTGCATTCAGGCTGGTCTATTTGCTCCATGGATACAAGCGGAGCGAATGGCGGATCATTACTGAGGCCAATCCGTTCCACGGTGGCGACAAAGCGATAGCCGCGACGAGCCAGAGTCTCAACGAATCGGGACTTGCCTGCCTTATCGCCGAGGGCCTCGCGGATGCGATTGACTGCTGAGTTTACGCCGTGTTCGTAGTCAACAAACGTACCGTCAGGCCACAGCTCGCGAGAGATTTCCTCGCGGGTCAGCACTTCGCCGGACCGCTCCAGAAGCAGGCAGAGCACCTGAAAGGGTTGCGCATTGAGCTTGATGCGAAGTCCCTGGCGGCGAAGCTCTCCCGTGGCGGCGTCTGCTTCAAATGCTCCGAAGCGATAGCGCCGTGCTGGCTCACTGTCTGTCATGACTCATGACAGTGTAATTGATCGTGCATGCGATTCCTGATTGCCGCACAATGTACAACTTGCCAGAAGCCTAATTGCTGCTGCAACTTGCACCGTGAGAAACAATCGTCAACAGATGAGACGCCTTGCATTGCTTCAGAGGGCAGGCGCGGAGTAAGGTGCTGTTCATGACGCAACGAATCAAATTCAAATTCTCCGTCAGTTCTGTTCTCTGCGGGCTACTGATCCTGGTGACAGCATTCGCCCCGGCTGCGGCGGAGCCGACGCCTGCTGCTGTTTCTGCTTTCAACTCCTATATCAGTACGGTTGAGTCGCGGCTTGAAAAACAGCATCGGTCGCCAAACGGCTTCCTAGCTACGGTGTCGGCGCAAAGTGAATCGCGAATGCGCCAAGCAGAGTTGATCGTTGAGCGGATCACGCCTTCCAAAGCTGCGGATTTGCCCGGAGCCATGCTGTACCACTGGCGCGGAACTGCGTTTGCCCCCGGCGCGAAAGCTGCGGATTTTGAGCGTCTGATGAAAGATTTCAATAGCTATCCTCAACACTATTCTCCGCAGGTGATCTCTGCAAAAATCATCGTGCAACAGGGAGACCATCTACAGGCATCGATGCGCGTGCGACAGAAGCACGTCCTCACCGTGGTGATGGACACAAGTTACGAGGTCACTTTTGCGCAACTCGATGCGCGGCACGGATACAGCATTTCGCGCAGCACAAAAGTCTCTGAAATCGACTCACCCGGCACATCCCATGAGCGAGTGCTGAATGCCAGCGAGGAACACGGCTTCCTGTGGCGACTGAATACCTATTGGAGCTATGAGGAGCGAGACGGTGGACTCTATATGCAGATCGAGTCAATCACGCTTACGCGCTCCATTCCGCGCGGCCTGGGCTGGGCGGTCGGACCATTTGTTGAGAGCGTTCCGCGCGAGTCGCTGGAGTTTACCTTGCGCTCCACATGCAATGCGCTACGACAGCAGCACTGAAACGCGCTTATTGGAAAGGACGTGATCATGAATGCACAGACCGTTACTACTAACAATCCAATGAAATTTCAATCGGCGCGGCGGGTGAACCAGTCTCTCACTGCACCGATGGAGAAGCGAGCCTTGCTGTGGATGGCCCAGCGCGTGCCGTTGTGGATCAGCTCGGACCATCTCACACTGCTTGGCTTCACCGCGCAAGTGGGCGCAGGCGTTTGTTATGCATGGTCGCGCTTCAACCGCTATGCACTGTTACTGGTGATTCTCTGTATCGTGCTCAACTGGCTCGGAGACAGCCTGGATGGAACGCTGGCACGCGTGCGCCGTCACGAGCGTCCACGCTATGGCTTTTACGTGGATCACATGGCAGACATTTTTGGGTCGATTGCATTGATGTGCGGTCTAGGCTTCTCCGGATTTCTACACTGGCAGACGGCGATCGCGATGCTGATTGCGTTTCTACTCCTTTCGAGCGAGAGTTACCTTGCCACCTACTCTCTCTCCTGTTTTCAACTTTCTCAGGGCATCTTCGGTCCCACTGAGATTCGCATTCTGCTGATCGCTGGTAATCTGGCGCTGTTGCACAACCCCTACGCGAGTTTCTTCGGGCACAAAATACTCCTCTTCGACCTCGGTGGAACGATCGCGGCGACCCTCATGTTCACAATGGCGGTAGGCGTCACCCTGCGTCATACGGCTGAACTGTATCGGCAGGAGCCGTTGCCTTGAACATGTTCGTCCGCTGGGGCAAATTCAATCTGGTGGGAGCCATCGGTATGGTAGTGCAGCTTGGCGCGCTGGCTCTCTTTAATCAATGGTCGGCGGGCCACTATCTGTATGCTTCCGCCGCGGCCGTAGAGCTGACGCTGTTGCATAACTTTGTGCGGCATCTGCATTACACCTGGCGCGACCGCCGCTTCGACGTAGTGCTTCTGACTCAACTGCTTCGCTTTCAGCTTTCAAACGGGTTGGTTTCCATGCTGGGAAATATTGCATTGATGCGAATTCTGGTACACGAAACGCATACACCTCTACTCTCCGCGAACAGTATTGCGATTCTTTGCTGCTCCGTTGTGAACTTCTTTCTGGGAAATCAATTGGTGTTCGGCGCCTGCTGTTCGTCCCGATCCCTTCGGCCTACCGGCTCACTCAATGTAACTGCCAGATGTTGACTGAATAATTACCTGCAAGGTTTTGAAAATATAAATAGGGGGAGGGGGTACCTTTTTGGGGGGACTAGAAAGCCCGTTCTTTGATCCTTGGTCATTTTTATATTGTGCGCTAACCAAGGCTAATTATCTGCAAGCACCTGTGACCTGCGATGATTTACAAAGCAGTTTTTATGGTTTTCGCCTGGTTGTATTGGCAGCGAAAGCCATGCCCGGTTGCGACGGGTCAAAGAGGAACGGCACACCTGTTGTATCCTTAGCTGGAAAAGGAAATAGACATGGCTCACAAAAATTGGATATCGGCAGCGGCAATTGTGCTTCTGCTCTCATTTGCTGCGGCGGCGCAGGATGCTCCCGAGCTCAAGACGGACAAAGACAAATTCAGCTACGCGCTGGGAATGAACTTTGGAGAGAACCTTCGCAAGCAGGGGCTGGAGCTGGATACCGCCGTGTTTGCGAAAGCATTCACGGAGTCGTTCAATGGCGGCAAGACCGCGATGACTGATCAGGAGATGCAGACTCTGCTTCAGGCAGCGGCGCAGGAAATCAGGAAGAAGATGGCGGCGCAACAGGCGGAAAAGGGTCAGGCAGCACTGAAGGAAGGCGATGCGTTCCTGGCTGCGAACAAGGCAAAGGAAGGCGTGGTGACGCTGCCCAGCGGTCTGCAGTACAAGATTTTGAAGGCGGGAACGGGTGATAAGCCGACGCTGGACGACACGGTGGTGTGCAACTACAAGGGCACGCTGATCAATGGGACGGAGTTCGACGCGTCAGAAAAGCACGGCGGGCCAGCGACCTTCCCGGTGAAGGGCGTGATTGCAGGCTGGACCGAGGCACTGCAACTAATGCCGGTGGGATCGAAGTGGCAGCTCTTTGTGCCGTCCAATCTGGCCTACGGACCGAATGGACCGGGAGACATTGGGCCGAACGCGACGCTGATCTTTGAAGTGGAGCTGGTGTCGGTGCAGAAGGCGGCAGGGGCTGCGGAATCGAAGGAAAAGCCTAGTGGTCACTGATAAGTAATCGGCGCCAGTGAATGAGAAGGGCTGGCGCTGAACGCGGAGAATGCGCCCGATATTCATTTCTGATTGATTCTGATTCGGACAGTAGTCAGCGACGGGTGGTTCGCCGTGGTTCTTTACTCAAATGCGGGTTGATTCAGTCGGTCGATCAGCCAGTTGATGGCTGTGTCATGGTCTTCGATCTCAATGCGCAGGCGGGCGGTTACGAGCGGCATGGATTTGGGGAGGAGGTCGGCGAGCTTACCAAGCCGGACGAGGTCTTTTTCGGTTGTGATGAGTGTAGTGGTTCCGGCGGCACGGGCTGACGCCGCCAGACGGTTGAGGTTGTGAGCGTAGTAGCGGTGATGGTCGCGGAAGGCAGTGCGGACGGCGAGACTCAGTCCGGCGTCTTCGAGTCCCGAGAAAAACTGCTCAGGACGGGCGATTCCGCAGAAGGCGGCGACTGGGCTGCTGAGACTGGGAACTTTCATGGTGCGTCGCAGCCGCCACACTGGCCCATCCCATCCCCAAGTGCGGAGCTCTGGCTCCAGCTCTGGGTTGTCCGCAGGAATGGCAATAACGCTGGCGCGGTGGACAGCTTTGAGAGGGTCGCGTAGATTGCCAGCCGGTAGCAGAGTGTCTTGCCAGTCCTGGCGATTGAGCAGCAGAATGTTGATGTTACGGGCGAGTTGACAGTGCTGAAAGCCGTCGTCGAGAAGGTGGATAGCGGGCTTTTCCGCATTGAGATGCGCTGCTTCGGCCAGCAGGCCGGCATGGTAGCGCTGCGGAGCGACGTAGACTGGAATGCCGGTTTCGCGGGCAATGAGCAGCGGCTCGTCGCCGAAGTCTTCGGCGGTTCCGCCTGGGTTGACGCGGGCTGGGAGTTGGCTATGGCGGCCGTAACCTCTTGAAAGAACATCTATATACAGGCCACGCGCGGTGAGCGACTGGGCCAGTGCGATGGTGAGCGGCGTTTTGCCAGAACCGCCAGTGGAGAGATTGCCGATGCTTACGACTGGCCAGCGTAGGCGGCGGACAGGCTCCAACTTTGTGCCGAGTCGTATTTCGCGAAAGGCAAGCGCCAGCCGGTAGAGCGGAACTAGCGGCAGCAGCAGACGGCGCGCAGAGAAGGAGCTGGTCATACTGGCTGCTCCGTTCCGTCTTGCGTTGCAAGCACTGCTTTGATCGACTCCACGCAGCGGGCGGTTGCTCCGGCCTGACTGTTGAAAACCTCTCTGGCTCGCTCACCCATAGCTTTCGCTTCATTGCGGTCTTGCAGTAAACCGACCAGGGTCGCAGACAGCTCTTCGACGGCGGTGATGCGAAGGGCCTGATGAGCCAGTAAATCTTCTGTAATAGCGCGGAAGTTGGCGTAGTTTGGTCCCATTACGATAGATACGCCAAACTGCGCGGGTTCGAGCGGATTGTGTCCTCCGGCGGGAATCAGGCTGCCACCGACGAAGGCAATCGAGGCCAACGAGTAAACCGAGGCCAGTTCGCCGATGGTGTCTAGCAGAACGATTGTTCCTGGGGCAAAAGGTTGGAGAGATTCCGTCGGCTTCGAACGCCACTCCGAGCGCAACACCCACGGATTGCCTGAGCTTTCCAGCAGCGCTGACACTGCGGTGAAGCGCTCCGGATGGCGAGGCGCGAGGACCATTGCCAGTTGCGCATCAAATTCGATCAAACGCGGCCATGCTTCGAGGAGAGCGGCTTCTTCGCCTTCGAGCGTGCTGCCCGCGACGATGAGGCGTAAGTTCGGTGCTAGCGCTTTCAGCAGTCGGGTTGCTTCGGACTCTTCTACGGCACGAACATCGAATTTGAGGTTGCCGGAGACGGTAACCCGTTGCGGCAGGCAGCCGATGGCTTTGAGCCGGTCGGTGTCTACTTGGCTTTGCGCCAGCACGCGGCTGAGGCGGTTGAGAAACGGCTGCCACAACCAGCGCAGTCGGCGGTATCGCGGCCAGGAACGGTCGGAGACACGGGCATTGACGACGGCCACGGGGATTCCGCGGCGGAAGCAACTGCTGAGCAGGTTGGGCCAGAATTCGGTTTCGGCCAAAATGAGCAGCTGAGGCTGAAGGGCGTTCAAATAAGCGCGCACTGCCCAAGGCAGGTCGAGCGGACAATAGAAGACGCGGTTGGCACCGAAGCGCTCGCGGGCCAGCGCCTGACCGGTGCGGGTGGTGGTGGAGATGACGATTGAGTGATCTGGCAATGTGACGTCCAGCTCTTTGACCAGTCGACTGACGGCCAGCACTTCGCCCACTGAGACGGCGTGAAGCCAGATGAGATGGGGTTTCTCGTGCCGAATCAATCCTTTAGGAACAAAGCCGAGCCGTTCCCGCAGCCCTTCACGATACTTTTGCGTGGTGACCATACGGAAGAGCCACCAGGGCGCGCTAACCACCAGCGTAGTAATCAAGGCCAGATTGTAAAAAAACAGAATCATGGGCGAAAATTTCTCTGTTCCGGGCTATTTCTCAAATGATACAGTCGAGGACGTGAAGGCTCCGCGGACAATTCCGCTGCTATTGCTTTTGCTGGCGTTGCCTGCGGTGGCCAGCAAACAGATACCTCCTCCAGTGCAGCCCGCGACAACCTTTGCCGCGGTTGAGGCACACGATCAGGAAAAAGTGGTGATCGCCGCCGAACCCTACGGCACGCGGGAGAAAGAAGCGATCTTCCGCGTCGATTATCTCAGCCACGGCATACTGCCAATTCGCCTCATCGTGACCAACAACGGAAATCGGCCCATCAGCCTGAGCGAGGCGCGGATTCTTTTTCTCACCGCAGGCGGCGAAAAGATTCAGGCTGCCGCGCCGGAAGACGTGGAACGGCTGATGAGCCGCAGAGAGCGCGAGGGCGTCAAGATTCCCATGCCAGGCCTGATCCCCGACATCAAACTCAAACCCAAGGCCGGCAACAGAGAGATTGAGCAGGACTTCCATACTTTCCAATATCATGCGCTGGTGGTGGAGCCGCATTCGACCCGCGCAGGATTTCTTTTTTATGACGTTTCCGGCCTCGACCATCCGTTACAGGGCGCGAGCCTGCACCTGCGCAAACTGCATGACGCAGACGGCAACGAGCTATTTTATTTTGAGATTCCCTTCGACAAATACCTCAAGTCGAAGTCCAGCCAGATGAACTGACTGCTCCGTCAGCCTACTCGTAATAAGTTGCCGTGGTGGTGTCTGTCTCCCAAATCGTTGCGTCTTTTACGCGCACGCGGCCTTGGGTCATGGCTGAGAGTTGCTCGCTGGTTTGGTCGTAGAAGTACTTGGCGATGTTCTCTGCCGAAGGGTTCAGAACAGTGAACGGCTCCAGGTCGTTGAGCATCTGGTGGTCGATGCGCTCGATGACCGGGCGCAGCAGCTGTTTAAGCAGCTTGAAGTCCAATAGCAGGCCGGCGGGGTCGAGCTCTGCTCCGGCCAGGGTGACGCGAACTTTGTAGTTGTGGCCGTGCGGGTTTTCGCACTTGCCCTTGTAGTTGCGGAGGTAGTGTCCGGAGGAGAAACCTGCCTCCACGGTGACTTCATACATGGCCGTCAGCTCGATTCTGTGTGGGGAAGCGCCCCTCCTTCCATTTTAGTCTTTGGGCGCATCGGAGCCACATCTGCTAATTTAAAACGACGTTCAAAGCTCGATCACAGCGCATATTTAAGTTTGACTCAGCGCAAAAATAGATTTGCACGGCCTGTGCTATTCTGATCCCGATTATGCGCCGAACGATTGCACTTGCGCTGGTGATGTTTTTCAGTTGGTCGTTGATTGCGCCGGCCTTCGCCCGGAGTGCCGACGCAAATCTTCCCGCCTGCTGTCGCAGAAATGGGAAGCATCACTGCATGATGCGGATGGCGGGGCAACTCCGTGACAATCAGAGGGGCTTTTCGCACGTTTCGGAAAAGTGCCCTTGTTACCCGACTAGCGCGCGCGTAGTTCAATCGCCAATCTATAAGCCGGAAGTTGCCCGGGTTTTCAATGCCGAGGCTCTCATTCTTCCGGCGCACACACAGCACTCCCAGGCTGGAAAACGAATCTCGTTTTCACTCGACCATCCAAAGCGCGGCCCTCCAACTCCTCTTGTCTGAATCTCGATAGTGATTTTACGGATTGGATTGGCATTGCCAATTCTGTTCACCTCTTTGCGTGCATTCAAACAAAAGGAGAATTTATGCAAGCCAAGCTGCTGCTGGCGCTGCTGCCAGCCGTCTGCCTGTGCTGGACGACGCATTTGACTTATGCCCAACAAAGCACCAGAGCTGCATTGAGCCTCAACGCGACGGGCCGCATTGCCGGAGTGTTAAAGGATGCTACTGGAGCGGTTGTCCCCCAGGCGAAGATTGAAATGAGAAATATTGCCTCGGAAGTTAAAGTACTTCTGGCAACAAATCATGCTGGCGGCTATGCTTTCGATGGTCTCGCCCCGGGCCGTTATCAGGCGACGATCGTTGTTCCAGGATTTGAAATCGCAATTATTCGGGACATAGCTGTTTTCGCAGGCAAAGAGACGGTTGTCGATGTAACTCTGCGCATTGCTCCTCTGAAAACGGATGTCAAGGTTAATGCGGCGGAGAATGTGTACGCTACCCGCTGTGCGATAAGCGATGCCGAGCAAGCGCGCAGCCGTAACGCAGCGGAAATCGTGGCAGATGCTCCCGGTGTGAGCCTGCGTGAAAACGGCCAACTGGCTTCTATTCCTCTGCTGCATGGGCTCGGCGACGAACGGGCAAAATTGACAGTGGATGGCATGACGGTGTCTTCAGCTTGTGCCAATCACATGAACCCTGCGCTTTCTTATCTTGCCTCATCCCATGCGGCTGAGATAACGGTCATTGCTGGCATAACACCAGTCAGCATGGGCGGAGACAGCCTAAGCGGAACGATTGCAGTCGAATCCCGTGTGCCGGTTTTTGCAACTGCGGGAGAGATGCTGTATGAGGCAGGCGCGTCCACAGGTTTTTATCGCAGTAACGGACAAAATTATGGGGGGTCTTTGACGGAGTGGGTTGCGGGGCGCAATGTTGGCATGGGCTACAACGGATCGTGGGCCAACAACGACGATTACACCGATGGCAGCGGACACAAAGTCACATCGACTTATGCTCAAACGACCGACCATGCGATCACTCTGGCTGCACAAGGAGCAGGAAATCTGGCTGTGCTTAAAGCTGGCTTACACCACACGCCTTACGAGGGATTTGTGAACGCGCAGATGGATTTGGTGCGCAATTATGCTGAGTCACTCAACTTGCATTACAGCAGAAACTTTGCCCATAGTTTGATAGGTGCGCGCGTCTTCTGGCAAAACGCCTGGCATTCGATGAATATCGGCAAAGATAAGTCAACCTTCCCAATGCCGATGTGGATGCCAATGAACACGCACGGCAGAGACATTGGCTACTCCGTGAATTTTGAATCGGTACTTCCGTCCCGGCAAACGCTACGGGTGGGCAATGAGCTGCATCGCTTCGTACTCGACGATCGCTGGCCGGCGGTTACGGGAAAAGCGCCGATGATGGGACCAGATACTTTCGTCAGTATTAACGATGGGCGCCGCATTCGGTTGGGAACCTATGCCGAGATCGCCAGCAAGTGGGGCAAGCAATGGACGACGCTCCTCGGTCTGCGCAACGATACGATCTGGACCAATGCGGGGCCAGTGCAGGGTTACTCGATGATGATGTATGGCACGGACGCCGCCGCCTTCAACGCGTCGAACCGCGCTCACACTGACTCGGAGTTCGACGCTACGGCGCAAGCGCGTTTTGAACCGAGTACTAACAGCACATTTGAATTTGGTTTTACGCGGAAGAGCCGCGCGCCGAACCTTTACGAACGCTACGCATGGTCCACAAACATGATGGCCAGCGGCATGATCGGCTGGTTTGGCGACGGCAACTATTACGTGGGCAGTGTCGGCCTCAAGCCTGAGATTGCGAACACAGTGAGCGGAACTGCAACATGGCACGGCGCGGCGAGCAAAGCCTGGGAGGTCAAGCTGACTCCCTATTTGACGGACCTTCAGGACTTCATTGATGCGGACACGTTGAAGACCAAGAGTTATAGCATGAGCACTTTTGCGCAACTACGATTCGCCAATCACAATGCGCGGATTTACGGAGTGGATTTTTCCGCGAACGGGACACTCTGGAAGAGCGATAGATTCGGAGCGGGCAAGATCAGCGGTACAGGCGGATGGCTGCACGGCGAACGGCTCGACACTTCGACGCCGCTTTATCAGATGATGCCGCTCAATGTGCGGGTGAACGTGGACGAGGAACTGAAGGGACTTACGGCGGGCATCGGCGTACAGACCATTGATCGAAAGACGAATGTCGATCCGCGCCGCTTTGAGCAAGTTACGCCCGGTTATACGCTCTTCAATCTGCACGCGAGTTACCAACACGGTCATTTGCAAGCTAACGCAGCCGTTGACAACTTACTCAACAAGAGTTTTGAACTGCCGCTCGGAGGCGTGAACTACGACGATTTTATGGCCAGCATGCGAATGAGCCAGATCAAGCCGCTGACGGGGCTGGGACGTACAGTTTCGTTTAGCCTTACGGCGCAGTTCTGACAACTCGAAGTGCAAGTTTAGTCGGCGGATTCAGGCGAACTGAAAAACTCTTGCACGTCGGTAATTGTTGTTGTCATGCGATAAGGCGGCAGGCTGGCGAGGAAGGTTTGGCCGTAACGCTTGGTGCGGACGCGGGGGTCGAGGAGCACTAAGACGCCGCGATCTTCGAGCGAGCGGATGAGGCGGCCAAAGCCTTGCTTAAGTGTTAGCACTGCGGATGGAACTTGATAGTCGAAAAATGGTTTGCCGCCGTTTTCTTCTATAACTTTCATACGAGCGGAGACGACTGGGTCGCTAGGCACGGCGAAGGGCAGGCGGTCGATGATAACGCAACTGAGTGATTCGCCTTGCACATCCACGCCTTGCCAAAAGCTCGACGTGCCGAAGAGCACGGCATTTGGCGTCGCGCGAAATTCCTCCAACAGCGCCTTGCGCGGAGCGGTGCCGTGCAGCAGGATGGGATAGTCGAGGACCGGCAGCAAGCGCTCGTATAAGTCGCGCATCTGCGCATAACTGGTGAAGAGGCAGAAGGCGCGGCCTTTGGAGATTTCCAGCACGCGCTGAATGCAACGGGCGGCAGCCTCGGGAAACTCGGGGTCGCGCGGGTCGGGCATATCGGGTGGCAGATAGAGCAACGCCTGCTCGCCGTACTTGAAGTGCGAGGGCACCACTAACTCACGCGCCATGCTGAGGCCAAGACGTTTGCGGATGTGCTCGAAACCGCCCTGCACGGTGAGTGTGGCCGAGGTAAGTACGACGGTAGGTATCTGCTCGAAGACTAGCTCGGAGAGTAACTCGGAAACATCGATGGGCGTGGCTTGCAGGAATGTGGTCCGCAGCCCTCCGCGGGTGGCGGATCTATGGCCGGATGTCGCGCCCATCGCCACACGCCGCTCCATCCAATAGACCATGTTGCTGGCGCTGGATTCGAGAAGGAATTCAAGCTCCGACCGTAGGCGAGTGACGCGCTTCCTGAGCCCTGGCGCTTCATCCACGCTTTTCATTCCGTCCATCTCCGACTCGAGACGCATCAGAGTGGCGCGAACGGCCATGTAGAGATCGCCAGATGTCTCCAGAAACTCCTCGCGGCCAACGAACGGCTGGCGGCCGTCGCCGGCGATGGGCAGTCCGGCAAAGAACATGCGGGCTCGGTCGCGGAGTTGCTGGGTTTGTGCGGGCAGGTGATCGGCGCCTTCTTTGCCGCGCAGAAGTGTGTCGGTGTCGCGGGCCAGCTCCTCAAAGCGGATGTTGCTGACAGAAAGGCCGAAGTAGCTGGAAGCTACATCTTCAAGCTCATGCGCCTCATCGAAGACTACCGCCGCGGCCTCGGGCAGAATGCCGGCGTCGGGCGCTCCGGCGGCCTCGCGTTTGACGGCGATATCGGCAAAGAAGAGATGGTGATTGACGATGATGATGTCCGATTCAAGAGCCTTGCGCCGCATCTCGGTGATGAAGCATCGGCGATAGTCGGGACAGGTAGACCCAAGACAGGCTTCAGTGCGCGCGTCGAGTTTATGCCAAAGCGCGCTCGATTCAGGCATTCCGGAAAGCTCGGCGCGGTCGCCGGTTTCAGTGGTCTGCTCCCACTCGGTGATTTGGCGATACTGATCGATCTCTTCGAGCCCGCTGAGTATGGGCTGGGTGCGCAGCGCGGTGAGTTTGTGGCGGCAGAGGTAATTGGCGCGGCCCTTCATGTAACAGACACGCAGTTCGCCCAGCAGCGTTTCCAGGAAGGGAACGTCGCGGAAGTAGAGCTGATCTTGCAGTGCCTTGGTGCCGGTGGAGATGATGACGCGCTGGCCTGTGCGCAGGGCTGGAAGCAGATAAGCCAGCGTTTTGCCGGTGCCGGTGCCGGCTTCTACAATCAGGTGGCGGTGCTCGGCGAGGGCCCGCTCAACGGCCTTGGCCATCTCCATTTGGCCGGGACGATTCTCATACGGCAGAGATGAGCGCGCCAGAATGCCGCCGGGCGCGAAGAACTCGTGCAGCGTGGGCAGGGCGCGGGTTGAGCTGTCGGTAGGTGGCATCGGGAGCAGGCGCTCTTCTCATCATAGCGACGCGGCTTGCTCCGCTTGGCGGTCCCGACTGAGATTGTTTGGAATGAGCGGCTCGCGGCTTAGCCGAAGTCAGGGTCTTTGCCGGAGACGCTCGAGTGATACTGGTCTTCGCTCTGGACTTGGCTGTGACGCGAGTCCATCCACTGGCCAATGAGCAGAGTTTCTTCGGGGGTTGCTGCAGCCTCGATATCGGACGCGCCCTTTAGCAGTTTTTTGCGGACGTCGGCGGCTCGTTGCGCTACGGCGGCTCTCTCGCCCTGTGCGGCGCCGTAAAAGTTGGCCTGGTTGACGATCATGGAGTTCCCGTGAATATGCATCGTTCCCTCCTGAGGAGCGGGAGGGCAATTGAGTCGCCGGATTCTTGCTTGAAAAATGAGCAGGCGTTCATTTCATAACCTTCGTCGACGGCCCGTCGTGGTTGACTTTAGCAGGTGGACTAAGTAGACTTAGTCCATGGCGTATACCGTCCATCAAGCGAAGACACACCTCTCACGACTGCTGAAAGAAGCAGAGGAGGGTAAAGATGTCGTAGTCATGCGCGGCTCAACCCCAGTGGCCAAAATCGTACCCATTTCCGTGGCTCCTGCAACGAAGCGACAGCTTGCCGGCCTCTACCGTGGACGTGTCACTTTCGACGACAAGGCACTTGAGCCGTTGAGCGACGAAGGACTGGTCGAATTGGGCTTTGACAGCCTGCTGGAAGGGAAGCTGGCTTCCCCACCTGCCGAATGAAATATCTGCTTGATACACACACACTGCTCTGGTGGATTACGACGCCCGAGACCTTGCCGGAAACTCTTCGCGCTTTTCTCGACGACAGGACCAATGAATTGCTGCTTTCGGTTGCGGTTCCCTGGGAATTGGCCATCAAGACCAATACCGGGAAACTGGATGCGCATCAAATTCTCCACGATCTGGAGTTAGGGCAACTGGAGCAGGAGTTACAGGTTCTGCGGGCGGAGATTTCTCATGTGATCCGGGCCGGACTTTTGCCCCTGCATCATCGGGACCCGTTCGACCGCTTGCTCATAGCGCAGGCGCTTGATTTAGGGATTCCGATTGTGAGCCGCGACAGAATTTTTGATAGCTACGGTGTCCAGCGAATCTGGAACTGAAGCCGAACCGGACTGATAAGAAATTGGCTTGAATTGGCTGTACATTTCAATTCCTAAGGGATTGAGCGGCGATTGGAGATTGTTTTGTCGAAATATCGTAGATCGGTAGTGCCTAGCAAACCGGGAGCAGCATTACTTCCGCTGGTGGCGATTGTGGGCCGTCCCAACGTGGGCAAATCCACCCTCTTCAACCGCCTCACCAAGAGCCGCCGCTCCATTGTGGGCGACGAGCCAGGCATCACCCGCGACCGCATTTATGGCGAGTACGAGTGGATGGGCCGGGAGTTTCGCGTGGTGGACACGGGCGGCATGGTGCCGGACGACGCGGAATTGATTCCCAGTGAGATTTATGCTCAGGCGCAGGTAGCGCTGGAAGAAGCCGACGCGCTAGTGATGGTGGTGGATGCTCGGACCGAACTAGCCAGCCCCGACTACGACCTGGTGCGGATGATGATTCGCGGCGGCAAACCCCTTTTTCTTGCTGTGAATAAAGTCGAAGGCGAGGCCATGGCGATGGAGGCGGAGAACTTTCGCCAGTTGGGCATCCGCAAGATGTTTCCCATCAGCTCTGAACATGGTTTGGGGATCGGCGATTTGCTGGAAGCGATTGCCAAGGCGATTCCCGCGCCGCCAGAGGCAGTGCTGACCGAGGAAGAGACTCAGGCTGCGGAAGAGGAAATGCCAGTCGTTGAACAGACCGAGGCCAATGCCGACGACTCCGCCGAAGAAGATTCGCTGGGCGCGCAGCCCCATCGCACGCACGGCGAATTTGAGCAGCATGAGACCTCGGTGGCCATCATCGGCAGACCAAATGTGGGCAAGTCTACTCTGTTGAATGCGCTGACGGGGACGTCGCGCGCGATTGTTTCGCCCATTGCAGGAACCACGCGCGATGCGGTGGACGAAGTGGTGGAGTTCGAGGGCCAGCAACTGCGGTTTGTGGACACGGCTGGAATCCGGCGCAAGGGCAAGACGCATCTGATGGCTGAGAAGATGAGCGTGGTGATGGCGCGGCGTCATCTGGAAGCGGCGGATGTGGCGCTGCTGGTGATTGATGCGGTCGATGGCGTGACGGCAGCCGACGCCACGATTGGCGGTTATGCACACGAGAGCGGGCGCAGCGTCATCATCGTTGTGAACAAGTGGGACATCGTGACTACTGGCCGCAGGGACGGCAAACCGCCTGCTGACCGCGAGATTTTTGAGCAGCAGTTGCGCACTGTGCTCAAGTACCTGAGCTATGCGCCGGTGGTCTTTCTCTCGGCGCTCGAAGGAACGGGGCCCGAAGCCAAGAAAATGTTGCGTGTGCTGCACGAGGTAGTGGCCGTGGCTGCGGAGCGCCGCAAGCGCGTCACCACCGGGCAGATGAATCGCTTTCTGGACAAGATCGACTTCCAAAGAGCACCGGTGCCGATGGCAAAGCGGTTACGAATTTTCTATATGACCCAAGCCGCCGTTGCGCCGCCTACGTTTGTACTCTTCACCGATCGCGACATCAAGCTGCATTTCAGCTTCGAGCGGTTTTTAGAGAATCAAATCCGCGAGGCCTTTGGTTTCAAGGGCACGCCGATCTGGTTCAAGGTGAAAGCGAGGAATGCGGAGAAGAAAGAATCGTAGAAGCACCCCGACTCGCAGCGGCGAATTACGGATGGAATGAACAAGCCAAAAATGCTGGGTGCCCCATCCATTCCGCGTTTTTTGCGGAATGGGTGGGAAACCACGAACCCAAATCAGCTTTGTTCATGAGAAGCCTGCTCCGGCTTATTGCGACGGCGGAACGAACTCGGTGGGCAGGCCTGCGCCCTCGCTGAAGAAGAACTGCTCCATCTGCTCGACGAGAAAATTCTGTGCCTGCGGGGTCCAGGGCTGCAAGCGGTATTCATTGAGCAGCATCTTCTGTCGCTCGACCCACTCGCCCCAGGCCGCCTTGGAGACATTCTTGTAGATCTTCTGGCCAAATTCGGAGTCGAAGGGCGGCTCATCCAGGCCCTCCATCTCTTTCTTGTTGCGAACGCAAAAAACCATGTGTGCCATCAGCTAAGCTCCTGTTTCCATTGTATGGGATCGGGTGCGTTTGGCCCCGCCCAGCAGCGAAGATGCTCGCCTGGCCTCGCAACAGTGCCGGAAATCTCCACAGTAATGTTCCAAAACGATTTGAGCAATTGTGACCAGCCGAAATACATAGACTAGGCTCACTATCTAAATGGGAATCAGTCGGCTTCCCCTGATTCACCATTCCGACCATGCAGTCAGGCCTTAAAGGAGCCATCATGTCCGAATCGAATCCCTCTGGTCTCACTGACAACGCCGCCGGTGGCCTTGCGTACATCACCATCATCCCGGCCATCGTCTTTCTGGTCATTGACCCTTTTAAGAAAAGCGCGTTTGTCCGCTTCCAAGCGTGGCAGTCGATCTTCTTTTTCGTTGTCTGGGCGGCGGTCGACATTCTGATCGGAGTTATACAGAATCTTGTGCCGTCCACTGTCTTTCTGACCTTGACAGTCTTGCAGTTGGTGGGCCTCGCGTTCTTTATTGTTTTGGTTATCGTGTTTGTCAGCGCCTTCAACGGCAAGCGTCTGATGCTGCCGATTATCGGCAGTCTGGCTGAGAAACAAGCTAACGCATAATCGGCTTCCCCTCCCCGCCGAACACCAGAACGGCCTCCGCAAGGAGGCCGTTCTGGTGTTCGGCTCCTCCTGTTACGGAAGTTCATCGGGCCAGGCAACAATCCTCGCTCCCTGGCAGAGATTTTGCTTGACAATAGCCAGCACCACCGTATTTCCTACTTGCGTCTCAAAAACACTCCTCCTGCGGTGCAGAAACTGCTCAGACTTACCCCGGTTTACCGAGTCTGACAGAAGCATGGAGTGTCTAGCCTCACAAACTGAATTCAATCCCAAAGGAGCTAACGTGCCCGAAGAAACTACACAAACTGGCCTCTCCGACAACGCAGCCGGAGCATTGGCGTACCTCTTCATTCCGGCGATCATTTTCCTGATAGTCGAGCCCTATAACAAGAGCTCCTTTGTGCGCTTCCATTCCTGGCAGTGCATTTTTCTCTGTATTGCTTCTTTCGCGATCAATATGGTTCTAGTAATGACCTTTATTCTCGCGCTGCTCACACCGTTCGTTGGTTTGGCGTTTCTTGTGATTGCGATCATCTGCCTGATCAAGGCTATGAATGGCGTGCGCTTCAAGCTGCCATTGATCGGCGATCTGGCCGAAAAGATGGCCAATAAATAGGGCATCCGGCAAGGTTTAGAACCGCATGATCCGCGCCGTTGGGGCCGGCAGGCCTTAACGGCGCTTCCCTTTTTTGCTCATCTTTTTTCGGGCTTTGAAAGAACGCGCCGGAGCGGAGTTGGCTTTCTTTTTCTTTGTTTTTGGGCGGGATTTGGCGGGTTTGTTTCCTGTGAGCGGAATGCCTTCTTCCACAATCGAGAATTGAAGCTTGCGTTCTTGAGCAAGAATGCGATCCAGAATCACCTGGACGCGGTCTCCAGCGCGGAAGCGGCGGCCAGTGCGTTCGCCAATGACTTCATGGGTGTTTTCGCGCCAGGTGTAGCGGTCGTCGCGCAAGCTGTCGATGGGCACCAACCCCTCGACAAAGAGGTCGGTCAGTTCGACAAAGAGGCCGTACTTGGCCGGGTTCAGCACCAGCGCGGCAAACTCTTCGCCGACGCGATTCTGCATAAAGCGCACCTTCTTCCATTCCACCAACTCGCGCTCGGCTTCGGCGGCTCGGCGTTCGGTCTGGCTGGTCTCTTCGGCAATCTGCGCCAGCTCGGCTTCGGGGATCGGCGGCTCCGTAATAGTCCCAGGTCTCAAAAGCGAGACTTGGGGCACCCGCTTTTTGCCACGATGGATCACTATGCCGCCCAGGCCCTCATTGGGATGCGTCCAGGGTGAGCTGTGGCGGCCCTCCGCTACGACGCCCTCGCCGCTTACGCCTTCCGCAAGCAGCGTCTTCACGATACGATGGACAATCAGATCCGGGTAGCGGCGAATCGGCGAGGTGAAGTGCGTGTAGCTGGGCGCGGCCAGCGCAAAGTGGCCTTCGTTGATCTCCGAGTATCGCGCCTGCTTGAGTGAGCGCAGCATCAGATAACTGAGAATGCGCTCTTCCGGCTTGCCCTCAATCTTCGCGGCAAGCTTCTGATACATGCGCGGCGTAACGAGAATGTCTTCCGCGACCTCGTGCGTGCGAACGCTGCGGCCAGTGCGCTGCGCGTCGCGACGGTCGCCACGTGTCTGGATGCGTTTGACCGGCAGCGCGCCCAGGCCGAGTGTGTAACCGAAGGCGGCGGCAAGCTCCTCAAATTGCACCACACGGCGGGGTTCCGGCTTTTCATGAATGCGATAGATCGACGGCACGCCCATATCTTCGAGCCAGGTGGCGACGCACTCGTTGGCGGCCAGCATGAACTCTTCGATCAGACGGTTTGCCCAGGTGCGCTCGGATTTGGTGACGCCGCGCATCTGGCCCTGCTCGTCGAACTCGATCACCGGCTCGGGCAGATCGAAGTCGATACTGCCGCGCTCGCTACGACGCTTGTTCATAAGGACTGCGAGCTTGTGCATCCGTTCGAAGTCAGGAACCAAGTTGGCGTAGCGCTCACGCGTTTCGGCGTCATTTTCCAGAATCGCATGGACTTCGGTGTAGGTCATTCGCGCGGCGGAACGGATAACGCCTTCGACGATTTCGTAGCCTTCGATGCGGCCTGTGGAATCGAGCTGCATAATACAGCTCAGAACGAGGCGATCTTCGCCGGGGCGCAGGCTGCAAATGTTCGTCGAGAGCTCTTGCGGCAGCATGGGAATCGCGCGGTCAGGGAAGTAAACGCTGGTTCCGCGCAGCCGTGCTTCCAGGTCCAGGTCGGTTGCGGCGCGGACGTATTCTGCTACATCGGCGATGTGAACCTGTAGCTCGAAGCCTCCGTCTGCACGCTCGGTCACGAGAACCGCGTCATCAAAATCACGCGCTGTTTCGCCGTCGATGGTGACTATCGGTAGTTCGCGAAAATCTTGACGCCGCGAAATCTCTGAGAGGTCCAGATGAGCCACGGTACACGCTTCGGCCAGAACATTTTCCGGGAAGATGTGCGGCAACTGGTGCTTGCGAATCATCATCTCGACATCGACACCAAAGTCGTCGGGATGGCCGAGTACCTCGATCACTTTGCCGATGGGCGGCCGCGTTGGAGTGGGCCAACTGGTGATCTCTACATCAACAACCAAACCTTCAAGACTTTCGTGGGCAGCGATTGCTTTGCTACCGAGGACACGATGCGGCGTGGCTGCTTCGCTCGCAGGCGGAATCTCCTGGCCTTCTGGAATCAGGATATGCTGTGTCATGCGCTCGTCGAAGGGCACGACGATGTTTCCACGCTCCCGGTCGGAACGCGCATAGTGAAAGACACCGACGACGGTTGGATTGCTGCGCTCGAGAATTCTCACAACGCGGCCCATCTGGCGGCCATCGGCTTTGGGCGGCTCGACTTCTACCAACACCTGATCGCCCTGCATTGCGCCGTTGATCTCGTTGGGCGGAATGAAAATATCTTCCTGTTGTGTGGTCGTTTTGCTAGGCTGGCGCGGATTTGGCCGCACGAAACCGTATCCGTCGCGATGCAGGTCGAGGCGTCCGGCAACCAGATTGTCGCGTGAGCCGCTTGAGCCCAGCGGACGCGGAATGCTCCAATGCTCGCGGTCAATCTTAGTCAGCGCGCCGCGCACCGTGAGGCGAGCCAGTTGCTCCAGCAGAAGACGGCGCTGCCCTCCTCCGCCAAGATTCAGTTCGCGCACCAGTTGTTTATATCCGGCCTTTTGGCCAGCCGAGCGGGCAATCCGCGTCAGGAGTTCTTTATCCGTCATAGTCTGAAGCTAACAGCAGACAGCTTACAGTTGCCAGTATCAAGGCTATTAGGAGCTTCTCAAAGCTGCTCGTCGCAAACATAGATAGTGCTGTCGTCCTTGTCTTGAAAGACGCGATATTGGAATGTGTTTTTAGGTACCCACATTTCGTAATGACTCAGAGGTTTAGAAACGAACCATGGAGGAAGACTGCTGCCGCATTGTGCCAGAGCATCCTTGTCAGGAACGGCGGGGCTCATCAACTGGGCTGCCGTTAGCCCGCTTGCAAACCTTGTGGAAGTATGAAGTGCAATGTAGTACTGATATTCGGTGCTCCAATGTGGGGATTTCCAGTAGTAGCCATGCACAACTTGTACATCATTTGGTTTGTCAAAGCCAAATATGCGCTTGAAATTGCCTTTGTCGTCTATCCAAGTGCCACCGCAGCCACCCAAGGGAAGCATGAATACGACAGCGATCAAGACTCTTCCAATCTTCGTCATGAACATTCCCTTATGCCACGTATTGCGACCCCACCCTAGCCGCAAAAACAAGAACGCGGCGATGATGGGGCACCCAGTTTTTCAATTGGTGCTACTTCTTTTCCTCCGCCGGTAGGGCGGCAGGTGGGGTGTTGAACGGCTTCATATTGTCGCGGATGAGGTTGGCCAGTAGTACATCGACCAGCGTGCCGCCCTGGCTTCCACCGGTGCTGCCGCCGCTGACCACGATCTGCGGGACGAGTTGAGTTTTGTTTGCGGCAAGCGCCTGCATTACCTGCACCAGCGCGTAGTTGCCGGACTCCATCGAGTCGATCTTGCGCTTGATGACGTCGGCTTCCGCTGTGCCGACGACTTTGGTCTTTTCCGCGTCCGCGTTGCCGACCATGATGACGACTTTAGCGTCGGCATCGGCATTAATGGTTTTGGCGCGGGCTTCGGCTTCGGCGGTGATAGTTCTGACCCGTGCATCGGCCTCTGCGTTGATGGTTTTGGATTGACCGGAGCCGGTGGCTTGTTTCACCTGAACCTGCGCGGCGAACTCCGCGATGGAGACGCTACGTTCGGAATCGACGACGCGAGCCTGTGTGTCAGCCATTGCACGAGCCTGTTGCAGATCCTTGCGGGTTTCTTCGGCTAGCTGCTGGGTTTTGTAGGTGACCTGCTCCTGCTCGGCAATCTTGCGGTCGGTGAGGGTTTTCATCAGAGCTTCCGGCGGGGTGATGTCGCCGATCAGCGTGTCGATGGCGTTGACGTTGTACTCGGTGAGAGCCGCGCCGATGGCCAGTTTTGCCTCCGCCTGCCGCTCGCTGCGCTTCTTGAGGAATTCGATTACGTCCGAAGTTTGGGCGGCGTTGCGGAAGTAGTTGCCGATGGTGGGCTCGAGGACCTGCGTCACCAAATTGGCCATAGTTCCGAAGCGGGCGATGACCTTAGGCGCGTCGTTGCGCGGGACGTGAATGATCTGGCTGACATCGAGGTTGAAGGTAAATCCATCCGAGGAGCGGACGGTGATGGTGGAGAGCTTTTCGTCGAGGTGGTGAGCCTCGGTTTTGCCGGTGGCCCAGTTGAGAACGATGTTGGCGGTGGGGACGATTTCGACTTTGTGGGTGAAGGGATTGATGGGGTACTTGCCGGGATCGAGCGGGTCGACCCAGACTCCCTTTTCCCCGCGGCTGACAAGATTGCCGTGCTTGAAGGTGTCGCCGGTGACGTCTTTGCCCTCCTCGCCGACATATGCGATGACGACGCCGACGTTGGCGATGGGAACCTGAGTCATTGGATTGGTTTCGACGGTGGCGAAGCGGGGATTGATGAAGTAGCGACCGGCGAGAATGACCTGTTCCTGAAGGCCTTTGTGGCCGCCGTTGGCGATGAATGCCTCGGCGTCCTGGTACATATTGTGGCCGGCGATCTCTTTACCGGCGATTTCGCCAGTGGAGAGCGGCAGGCCGTCTTTGGTGGTGACCACGCCGACCATGTTGTCGGGAATTTCGAGCACATCTTCAGTACTGACGCGGAAGAGAGAGGTGTTGATGCGATAGGTTCCTGGAGGAATGATGGAGATTTGCGGACCGCGCTGGCCGCCTTTTGTGAGGAAAGCTCGCGCATCCTGGAAGGAGTTGCATTCGACGGTCTTGGCCAGAACGCGTCCGCCGGAGAGGGGATGGCCGTCGCGGGCCTCAACGATACCGATATGGCCTTTGTCGATGGTGGTGAAGGGAACTTTGCTGACGGCATATTGCCATGCCCAGAGTCCGAAGTGGATTCCCGGAGCGAGGGTGTCGGCCTGGAGGCCGGCCTCACCGTTCAAAGCGACGATCGCGCCGTCGGGCAGGGTGCGGTTTTTGCCGAAGAGCACCCATTTTTTGTTGACGATGCCAATTTCATCTTCTGAGACGATGACGGTCCCGAAGAAAACGCGCAAAACCACTTTATGCAAGATCAAGGCGAGGATGAGTACGAGCACCCATCCGTATCTGACCACCATGCCAGTCGTCGCAGTATCCATGCTTTCGAGCTCCTTATTTTCAGGACCCTCCATCATAGCTTACGAATCAGAGGCCTTGCTCAATCTGGTGCGCGTGTTCACAGATTCACGGCGTTGTCATAAAATAACCGCAATGCAATACTCCTTACGGACCACGAAGGGGTAACATTCTATTTGTGGCCGCACGTGAGTTGCCCGGGACGAAGAATCCGGCAGTCCACGCACTGATACAACTTTTTGGGCTCAAGACAATGGCCTTTGCCTTGGAAAGCCCCCGTCCGATCAGGACAGAAAAGGACTTCATTTTGAGCGCAATGTGGAAACCTAACCAATCAGGACCGATCCCCTCCAGCCCTATCCCCGAACCCTCTCGCTCGTTTACACCATCTCCGTCCGTTGAACCCGTCCATCACGCCCCGGCTTCGACTGGCGACCAGGCTACGATTAGCAAAGGCTTGGTGATCAAGGGAGAGATTACCGGTTCCGAGTCGTTGTTTATCGATGGCAAGGTTGAGGGTAGCATCAACCTTCCTGGCAACCGCGTCACTGTTGGCCGCAACGGCCAGGTTACCTCTAGCATCGCTGCCCGTGAAATCGTGATTCTGGGCAAGGTGCGCGGCAATATCTCTGCCTCAGATCGCGTGGATATCCGTGCAGAGGGCGCCTTGACCGGCGATGTGAGCGCGGCGCGCATCAGCATTGAGGACGGCGCATTCTTCAAGGGCGGCATCGACATCAAGAAGCCTGAAGCCAAGCCGGGAGTTCCGGCTCCTGCCGCGCCGGAAGCGCCCAGCCCGGTTCAACCGTAGCCGCGTTTAAGGCATAACACCAAGGCCAGCGCTCCTGCCGACGCAGGGGCGTTGTGTCTTTTGGGCGTTCGACGGCAGAATGCAAGCGATGGAAGATGGGGATATGAAGCGGATATGGATCGAGGGATGCAGTTTGTAAATTATATAAATATAAACAGATAGAGAAGAACGAACGGGAATCTGGGAGAAATTTCCTATTCCATCCCCAGACGCTTCATTGTCACCTTGGGCAATGCTGATCCGGATTTTTCCAGCACCCATTTCACAACTGCGACCCAGATGACCGATCCGGCTACGAGCACCGCCAGGTCGATCCAGCGTGCCTGGCCGGGAATCGCCCGATGCAGCGCGCCGTTGAGCCAGCCGAAGAGAAGCCCTACTCCGAGACCGCCGATAGCGGCGGCGAACAGGCAACGACCCATCTCCACGTAGTCCAAGCTGGCCAAGGAGACCATGCGCCGCTGATGGAGCAGCACGGCCAGAGTGACGGCTTGCAGGGCAATGCCGGTATTGGAGGCTAAAACCAAGCCGGGAGTTCCCAGCCAAAGATGGCCGAGTCCGTAGATTGGGAAGGCGACCACCGTGATGATGGTGCTGGCCAGCATGGGCAGCCATGTGATGCCCGCGGCGTAGAAGGAGCGGGCGTAGATGGCCTGCGCAGACCAGAGGAAGAGCGAGAGTGTGTAAAGCGCAAAATAGAGCGCGGTTTGGCGTACGTCGCTGGGAGTGAATCGTCCACCGCCGAAGATCAGGCTGACGATGGGCTGAGCGAGGGCGATCATGGCGGAGGCTGCCAGCAGTCCGAGGGCGACTACGCGAGAGACGGAATCGGCGACGCCGATTGCAAACTCATAGCGCTTGCCCTTGGCCCAGAGCTGGGCAAAGAAGGGCAGAGAGGCTGATCCCGCGGCCATGGCAAGTATGGACATAGGCGCGGCGAAGAGCTGCTTGGCGTTGTAGAGCCGGGTGATGTCGCCCCGGCTGGCGGAGGCGTAAAAGCCTGAGAAATACTGATCGAGAAAGGGCAGTCCAAAGCCAAACATAAGGGGTAGAGTCATCTTCAGCCAGATGCGCAGGCCGGGATGGCGTATGTTGATACCCCAGCGGTAGCGAACGCCCACACGCGCAGCGCCCCATGCATTCAGAGCAAAAGAGCCCAATAAAAATCCCGCGGTGGCACCAACGGCCAGCGAGGAAATTCCCAGTCTTCGGGCAAGCAACAGACCGCCGGCAATGATGCAGAGGTTATAAACGACAGGCTGAAGCGCCTGATAGAGAAACTGCTTGCGCACCAGCAGCGTGGCTCCCAACATACTGCCAGCAAAGAGAAATATCTGTGCCGGCAGCAAAAGCCGCGTCATCTTGGTGCAGAGCACCACCTGCTGTGCAGAAAAGCCGGGGTTGGTGAGGCGAATATAGGGACCGGCGAGAAATATCAAAATGATGGTGGCTGCGGTCAGCACCAAGCCCATCAGATTGAGTACGGTAAAGAGTACGCGCTCTCCTTCGGCCTCATCCTCCTGCTCGCGATAGCGGTTGAGGATGGTGACAAAAGTGATGGAGACGGCTCCGCCAACCAGGAAGTTGTTCATCAGGTCGGGCAGGCGAAAAGCTGCCACATAAGCGTCGGTCTGGGGGCCTGCGCCAAAGAGCCACGCGATGTATTTGCCGCGACCGAGGCCGATGAAGCTTGAAACAAAGGACGAAGCCGCCAGCAAAATGCTCGCCGAGAACGCTGAATGGATGTGCGAGGGGCGCAATAATCCCAAGCCGCGCGCCCATCGGGATCGCGCCGGCGCAGAGGGTTCGATTGAGGGTCGTTCTGCCACTGGAGTTGATTCTACCGGGGTTGCCCCGATTTCCGCGCGAGAGTATCGTATCGCGGCAAATTCAGCGCTTTGCTTTTCGATCTGGCATCCAGTGAACAAAATAGGAACAGTTGCTGTCCTGAAACAATTCCCTGTTCTCCCGCTGAGTACTCATCTCTCTTGTTCCACCGTAACCTGAAGGCTTTGATCTTGCTTTCCGATAAGGGAAGAGCGGAACTTATACGGCAGAGTCTGGGGATATTCGATTGCGCCGTATCAGTCAACGAACAATTCGAGGAGTTGGTGCCGTTGTTTTTTTGTCTTCTCTGTGCACTTCAGCGTACAGAGGTTAAGCGGTTCCCGGCTGTAATCCGGCCGGCGCTAGCTCTTCAGTGCCAGGAGTCACGATGCTACACTTGGAACCTCAAACATACGAAGTGGATCGAAATTTGGAAGATGCGCGGTTGGCTGCGCTCATCGCCACCGGAATTCTCGATACACCGCCTGAGCCAAGCTACGACACCATCACCCGTCTGGCCGCCGAATACTTTCAGGCCGATGCGGCAACGATTGCATTTGCCGACGAGAGCCGGGTCTGGATGAAGTCCTGCTGGCGTCAGACGGCGCGCGAGTTGCCGCGCGAGAGTTCCATCTTCGATTTGGTGCTGGGTGAAGACGGCCCCCTACTCGTTCCGGACATCGCCGTGCATCCACAGAGTGAACTGCTTCGGCCGCGCCTAAAATACCTTAACGCCACTTCTCTTGCCAGCGTTCCGGTGCGTTCCAGCGAAGGACATATTTTGGGAGTCCTGACCATCTTTCATAATCGGCCGCGCCCGGAGATGAAGCAGGATGAGATTCACACGCTTGAGAGTCTGGCCGAAATGGTCACCAGCCAGTTAGAGTTGCGCAGACTGCGCAAAAGCTATAACGGCGCCGGGAGTGGAGTGCGCCGCTCCCGGGCTGGTGAACCCGCTTCCGCCCGCACTAACTGGCCGGGCAAGGCCGATTTGCGTCATGCTTTGGATCAGGGCCAGTTCGTTCTCTATTACCAGCCGGAGGTCGAACTGGCTACACGCAGGATTGTCGGCCTTGAAGCCCTCATCCGCTGGGTACACCCAGAGCGGGGAGTGATCCCTCCCATGGATTTCATTCCGCTGGCAGAAGAGAGCGGGCTCATTTTGCCCATCGGCGACTGGGTGCTATCACAGGCCTGCAACCAGATTCAAAAGTGGTGCGATGAGGATGTCAGCCACGTCTCTCTGCGCGTCGGCGTCAATCTCTCGGCCCGCCAGTTTTCGCGCGAAGGCCTCGCCGACCATGTCGAAGCCCTCTTGATCCAATCCGGCATCTCAAGCCGACAACTCGGACTGGAGATGACCGAGTCCAGCCTGATTCCCAATGTGCGCATTGCATTGGAAGTTCTCGGCAGTTTGCGCAGACTGGGTGTCTCCCTGCTGATGGATGACTTTGGCACCGGCTATAGCTCCCTCAATAACCTCCATTCCTTTCCCTTTGACGTGCTCAAGATCGACCGCTCCTTCGTGACCCGTATGACCGAGGGCGAGCAACCGCTGCAAATTGTGCGCACCATCATCGAACTGGCCCGCGTGATGGGAATGGACGTGGTGGCGGAGGGGATAGAAACCTGCGAACAATATCGCCTGTTACGAGAAATGAAATGCCGTTATGGCCAGGGCTACCTTTTCGCTCGTCCTCTGACCGCCGAAGCTATAACTGAGATGTTAAGACTTCCGGACCGCGTATTACCTGATCCAATGGCCAGCGAAATGGCATGCGCTTGAGCTAAGTTGCTATCTTCACTATGCTTTGAAGATATGACGGAAGAAGCTTGGCCCGAGTTTCGTTTCGGGAAGAGCCGCAGGCGGGTTCTCATCTGGAATCTGTCTAGCCGTCAGCGTCGGAAGTTCCTCAAGTTTTCCGCTGTGTCTTACAGTATTCTCCATTTCATGCCGCAGCCAACCGCATCCGCGCCCTCACCCAATTCCGCCAGTTTTGCTGGCCTGCTGGCCGCGCTTGCCTCACCTGCGCAGAAGCCTGCATCTGCATGGAACGATGATGATCTTGAAGATGACGTTGCGACCCTCAGCTATGAGCGCGCCCTGCGCACACATACGCGTTACCGCTCAGCCAGTCTTACAGATCATCCATTGACCGAGGCCCCGGCTTCTGAGGTTGCTCGCTCTGATGCTCAAGCACAGGCCGAAGCGGAGTCTTTTAAGCAAGTTGCCTCCGATTTTGCCGCAAGCTCGAGGCTTGCGGAGATGACAGCAAAGACGGAGACGGAGTCCAACCGACTACGGTCCGTACAGTTTGAGCGGAATCTGAAGGATGCCAGTATTACCATCCGCATGAGCAAGGCGGAATGCGCTCAACTGCATCGGCGTGCCGCAGAGGCCGGACTCACCGTCTCTGCTTATTTGCGCTCTTGCACATTTGAAGCAGAGTCGTTGCGGACGATGGTCAAAGAGACCCTGACTCAGTTGCGTACGGCCACATCAGAGAAGCAGCCCCGGCGTTCGTGGTTCCGCGGAGTGGCCAACTGGTTGGCTCATCTGCTGACCCCATGGCACGGCAGCCAGCGCGTTGCTCGGGCCTGAGCATCCGCCAAGGCACTCCGGTTGTGCTATTTACACATCGGAGGCAGGTCAAAAACAATTTCTCGGTCAACCTTTGAGATTTTGGGCGCCTGGTCCCAGATGACGAGGGCTTTCTTGTCCGCGAAATCATTGGTAAGTACGGTAACCGAGGCCTTCTTCAGAACCTTCTTTAGATAGGTCCAATCCGATACTCTTGTAGCGCCCTGGCAGAAAACAGTATCGGCGGTCAGCGTGAAGGTGAAGACGTTACCGTCATCATCTTTTAACTGAATTGTCTCGCCACTGACAGTTTTGATTGGAGAATAAGTTGCGAGACCGCTTTGAGAGGTCATACCGGCCACTGTGAATGGAAGATTGGTGAGTTTATATTGTCCCTGTTGAGCCAATGCAGGCGAAACAGCACCTAAAGTAAGCAGTAGTAGTAGCCTGAAGCTGTGCTGGATGCCTCTATATTTACTTACCATTTCTCCCCCAAACAGACAAAGCTACCACACTCCCAAACCTGCGTCTACTTCGCTTCGAATGGCTGGGAGGGAGGACGGGCCATTTCGGGAGAGGTGTCATCAAGATATCATAAGCAGATGTCGAATCAGTCAACCTCCAGCACCATGCATTTGAGGTACTCGGTTTCCGGCAGGTTGAGAATCACGGGATGATCGAGAGTGGCTCCTCGCCGTTCCAACACTCGCACACGGCGATGGGCATCGGTTGCGGCCGAGGTCACACTCGCCTCCAGTTCTGCCCAACCCACATGATGAGAGCAGGAACAGGTGACCAGCAAGCCGCCGGGGCGCATCATCTTGAGTGCGCGCAGGTTGAGTTCCTTGTAACCGCGCAATGCACCCTCGACAGCGCGCAGGCTTTTAGCGAAGGCCGGTGGATCGAGCACGATGGCGTCGAATTTCTCGCCGGTCTCCGACCAGTCGCGCAGGATCTGAAAGGCGTCGCCCTCCACCCACTCCACTTGCGCCGTAAGACGGGAGCGATTGGCTTGTAAATTTCTCTCGGCTACTTCCAGCGAGGCGCGGGAGGCGTCGATTCCCGTAACCTGGGCGCAAACCTCGGCCAGGTGCAGGGCGAATCCACCCTGATAACAGCAGACATCGAGCGCCCGTCCGCCCCCTTCGCGATTCGCAAGGCCCAGCCTGCTCGCCCATTCGGCGGCGGCAGCGTAGTTGGCGCGTTGATCGAGGAATGCGCCGGTCTTTTGCCCTGAGTTGGCATCGAAGTGAAAGGTGAGGCTGTTCAGCTTGAATTGCGTGTTACCGGCTGTAGCTGCGGCGTTCGCAATAAAGAGCGGTTCGGAACTAGGCGCGGACAGGCCTTCCAGTTCGCGCATCCGCGCATCGGGCCGCTCGAGAATGACCGCCGGAGATAGTTCCTCGCGCAGCACACGGACACAGACTTTGCGTACAGTGGCTGAATCCAGCCCTTTGGTTAAGAGTTGCAGGATCACGAGGTCGCTGTATTTGTCCACAACCAAGCCAGGCAACTCGTCGGCCTCGCTGAAACAGAGCCGGCAGGCACTGTTTTGTTCGTCGAGCAACGGACGCCGCCGCTTGATTGCAACACGTAGCCGCGATTCCAGCAACTGAAACCATGAGGCCTCGTCGAGAGCTTCGCGCGACACCAGCCGCAGGGCAATCTGCGAATTGCGACTATAGAGCGCTGTGCCTAGCAGCAGGCCCCTGCTGTCGGCGACAGGCAGTAGCGCGGGAGGCTCGCCTGCAGGCACGTTAACGGACTCAATGTCGGATGCATAGACCCACACGTGGCCCGCACGCAGCCTGTCAGCGGCGCGGCGGTTGATTTTGGTGCCGGGGGCAAGCTCACCGGAGGCCGACGAGATTGGGGTCTGGGAGCTTGGGGCTGGCGCTTTGCGAACCGCGTCCGCTGCCTTGCCTTCCACGCGTGGATTTCGCCTGGAATCGCGGCCATCCTCTTGGCGTGCAGGTCGCCGTGCGGGCTGGGCTTTTTCGCGAATCCGTGCAGAAGGCGACGCGGGTGCGGTGTTTTTTGCTGCCTTATGAGGCGTCGTGGGGCGGGGGGTGCGTGGCTTGGTCATGTGCTCCCTTGGTCTGATTCATCTTAGCAAGAATGGAAAATCGGAGCGGTGTTGCCGCGGATAGTAATCCTATTCTCAGTCATGCGCATCAAACATAAGCGGCCTATAATAAGTCATGGCGACTGTCCGGCAACCCATTCCGGCTGAGGTTCTCGGTGCGCCCCCAACTGCTCAGGGGAAGGCGCAACCGGTGGTGCGTGCCGCTGCGTGGCACGCCATCGACCAGCAGACCATTGACCGGCGAATTGAAGCTCTGCTCCGCCTGGTCCACGCCAATCGCCCCAGCGACGACATCGCACTGATCCGCAAAGCATGGGAGTTCTGCGTCCGCCATCACGAAGGCCAGATGCGCGCCTCGGGTGAGCCGTACATTATTCATCCGTTGGAGGTGGGCGAGGTGCTGGCGGAGATGAAGATGGATTCGACGGCCATCGCCGCCGGCCTGCTGCACGATTCGGTTGAAGACACGCCCGCCACCAATGAAGAGATTGCCGCCGGCTTCGGCGACCAAGTGGCTCACATCGTCGAAGGCGTCACCAACATCGACAAAATCGAATTTGCAAATCGCGAAGACCGGCAGGCGGAAAACGTTCGCAAGATGCTGCTGGCCATGGTTTCCGATGTGAGGGTGGTTCTGATCAAGCTGGCAGACCGCCTGCACAATATGCGGACTCTGGAGCATTTGAAGCCGGAACGGCAAGAGGCCATTGCTCGCGAGACGCTGGATATTTACGCGCCGCTGGCTCACCGGCTGGGCATGGGCAAAGTCCGCGGCGAGTTGGAAGACCTGGCCTTTCGCTACACCGATCCGGTCAGCTTCGAACAGGTCACCGCCGCCGTCGAAGTCCGCCGCATAGAGGGCGAGCAGTTTCTGCGCGGAGTGGAGGACACACTCAATGAGCAACTGCGCGAAAATGGGATCGAGGCTCGCGTCGAGTGGCGCATCAAGCGGCTTTACTCCATCTTTCAAAAGATCGAGCGGTCCAAAGTCTCATTCGATCAGGTGTACGACTTTCTCGCCATCCGCGTTATCACGCACGATGTGGCCGCTTGCTATGCCGTTATTGGATTGATTCACGGGCTGTGGCGGCCGGTGCCGGGGCGCATCAAGGACTTCATCGCCATGCCCCGCGCCAATCGCTATCAATCGCTGCACACCACGGTGATGGGCGCGAGCGGGCATCAATTTGAAGTGCAGATTCGCACCGAGGAAATGCACCGCATTGCCGAGGAAGGCATTGCCGCACACTGGAAGTACAAGGCCGGCGAAGGTGTGGTGACGGCCCGCGACGAGGAGCGGCTGAACTGGATCAGGCAGTTGGTCGACTGGCAAAAGGAGATGACCGACCCCAACGAGTTCCTCTCCAGCCTGAAGATGGACCTCTATC
>CAYPYJ010000017.1:0-60263 GCA_964414945.1 uncultured Occallatibacter sp.
GGCGAATTTTGCAAACAGATTTCGCATCTTCAAAACCTCCTCAATTCATTGGAATATCGGTTTAACCTATTGCGTTGCGGAATGTCAATCAGATGTGCATATTACAACTTCAGCCGTTCACATAGAGCTATACGAGTTGCTAGTCTAAAGCAATTTGCGTGCCAATCTATTAAAATTATTAATATCAACTATTTACTACTTACCGTCTGTATTTATCAGTTGTTGAATATCCGTAAACATGGATCATATTTATTATAGATATGAAAAATAATATTTTGATTCTAGGGGGTGGGTTAGTTCGGATGGTTATATTTGTAGCTAAACAGTTTAGACACATAGTTCATCCCGCGTCTGCTTATAGCCCTCAGATAACCTCTTCATCACTGTTGTTCTGGCGAGAGTCTAAGATCAATTTGTCGATTGCCGGACTTGCGTTCAACTCTTGGACGCGATCTCAGATGCGCATCGGCATCAGCACGTAGCGGTACTTGTACTCGGCATCCGGGTCTTCGGGCCGCATCTGGCCAGCGGATTGCGAATCCTTGAACTCTAGCCGCACTTCGCCATCGTTGTTGAGCGCTTTCAGAAAATCCAGAATGTAGCCGGAGTTGAAGCCAACGGCGATCGGGTCGCTGGAGTAGGGCGTATCAATGGTGTCTTCGCTCTCGCCGGACTCAGTAGAGCTGGAGCTGATCTTCAGCTCGTTGCTTTCCAGGCGGATGCGAATGGCGCCGGAGCGCTCGTCAGCAAATTGCGCAACGCGCTGAATCGCCGCAGCAAGCTCGCTTGAGCGGACGACGGCGAATTTGGTGTTGTCGCGCGGCATAACGGCTTCGAAGTTGGGGAATTGGCCGGAGAGCTTGCGTGTGCTGAGAGTGCGGTGGCCAACGCGGAAAAAGAGCGTATGCTCGTCGTCGGAGAACTCAACCTTGTCAGCCTCGGAGACCGAGAGGAGTGTTTGTAGCTCCTGGAGTGCCTTGCGCGGAATCAGGACGCGCTTTTCTCCGCTTATACCTTCGAGGGTCTCGTTGGGTTTTTCGACGTAAGCTAGGCGGTGGCCGTCAGTGGCGACCATGGCAAGTGACTCGGCCTTGATGACCAGCAACGCACCGTTCAGAGTGTAACGCGACTCTTCGTTGGAGATGGCGAAGATGGTGCGGTTGATTAGTGTCTTGAGAGCGAGCGAAGAGATGTTGGTCACAGCGACGGTAGGAAACTCAGGAACCTGCGGGTAGTTGGCGCGGGCCATGCCGACCATCTTTGTATTTGAACGGCCGCTGCGGATCTGCACCCAGTGGTTGTCGAGCAGCTTGATGGAGATGTCACCATCGGGAAGGAGTTTGATGTAGTCGTATAGTTTACGGGCGGGGATAGTGCAAGCACCAGCTTTTTTCACCTTGGCGGCAGCGCTGGTACGAATCGCCTGGTCAAGATCAGTAGCCGTGATGTTGAGGCGGTCGTCCTCCGCCTCGATGAGGAAGTTCGACAGTATGGGAATTGTGGTCTTGCGCTCGACAACACTCTGTGTGGCGGTGAGCTCTTTGACCAACTCCTGACGGGTAACGGTAATTTCCATTGCTGCCTCCTGCTTGGCCGGCTTTTCAACTACTGTTTCTTCACTCGGCATGAACCCACCCTCATTTTGGCTACCACATAAAACATGATAAAAGCAGATTCCGCACTGGCCACACTGTACAACAGAGGACGGTTCGACGGAAATGGCTTTCTTTTCTTCTTCTTGATTGTATTCATCGCAGCGATACCGTGCGCGTGGAAAACAGGGGCTGTTCTCTGGATTCCCAGGACATGACGTATGGAACGACTCAATCAAACCTTATCGCTGAATAGAGAGTCGGCCAAGTTTGAATATGAAATTTCCGGTGAGGGCGAGTAGCGCGACGGGGAGTGGGAAAAAGTATAAGAAGTAAGAAATAAGACAGCAGTACCCGTCGTTCAGGCTGGAAAAGTGGAAATCAAGCGGAAGTGATAGTGAGGGAAAGGGTTGAGAAGTGGGTGAGTTTTCTAAAACAAGGCTGTGCAATTGAGGAGTTTTGGAAAACCGGTCTTGACGTGGGGTTGTACGACTCATTTTTCCCACCGATTGCACAGGAGGCGCAAATAGGGCTGTGGAAACGGGTTGGATTGTGTGAATAGCGAGTCTCGATGCACTCAGGGTAAGGCGTTGCAGAAAGCTAACTATCCACAATTGAGCGATTGGAGGTGGATGCAGCGGCTGGGTGTAGTGTGAATTCCCGACCCCGGTCTTCGGCAGGAGTCGCTTCCCGTTCCAGCATTATCAATAAAGCGGAATAGTCATTCTTTCTCGAATTAATTCATGCAACCTCTAGACTTTAGCTGGAGGGCTTTCAGTATGAGCATCGATATCGAGCGACTAGAGGATCAGTTGCTGCAGATGTCTGCCGAGGAGACGCCAGGACGCGAGTTTTGCGAGGCTATCTCGGAGTTGGCCCGGACAGGCCGGTTCGAGCAGTTGCGGGAAGTGCTCCCAGGCATTGTCTATGACGAGTTGTGGGCGCGTTACCAGCAGGACGAAGAGGCTTTTGTGGCTGGCTGGAAAATGCTGGCGCAAGAGATGCGTCAAGGGTTTCTTCAGCATGCGCGGCAGCGGCTCACATCGCTCACCAGGCTGCAACAGGCAAGTAATGGAAGCCCCACGCCAGCGTGGCAAGAGATTCAGCGTGCTTTGGACGGACAGCAGAATGATCTGCTCAGGACGGCATTTGCGCTCGAGTTGCTGGAGTTGGTGGAACCTGCTGTCGAACGGGCAACGCATCTACGGGAGTGTGTAGTAGAGGCGCCAAGCTCGGAGGAAGCGGACCGCTATCTGGACGAAGCGACACGCTGCTACTTCTTTGGGATGTTTACCGCCTGCGCAGTGATGTGCCGCTCGGTCCTGGAAGAAGCTATCAAACAGAAGCTGCCGAATTCTCTAACCCGCCTGCTCCGCACCCGTTATCGCAATACAGCAACGCTCGGCAATTTATTGCATGAAGTGAATAATAATCTGCAGATGACAGGTTTTGACGTCGACTTTCCGCGCCTGGCGAACTTGGTGAACGATTCCGGTAGAAAAGCCGTTCATCAAGGACTTCTGTCGGAAGACGAGGCGCGCGACTGCCTGCAAAATGCGCGCTTGGCGCTGCAACTGCTGTTGCGGAATTGAAGCCTACAGCGCGGGTTGAGATGCGCCTTTTATACTTATCTTTCCAATGTCTTATACAGCCGCTATCGATCAATTGAATGCCATGGTGCCGGAACTCTACGCCGGGTCCGGATTGGCGCGGCGCAAATTCTCGCTTTCTGAGGTGCACACGTTGCTCAGTGCGCTGGGCGATCCGCAGCGGCGCATTCGACCGGTCCTGATTGCCGGAACCAATGGCAAAGGCTCGACGGCTTCAACGCTGGCATCGATTCTAAGCGCGTCGGGAATGCGGACCGGCCTTTACACTTCGCCGCATCTGGCGCGGGTCAATGAGCGGATTCGTATTGATCAAACCGAGATAGCCGACGAGGATTTTGCTCGCACTTACTTTCGCGTTCGCGGTGCGGCAGAGCGCCTGGTGCAAGAGGTCAGCCTGCCCCAACTTCCCAGCTTTTTTGAAATTCTGACTGCGCAAGCACTGCTCCACTTCGCCGTGGCTGAGGTAGACGTTGCAGTGATGGAAGTTGGAATGGGAGGCCATCTGGATGCAACTAACGTCGTTGATCCGCTACTCTCGGTCATTACCGACATCTCGCTCGACCACACGGAGTGGCTGGGTTCGACCATCACCGCCATCACACGAGAGAAGGCCGGCATTCTGCGCCGCGGTGGAACCATGATTACGCTGCCGCAAGATCCGGAGGCCAATCAGACTCTTGCTGCCGCCGCTGCTGAGCTTGAGGTGCGCGCGGTCAATGCCGAGGCCTATCTGCCGTCTTCTATTGCGGCAAGCTCCTACACGGTCCAAGCTCTGGGCGCACCGGTCGAGGTGGCTTCGCCGTTGAGTGGCGCGCATCAGCAGCGTAATATTGCGCTGGCGATTGCGACGGCTGTTGAGCTTGCATCAGCGCACGGTTTTCCAATTACGCCGACAAGCATCGCATCGGGCATTCGGCAGACGCGCTGGCCGGGTCGGTTGGAGCGTATTGAAAAGAACGGAGTGGAATGGATTCTGGATGTGGCGCACAATCCGGCAGGAGCCTGGGCGCTCCGCTCAGGACTATCTAGCTTAATCTGTGAAAAGCATCCGCGGTGCCTGGTCTTCAGTTGCCTGCGCGATAAGCCGATCGCCGAAATGGCACAAATTCTCTTTCCTATCTTTGAGCAGGTGATCCTAACACCTATCCACTCTGCTCGTGCAGCCTCGATGGAAGACCTGGAGTCCGCAGCCAAGGCAACTGGGAAGCCGGCAATCCGCTCGGGGTCAGTTCGCGAGGCCTTGCAGTGGGCTGAACGGAGCGGTCAAGGCGGTGTTGTTGTGGTCTCGGGTTCGGTGTATCTGGTAGGTGAGGCCCGGTCGCTCCTGCTGGGTGAAGGTGCCAAATGACAAGACAACGTCCCAATCCTTTGCCATGGATCTATTGCTGGCGGACGAACCTTATCCAGGCCCCACTCTTCACTCTGTTCACGGCACTCTTCGGAAGTATCGCAATGCGGGCTTCGTTGGTGGATAAAAAGGGCAATGCGCAGCACCGGATTGCGCGCATCTGGGCACGGAGTTGCGTTTGGGCTTCGGGGTCGAAGCTCACGGTGGTGGGAACGGAAAACCTGCACAAGCATCCAGCGGCCGTCTACGCGTCAAATCACACTTCGTACATGGATACGCCGGTGATCTTTTCCGCGTTACCCTTCCAGTTTCGTATTCTGGCGCGCAGTGTGTTGTGGCCTATCCCATTCATAGGATGGTATTTAAATCGTTCAGGCCAAATTCCTATCAATACCAATAACCCCCGCGCCACGCTATCCAGCCTGGGCGCGGGGGCTAGAGCGCTGCGCTCCGGCATGGCGTTGTTTGTCTTCCCAGAAGGCAGACGTACGCCCAACGGTGAACTCCAGCCTTTTCTGTCCGGTGCAGCCTACCTGGCCATTCGCTCTCAGCTTCCGTTGGTGCCGATGGTGCTAAGCGGTGTCTATGAGCTGCTTCCGATTCACACCCGCCACTTTTATCCCGGCGATCTGACGCTGACAGTTGGCGAGCCAATCCTCACTGCCGGAATGACCATCCGACAAACCGATGTGCTCACGGCGCAGTTGCGCTCGGCCATCGAAAACCTGCGTAAACAGCGGAGATCAGGAGCATCAAGCGAGGTGAGTGTTGCGGCTGTAGGTACCGGGGTTTGACCAGGCCTTTCCCGCCCCCTATCGCATTTCATCTTTTGTGATTACACTGACTCTGCCATGTGTGTTCATGTAGCGAATCCAGAGCCCACCGGCATCGATCCGGCTTACAATCAGCGGACAATGCCGGCTTATCTTGTCGCCCTCCGTTCCGCCGGGGCCACGCCGATTTTAGTACCATTGCACGAACGCCAGGACCGTGTTGCGCGACTGCTTTCCGGGGTGCAGGGAATCCTGCTTCCAGGCAGCAAATTTGATGTAGATCCACAAAGATATGGCGAAACCCCAATTCCCGAGTGCAACGAGCCTGACGCCGCTCGCACAGCCGTCGATGAGTTGCTGCTCCAAGAGGCCTTCAACCTACATAAGCCCATCCTGGCCATCTGTGGAGGCACTCAGAGCTTGAACGTGTGGCTGAATGGATCACTGGATCAGGATTTGAAGACCGAAGTAAAGCACAGTCCCGGCCGGGATGTGGTCGAAGCTCATCCGGTGCGCATTGCGCCAGGGTCTCTGCTGGCTGGCCTCATCCCTCAGAGTTATGAAGGCGATCCGGTGGTCAACTCAAGTCATCATCAGGCGATTCGGCTTCCGGGAGACAATCTTGTGGTGTGTGCGATCTCCCCGGTGGACGGAGTAGTGGAAGCTGTAGAGCTGGATTCGCGCGAACACTTTGTTCTCGGTGTGCAGTGGCATCCGGAACGGACCTACACGCAAAGCGCCTTCTCCCGCGCTATCTTCGCTGCGTTCGTACAAGCATCCACGGTCTGGCAGCCTCGGCGCATCGAAGAGACCGGGGCTCCCGCAGACAGGTCTTCGTCGGTGGGGCGAGAATCGGTTGCGCCTGCGTGAGCGAAGAGGCAGGTTCTACAGGTGCCCGATTCAACACTCTGCTCGCGGAGGCAGGTCAAGCTCCGTTGGACTTGGCGAAGGCCGAAGCCTTTGAGAGCTATTTATCGCTGATCCTTCGCTGGAACGCCCGCGTAAACCTGACGGCAATCCGCGATGAAGATGGGATTCTGCGGCGGCACTTTGTCGAATCAATTGCCTGCGCTCGCGCGCTGCCTGTCGGAATCTCTACACTACTGGACTTCGGCTCCGGCGCAGGTTTTCCCGGAATCCCCATTGCTCTTTGTCGGCCAGAGATTGCCGTGACGCTGGCCGAGTCGCAAAACAAGAAGGCTGCATTTCTCAGAGAGGCTATCCGAGTGCTGGGGGTTACTATTATGGTTCACTCTGGCCGGGCAGAGGTACTTCGTACCGATTTTGATTGTGTAGCGTTGCGGGCAGTGGACAAGATGGGATCCGCCGTCCATGCAGCGGCTCAGTTAGTTCGGCCCGGCGGCTGGCTTGCACTGATGACAACCGGCAAGGAAGTGGACGCTTTGAAGGTAGCTGCCGGCGCGGTTTTTACTTGGGCCCTGCCCTTTCCGCTACCGGGCAGTGAGGACCGGATGCTGGCGCTGGGGCAACATGCGCTCAGTTCGCCAGCTTAATGAGGGCCAGCTTCTTGACTGTAGCCAGATCCTTCGCAGCCTTTACCATCAGTCGCAGTCCAGTGCCTTCTGGATACCGCGGTGCCTCGTCGATCAGCTTGAGCGTGCTTTTGGAGAGGTTGCCATTGCGGGCGGCGGCAACCGCCTTATCGCCAAAAATGAAGGCGACACGGAAGCAGCCCACACACGGAGCAAGATAGATAATGGTTCTCTTCTTGACTTTGAGTCGCAGCGCCCAGCCTGCCTTCACCGAATAAGACTTCCACTCCTCTTCGGTGACTTTCTGCTCAACCAGCCAATCTATCAACTGCTTCCATATCTCAGAGTTCGTACCCAACGCCGCAATAACTTCTTCAGCTGTAGGCACAGTCTTTTTTCCAATAAACGCATTTGGAATTTCCATTTTGCTCCTTCGATTGTCGGAATAATTTTAGACCGCGAGCGACGGCAGCACTCGGCGCAAAATCTCTGCCTGCTCGGACGGCTCGTAAAAAGGATGGTTGCGGTAGACGCTGGCTCCAGTTTCCATGTAGGCGTTGATCAGTTCAGGGGCGCGTTGCGAGGCAACCTCCCGAACCTTCCGCGCGTGGGCCTGCGTGAACTCCAGCTTGACCGGGTCCACAAAGCCGGCTTGGATAAATGTCCTGGTTTTTCGGGCACATTTGCAGTCGTTCTCAGGATTCACAAGGCTACAGTTGTCGCGAAGGTATTCGTAGAGATCGCGGCGCGCCCTGGAGAATATTTGGCGAAAGTTATCGGGCGTGACCTCGGCGATCTCCGCACCCACCTTATCGCTCACTTGAAAGATTTCACCGAGGATGAAGACCAGTCTCTGGCGGCCATCTAGACAAAGTAGTGTCCCAATCATGCAATTATTCCCGGTCTCTTCAATGAGAATCTCAAGCGGCACAGGGACGGTGCGCGGATCGGGCGGGTCGAGGTCGGGCACTTGGCGCAATCCAGAAGAGGCGACGGCAAAGGAGCAGACAGCATCGGATGCGGTCCACTTAGACTTCTTTACGGTCAACAAATAGTTGGAAGCAATCCGATAGAGCCAGGTGCTGAACTTTGCTTCGCCGCGGAACCCGGGCAAAGCTTTGATAGATTTGAGCAGGATCTCCTGAGTAGCGTCCTCGGCGTCCGCGCGGCGATGCAGCATCCGAAACGAGAGATTGAAAAGCCATGGTAGATGGCGTGAAAGCAAAACTCCGAGTTGATCGCGGTCGCCGGCGTTAGCGCGGACTACGAGTTCTTCGTCCGGATCGATGGCTGGACTTTCAAGAAATGGATTTTGAAGCGGGTTATCTGTAATTTGCATAGAAGCCTCCAACAGATAAGACAGCCTGAAACCTGTCCTGTGACAGTAGGCAGAGAAATATTTCAAAGGAGCGTTGCAGAAATTATACGAGGAGAGTATTGACACAAACAAAGGAGCTATCCTGCGGCCGCCAAGGCTTCCACCGACAGATCATCCGCTTGTATGCTGAAAAAATCGCGCTGATTAGGCAGCAATTGCTCGTCATTTTCACCTTTTAGCGAGGCGTCGAAGAGAGGCACGAAGAGGCCTTGTTTGCTGGTGAATCTGGCGCGGCGCTTGCGTAAAAAATCGAAGCGGAACGGAGACATACGCTCCGCTTCGTCCAGGAAAGCTGGAGTGAAGAGCTGGTATGACTCCGCGACTACACCAACGATAAGAGAACGCCAGCTCATCTTCATCAGATCTTTCAGAACACGAGAGGCGTTGGGCAGGCTGTCCATTTCGGCTGCGACGCTCTCACTGAAATTCAGCAATTGCATCACTAGCGCGTCTAGCGGAATGTCTTGCGTTACGGCGCTCGTGAAAAGAGTTACTGAGCCGCGCTGCAAATCCTCCCGAATATCCTGCAAATCGTCGCCCAGTTGAAGCAACACACCCCACTGAAATGCGAACTGGCTCTCTTCCTCACTGAGCCATCCGTGCGCCATACAAGCGTCAGCCAGCACAGACGTACCGCCCTTTGCGCAGGTGATTCGCAGCACCTTGGCGTCAGTGCAACGGCTAGAACCTCCGAGTTGCGCAATGCTTTCCTCCTGCGCCTGGTGGATCGCTAACAAAGAATCAAAGACCTGAGGAAAGCGCAAGCGAGGGAATTGCCCTTCGATCAGCTCAACCATATCCCAGATCGCAGCCTCCCGATGGTCGAAAGCAGATAGCTTGTGCCCGCGAAGCCGTGCTCGGAAACGCCCACTGAAGCGGAGCTTTGCTTCGGCTGACACGTCCACACAATCCAGATAGTTGTCGCTATAGGGATACAAAAGGCTGTAACCCAGGATCGACGAAGTGATTTCCATGCGATCGCCGAGCAGCAATTGGAGCCCACAGGCAGTCCACGCACTGCGGCAAGCTTGCACAACGTCGGCAATGCTCAAGCTGGCATCGAATTGCCTAGCTAATCGGGCAAATCGGCTACCTGCAGGCAGAAAGCTGTTGGTCAAAAGGTCGATGGCCTCCGGCTCCAGTTTCAGAGCGTTCGCTCCAAACCGGGCTAAGGAGGCGGTGATGCGATTCTGTGTCTCGAAGCGCGCCGCTTTGGAGCGCGGAGCCTTTTTCATCTCTCGCTCAACAGTACGGAATTCTCTATCGAAGGCTATCTCTCGCTTCTGCTGCTCAGTGAAGGTATATCGCGTCTCATTCAGCCGCGACGGCGCTGCGCATCGATTCCATAAATCAATGGACTGCGCGACCTGATCTTGGACCCACGACCAATGGAATTCTTGCAGCATTTTCAGCCTCTTGGATGTTACGAAGAGGCGCCGGGAAGAGTTCCATCACGGGCGGGCGAGAGGAATGGATTGGGGCGACTGTTCCACGTGAAACATTTTGGGAATGGTGCCCATAATGGAAATCGTTCCACGTGAAACAATTTCTGCCTTCTCCCGAAACGGTCGCAATCGTAGATTGGGGGAATTTAAGAAACCGCGAAAATTCAGCCCGCTTTCCACACCAAAATACGAAAGTTTTCCACCGAAATGCAGATTTACCACCCGAAGAATCGCGAGGTAAGAGCTATCCTCGAAAGCCTTCCCCTACGTGGTCTTGCAAACATTTTGACTGGCCGCCCCACAAGTGCTTTCCACAGCTTTGCTTAGTTCTCCACAGTGCAGGCGGCTACCCTCAATTCGCGCTTCCCGTTACTCTTGAAATCCATGGGAAAGATACTCGGGATTGTCAACCAAAAAGGCGGAGTTGGCAAAACCACGACAGCTATTAATCTGGCCGCCTGCCTCGCTCTGGAAGGATTAAAGGTTTTACTTGTAGATTGCGATCCACAGGCAAACTGCTCCTCTGGCCTTGGATTTCAGCGAGACGACAATCGGCGCTCGATTTACGATGTGCTGATGGGCGACTCGCCGGCTGAGCAGGTGATTCTGCCTACGGAGATCGATCTGTTGTCGCTGCTGCCCGGATCGAAAAACCTGACCGGCGCCAATATCGAGCTGGCTGGAGCCGATGACCGCGCCATCCGTCTGCGCCAAGCTCTCACGCCGATCCAGAGCAACTATGATTTGGTGATTCTGGACTGCCCGCCGGCGCTTGACCTGCTGACGCTGAATGCCCTGGCTGCCGCAGATACACTGCTTGTGCCCATGCAGGCTGAGTACTTTGCTTTGGAGGGCGTTTCGGAGCTGATCTCGACATTGGAGCGGGTGCGTGCAGCCTACAATCCATCGCTAACCATCGAGGGTGTTTTGCTGACTATGTACGACGACCGTACCAATCTGGCGCAGCAAGTGACCCAGACTCTGCGCGAGTATTTTAAGGATCGCCTTTTCCGCACCGTGATTCCGCGCAATGTGCGGTTGGCGGAGTCGCCCAGTCACGGCAAGCCGGTGGCCCTCTATGATGCTCGGTCTCGTGGAACGGAGGCATACTTCGAGTTGGCGGGAGAGTTTATGGCGCGCAATCATATTGAGATTCCACGACACACGAATAGTGAGCAGACCGCGCAGCCCGGAGCTTAACCAGGCTTCGATTTTGTAGTCGTAACTAACAACGTTGCAAATTTGAACGACACCGGCTCACTTGCCGGGATAGAGGATTTCGAACAATGAACATCGCCGCCCCCGACAATAAACGCCGCGCCCTGGGTAAGGGTCTGGACTCCCTTCTACCACGAGTTCCTGTCGCCGCCACTCCATCCGCCGCTGATACGGAAGGGGGCAAGCCGCTGGAGATTCCTCTTGAGCAGATTGACCGTAATCCCTTCCAGACGCGCTCGCAGATGAACGAGGATCAGTTGGGTGAACTGGCTGCTTCCATCACGGCAAACGGCGTAGTGCAGCCGATTCTGGTGCGCCCCTTGGCCAGCGGCCGCTTCCAGTTGATAGCTGGAGAGCGGCGCTGGCGAGCCTCGGAGCTGGCCGGAAAAAAGACGGTTCCGGCGATTCTACGCCAAGTCTCCGATGAGCAGGCGATGGAAATTACCATCGTCGAAAATTTGCAGCGTTCCGACCTGAACCCGATGGAGCAGGCACGGGCCTTCGAGCGACTCTCCCGAGAGTTTCATATGACGCAGGAACAGATGGCGGTGCGCACGGGAAAAGACCGAGCCACCGTAGCTAACTTCTTACGATTATTGAGGTTACCTACATCTGTACAGTCGCGGGTGGAGTCCGGTGAGCTGAGTTTTGGTCATGCGCGGACACTGCTGGGATTTGAACATGGCGAGGAGATGGAGAAGGCGGCGCAGCGGATTGTCGCGCATTCGCTTTCTGTTCGCCAAACAGAGAGCTACGTACAAAACCTCATGCATCCCGAGCGCGTCGCCAAGAAAGGGCCCAAGCCCGAGACACCGATCGACCCCAATGTTCGTGAGGTGCAGGAACGGTTGCAGCGCGCCCTCGGCCTGAAGGTTCACATAGAAGACCATGACGGCCGCGGTAAAGTCATCATTGAATACGCGAGGCTGGATGACTTTGATGTGCTGCTTGAGACGCTGGCGGGAGAGTAAATAAGCAGGGAATAGGGAACAGGGATTAGGGACCGGAGAGCCCGAGTTGCTTACTTGTGTCCGCTAGCTGTGCGGAATGGGTTTGAAGGACGCTACCATCGCGTTGATATCTGGCTGCGATAGAACAGGAGCTGTTTGTCTCTCGAACTAATGATGATGTGGTAGCGACGGTCGTTTCGATCAAAGAGATTGAGTTCGATTCTGTAAGGCACGACGGCTGGATTGCCAAACTGAAAGCCATGCATCTCGTTGTTGGAAAGTTGATAAATTGCATTCGAATCAAGTATTTCAGTCGTTTTTAAATTGAGAAGAACCACGCTTTTTACATTGGAGGTTTTTGACGCCCACCACTTCACGTGCGACGGCGATGTGGCTAACTCAGAAGCCATAAAGTCATAATTGGAGCTTAGCGCCCTCGAACCGTATACCTGTCTAATCACCTTTGCATCATGTGTAGTCTTAGCAGCTTCTTGGATAGATTTTGCCCGGTCAAGAGCGATACTTGGATCGAAGATAATGATCGTTCCACCGTTCTTGAAATCAAGAAGTGATACTGTTTTCCCGTTCTTCTCGTATTCGATTTCCTCCCATGGAACCTGAAAAGAGAACTCAAAGCGATTGATAGTTATTCCATTCGGCATTTCAATATTCTTGTCGGGAACCGGTGTTGGAACGATGCTCAGATTGGGGTGTTCCTGGATGGTCTGCCGAGCGAAATACAAAACAACTGCATCGGTACCGGCCCATTCCAACACCGGGGCTGCAGCGAAACAACAGAGCAAAGTGATGCCGACACGCTTCCAACTGACTTGCCACCATCGGCTCACATGAATCTCCTGCCGCGATGATAGCAAACGAGATTCTTGTCGGGCGCTTATCTTCTAAACTCACTTCGCAAAAGAATGGAAAACCGCAAGGCTGAATCGCGTAAGAGGCCGACAGTTCACCGTTAGGCGCTGACAACAGGGGCAACGGGCGTCCGGGCGGCCAATGCGGCGTCGGCCTCGAGGGCGCGGCGCACTGACTCTGTCATGCGCGGCTTGTCCATTTCTTTCTTCACGCCGGAGATAATCTCTTTGTCGTGCTCGATTTGGTTCTTTAGTTTCATTCCGAATCTCCCTCTGCAAGTAGCAGGCAGATCAGTTCGTTATCAAATTCAACTCGGGTGGCGGTCCCAACTTCAAGGCCACCAGTATTTCCAGCAAGTTGGCCGAGTTATGAACGCTGCCCGCGAGAAGCGAGAGTTCTTCTGCGACGGGAGCATGATGCGTTGCCAGCAGATCGAGACTGTCATTCACTTTGTGGAGTTTTGTAGCTTCTTGCAGAATTGCATTTGCAGGCATGGACTGTGCGGCTTTCGAAGAGCCTTCAAGGAAGCTGGAGCGACCTTTATCGTTGTCGTCTCTCACCTTCACTGTGCGTCATCCTAACAGCAATCATTGCCAACGTCTGTGCTCATTGGACCACTTCTTATGAGTGCACCAGTGACTGCACTGACATCCCCAGGCTCAATCAGCAGCCAAGGCTGCTTTTCCTTGCGGGAAGGCTTCTCCGGCGAGAATCATCAGAATTCCGGCAATCCAGAGGAAGTGCCCAATCAGCGGTACGAGCGGATAGATGTGAAAAAAGACCCAGGTTGAGGCGATAAAGCAGAGAATGAGGCAGGTGACGACGCGGCGTGGCCAGAGAAACGCTGGAATGAGAAGGAAAATTAAATAAACTACGATAAGCGGATTAATCCAGCCGCTCAAAATTGCGAGAAAGTATTTGGAGTGCCATATGTCATGGCTGAATGTGTTGGCCAAAGTGATCAATGCGCAGCGTGAGCCCAGAAGAACCGTGGGAGCGTCGCCGTCGAGACCGGCTACCTCCCGACATGCGGGCAGAAAAAAAGCCGCGATATAAACAAGAATTCCCAAAAACCGTGAGACTGAAACAACCCAAGTTATTGCAGCATTGCGCGTGCTCATCGCCATGAAGCTCCCCTCAAGCTGGTTCGCGAAGATCCGTAGCGAATCTGGCGAAGCCGCAACTTATGATGATAGCCGATGAGCGCCCAGAGCGCGTCCCGCGAGCAAAGACGCGGGTATCTTCTTAACGAACTTGGTGCGTCCTGACGGAGCTTTCATCCTCTGTCTCTTCCCCAAGGCAGCCCTTTTGTGGCACACTTGCAGCCATGGGAAGCAAAGATAAAGGCAGAAAAGAAGTCAAGAAGGCGCCCAAGCCGAAGCCGAAACCGGAACCCACGCAGAGACGCGAAACTTTCACTCCGGCCCCGCCCAAGTAGGCCCCGAACCGCTCACCTGCTTCGGCGCGCCGCGCAAACTGCGCGGAGAGGTTTTCTCTGTTCAGGGAAGGCCTCTTTGTGCTGCGTTGAATTGGGCAACTCATTCTATCTATTGCGGCAATTTACTGCCCGAAAGTGTACCCTTGAAGGCAGATTCTTCAACAGGGAGCGAAGCTGTGCAACGGAAATCTGCTGTACAGGTTGCGAATATAGAAGTAGATTCATCTCGTGATGCGAAGCGGCGTAGAGTCGCAGCAAGCGAAATTCTGTTTGTATTGGTGCTACTTCTCCGCGTTGCTGGGGCTCAGGACACGGCCAGGGTAGCTTCGGCGGCCACTGGTGCCGGGCAATCGTTGACCAGCTTCGCTCTGCCTGCCGTTCAGCCACCGGGTCGGGCTGCTGTTGGCGTTGCTCTGGAGGGTGGTGGTGCGCTAGGCTTGGCCCACATCGGCGTCTTGCAGTGGTTCGAGGAGCATCACGTTCCGGTTGACCGCATCTCTGGCACCAGCATGGGATCGCTGGTAGGCGCGCTTTACGCCACGGGCAACAGCCCCGCCGAGATGAGCGCGTTGGCCACCAGCGAGGCCTTCTCCCGCGTTTTTACGCTGCAAACTCCTTATGCCGACGCGAGCTTTCGCCGCCGCCAGGATCGCCGCGAACTGCCTGCAGCGCTGACCATCGGATTAAAAAGCCGCTTTGCGTTGCGCAATGCACTGCTCGCTGAACGCGGCGTAAACGAGTTTCTGACCGCCAACCTCTCCGACTATAACCGCGAGGAGCTGGACTACGACCGGCTTCCTATCCCTTTTCGCTGCGTGGCCACGGACCTGAACTCCCTTGGTTCGGTACCATTCGCAAGCGGACCATTGCCCCAGGCGGTACGCGCATCGATCTCGATTCCCGGCGTTTTTCCTCCAGTATTAGGACTCAACGGTCACTACCTGGTGGACGGCGGTATTCTCGACAACCTTCCGACAGACGTTTTAAAGCGTGACCTGCACGCCGACATTGTCATTGCTATCCACCTGGAAGATTCACCGCTGAGCACCGTGGATACCAGTACGATTGTCGGCGTACTGAACCGCGCCTTCGACGCAGGAATTCAGCACAATGTTGCGGAGGCAGAGCGGTTGGCCGACGTGGTGGTGAGTGTTCCCGTGGGCAGCTTTTCTTCCGCTGACTATGCCCATGCAGCAAAGCTGATTGAGGCCGGCTACAAGGCTGCCGAAGTGAATCGCGATAAGCTGTTGCGCTACGCTCTGGACGATAGCGGATGGAAGTCTTATTTGGATGCGCGAGCAAGCCGCCGCAGACCACACCCCGGGCTGTTGCGCGAAGTTCGCGTGGAAGGCGGATCGTCTGGCGCTCGTCGCGAGGTCAAGAGCGACTTGAAGCCGATCGAAGACAAACCGATTACGCCTGCCTCTACACTCGACGCACTGAAAAGCATTCAATCAAACGGCGGAATCTCAGCCACTTGGGAGACATTTGCCCCAGCGGAAAGCCAGGGAACGAGTGGCGTGCTGCCCGACACAGGACTGCTAGTCCGCCTGGGAGACGATCGCACCGGACCGCCTTATTTGCTGATCAGCCCAGAGCTGGCTGCCGCCACTTCAAATATCAGTCGCGGCGAGATGACTCTCCGTCTGATTGATCAGAACCTCGGCGGTTTTGGCTCAGAAGTTCGCGCCAACGCACGCATAGGGTATATGACCAATCTCTCCGCCGAATACTACCGGCGGCTTGCTCCCGGCGGCTATTTTGTTGAGCCGCGGGTTGGTCTGCTGCGCGTGCCGGTCTACATCTGGCTCAATCAGAAGCGGGTTGCCGAACGCTTTCAACAGAATCTTGACGCGAGCCTGGAGGCGGGCCGCACCTTTTCGAATCAACTGCAAATTTCTGCCGAGTGGCGGGCCGAGGATACGCGCTGGAGCCTGAGAACCGGTACGGGCGGTGGACCGCTGATCACCGGAACCGCGCAGACCGGCCTGCTGCACATCAACCTGGATAGAGCCTCGGCAGGCGCTGTGTCGCCGAACGGCTTTCGGCTGGCGGCCTCGGCCGGGGCGCTTTACCACGCCGTTGGAAGCGCCAATGCGCCGCTGGTTAAACTCTCATTCAGCGCTACCCGTTCCGTGAAGGAGAGCAACATCTTCGGTGTGAGCGGGGAAGTCAATTCCTACCTAAGGGCCAACGTCGCTGAGCCTTTTCGCTTTACTCTGGGCGGGCCAATGCATCTTTCCGCCTCTTCTTTTGATGAGTTTCGCGGTACAGACACATATTTTGCGCGCGCCGGATACATGCGCCGTATCGCGGCTCTGCCCACCGGGCTGGGACATGGACTCTATGGAGTTGTTGCCTACGAGGGAGGCGAGATCTGGTCGCCGGAAGCCAATGCGATTCTTCGCCAGGATGGAGTGGCCGGTCTGGTGGCCAATACGCCGCTGGGCCTGCTGACCTTTGGGATCTCTGCGGGCGATGCCGGCCATCGCAAAGTCTTCATCACGCTGGGCCGCTGGTTCTGAGGAGTCAATGCAGCAACTGGGACTGCTATTGTTCGCTGTTCCCTGTCGTCTGTTACACTCGCTGCAACCTTAACTGATGCTTTTCAAAGCTCATAGCGCAGCCGTCTACGGAATCGACGCCAACCTCATTGATGTGGAGGTGGACTATAGTGGCGTGGTTGCGGAAAAGGACGTCTTTCACACAGTAGGTCTGCCGGATGCGGCGGTGCGTGAAAGTCGCGACCGGGTGCGCGCGGCGATCAAGAACTCCGGCTACTCGATTCCGCCGACGCACATCACAATCAATCTGGCGCCGGCCGACCTCAAAAAAGAGGGCTCGGGCTTCGATCTGCCGATTGCCGTCGGCATTCTTGGCGCGTATGGGGCGCTCCACACCAACGACCTGAGCCAGTTTCTGCTGGTGGGCGAGCTGGGGCTGGACGGCAGTGTCAGGGCAGTGCCGGGGATGCTGCCAGTGGCGATTCTGGCCCGTGAAAAAGGGATTCCAAATCTGATTTTGCCTGCCGCTAATGCCGCCGAGGCGGCTGTGGTTGAGGGCGTGAATGTTTACCCGGCGTCGTCGCTTCTGGACGTGTTGGAGCTGCTGAATACGATGGTCGTGGGCGCGATTCAGCGGGAACCTTACCGCGTTTCTACTGAGACTTTGTTGGGCGAACTGCAACATTTCCCCGTAGATTTCAAAGATGTGCGTGGGCAGCAGACGGCCAAACGGGCGCTTGAGGTGGCAGCGGCGGGCAGCCACAACATTCTGATGATCGGGCCGCCGGGGTCGGGCAAGACCATGTTGGCCAAGCGGCTGCCGTCGATTCTGGCTCCGCTGACCTTTGAGGAAGCGCTGGAAACCACCAAGATTCACTCGGTGGCCGGCGTGCTGGACGCGGCGGCCGGCCTGGTGACACAGCGGCCATTCAGGTCGCCGCACCACACGATCTCAGACGCAGGTCTGATCGGCGGCGGAATTGTGCCTCGCCCGGGCGAAGTCTCGCTGGCGCACAATGGGCTGCTATTTCTGGACGAGCTGCCGGAGTTTCCCCGTAACGTGCTCGAAGTCCTGCGGCAGCCACTGGAAGACCACACCGTGACCATTGCCCGAGCCTCAATGTCGCTAAGTTTTCCTGCACGATTTATGCTGGCGGCGGCAATGAATCCCTGCCCTTGTGGTTTTTTCAACGACAAATCTCGGGAGTGCCAGTGCACGCCGCCGGTGATTCAGCGTTATATCGCAAAGATTTCCGGGCCGCTGCTGGATCGTATCGACATTCACATTGAGGTGCCGGCGGTGCAGTACAAGGAACTGCGCGGCGGGGCGGCGGCAGAGGGTTCGGCGGAGATTCGCACCCGTGTACTGGCCGCGCGCGAACGGCAGCGTTTGCGATTCCGCAAACACGGCGACAGAATCTATTCAAATGCGCAGATGAGCACTCGGCAGATTCGCGTCCACTGCGAGCTGGGGGCCGACTCCGAACGGCTGCTGGAGCGGGCGATGCAACAGCAAGGGCTGACGGCGCGGGCCCACGACCGGATTCTCAAGGTCGCGCGGACTATCGCGGATTTGGAAGGCGCAGAAAGCCTGGCCGTGACCCACCTGGCCGAGGCGATTCAGTACCGAACGTTGGACCGCAGCTACTGGGCCTGAAACGAGGTAATTGGTGGCCTATAAAATACTTACTATCACTGTAAATATATTAAATTAAACATGTTGTAAGATTGTTCAAGCCTTGGATCAACGACTGAATCCGGTGTCGCCGACCGCAATTATTAGTACCCTGCCCGCAGAAAAAAACTATTGACCTTGAAGCCGACTATGTATATATTCATTTATGCCATCCACAAAAGGGCAGGTTTTTGAGTGCGTTTGTGTATGCTCCCCTGTTGTTTCCCGCATCATTTTGAGCTGAGGCTCATCTATTGGTGTCCTGGTGCGTTACTCTGCCGGAACGGGAAATCAGGGCGGATGGTTCCCAAGGCGGCAATCTGTGTATCAGATACTGTCCGAGGCCTGTTTCACAATCTGCGAAAGTGCGTCAGGATTTTGAACTGTACGTTCACTTCGCGCGTCTAAATATTTGGGAGTGGAATTTTGGGGTGGCCCGCGTAGCGTTGGCTTCCCTGCGGCACCACTGGAAGAATGCATCCGGTCGGGGCTAATTTTTTTGAAGGAGAAAAATTCGCTATGCGTTCCGATTTAGTATTTGGGGCTCTTTCCCATGTCACCAATCGCTACCAGTTGTGCCAACTGGCGAGCAAGGCAACTCGCAAGCTGCACAAGCCGAACACGCGGCTCCAGGACACAGCCAACGAGGTTCTGGCCCGCTTTCAAACAAATGATCCTGCCACCGCTGTAGCCGTCGAAGCCTCTGCGGAACAGCCGGTCGAAACCCGCCGCGCAGCCTGATGGTGCCCAGCAAAGGGTATAATTGGTCAGGTCGCGGTAAAGTGTGGTTTTCCGTTCAAGGGTAGCCATATTTGCCGGTCTTCGATACTTCAGCTGGCTTCAAGGATAACTTCAACGCGGCGCAGGTAAGCCGCGAGCTTTACCCCCGCCTGTTTCTTCCCGGACACCCCTCCCATCCGGACCCTCCCACACACATCCTCCGTTTTTGCAGGTGATCATGACCATCGCGGAACTAAAAGAAAAAAACATCACAGAACTTACACGCATCGCACGCACCCTGGAGATTCCAGGCACCAGCGGCCTTCGCAAGCAGGACCTGATCTTCAAGATTCTTCAGGCCCAGAGTGAAAAAGAAGGCCACATCTTCGCTGAAGGTGTCCTCGAGATATTGCCTGACGGCTACGGCTTTCTGCGTTCCCCGGATTACAACTATCTGCCCGGGCCGGACGATATTTATGTGTCGCCCTCCCAGATTCGCAAATTTGATCTGAAGACTGGCGACTCGATCAGCGGCAACGTTCGTCCGCCGCACGAGGGTGAGAAGTATTTTGCACTCGTCAAGATCGAGGCCATTAATTTTGAGTCGCCTGAAGAGACGCGCAACAAGATTCTCTTTGACAATCTGACTCCGCTCTATCCGCAGGAACGGATCAAGCTGGAGACAGTGCGTGAAGGCATCAGCGGCCGGGTGATGGACCTGCTTACGCCAATTGGCAAGGGGCAACGCGGCTTGATTGTGGCTCCGCCTCGTACCGGCAAGACGATGCTCTTGCAGTCGCTGGCCAACTCGATCTCCACCAATCATCCCGACGTGGTGCTGATTGTTCTGTTGATCGACGAGCGGCCCGAGGAAGTCACCGATATGCAGCGCTCGGTGAAGGGCGAAGTCATCAGCTCGACGTTTGACGAGCCGGCGGCGCGCCACGTGCAAGTCGCCGAAATGGTCATTGAAAAGGCCAAGCGGCTGGTGGAGCATAAGCGCGATGTTGTCATTCTCCTCGACTCGATTACGCGTCTGGCGCGCGCTTACAACACCATCGTTCCGCCCTCGGGCAAGGTGCTCTCAGGCGGCGTGGATTCAAATGCCCTGCAACGCCCGAAGCGGTTCTTCGGCGCGGCTCGCAACATCGAAGAGGGCGGCTCGCTGACGATTATTTCCACCGCGCTGATTGATACCGGCTCACGCATGGACGAAGTGATTTTCGAAGAGTTCAAGGGCACCGGCAACATGGAAATCATTCTGGACCGCAAGCTGGTGGACAAGCGCGTCTTCCCGGCGATCGACATCCAGCGCTCCGGCACGCGCAAGGAAGAGTTGCTGATTCCCAAGGAAGATTTGCAGCGCATCTGGATTCTGCGCAAAGTGCTCAATCCGCTGTCGCCGGTGGAGGCGATGGAGTTGCTCATCAGCCGACTGGAAAAAGTCCGTAACAACGCGGAGTTTTTGGCCAACATGAACCAGCTCTAACCACCTGCGGTGGGGCCGACGGCCTTCGGCTCTACCGCGCCAAAAAAAAGGCGCGGCTGAATAAGCTGCGCCTTTTCATTGCAATGAGCTATTCAATAAAAGTCATGGAGTGCTGGCATCTGGTTCATAAGGCAGCAATTTTACCGTGGATGCAAACAGCTTGAAGGCTGAGTACGTGTAGCGCCGAGCCAAGCGCTGACTGCTATTCTCGCTATAAATCTCTACATCCATTGGCAATAGCTTGCGAATCTTCATTGAGGAAAGCAAGACCGGCGCGTAATTGATAGACATGACCAGATGCTGAACATGGGCCTGTGGCACAGCACTCATCAAGCCCACCTCCAGATACTCGACTTCTCCGGATTCAGCCGCAATCCAGGCTCTCCCCTGAAGACTGGCTTCATGCTGTCCCAAAAACGCAACGGTGCGCATAGGCCGGTCTTTCCGCTGCTGAAAATGAACCACCTAGGCAGGCTTCCCGTTCCACTGGACGGTTCCTTCACAAGAAAATTCATAGTCTGGTTGAATCTGAGGCATAAAGATCAGTGCCTGTCCCGGCACTCCAACTTCCCGTTGGATACCCATGGCCGACGGAAATCCCTGCAAAAGTTTTCTGCCATCCTTAACGGTGATTCCGCCTTGGTCCAGTTTGTAAAAAACCTGGTAATCATAGGCAAATGTGTAAGCCCATGATTTGCCATACAAACTGCCTCGCAAATTCAAAAATTGAATATCTTCGCGGGCGGTAAATGTGTTCAAGCTGCTGTAGAGCGTATAGGCTCCGTTTTCAGCTTTTGCAGTACTTCGGGAAGAACACAGGCAGGCTCAGAAAGAAGTGATTTGAACTTGGAGTTGATCTTAGGCAAATTCCAGCCTAACGGTTGCGGCCGAGGCCTTGAAGGGTGTTCTTGCGCAGCAAGCAATGCAGGAGTCGCGAGCAGAGAGCAGATCAGCGTCCAGAGCAGAGTCGCCCTGAGCATTGAGGCGGTCAGACGAACGAAGCTGGAATTGTTCACCACTGGATAGAGTAGCGCATCTTACGCTGTTCGATTCCCTGAGCCGCAATCATCTCCCTTGCTCCGGTTGCCTGAGTCGCGCGAGGATGTCATGCTCAGTGTATGAAATCTGCACTTCTCGTCGGCGGTACCGCGATCTTGCTCATGGCCGGCTCCTGCACCGGGGCAGCACAGAATAAAGGCTATTGGCGCGCTGCTAGCAATACAGCTGGGCGCATCACCGGCGATCTTACAATTACCGATTCAAAGCTTACGATCGACTTCACTGCATTCCCGATTTCGCAGATACGTATTCTCAAGCCAGCCGAAGTGAGTGCAGCTTTTGATGCGGACTTGGACGCGGGCGGCACCGGAGCTTTGTATCGGCTTATGGTACCAGCATCCAAGCGCTTTCTCCACCACAACACTCTCTGTGGCACCGCGGACACACTCTGGATGGCCACGTATCTTTCCGGCAAAACCCTGCAGGTTGCCTTTTTCTCGGGAGACAACGCGCCGGAGTTTACTATGAATACTCTGGCGAATTCGCCGGACCTGTGCGGTACGTATAGGTATATCCGCTGACTGTGCCTATGGTGCATCTGGTCCCGGCGTGTCACCGGCGCGTGGAGCGCGTCAGCGCCTCGGGGACGAGTCGGCGTGCAATCCCTTCTAGAATGCCACAGAATGGATTGGACTCCGCCCAAAACGGGGCTTTCCTGCCGCTGTAACCTATGATTTTCCTCCAGGGAGAGCGGGGTTCCTCCCCGTTCTTTTCCGAATCGCAATCTGCTGGTAAGATAAGAAGGTCGTGGGGCTGTAGCTCAGCTGGGAGAGCGCCTCGTTCGCAACGAGGAGGCCAGCGGTTCGATCCCGCTCAGCTCCACCAAACTTTCCTCCTATAATGTTCTTGCGGGTCTTCCTTCGACCAAGCGCGGAAGAGGGTAACTGCCTTTGATCGCTGTTCTCCGACCACTGATCTACGGTCTACAATTTCATCTGTGACTACTAGCCTCTTCGATCTTTACAAGATCGGTGTCGGCCCGTCGAGTTCGCATACCATGGGGCCGATGCTTGCTGCCTGCCGCTTTGTGCGGGAGCTTGCGAGCCGTGGGCTTCTCGACCGTGTTATGCGCGTGCAGGCTGAGCTGTATGGCTCACTGGCGCTTACCGGGTTGGGTCATGCCACGGATCGGGCCGTGTTGCTTGGTTTGACCGGCAACGAACCGGCGACTATCGATCTGGCAGCAATTGAGTTGTCTGTCGCCGAAATTCGCGTTACGCGTACGCTCGGGCTAGCTGGTGTTCATGCGATTGCCTTCGAGGAAGCGCGTGATCTTATTTTTCATGGCGACGTGCTCTATCCTCCGGGTGCGGCTACGCAGCATCCCAACGGAATCCGTTTGACCGCCTTCGATACGCGGGGCGTGGTGCTCGACATGCGCACATTCTTTTCAATCGGCGGCGGATTCATTGTCGAGGACGGCGCGGCGGAGACAACGGCAGCCGCACAGAAGCAGACAATTCCTTTTCCCTTTCACAGAGCGCAGGAGCTGCTGGCCACGGCGGAGGCTCACCAACTCACCATCAGCCAGCTCATGCTTCTAAACGAGTGCGCGCAGACCGTACGCGAAACAGCATGTGAAAATGCCTCTGAGTTTGCGGACTCTTCACAGCAGCCGGTGCGCGCAGGCATTGAGCGTATTTGGCAAACCATGCAAGCCTGCGTGGCGCGCGGCATTGCAGCGGAGGGCACGTTGCCCGGTGGGCTCAACGTGCGTCGTCGCGCACATCATTTGGCCACGCGGCTGGGTGCCACGCAGGCCGATCCACTGGCGCCACTGGATTGGCTGACCGTGTGGGCCATGGCCGTGAATGAAGAGAACGCTGCGGGCGGCCGCGTGGTCACAGCGCCCACCAACGGCGCTGCGGGCGTAGTTCCCGCTGTGGCGCTTTACTCTGCGCGTTTTGTGCCGGGTGCGGACCATGAAGGCATTCTGCGTTTCTTTCTCACGTCAGCCGCCATCGGCATTCTCTATAAGGAGAATGCCTCCATCAGCGGCGCGGAGGTGGGTTGTCAGGGCGAGGTTGGCGTAGCCTGTTCAATGGCCGCTGCCGGACTGACCGCCGCGCTTGGCGGCAGCAACGAGCATGTTGAGCACGCTGCGGAGATCGCGATGGAGCACAATCTCGGCATGACCTGCGACCCGATCGCAGGCCTAGTGCAGATTCCCTGCATCGAACGCAACGCTATGGCGGCGGTCAAAGCTGTTCAGGCCACGCGTTTGGCGTTGAGCGAAGAGGGCGAGCACAAGGTCTCGCTCGATCAGGTCATTCGTACCATGTATCTGACCGGACTCGATATGCAATCGCGTTACAAGGAGACAAGCCTCGCTGGCCTTGCGTTGAATGTGATCGCTTGCTAAAAAGTTGCTGCGACGGGCAGAATCTCATCAACATCGACCCACTGGGTGGGGTATTTGCCGGTGTAACAGGCGGTGCAGTAGCCAGTGTGCTCTTCGCCTTGACAGCACTTCAACAGGCCATCGAGTGAGAGATAGGCTAGCGAGTCGGCTTCAATAAAGCGGCGAATCTCATCGATAGATTTGTTGGCTGCGATGAGGTCGCGCTTGCTGGGGGTGTCTACGCCGTAAAAGCAGGGAGAGATGGTGGGCGGGCAACTGATGCGGAGATGAACTTCTTTGGCTCCGGCGCCGCGAACCATCCGGACAATTTTGCGGCTTGTGGTTCCGCGAATGATGGAGTCGTCGATGAGAATGACACGCTTGCCTTCAAGTAGATTGCGGACTGGGTTGAGCTTGAGACGGACGCCGAAGTCGCGGACACGCTGCTCAGGCTCGATAAATGTGCGACCGACGTAGTGATTACGAATCAGCCCGAGGCGGAAGGGAAGGCCTGCCTCTTCAGCGTATCCGAGCGCTGCGGTGACGCCGGAATCTGGAACCGGGACAACGACATCGGCGGGCACAGCGGATTCGCGGGCGAGCTGGCGACCCATTTGGTCGCGGCTCTCCTGCACCCAACGGCCGAAGATGCGCGAGTCTGGCCGCGCGAAGTAGACGTGCTCGAAGATGCAACTGGACTGCGCAACGCCGTTAGCGTATTGGCGGCTGGTGACGCCGTCTTCAGTGACCATGACCAGCTCGCCGGGAAGCACGTCGCGTTCAAATGTGGCGCGGAGCAAATCGAAGGCGCAGCTCTCGCTGGCGAAGATAATGGTGTCCGGGCCGTTGGGATTTTTAATGCGGCCCATGGAAAGCGGACGGAAGCCACGCGGATCGCGGGCGGCGAAGATGCGGTCGCGGGTCATCATGACGATGGAAAACGCGCCGTCGATCTGGCTGAGCGAATCGGCAATGGCGTCTACCAGCGAACCGGCGGGGGAGTGAGCAATGAGCTGAACGATGATTTCTGAGTCGGAGGTGGTTTGGAAGTATGCGCCGTCGCGTTCAAGGCGGGCGCGCAGGTTGCCCAGGTTGACCAGATTGCCGTTGTGAGCGATGGCGATAAGGCCCTTGGTGGAATCGACGCGGATGGGCTGCGCGTTGAGCAAAGCGGAGTCGCCGGTGGTGGAGTAGCGGGTGTGGCCAATGGCCATTTGGCCGGGGAGCTTGGCGAGCACGTCGTCGGTGAAGATTTCAGAAACCAGACCCATGCCTTTGATGTTGGCAAGGTGATGGCCGTCTGCGGTGGCGATGCCGGCGGATTCCTGTCCGCGATGTTGGAGGGCATAGAGGCCGAGATAGGCCTGACGAGCGGCGTCGGGGTGGCCATGAATGGCGACGACGCCGCATTCTTCTCTCAGTTTGGAATCTGAGTTATCCCAGGTCCGAAAACCCGGACCTGGGGCACCCGCGACAGTGGTCAGTTGCCCAGATATGTCTGCAACACCTTCAACTCCCTGAAAGAGCAACCCGCTCATGCAGTGACCTCGTCATGGAGAATGGCTTCCAGGGCCGAGGCCCAAGGCTTGCGTAGATCAGCGAGTGAAGCGGCGATAAAGGGCTCGCCGTCGACCGAGATTTTCAGGCTATCTCCGCCGGTGGTGCCGATTCGGGCGGCGAAGAAGCTGTACTTGCCTGCCAACTTCTCAATGGTGGAGAGGTTCGAGGGGTGTGTGGTGACGAGCACTGTGGAAGCGGGCTCGGCATAGAGGCCGAAGAGCGGGTGAACCAGAAGCGACGGATCCTGCTCGACGGTTGCGCCGATACCCAGTGGAAATCCTGCCTGCGCCAGAGCCACCGTGATGCCGCCATCGGAGATGTCACGGGCGGAACGCATCAGGCCCTCTTCTGCCAGTCGGGCCAACAGCTTGTGCAGATCGGCTTCGGCATCCAGATCCAGCGAAGGGGGGGTGCCCCAGAAGCTGCCGAGGACGACCTTGGCGTATTCGGAGGAACCGAAGGCGGCCAGTTTGGCGGCGGCAGATGTTTCGGTTTCCGTTACATCTTCAGGAACGATGATCGACTCTTGTGCGCTGATTTCCAGCTGCGGAACCTGCCAATGCAGATTGCGGTTATCGACGGGAACTGCAAGGCTCGGGTCGGGTTCTTCGCCACGCGGTACAGGCCACAGCAGCACAATGGCGTCGCCAGCCTTCTGGAAATCCGCCGGGACCGCTTTGTTCACATCGTCCAAAATGCCGACAATGCCGAGTACCGGAGTGGGATAAATGCCTTCGCCGCGGGTCTCGTTGTAGAGCGAAACATTGCCGCCGGTGATGGGCGTTCCCAAAGCCGTGCAGGCCTCCGCAATGCCGTCGATGGCGGTGGAGAGCTGGGCCATGATCTCCGGCTTCTCAGGGTTGCCGAAGTTGAGGCAGTTGGTGGCGGCGACGGGCTTTGCGCCGGTCATGGCGACCTTGCGGGCGCACTCGGCGACGGCGTGCATCGCGCCCAGTTTGGGATCGAGATAGGCCCAGCGGCCATTGCCGTCGAGAGCCATCGCCAGAGCGCGGTCGCCGATGGGGCCTTCGACTGCATCCGGCCTTCCCGTGCCTTTGATGCGCATGACGCCGGCCTCTCCACCGGGGCCGATCACGGTGTTGGTCTGGACCATGCTGTCGTATTGCTCATGGACCCAGCGCTTGGAGCAGACGTTGGCGCTGGCGATGAGCTTCTTGAGGTCGGCGGTAAAGTCGCGGTCTTTGGCGAGTTGCTTCAGGATTTCTTCCGAAGGCTCAAGCGGAGCAGGCGATTTCCAGACGCCAACCGGGCGGTTGTAGAGCGGAGCATCGTCGGTGAGCGACTGGTTGGGAATGTCGGCCACCAAAATTCCATGGTGGCGAATGCGGAGGCGCGGCTCGGGCTGCACCGTGCCGACAATCACGCCGTCGAGGCCCCATTTTTTGAAGACGTTCAAAACCTCGTCTTCGCGGCCTTTGATGGCCACCAGCAGCATCCGCTCCTGGCTTTCGGAGAGCATGATTTCGTAAGAGCTCATGCCGGTTTCGCGCTGCGGAACCAGATCGAGTTCAACGTCAAGGCCGACACCGCCGCGCGCTCCCATTTCGCAGGTGGAGCAGGTGAGGCCAGCCGCGCCCATATCCTGAATGCCGACGATTACGCCTGTTTTCATTGCTTCCAAGCAGGCTTCCATCAGCAGCTTTTCCATGAACGGATCGCCAACCTGGACGTTGGGCCGCTTGGCTTCTGTGCCTTCGTGGAACTCTTCGGATGCCATTGTCGCGCCATGGATACCGTCACGACCAGTCTTGGCACCGACGTAGATGACCGGATTGCCAGCGCCCGAGGCCTTGCCGTAGAAGATTTCGTCTTTGCGGACCATACCCAGCGCGAAGGCGTTGACCAGCGGGTTGCCGCTGTAGCAGGCCTCAAACTTGGTTTCACCGCCCAGGTTGGGCACGCCAAAGCAGTTGCCGTAACCGGCGATGCCGCTGACTACGCCTTCGACGACGGAGTGGTTCTTACGGACGAGCTTGCGCTCTTCCGGGTCTTGCGTTGCGTCTTCAGAAATTTCGCCGAAGCGAAGGGAATCCATCACCGCTAGAGGCCGAGCTCCCATAGTGAAAATGTCGCGCAGAATGCCGCCGACGCCAGTGGCCGCGCCCTGAAATGGCTCGATATAGCTGGGGTGGTTGTGCGACTCGATTTTGAAGGCACAGGCCCATCCGTCGCCCACGTCAATGATGCCGGCGTTTTCTCCCGGACCCTGCACGACGAGTTCGCTTTTGGTGGGCAGACGCTTGAGGTGAACGCGGCTGGACTTGTAAGAGCAGTGCTCGCTCCACATGACGCTGTAAATGCCCAGTTCGGTCAGCGAAGGCACACGGCCCAGAGCGGCCTGAATGCGGCTGTATTCGTCCGGTGTGATGCTGTGCTGGGCCAGCAACTCCGGCGTAACAGAAGTGGGCTCGGGAACGACAACAGAGGAGGCATTCGTCATAACGTTTGCCTCCATTGTCGCATGGGAGTCGCCTTGGAGTGTGTGCGGGTGGATGTGGAAAGTGGTAACCGCTCCCAGATGCTGCAATTTGAGTGCAATAGCGGAAAGACGGGGTGAACAATTTGCCGCGCCGGAGAAATGAATGTGGCAATGCCGAGCTGTATCCGCGCCAACTTTGATAGCTTGAAGCTATGCCTGAAGAAGCAACCCAACTTGATTTGACCGCTGTTGATCTTGAATCCCTGGCCGCCGATGTGGTGGCGCAGGCCATGAAAGCTGGAGCCACCGATGCCGAAGCGGTTGCGCGCGAGGGCGATGAGTTTAGCGTGAATGTGCGCATGGGTCAGGTGGAAACGCTGCAAGACTCGGGCTCGCGGGGGCTGGGGCTTCGCGTCTTTCTGGGCAAGCGGTCGGCCTCAACCAGCACTAGCGACCTGACCCCGGAGGGAATCCTGCGACTGGTAGAGGGAGCCTTGGCGCTGGCCAAAGTGACAGAGGAAGACCCATTCAGCGGATTGCCGGAGACCCGGGAATTTGGTGCGGTTACAGACGATTTGCATCTATACGACGAGGACGTCTATTCGCTGCCGGGGGCGGAGCGGATTGAGTGGGCGCGCCGGGCAGAGGCTGCGGCGCTCGGCGCCGACTCGCGCATTACGAATTCCGACGGCGGCAGCTTTGACGCAGCCACCGGGCGTAAGGTGCTGGCCAACTCGCGCGGCTTCCACGGCGGCTACAGGTCCAGCTACGCCGGAGTTTCGGTGGCTCCCTTGGCGGTGGACGTGAATGGCGCAATGCAGCGCGACGGCTGGTGGTCGAGCGCTCGGCGGCTGGCGGATCTGGAGTCGCCGGAGTCGATTGGCAAAGAGGCAGCGCGGCGGGCTTTGCGGCGGTTGGGGGCGCGACGCGTGGCTACGCAGCGGGTTCCGATTGTCTTTGCGCCGGAGGTGGCGCGGTCGTTGATTGGCTCGGTCTTTGAGGCGGCCTCGGGCGACGCCATCTGGCGCAGCGCATCGTTTCTCGCTGGACGGCTAGGCGCGCAGATTGCGGCGGCCAATTTGACGATTGTGGACGACAACTTGATGCTGCTGCCGACCGGGATGGGCGGCTTTGGCAGCTCGCCGTTTGACGGCGAAGGGCTGCCCTCACAGCGAACAGTTGTGGTGGAGAACGGATTTCTGCGCAACTACCTGCTGAACACATACACGGCGCGGAAACTGGGGATGAAGTCCACGCACAACGCCTCACGCGGACTGGCGGGGACACCGGGGATTGGCTGCGGAAATCTATACCTTGAGCCCGGCACTCTTACGCCGGATCAAATCATCGGAGATGTGAAGGAGGGGCTTTACGTCACCAGCCTGATGGGCTTTGGCGTGAACGTGGTCACCGGTGACTACTCGCGTGGCGCAACTGGGCTGTGGATTGAAAATGGTATGCTGACTCACGCGGTAGAAGAGGTGACCATCGCGGGCAATCTGGCAGAGATGCTGATGAATGTGACGGCGATCGGCAACGACCTCGAATTTCGTGGGGCGGTGGCTTCGCCGACGCTGCGCATTGACGGGATGACGATTGCGGGAGCGTAACTTCGATGGTCGTGCCTTTGCAACTCGAAACCCTAGCCTTCGATCCGGCTGATGCTAAAGTCGCGCTGAGTCAACTGCCTGCGAGCGCGGCGGTTTTTGCGCTATATGGCGCGGAGGCTCACGCCGAGCCTTACATCGGACGGACGCCGAATCTGCGCGGACGGCTGGAACGACTGCTTCAGCCCTCCGCAAAACATCCACGGCGGTTGCAGTTGGCTGGGCGGGTACGGCAGATTCGCTGGCGGCTCACCGGCTCGGAGTTTGAGGGGCTGCTCGCCCAGTTCACTCTTTTGGAAAAGGTCTACGGCGCAAAAAGCCTGGAGCGGATGCACCTGGGCGCTCCGGCTTTTGTGCGTTATTTGGGCAGCAATGCTTATCCGCGCATCGTCGTAACCAATCGACCCAGCCAGCGCGAGGCGGATTGGGCTTATGGGCCGTTTCAGTCGCGTGCGGCGGCAGAGCGCTTTGCCGACGAGGCGTTGAAGCTGTTTTTGCTGCGTCGCTGCACGGAGGAGCTGGAACCTAGGCCGGATCATCCTGGCTGTGTCTACTCCGAGATGAAGATGTGCCTTGCGCCCTGCTACCAGGGCTGCACGGACGAGCGCTACGCGGAAGAGGCGGGGGCGGTGGAGCGGTTCATGGCTACGCGCGGAGAGAGCTCTCTCGTTACGCTGCGCACCCAGCGCGACGAGGCTTCGGCAAAGCTGGAGTTCGAGGCCGCCGCCGCGCTGCATACACAGATACAGCGCGTAGAAAGTGTCCGAGCCTTGGCGCCGGAGCTGGTGCGGCCGATGTCACAGCTACGTACGGTCATTTTGCAAGCGTCGGCGGTTCCGGGCGAGGTGGCTGTCTTTCTTTACGAAGATGGCATTCTCCGCGGTCCGCACGGTTTTTCGACGCTTGGGATGAGAATCCAGAATGAGCAGTCGGGATCGACTTCGTTGTTTGCGCAGCCAATAGCGGTGGAGGCGATTGCGGAAACGGCAGGGAGCAGGGATCAGGGGTCAGGGATCAGCACGGCTGAGACTGAACCAACTGCTGGAGCGGAAACGCATGTTGTTTTGAAAGGGCACGACTTTAGTCGTGCCGCAAATGCTTCAAAACAAGATGGGGCTTTAGCCCCTGCGGGAAGTTCTTCTGAAGTCACAAGCACCCCGTCCGCCAAACCCGCTCGCGGCGTTCTCGAAGACCGCATGGAGGCGGTGCTGGCAGCGCTGGTTGAAGTTGAGGAAGCTCCGTCGGCCACAGTGCGACAGGGGCATCTGGCGCTGGTCAAACGCTGGTACTATCGCCCGGAGGTTCGCCGCAGCGGGGAGATATTCTTTCCCGGCGACGATGGCTGTTGGCCGGTGAAGGCTTTGCTGCGCGGGGTGGGACGGGTTGCGGCCAGCGGCTTCAAGACGCCGACGGCTGGATGAACGGATGCTTTGAGAATTGTAAATTCCCCGGTCTGAAAATCCAGAGTTTGGGTACCCGGTTAACTTATGAAGATGAAGCGGATGAGAGCCACACCAAAAGCAAATGTGAATCCATACCAGAAGCTCTCTATTCCAACCGTGTTTTTGTCTTTCCGGCGAAGCAGGAGGCCCACCTGCGCCATGATTAGGCCAGTAATGACGGGGCTTACCAGAAGGCTGATGCCGTGGATTCTGGATGGGTGGATGAGTGGGTGTGGAAAGAAAAATATGCTCACGACGCCGCAAGCAGCACCAAGCACCAGATAACCTACCGCTGCCAAGACAGGACTAATTGGTTCTGATTTCTTAATTGCATTTCGAGAAGAACGAACAATCATTCCGAGGATTGCTTCACCAACAACCTGAATCAACACCTCAAAGAGCAAGTCTACAAACATAAGAAGAAAATCTTCCATATCTCCTATGTACTGGCGAAGTGTCGCAGCACCCATGGTAGAGTCTCATCCGAAGCGTGTCCATCAGAACCCGGAACGGGAAAGCTCCAGAGCGGGAAAAACGTGTAGCAACAAGCTGGCACAATCGAAGAATTGCTACTAGATGAGAAGGCTCTCACACTTACACTGAGGCCATGAATCGATTGCTGCATCTGGTTCCGCGCAAGCAAAGCCAGCGTCCGCCGGTGGACCTGCATGGAATGTGCAACCACGCCATCGAGTTTCACCAGCGCGGGCAACTGGCTGAGGCGGAGGGGATCTATCGGCGGATTTTGGAGCTTGATCCGCATCATGCCGATGCGCTGCATCTGCTGGGTGTGCTGGCGCACCAGGTGGGGCGTGACGATGTGGCCGTCGAGCTGATTGGGAAGGCGATTGCCCGCGACAAACGGCCGGCGGCGTATCACTCCAACCTGGGCACGGCGTTGCAGGCGTTGGGGCGGATGGAGGAGGCCGCGCAGTGTTATGAGCAGGCGCTGGCTCGCAATCCGCAGATGGCTGAGGCTGAGATGAATTTGGGCGCGGTGCTGGAGGTGCAGGGCAAACGAGAGCTGGCCGAGGCGCGCTTTCGGCGGACGCTTAAATTGAAGCCGGATCTGGCTGAGGCGCACGTCAACTTGGGGAATGTTTTGCAGGCGCAGGGCAAGTTGGAAGAAGCTGTGGAGAGTCACGAACGGGCGCTGGCGCTGAAGCCGGGAATGGCCGAAGTTCACGGCAATTTGGGCAACTCGTTGCAGGCGCAAGGCCGGCTGGAGGAGGCTGTGGCCAGCTATCAGCGTGCGCTTACGCTCAAGCCGGAGATGGTGGAGGTCCATGGCAACATGGGCAATGCATTGCAAGCGCAAGGCAAGCTGGATGAAGCGGATGCCTGCTATGAGCGGGCGCTGGCCTTGAAGCCGGAGTATGCCGACGCCTATTACAACATGGGCAACCTGCGTCAGGCTCAGGGTAAATTAAGCGAGGCTGAGGCCTACTACGAACACGCGATTGCACTTAAACCGGGGCTGCCCGAGGCTCACTATAACTTAGGCAACACGCTGCACACGCTCGATCAACTGGAAGCAGCAGCGGCCAGCTTTGAGCGGGCTGTGGCTCTGACGCCAGAGTATGCCGAGGCGCACTATAACCTGGGTTGTGTTTTGGAGGGGCTTGGCCGGCTTGATGAGGCGCTGGCGGCGATGGGGCAGGCTGTAGAGATTAAGCCGGGTTATCCCCAGGCGCGATTTGGTTTGGCGTTGGCACAGTTGCGAAGCGGGGATTTTGCGACGGGATGGCGCACATACGAAAGCCGCTGGCAGTCAACCGATCACGACACACCTTGGCGCGAGTATCCGCAGCCGAGTTGGACGGGTGAGAGGCTGGCGGCGGGTCGATTGCTGCTATGGGGTGAGCAGGGCATCGGCGACGAGATACAATTTGCCGGGCTGCTGCCGGAGGCCGTGCGCACGGGCAATCGCATTACGCTGGATTGCGACCGGCGGCTGAAACCGCTCTTTACACGGTCATTTCCGCAGATCGAAGTGGTTTCTGGCTGCGGGCCGGCTGAGTCGGAGTCGATGGAGATTGGGGCGCAATTGCCAACAGGGAGTTTGCCGGGGTTGCTTCGGAAGAGTGAGGCAGATTTTGCCGCCACAACCTCGCCGTATCTGAAGGCTGATCCGGTGGATCGGGAAGGTTTTCGCGCGCAGTATAAGGACGGACGGCGGCTGATTGGGCTTGCGTGGCAGACAAAAAATCAGAGGACAGGGCGCAAGCGCTGCATCGATTTGAAGATGCTGGCTCCGCTCTTTGCGCTCTCCGGGATTCGCTGGATCAGTTTGCAATACGGGGATTTTGACGCGCTGGAAGAACAGGCTGCGTCTGCCGACGTGCCGCTACTAATTGATCGCAGCGTAGACCAGTTCGCTGATTTGGACCACTTTGCGGCGCAGGTAGAGGCGATGGATCAGGTTGTGACGATTGATAATTCGACGGCTCATCTGGCCGGAGCGCTAGGCCTTCCAGTTTGCCTGCTGCTGCCTTTTGCCGCGGATTGGCGCTGGCTTGAAGCATGCTCTGAGAGCCTCTGGTATCCAACGCTCCGACTTTTTCGCCAACCTAAGCCGTGGGATTGGGAGTCTGTGGTTGAGCACGTGCAGCGCGGGCTTGGTTAGACTTGTCAGCAGGACAATCGGGACGCAGGACTCAAGGTTGATCCAACAAATCTTTCAACTGGCTTTCAATCGTCTTCGGGTCGGTCTCGCCTTGAAAGCGTGCGCGTACGATTCCATGTTTGTCGATGAGGTAGGTCAAGGGCAGCCCGAGGACTCCGCCGTAGAGTTGGCCGAGCGCTTCATCGCCCATGGCCACGGGATAATTCAGCCGGAGTTTTGCGGTTAGCCGACGTGCTGATGCGGGGTCGTCGTCCATTGAGATTCCGACTACTTGCAAGCCTTGTGAGCCGTACTGCCCCTGCCATTGGTTGAAGGTGGGCATCTCAACGAGACACGGAGCACACCAGGTGGCCCAGAAGTTCAACAGCACCACTTTGCCATGGAGGCTGGCGAGATTGAGGCTGCCGCCGTTCAAGTCGCGACGCGTGACCTCAGGGGCTTTTTGATTCAGCAGGAATTCGGCGGGATTTGCGTGGGCCGCTGTGGCGGCGAAGCAAAGCACGAACAGGCAGACTAGCAGTAAGCGGCACATTGGGGTCGAGGTCAACTCGGTATGGCCGTTAGGACACAGTTTGCGGGAGTCGCTGGAACGAATGGTCACTGTCCGCGCTCTATCGCATAGCCCTTATCAGCCCAATCGGTTCCCAGGTTGGTGGGGATGTACAGAGCCTTCACGTTGGTGAATCCATGATTGTGCAGCAGCCGGATTGCAGGTTCGATGTTGGGGCAGCGGTTCCACGGACAACAGCCGCAATAGAGCACGATGAAAGTGTTCTTGGGGAGCGGCGCAACGCGTGTTTCGAGTTGTTTGAGGCCCTCGGGCTGCGCACCGGCCCCGACATATTCTGAGCCCGCTATGTGAGCCTGAGCGAAGAGCATGCGCGAACCCACTTGCAGAACCAGTGGCTTCTTTGCGCCCTGCAGATGTAGAAGACGGTTCAACTCCTCGGGTTGAAGCAAGTCCGTGGCGGGAATGGAAAATGCGCTGGCAGGAGATGGTGCGCCGCCATTGAACTGTGCATGCATCCACGACTGCGCCACCGGCAGAATTGCCAGACCGGCGACAATTTTCGCCCATCCAAATTTCATTGTGGTTTCTCCGCTACCAGTCTAAACCTCTGCGAGAGAGAACGAGAAAGCCTCGCAAATACCGGGGGTTTCAGAGATCATCCGCGGAATCTCGCTGGCGGCGGCAGGTTTGCCGAAGAGCCATCCCTGAGCAAGGTCACATCCCAGCTCGATCATCAGGTCAGCCTGCTCCTCAGTTTCCACACCCTGAGCCACGGTCGTCAGATTCATGCTTTGGGCCAAACCAATGAGCGCGGCGACAATCTTCTTGCTATCCCTATTGTGCGCAATAGCGTGGACAAAGGCGCGGTCGATCTTGAGTTCATCAAAGGGCAAGGCCTGGAGGTGAAAGAGGCTGGAGTGCCCGGTGCCGAAGTTGTCCAGCGCCAGCCGGCAATGCATGGCTTTGATTTCAGCGGCGACCGTTTGCGCACAGGTTAGATCTTCTAGCATGGCGCTTTGGGTCATCTCGACCGTCAATCGGCTCAGTGAAAAGTTGCCCCGCGCGGCCACGGTGGCAATCTGTCCGGGCAGCGTTTCATCCACCAGTTGCAAAGGAGATAGATTGATGGATAAGCGCAATGTCGCCGGCAACATAGATGCTGCCGCGAATGTCTTTTCCAATAACTTCCGCGTCAACGCATTAATATAGCCGCACTTTTGCATGATGGGAATAAACGCGTCTGGCGAGATGGTTCCCAGGCGCTCATGGTTCCAGCGGGCAAGAGCTTCAAAGCCGACCAGCTTGCCGGTTCTCAGCTCCACCAAGGGCTGGAAGTAGGGGAAAAATTCATCAGCGCCAAATGCCCTGCGAACGTCTTGACTATCGAGAAACATGGCGTAACTCTACGACTAGGGCAAGAGAAATGCAATGGACCAAGGTAACGTGTGATCGGCTGGAATCCACTGTATTTTCCACAACAGGTTAATCCGACTCTACCGCGTTGATTTTCTTGGCGATCTCGAAGGCGAGGGGCTCAAGAGAAGTGTGAAATAGATTGCGTTCTCGCGTGGGAAGTTCCTCCAGCAGATCAGGGAATGGGGTGACCTCGCAGCCGGGAAACGCGGGAAAGCCAGCCGTGTCGGCCATACGGCAGCAAACGTTGATCAATTCCGGCATACCCCAGGGTCCGTCTTTTTGTCGCGGCTCGTGATGATTGGCGACAATGCCTTCAAAATCTGGAGGCAGATTCCAGTCCACGACCAGTTGCCGTCCCGCCTCGCAATGATCCCAACCGAAGAGCTCCCGCTCAACCTTGAGAATGCTTGCGGAAGGTCCGCTATGCACGCCCAACGCGAAACTGTACTCACTGGGCCTCATCACAGCCAACGCCAATCGCCCGATATCGTGCATTACGCCAGAAGTGTACGCAACATCCCGGTCCAAGAAGCCAACAGATGCCACTTGATCCGCAATCAAGGCACAGGCTAGATTATGACGAAAGATGGCCTTCATAGCTGGTTGGTTGAGATGATGGCCCATGTAACCGCGCACGCCAACAGTGAGGCAAAGGCCGTGCAAATTGTTGGCGCCGAGCACCGCAATTGCCTGCAGAATACTGCTGGCGGGATAGCGTGGCGCATATAAAAGCGAATTGGCAATGGTGAGAACTTCGCTGGCAAATGCCGGGTCCTCTGAGATAAGGTCACTCAATTCATGCAACTGCGCATTCTCTTTGGTGGCCAGTTGCAGCACTTTAAGGGCAACCTGAGGAAATGGAGGAATACGCAGATGAGCCCAGGAGGGAGCGATCGCCTCATCCTTTTGCCTCTCAAACTGCATAATCAGATTCTCCCTTCGTCTTAACGCACTCTTGCCGACTTACCTTCGTTTGATGCCACTGAAGGCATTGCGCGGCGGAAAATGCGAGCTACTAGCCTTTTCGGCAAAAGGAGTGAATTCATCAGTAACCTGTGTTGAATGAGTTAGTTCTAATAAACTAATCTTGTGTAAAGGATAGTTTGAACCAAGAGTAATATCTGGCAAATAATACGCGATCGAGATGTTGGAGCCGCGTCTGGTCCATCTGCTTAAGGTGCGTCAGTTCTGTTCCGAGGCACAAGGCGATACGATTAGATTTGGAGCGAAAGAATGCCAAGAATTCTGGATGGTGCGGCGATTGCCGCGGCAATCAAGCAGGAAGTGGCGGAAGAAGTTGGCGCGCTGACTGCGCAGGGGATCAGGCCGGGGTTGGCTGCGGTGCTGGTGGGGAATGTGGCTGCGTCGGAGATTTACGTTCGCAACAAGGTGAGAATCTGCGGCGAGGTTGGCATATATAGCGATCTGATCAAACGGCCAGAGTCCGCGACCACTGCTGAGTTGCTTGATCTGGTAATTAATCTCAATGCACGCGACGAAATTGACGGCATTCTGATTCAATTGCCTTTACCCGCGCACATAGACGTAAAGACCGTGCTGGACGCGATATTGCCGACGAAGGATGTGGACGGTCTCCATCCCTTGAACGCGGGCCTCTTGCAGGCCGGAAGGACGGCTCTGGCTCCGTGCACACCGGCTGGAGTAATTGAAGTTCTCCAGCGCAGCGCCATTCCGATTAGCGGGCAAAACGCTGTGGTGGTGGGTCGCAGCGATTTGGTGGGCAAGCCGGCAGCAATGCTACTGCTGCACCAGCACGCAACGGTGACCATCTGCCACTCCAAAACAAGGAACCTCGGCGAGGTCACGCGGCAGGCCTATATTCTTGTGGCCGCGATTGGACGGCCGGGCTTCATTACGCCGGAAATGGTGAAGCCGGGAGCGACCATTATAGACGTGGGCATCAACCGGATCACCGATCCCGCCGAGTTTGCACGCTTCTTTGCGGGCAATGCCAAACGCGAGGCCGCGTTTGCCAAGAACGGTTCGACACTGGTGGGTGACGTGCATCCGAAGGCCTTCGAGTTTGCCGGCGCTTATACGCCAGTTCCGGGCGGCGTAGGGCTGCTGACGACGGCCATGCTGATGGCCAACACTGTGCGTGCCGCCAAGATGCGGCGAGGACTGTAGATGCTGAGAGTTGGTCTCACTGGCGGGTTAGGCAGTGGCAAGAGCACTGTCGCTGATTTTCTGCGCAGATTGGGAGCTGAGGTCATTGAAGCCGATGAGCTGGGCCGGGCGCTGATGGAGCCAGGACAGCCGGTTTTTTCGGAGATAGTGCGCGATTTTGGGCAAGAGGTCGTTACCGCTGAAGGCCGATTAAATCGGGCAAAGCTGGCAGATTTGGCTTTCAAATGTGGCCGCCTGCAAGAGCTGAATGCGATTGTTCATCCCGCGGTGATTGCCGCGGAAGAGCAATGGGCGGCTCAGGTCTTCGCTCACAATCCTGCCGCTGTGGCCGTTGTCGAGTCGGCGCTGGTTTTTGAAGTAGAGCGCGACGCTCGAGCACGCGGGGAAAGCGAGACGGTGCTGGCCGACTGGCGGCGGCGCATGGATCGCGTCGTGGTGGTTACTGCGCCCGACCAGGTGAAGATTGCTCGCTTCGTTGCACGCGTCTGTCCCACGGGCGTAGGCTGCGAGAGTGCCGCAGACCAGGCCCGGCTGCGATTGTCACACCAGATTCCCGATGCGATCAAAGCCTCACGCGCCGATTATGTTGTGGAAAATGCGGGAGATACGGATTCTCTTCGCCTCCAGGTAGAACAATTGTGGCTTCGACTTTTGGCTGAGAGCAACAATTTTCTGGCTGAAGAGTCTTTAGAATAGTGATCAGAGTTTTCCTTGCGGAGTAGGCTGAGTCAGCCACACTTCGCGTGCGTTCGCGGCGTCGGGCTAGCTTTGCTGACCTGACAACTCCGCATTTTCCGCTTATCGCTGCTCTCTCACCACTTTAGAGGTTGACACTCTATGAAATTGCGCCGCGCTTCTTTGGTTCTTCTTCTGATTGTTCTGCTTGTGGGTGGATTTTGGTTTCTCACCACCCATCTGCCTTCTCGATTTGATCGTGTGTCTCTGGCTCATCTGTTGCACACCACGAACTCCGGCACCTCTCTGGAATTGACCGAGGCCGAAGCAGCGCCTGCCTACGACGCCGAAGAGCAAAACAATATAGGCATCTACAAAAGGGTGCTGCCTTCGGTGGTCAACATCACCTCGAAATCGCTGGTGTATAACTTCTTTTTTGAACCGCTGCCGCAGCAGGGCCAGGGCTCTGGCTTCATTCTCGATAAGGCAGGCCATGTTCTGACTAACTACCATGTGGTGGCTGGTGCCAATCGCGGCATCCAGGTGTCGCTCAACAACAAACATTCTCCCTACAAGGCCAGGGTAATTGGCGTCGACAAGACGCATGACCTCGCGCTGCTGCAGATAGACGCTCCCAACTTGGAGCCGGTCACGCTGGCAGATTCCAGTGGGCTATCGGTCGGCCAAAAGGTCTACGCGATCGGCAACCCCTTCGGCCTAAGCGGCACCATGACCAGGGGCATTATCAGCTCCATCCGGACAATTGGAGGATCTGAAGGCGCGCCCATTGAAGACGCCATCCAGACAGACGCGGCCATCAACCCCGGCAACTCCGGGGGGCCGCTGTTGAACTCACGCGGAGAAGTCATCGGCATCAACACCATGATTGCCTCAAACGGCGCCGACCAAAGTTCGGGCATCGGCTTTGCCATCCCGATCAACACGGCCAAGGCCGTGCTGGCCGACCTGACCCGCTACGGGAAGGTGAAACGGCCTTCGCTGGGCATTGTTTCTTATGCCATCGGTCCCGATCTGGCCCAGCAGATGGGCCTGGCCGCAGACTCTGGAATCTTGATCCAGCAGGTTCTACCCGGCGGAGCTGCCGAGCGGGCCGGCCTGCATGGCGGCAACCAGCAGGCCTACGTAGGTAATACCCCAATCCTGTTGGGCGGCGATCTCATCGTGGCCATTGATGGCCATCAAGTAACCGACCCGCAAGAGGTCAACGCTCTCATGGAGAAGCACCAAGCCGGCGATACGATCAGCGTTACTTTCTATCGCGGCCGCAAACAGATCACGCTCAAGTTGATCGCTGGAGAAGCACAAGAGTAAACTCGTAGGCAGCGGTCAGCTTAGGCTGATTTCTCTGGAATTAAAACGGGCCGCGCCAGTACTGGCATGGCCCGTTTTATTTTTGAATGGAGAGATAAATGGTCGGCCCTGGAAGACGATTTCAGAACTATTTTCTTAAATTCAGGAGGCTGATGAGGCTTACCGGGCTTGCAGAATTAGATCCCCGAATTTTGCTGTTGTGGTAGGAATCCGATGACCAGCAACTCGGGACCGGTCACCGTCGAAATCGGCGTTTGTGGAAACCGACCGGATAGCTATTGTTTACCGCTGCCCATGATTGTGGCTGACGTTTCGCACGGTGCTAAATAAGAGATAGCTGGCGGGCGGTTGTATTTCTCGCGGACGTAGTCTTCCAAATCCAGGCATCAAAATCGCGCCGTGTCATGCCGAGAAGATCTGCCGCGTAGGAGACGACAGATTTTAATCGGTCATAGTCGCTGATGGTCACACCGGCCTCATTAGCAAAAGTCCTCACGTGCCGATCCACGGCGATGCAGTCGATGCCGACTAAGCAGCTTAGATAGTCGCAGGTCTTGGGGCCAATTCCGTGGACGCCGAGAAGGTGCTTTCGCGTGTCGCTTCGTTTCAGCCAGCACTTGAGTTCGAAGGTGGTGCCGATGCCTTGAGTAGCCAAGAGCTGAGTGAGCGATTCAAAGCGCAGGGTCTTAGTGGGATGGCTCCATAAAAGGAAATCAGCGACTCCATGCAGCTCAAGAATAACAATGAGGCCTGAAAGCGTAGCTGCTTCAGGAAACCGTGAGTGTATTCGATCGATTCTCGTGCGCACAACTGTTTGATAACTTACACCGGCTTGGAGGACCGCGTCGGCAAGCGCCGCTCCCAAATGGTCGGATGCCACGCGGGGCTTGACTGGCATATAGTGGATGCCGAGCCCATCCGCATAATCTGCAACACGACGGGCGTAGGTCAATTCCTCAAGAATGGTGGAGGGCTGCATCAAATCATCCTCGATTGGCTTCGATAGCATTCAATCGTTCAACACAATTAGGGCAAGCTCCGCAGGGGGTGTCGCTTAGCAGTTGACACGAATAGGTAACGCCGATTGGCACCCCTAAACGCACTGCTTCTGCCACCACCTGCGACTTCGACCAATTGCGAAACGGCATATGGAAGCGGACTGGTCCAACATTTTCGGCCAGTGAGTCGACACTGTTTAGGAAGCCTGCTGAGCAGTCAATTTCCTTTGCATGATTACTGTTAATAAAACCGCTATACACTGCGGCAAGTCCGCGTGTCTGAGCGCAAGCTGCGCCAATCGAGAGGAATAGCAGGGTCCGATAGGGTATGTAGAGGTCTTCGTCCTTGACAGATTCGCACCAGAGGTTCGGCTCAACAATAAGCCGTGATTTCGAACCGCGAAAGATGCCGGAAACATCGATTCGCTCGAGTGGCAGTGCACACTTTGTCGGCAATACTTGGTTGAGCGTCTCCCATTCCTTCTCTACGCAATGTTGGCCATAGTCGAGGAATATGGGGGCCAGCTGAACATCACGCTCGAGCAGCCAATACGCGAGGGTTGTCGAGTCGAGGCCACCCGAACAAAGTAGCAGTGCTGTGGTCATTGTTGCTCAGCTCCAGATAGGATTTTGAATACGGCATTAAGGCAACTGTCGAGGTCCCTCGAATAATGTTGCGCCCCGGCCATCACCATCGTATTGGCGTTCTCGCCTGCAGGGTCGTAGACAACGACGGGCACACCTGCCTCAATCGCGACCCCAAGCTCCACTAGTGTGCCGGGATCTCGCCCGGTTGGAACAGCAAAAAGCAGCGCGCATTGTTTCAACAGGTCGTAGTCCGCCTGAAATGTGTCTTGGAGGGCCGTTGGATTGGAGCCCGATGGAAGTTCGCCGTTCTCGACGACAGGGCGATGGACGAAGAAGTTGTGATAAGTGAGCGAGGCAATTGCTTTGTCGATGGCTTGCCGATCGCCATAGCTAAAATCGGGTGCAGCGAGATAAATTGGGTACTCTTGCCGTTTTTCCCACGGCAAAAGTACGCCCCGAGATCTTGCATTTCCTCCAGGGTCAGGTTCAAATCACGTCGAATGTAGGTCCTAAAGAGATCAGGGTAAGTCGTCTGTGAATAGGCGGCCGCAGCATAAGTCGCGCGCCAACCGGCCTCAATGCATCCGTGCTTTAGGTTCGCTACGTATGCGGCTGCAAACACGTCCCCAACTCCCACGGAATTGACTGTTGCACCTAGCTGAGCGGGCAGTGCCTCGGTTGCCATGTTCTTGACCAAAAACATTCTCGCTCCACCTCGATTCTCCTTAATGATCAATGTGGCGGGAGCGCAAGCTTCAAAAAACTTGGCCAGTCCCTGTGGGCTGCTCTCAGTGATGGAATTGAACAGCGGCGAGGAGGTCGAAATCAGAATCGTCTCGACCAGCTGCGGGAGCTTAGCAAGCATGTCAGGGTTATCAACATCATAAGCAACGTCCAAGTGGAGCCGCGAGTTATCCGGTAGAGACTCGCAGACTTCGACAAGATCGTAGCTACCTGGGAAGACCAATATGTCTTCAAAAACCTCGTTGGACAGGTCAAGCCCCGATAATTCAACTGTCTTTTCGTCGCGCAGGAGCGTGTCGTACTCTTGGTCTGCAACCTCGGTTGCATCAGGAATTACTGTTACGTTTGGAGCTCCCATCACTTGGCCTAGTACGTGAAAGTCAACACATCCAAGGGCCTTGAAATATTTGCGTGCGGTTTCTTCCAGGTAACGCGGCAATACGACGGCGGCGCTATACGGCACGTCGAGAGCCCAAAAGCATCTAGCAGCGTGCGCGACTCCACCGAGCCTCAGTTTGTTCTCTTTGCCAGGCTCCGTCAATGTGAAATCGACAAATATCTCGCCGACCAGTAATGGAATTGGCTTGCTAGGTTTCATCATGGATGGATCGCAGCGAAGTCAACTTGGATGGAGGCAACCGGCGGGCCGCTTTTCGCGCTTTGAACCACGCCAATATAAGCCCATCCTTCCTTCATGCAGGAGGCGATGTAGTTGAAGGAGGTCGGAAGATTCCCGATGCTTTCTCCACCGGTTGTTTGAGCGACTGGGCGCTTGCGCATGCCTACTTCCACTCGTGTGCCAATCGGAGGCGTTTTTCCGTACTTCCGGTAGTACTCTGATTGCTCCACATCTTCCAATCGGGCGCTGAATGCCTTTTCACAGCGGTCTTCCGCGCCGGCATCGCTGCCACCGCCTTCGCCGCCGGATTTGCCTGTGGACGCAGAACCCGGATAGTCGCTGATCTTTCCCGATCCGCTGCTTCCCATTTATCCTCCTAATGAAAGTCGTGGCCATTAGAACACAACGTCCCTTGTGGAGTCCAAGGTTTCGCAGAGGAATTTTCTCAGCTCGCGTTCAGACTGATGGATAATTGACGGAGTGATCTGATCGGAGACGTTTAGGCTGTGATTCTCACCGAATCTAAAGGAAGGGTGAACCTCATGACAATGTCCGCAATTTCCCAAGACCTAATTCCAATTGACATCCCTCTTTCCGAGATATATTTGGACCCGAATAATCCTCGCTTTGTTACCTCGAGTTGGCAGAATGTACCCGATTCGGACGTACCACTTGAAGCAGTGCAAGAAGGCGCCCGTGCCCGACTTGTTCAAGGCTATGGAATTGACAAGCTCAAAATGAGCATGGAGGTCAACGGATATCTCCCAATTGACCGGGTGGTTGTTCGTTCTCTTAGCAAAGGCGGTTACGTTGTCCTTGAAGGGAATCGTCGAATCTGCGCAGCCAAGCTTGTTGGTGCAGTTGACTCGGAGGGCAAAGATGTCCCGATAGAAGTTCGAGCAACGTTTGCAAATATCCCCTGCTTGAAATACGTTGGGCAGGATGCAGACGCCGCGTGGGTCTTTCAAGGGCTCCGTCATATTTCTGGGATTGTTGAGTGGTCCGCGTATAACAAAGCAAAATTATTGGTTGAGCAAATGGAATCTGAAAATTTGTCGTTGGGAGAGGTCGGTCGGAGGTTCGGGCTTAGTCCGTTTGGAGCCGGGCAGTGGGTGCGTGGTTTTTACGCTTTTAAGCAAGCGAAACAAGAGTCTGACTATATCTCGGAAGTCGATGAGCGTTCTTATCTGTTTTTTCAGGAGATCTTTAGCCGAAGCAGTATTAAGGTTCGTGAATGGCTGGAATGGAGCGAAGAAGAACAGAAGTTCAATAATGCGCTTAACTTCAATGAATTTGTTGGATGGATCTATCCGAAGCCGAATGTGGACGAAGCGGATACGGCTTTGGGTGATTTTGAGAAGCGGCGCCTTCTACGCAGAGACGACATCAGGGCACTCGCGGAATTACTGAAGTCGAACGAGGCATCCTTTCAGCAGTTCAGGACCGGTCAGGCATTGCCCGATGTTTTGGCAATGGCTGCTGCGAAGGAGATTCAGAAGAAAGCCGAACAAAACGCTGACCGGGTTGAGATTGTTTTCGAGGCTATGGATTCTTGCATAAAAGCCATCGAAGAGATGCCTCTTAAGATCATCAAGAATGCCGAATTGCAACGGCGATTCAACGAAAAGAAGGCAACCCTAACAGCCGTTCTTACGGATTTGTAAAGTGGTGACTAAACCAAAGAAGCCGCAACTCCTTGATTGGCTATTGAGACTAGACCTCATCGGGGTCCATAGCTGCGAGTCATTATTGACCCAAGCTGCTCAGGATTGCTTCAAATATGACGCATATTCTGCGGCTGCATACGCAGAGGCGAATAAGGCGGAATTTTGGAATTTCGTCGTGAAAGCAAATGAGCTACATACGGCACGCGGGGTGTCGTCCTCTTTTTTGATCCAATCAAGCGAGACAAGATCTTTTCATTGCTATCCTGCCCCCGAGCAACTACGGGGGAAGGCACGCCTGAATGCAATCCGAGTTCAGGACAGACCAGCAATTCTCAGAATGATCTACGACTTAACCGATAGAGAATACGAGGCAATGTCCTGTGTGCTCCTTGAAGCACTAGGGGCGACTCGAGTGAACGTGACCCGCAAAGGAACTGAGGGAGGCATAGATGCGTTTGGGCTTATTGAGCACGCCAGAGCCTCACATTTATTGGGAAGTATCCATCATCCACTTCGTGTTGTCGTGCAGTCGAAGATGTGGAGCAACCCGATCGGGCCGGACGCGATGAAGGTGTTTTTGCAAACACTGCATGAAGTGAGAGAGGGTGGACAGCCGCAAACCAATGCAATAGTGCCAAGCTGGTTCAAAGAGGCCCGAGGGGCAATGATTGGCCTGATTGTTTCGCACAAGGGATTTCAATCAGGAGCTGACAGCCGAGCCCGGTCTCAGGGGATTCTGATAGCGGATAGCATAGATGTCGCGGAAGTTATTGCTCTCAGGCGAAACCTCTATGGCAGCGAGAGAAGGGACAAGGTTGGCGCTTGCTTGAACCGGATAAAAGAGCTCCTTGCCTCATGCGAGTCTAAGATTTAAACAAATTCTCTCGAACCTCGCGATGCCACAGCCGATGCGCCGCCCTAATAGTTGCGCCGACAGAATAGAACCATCATCACTGCGTGATTGCAAGAAAATCGGCCAAGAGAATCAATGCCAACCTTAAAGGCATCGAGTCCGCGCAGAGCGTCCTGCTTTGGCGGCCTAATGCAACTCTCCTGAACCAATGAACCTGAGAGCGTCCTGAATATTTGGCTCATCCTCCCGGATAGCACCTCTATTTGACCAGAGCCGCTCAATTGTTCGTGGGCTATGCCCGTATTTCATGGAAGCACGAATTTTGGCGACTTTAAGGCTGCATCCTTTACGGTGAAGTTCCGAAATATAAATCAGAAGCTCTTGAGTTTCCGTGGCAGTAGTAGCACGTGGGCGCCCGGCAGGAGATGAGGGAAGAGTGGAAGTCGCCTTCTTAGCGGCCATTTTGAGGCCAATTCTAAGCACTTGGGGCAAGAGTTGCATCGACAGCAGAACAATCTTTTCCTCGCTCTTCGACATGGGAGGGCAAGAATCTAGCGCACTTCTGAGTTCTTCGATAGTCCGAATCGATCGAACGCCGCTGTAGGCGAATTCTATAAGTTTTTCTGCCTGTTTCATCCCGCCTTCATAGTCTATTGCTCCTGCAGCACGTACGCCATTCTCAATAGCCGTAACAATCTTCTCCCGAATTATTTCGTCCACACATCCTCCGCCAAAACCCTACACACCATTTTGGCACTATTGACGCCAAAATCACGCGTTATTGTTGTGGCGATTTGATGGGCAGAAGTTATTCACATGGGCGAGCGGAGTGCGGTCCGACCAAAATCCGGAGAATCGGTTCGCCAGTCCGATCCGGGGCTGAGACGGCCTACACCTCCATTGACGGCTGGCCGAAAGCCAGCGGCTCGCCCACCACTTCAATTCCTTCCTGCAACAAGCTCCAAAAACGATTCCCGGCTCCGCGCAGCGGGCAACACTCAGCGTAAAACTGGCCGGGGTGCGGGGCAGAGCCCCGCCGTTCAGTTCCGGCGCGCAGCGCGGGTCTCCTTTACACAGTCCACACAAACTGATTCTGACCTTCCCTATGCCCTCGAAGATTCCCACATCGAAATCCTGATTCAGTTCTTCGAGACCCTGGACCTCTGGGACCGGGAAGCTCGTGCTTCAAACCCAAACGCAAATGAGGTGAACTTATGAAACGCAAAAAGAAACCAGCGGGCGAGGGTTACGCCTACGCCTTTCACGGCTCTTACAGCGCCAAAGACAATGCAGAAGCCAAAGCGCGCAAACGGGGTGGCTTTCTGATTAGCCGCGTTCCGCGTGGCATGAAAAAGCGGCGTTACATCGTGCTCACAGAAAGGGTGCCATTCTAATGAAATTCTTCAATCATCGCCGTCACGGCCACATTATTGGCTCGGTCTACCTGGTGCATTTTGCTCGTCGCTATAATGGCGCGCAGCACTACCTGGGCTTCAGCACAAACATTCCGCAACGGGTGAAGGCGCATCGCGCTGGCCGTGGCGCTCCTTTACTGGCTGCCGTAACGAAACGCGGCATTCCCTGGCGAGTTGTGCGGACGTGGCAGCGTAAAGATGGCTACTTTGAGCAGCACCTCAAGCGCAACTTCGCGTTGAAGGATTTGTGTCCAGTATGCAGCGGGCCACACATATACAAAAAGGGCCATTGAGATGAAGGACGAGTTTGCAAGACGCAGCGAAAACCAGAGCGGGCAACGGTTCTTGAACGGCTCCGCCCCGCGACTTATACGGCACGCTGCCTCTTGCAAGACGGCAGGCGGGGAATCAATCGCCCTGCCTGCCGGTAAGGATCAAAAGCCGTTCCGGGGTATGGGGCAGAGCCCCATGCACTTCGCGCGCGCAGCGCGCGTTCCTAAATCACTTCAGATCAGTCTCCAGGTACTTACTTGTCACGCATCCTTGTTGTGGCACATTCCAAGCCGTCTAGCCTCACGGCGGGCCGCTATAGCGCTTGGTATGGCGGTTTCTTGCGTGCAGTGTAATCCGGTCAAACTGCCTTTTGCGGCTCCACCGGCGGCAGAGGTCCACCAGGGCGGCGACGCCGCCCTGAGTTGCAGGCCCTGTCTAATAGCCTGCAACTCACGTCAAATTGACGAGCAGGAGTTGGGGGCGTGATCGACAAGCTCGAACTCCGACTGCCTCCTTTAACCCCTCTCAGTCCACGGGTCCGTGAATTCATTCTTGAGAGTCGCCATTTCAAAAACAGCACTAGAACCATGAGCTCTGGCCGGTACGAGAGGGTGACAGACATTCGTCCTGTCGGAATCGATGCTCTACTTCACTACGGGCTGAAGAGGAAAGAAAATGAACCCCACGCAGGCGAACATAAGCTGGAACTGCTAGATACCTCCAAGAAGAGCTATAGCGGTCTTGCGATGCAGATTGAAGGGTGTTTCGATTGTGCGCCGGATGATCTAGAGATCATGCGTATTGACCTTTGCGCCGACATGGACGGAGTGCCTGTCGAATGGTTCCTGAACCGAACCCGCATCAAATTCAAGCGCGTTGCACACGAAGTCGGCCTTTTGAAATACCAAAGAGTCGGCAAGGCGGGAATTCAAACCATCAGCGCAGGAAAGCGTCCGAATATCGTCAGGATTTACGACAAAGTGGCCGAATACAAAGACCAGTTGCAAAAATTGCAGCGCAAACGAAGCCGGGACGCAGAAGAGCTCACCCTTATGCATGAGTTTGGCATAGCGGAAGATGCAACGATCACGCGAGTTGAGCGTCAATTCGGCGGTGGGCGAATCCCCGCCAAGATTGATTGTTTTGGTCTATTACCGCGTCTTCTCGACTTCAATCCCTTTGCCAGCGTGGAGATTTTGAATGGAACAGGTTCCAAAATTCCAACTATTCCGAAGATTGGTCTTGACGCGTGGCTTACCGGAACTCGCCTCAGCCAGCTCCATCGCGAAATGGGAGAGCAGCAATTCCGGCGCTGGTTGAATGCAAACTCAACCGGCAATGGAGCGCGATACCGCAAGAAATATGAGGCGTTCTTGAACCCCGAGCTGGACCGCACTATCACGGCTCAAACCATCTTTGAGACGTATCGTGAATCAGTAGCAAAACAGTTGACGGCGTAGCACAAATAGGTAAAGGAGCGTACACTTAACCCCTACGTATGAAACAGTCAAACAAATTGCCTGAAGCCGCGTTGGAATTCTTCCGTAAACAGGGCCGTATTGGCGGGCGGCAGCGCGCGACGAATCTCACTGCTGAACAGCGAAGCGAACAAGCCCGCAATGCTGTTCAAGCACGGTGGGCAAAACAGGCAGCAAAGGCCAGCAAAAAGAAAGGGACGAAATGACCCCACGTACAGGCGTTCTCTATGCACGTGTATCCAGCCGTGAACAGCGAGAGGAGGGCTTTTCTATAGAAGCCCAGGTCAAGCTCCTACGTGCTGCCGCGTCGAGGGATGGAATTGAAATTGTTCGCGATTTTGTCGAGGTAGAGTCTGCCAAGGCAGCCGGTCGCAAGCAGTTTGCCGAAATGGTCACGTTCTTTAAACGCAATCGGACGTGCCGGATTCTGTTGGTCGAAAAGACCGATAGACTTTACCGCAATCAGCGGGACGCCCTCACTCTGGAAGATCTGGACATCAATATCCATTTTGTTAAGGAGAACGAGACACTTTCAAAAGATGCACGTTCCCAAGTGAAATTCATGCACGACATTCGCCTCGCCATGGCGCGCAATTATTCGGAAAACTTGAGGGAAGAAGTAAAAAAAGGCATGAACGAGAAGGCTGCACAGGGCACGTACCCCGGACGTGCACCCTTTGGATACCGCAATAATCAATCTGCACGTACCATCGAAATTCACCCCGAAAAAAGCGTAATTGCGAAGCACGTATTCGAAATGTATGCGACGGGACGTTATTCCCTCCAGTCACTCTGCAAAGAATTGCGGCACGTAACGGGAACGTGCATTTCAAAAGCCAATTTGTACCAGATACTCACGAACCCGTTTTATATCGGAAAATTCGAATGGAGCGGCCAGACGTACCAGGGAACACAGCCCTGTTTAATCAGTTCCGAATTGTACGCGCAAGTGCAATTTATTTTGCACGGACACAACCGACCGAAATACAGCAAGCACGATTTGGCCTTTCGTGGACTGCTCACGTGTGCGCACGACAACTGCACCGTCACGGCAGAGATAAAGAAGCAAAAGTACGTGTATTACCACTGCACTGGATACCGTGGAAAATGTGAGCTGCCCAGGTTTCGAGAAGAGGAAATTGCAGAGCGTTTGGGACACGTGCTGAGGGACGTGCAAATCCCGGGAGAGATTGCAAAGCGCATCGGCGCATCTCTCGAACGGGTACACGTGCAGATGCGTTCCCAAGTCGCCCAGGAACGTGCACGGTTGGACCGTGAACTGACTGCGTTACACGTGCGCATGGATGCGGCCTACACGGACAAGCTGGACGGCAAGATTCCAGAATCATTCTGGCAGCGCAAACATGCTGACTGGCAGCAAGAAGAATACAGAATTAAATCTCTCATCTTAGAGTGTAGCGAGGATAGAAGTGTCGAGCGGCTACTGAATATGCAGAGAATTTTAGAACTCGCGCAAAACGCTTATTATCTATACCTTACGCGCAAACCAGCCGAACAGGCCGAATTATTGAAAATGGTACTTTCGAACTGTTCGATTGACGCTGTAAGTCTTTATCCTACATACAGAAAGCCCTTTGATCTCGTTGCAAAAAGGGCTAAATTCTATAAATGGTCGGGACGGGCAGATTCGAACTGCCGACCCCTCGCACCCCAAGCGAGTGCTCTACCAGGCTGAGCCACGTCCCGACACAATTGAGCCAGCTCGGAGGAGCCAGCTTTGGGGTCTAGATTAGTTTACACGAGCAGAGCAATGTGCGCGTTCTGGCTGAATTAGCGCGAAGATGGGTTTGCAGGTCATGAGGTCGGTCACAACACACAGTACGTCGGTAACTATAACCGCTACTAACTATGTATATAGTTGAATTAACTTGACTTGTAGTTACATATTTTCTATTGTTTTAGCTATCGAAAGAGCTTGTTTTTGTCAGTAAAAACCCGGGAAAGGTTACTAAAAATGAAAATCGTCATTCGCATCTTCGTTTTATCTATCATCGTAGCCGGCGTTGCAGCAGCTTCTGTTACGCCCAACACTGCTGCAACAATTGTCAACCACCAATCGGCAACCGCGAGTATGCCTTTTCCTTGGTGCGGCCCAGGCTTTAACTGCCCTCCCAACCCCAGGCTCAAAGTTAGCAAATAGAAACGGGGCAAGATTCAATCATGACCGAATTCTGTTTTAAGTTGAGCTTGAAGGGATTCGGCGCTATTCTAAGAGTGCTCTTAGACTGGCGAGAGTACTGTTATGTCTTCACAGACCGCAATGTTGCTGATGAGTGTAGCCGAGTTTGGGCTTTGGGCCTTGCTTGGTTTCCTCTTCTGGAAGAAAGAGCTATATCGCCGCTTCCCAGCGATGGGATCGTATCTGGCACTGCGGGTAGCTTCGGCTCCTGTACTCTTAGTGCTCTTTTATGGTCAGGGACAACATTGGTTCAACGACCATTGTTTTATGTGCTATTTCTTCGTGTTTTGGGCGGTGTATATCGCTAGTGCGGCTCTGCTTTACTTTATTTGCGTCGAGGTTTTTCGCTCCGCACTATCGCCCTTCACTGGGTTGATGAATCTTGGCACGGTGGCTTTTCGCTGGGCCGCTCTGGTTTCAATGATCGTGAGTTTTCCCACTCTCTCACTTTCGCATCCGGGAGTCCTGTTGATTCCCAGTATTGCTTTCGGGCTGACGCACTCGGTGAGCGTTCTGGAGCTTTGTCTGCTGGCTTTTTTGTGTCTAAGTATGAAGGTTTTGCGCCTTTCTGTGCGCGACATGGTATTTGGGATTTCTCTTTGCTTTGGCATATTTTCCGCCAACGATCTCATCCAAACGGCACTCAGCACGATCTACACATCCTTAACCGATCCGATTCAGTTTGTCGGTGAAGCTGTACTTTTGGCTGGACTGTGCCTTTGGGTTGTCTACTTTGCGCTGCCTGAACCAGTACGCAAGCCTGTGATGATGCCAGTCAACTCGACGATCCTGCGTTGGAACGAAATCGCGGCTGCGCTTGGACACACCGGAACTCAGGTGGCGGTGCAACCTGCGGGCGGCTTCTATCTGACCGATGTGGAGAAGGCAGTTGAAACGGCGCTTACGCGGAATTCCGAGAGCAGTGAGTAGGGAACAGTGAGCAGCAAAAGGCCTCGGCTATGCCGAGGCCTTTTTAGTTGAATAAGAGTCGAAGTTACTCGACTGCGATCGGTTCGATCGAAGCAAAACGCCCGCGGTTGCCGTGGTCGGTAAACTTGACCCGCCCGGAGACCTTGGCGAAGAGTGTATCGTCTGAGCCGATGCCAACATTGACGCCCGGCTTGATACGCGTGCCCCGCTGGCGCATGATGATCGAGCCGCCGGTGATAAGTTCTCCGGCAAAGGCCTTTACGCCCAGCCGCTGTGCATTGGAGTCCCGTCCGTTTGTGGAGCTGCCTCCACCCTTTTTATGTGCCATAGCCGAATTCCTCTCCGTATCCTTCGATGCCAGGCACGCAGCCTGGCGTTTCTCAATTTTTTACAGCCTAGCTCAGACGCCTAAACAGCAGCGGCATAAGTCACGCCGTCGGCCTCTATGCTCTTGATGCGCACTTCGGTAAAGTTCTGCCTGTGGCCTTGCAGCTTTTTGTACTGCTTTTTGCGCTTCAGGTGGAAAACCAGGATTTTTTCTCCGCGTCCTTCGCCGAGCACTTCGGCAGTCACCTTAGCGGTAGCCGGTCTAGCCACGGTTCCCGGTTCACCCGAGACGGCCAAAACGTCGCTGAACTCGATGGTCTGAGCTTTCTCATCCTGTGAGACTACACTCTCGATCTTCAATACGTCGCCTGGGGCGACGCGATATTGCTTACCACCGGTGCGAATAACCGCGTACATAAATCCTCCAGCGCAAGTCCGGCTCGGCCGGTGCGCGCCTAATAGCTCAGGCAATCCAAATTAGCTCGGGCGGAAACTTCCGCGCCGCGGATGTACGCTCAAGCCCTCTCTTACTGGGCGAACGACTGATTCCACGACCACAGGCAGGAATCGCCAAACTAGAGTAGTGTACCGGCTTTGTGGGGCATAGGTCAATTTGCACCGGTAATGGTGCAAGGAAAGCTGCCCAGTAAAAACCGTTCAAAAGACCACCCAGTCCGCTCAGGCTCGCGCCGGAATCACGTAGAAAAGAATGCCAAAGTAGTGAGCAATGCTGCCAGCCAGCACAAACAAGTGCCAGAGGGCGTGAAAATATCGCAGCCGGTCGAGGGCGAAGAAGACGATTCCGAGGGTGTAGGCCACGCCGCCTGCGCCTAGCCACATCAAACCGTGCCAGCCAAGGGAGTGAACCAGAGGAACGACGGCGATCACCACCAGCCAGCCCTGTGCCAAATAGACCAACGCCGATGCAACCTCGAAACGGCCCACGGCGAAGCTTTTGAAGACTACTCCGGCGACAGCCAGTCCCCATTCGATGCCGAAGAGCGTCCAGCCCCACGGCCCGCGCAGAACAATCAGTGAAAAGGGGGTATAGGTACCGGCGATCAGCAGGTAGATGGCCGAGTGGTCGAGGATATGAAAGACGTGCCGTGCTCTGGTTCGAACCAACGAGTGGTAGAGCGTTGAGCAGAGGTAGACCAGCACCAGTGTTGCTGCAAAGACCGAGCAACTGACAACCGTACACGCCGATCCTCGGGTTGATGCGACGATCAGGTAAACGGCTCCAACAATTGCCAGTACTGCACCGATGCCGTGAGTAATGGCGTTGGCCAGGATGTCGCCAAGAGGGTAGTCTGGCTGAGTTAGGTCGGTTTGCACAAGTTGATGATACTGCTTGCGCACGGAGCCACACGGCACCATACGATAAACATGTATCCGTGGATGGGAGTGACGTAATTAAGATTAACTTAGTCCTGATTTTCGGGCCATCTCTGCCGATAAGGAGACTGGGGGTCTGAAAAATGCGTACCGGTACGGCAGGATGTTCGGCGAAACGCCTTATCCTAGTGATCGCGGTAATTTTAGGATGGGTATCGACAACCTGGGCGGCCGCATCCGGCTCGCTGACCACCTTGAGAGCGGTTCACGCCTTGAGCAACGCCGAAGCCAGCCATTTGGTGCAGGCGGAGTTTGAAGCCACAGTGACCTACTATCTTGCGGATGAACGCACGTTATTCTTACAGGATGGCGACGCGGGCATCTTTGTCTGGTATCCGAATGAAGCCAAAGTAGTTCCTGGCGACCGGATTAGAGTAGTAGGAAAAACGCACGATAGTTTCAATCCAATTGTGGTTGCCGATCAAATCACCTTGCTTCGTCACGGTGTGATGCCAAAGGCACTGCCGGTGAACTTCGATCAAATGAATCGAACACAGACCGACTGCCTGCTGGTGACTGTGCGCGGCGTGGTCCGATCCGCTGATTTGGCCTTTCACGCTGGAGTTCGTGAGCCGATAACTACTTTGCGGCTGCTGACTGATGGCGGAGCATTTGACGTGAACATGAATAGCAGCAACCCGAGCGTTCTTGATGGCTTGGTGGATTCTGAAGCAGAAGTCACAGGGGTTGCAGCCCAGCGATTCGACAGCAAGATGCAGGCGACTGGAATCATCCTTCATGTTCCTTCGCTGGCCGGAGTCAAGATACTCAAGCGCTCCAGCACGATCCCTTGGTCGCTGCCCGCCACCCCAATGGATCGAGTTCTTTCCGTTTATCACGTGGAAGATTTCACATCAAGGGTTAGGGTTCACGGAGCCATTACCTACTATCAACCGGGCACAGCCGTGGTGTTGCAGGATGGCGACCGAAGCATCTGGATCAATACGCGAACCATGAGTCCTTTGCAGATCGGCGATATTGCGGATGCAACTGGCTTTCCCAATGCGCAGGATGGTTTTCTCAAACTGGATGATGGCGAAATCCGCGACACACACGTATCCGCGCCTGTCACACCATTGCCAGCCATCGGAAAGAAACTTCTTCCCGGCACTTTCGCAAATGGACATCACGACGATCTGGTTTCAATCGAGGGCCGGGTCGTCACCCAGGTTCGCGAACCGGCACAGGATATCTACGTACTATCCGCCGATGGCAAGCTTTTTTCAGCCATCTTTCACCACAATGAAGGACCGCCGCCGGTTGTCCGTCATGTTCCCATGGGCTCCATGGTCCGTGTTACAGGTATCTGCGTCATTGAGAACTCCAACCCGTACTTTACTAAAGGTTCGTTCGACATTCTCCTGCGTTCTTTTGATGACATTACTGTTGTTGAGCAGCCTTCGTTGGTGAACACGCGCAACCTGATTCTTATCGTCGGCCTGCTGCTGTTGCTGGTGGCCTTTGTGGGTGCGTGGGGCTGGAATCTGGAACGCAAAGTGCGTCAGAAAACCGTTGCTCTGGCCGTGCGCATTGAGGAGGAGGCCGCGCATGAACGGCGCCTGGCGCAGCTTGAACAGAAGCGCAGCGGCATTCTGGAGGATATTAACGGATCGCGTCCCCTGGCGGAAATTCTTGAGGAGATTGCGGCGATGGTCTCTTCCAGTTTGGAGGGCGCTCCGTGCTGGTGTGAAATTGCGGATGGAGCGAGGCTGGGAGATTGTCCGCAAGAGAAAGACAAAATGCGCATCATACGAGCGAACATTTCTGCGCGCTCCGGTCTGTCACTGGGTACTCTCTTTGTGGGAGTGGACGCTGGCACGCCTCCAATTGCCCGTGAAGCCGCTGCGCTGAACAATGGCGCAAAGCTGGCCACGCTGGCGATTGAGACCCGGAGGCTCTACTCCGACCTGCTACGCCGTTCGGAGTTCGATTTGCTCACCGACATTCACAATCGCTTCTCGCTGGAAACCCACCTGGACGCGTGCATTGAAGAGGCGCGTAAGAGCGCCGGGATCTTCGGCTTGCTTTACATTGATCTGGACAAATTCAAACAGGTGAATGATCTTTACAGCCATCACATCGGCGACCTCTATCTGCAAGAGGTCGCGCGGCGGATGAAGCAGCAACTCCGCTCTCACGATCTGCTGGCAAGGCTGGGCGGCGATGAGTTTGCAGTATTGCTTCCGATGGTGCGTAACCGAAGCGGTGTAGAAGAGATTGCCCAGCGGCTGGAGCACTGTTTCGACCTTCCGTTTGAATTGGAGGGAAACAAACTACAGGGCTCGGCTAGCATCGGCATTGCACTTTATCCGGAGAACGGCGCTACTAAAGACAGTCTGCTGAATACCGCCGATGCCGCCATGTACGCGGTGAAAAACAACAAAATGCAAAATGAAATCCTGCTGTCTCAGGTATAGACCGATCTCCTTCGAGGAGCGAGTCGGATCGAAATCTTATGCGATTTTAGCGTCGTAGGCGATGCGGCCTTCACTGATGGTCCAGCGAACTTTGCCTTGCATCGTCCAGCCGTCGAAGGGCGTGTTGCGCGACTTCGACTTGCCTTCGCGAGCGTTGTAAGTCCACTCGGCTTTGGGGTCGAAGACAACCACATCGGCAAAGCTGCCAACGGCGAGAGTACCGCGACCTTTCAAATTCAAAAGCCCGGCAGGCTGGGCGCTGAGCAGGCTCAAAACGCGGCCTAGTGGCATTTTCCACTCGTGGTGCAGCCAGCGCAGGCAGAGGCCGAGAGCCGTTTCCAGCCCGATGATGCCATTCGGCGCGCGCTCGAATTCGACTTCCTTCTCATGGACGGCGTGGGGTGCATGGTCGGTGGCAATCGCGTCCACAACACCATCGAGCAGCGCTTCGATCAGTGCGTCGCGGTCACCGGCAGAGCGCAGGGGTGGGCACATCTTGGCATGCGTATCGTAGAGGCCGACGTGCTCATCGGTGAGCAGGAAGTGGTGCGGAGCGACTTCGCAGGTGACGCGCAATCCATTGCGGCGGGCTTGGCGGACCGCGTTGAGCGCGGCAGCGGTCGAGATGTGTGCGACGTGCAGATGGGGCCGTGCCTCGCGCAGTTCGGCAACCAGGCGGATGTCGCGCTCCACGATGCCGGACTCGGCCTCATTCGGCCAGCCGCGCAGGCCCAGCTTGAAGGCCAATGGGCCAGCGTTGATGCTGGCTGTGCGGTCGGCAATGTGTGTGAGACGCGTGTCTTCGGCGTGCTGAATGACGGTGAGTCCACAGCGTGCGGCGGCGCTGAGAGCCTCGCGCATGACGTTGTCTTTGAGAATCGGCAGGCCGTCATCGGAGATAGCCACGGCCCCGGCGGATTTCAGAGCGGCGTAGTCGTTGATCGTCTCGCCTTTGGAGCCGCGTGTGGCGGCGGCGATGGGAAAGACGCGAACCGATGCGTTGCGCTCGGCAGCCTGCATCCAGCGCGTGGTCTCCGGCGAGTCGTTGACCGGTGTGGTGTTGGGCATGGCCGCAACCGAGGTAAAGCCGCCCGCCGCGGCCGCAGCCGTGCCGGTGGCGATGGTCTCTTTGTAGCCCTGGCCCGGTTCGCGCAGATGGACATGCATATCGATGAGGCCGGGAGCGACGGTGAGGCCAGTGGCGTCGAGCACTTCGGCACCGTCGGTAGCTTTGAGCTTGCCGGGAGCGGCGATCTCGGCGACGCGACCGTCTTTGAGCAGAATGTCTTTGAGGGCGTCAATGCCGGCTGCGGGATCGATCAGATGGCCGCCACGAATGATGATTGCCGTCATGCGCGGCCTCCTTGGTCTGCCGAAGTAAGCGCGCGCTCGACTACGGCCATGCGGATGGCTACGCCATTGGTGACTTGTTCGAGGATGGCGGATTGGGGGCCGTCAGCAACTCCGGCTGTGATCTCCAGGCCGCGAATGATGGGGCCGGGATGGAGGACGACGGCCGTGGGCGCAAGCCTTGCCAGACGCGGGCCGGTGAGCTGGTAGGCTGCTTTGTACTCTTCGAGGTCGAGTTGCAGACCGGCGAGGCGCTCGGCCTGAATACGGAGCATCATTGCCACTTGTGATTGGGCGAGAGCGACCTCAAAGCCGCGTTCGATGGTGATGCTTGGACCAACTTGCGCGGCCATATCGGGCAGTAGCTCCTTGGGTCCGCAAAGCAGGACGCGGGCTCCCAGGCGGGGTAGCAGCAGCATATTGGAGCGGGCGACGCGGCTATGGAAGATATCGCCGGTGATGGTGACGGTAACTCCGGCAAGAGTTTCCGCTGTAACGGTGGTGAGGCCGGGGCGCAGGTGAGCCAGCATGGTTCGTAAATCGAGCAGCGCCTGGGTGGGATGCTCGTGCATCCCGTCGCCGCCATTGAGCACCGGCAGGCGAGTCTCTGCCTCGAGCAGCCAGGGTGCACCGCTGGAGCCGCTGCGCAGAATGATGGCTTCGGCTCCCAGAGCGCGCAGGGTCAGGCCGGTGTCTTTGAGCGACTCGCCCTTTTCAATGCTCGACGAAAGGCTGGAAACCAGCGTGGTGTCTGCGCCAAGTCCTTTGGCGGCCAACTCAAAGCTGGTGCGGGTGCGCGTAGACGACTCGTAAAAGAGCAGCGCGATACGACGTTTGGCAAGGATGCGGGAGCGTTCGAGCGGATCCTGATTTTCTAGGGCCGTGGCGCGGGCAAGGATATGACTGATCTCTTCCAGCGTCAGATCCTGAGCCGAGAGCAGCGAGCCTGGATTGTAAGGGAATGGCGAGGCGGCGACGGGCGGAGTGTGCAGCGGTCGGCGGAGTTTGGCGGCGGTCGGGGTCATGCGAATCCACGCCGGAAAACCGGCTCCTGATCGGTTAGTTTCTTTTCCCATCCTAGCCGAAAAAACAAGAACGCGGCGAAGGTGGGGCACTCGGGGTCGGTGATTTCCCAGGTCCCAAATGCAAGACCTGGGGCACCTAGAATTCTGTTGCTACACAGAGGCCCTAGTCTACTCGCTCAACGAGAAGAACCTGCTCGTCATTGTCGACTTCCTGGAATTTAACTTCGATAATTTCGCGGCTGCTGGTGGGAACATGGCGACCAATGTAGGTGGCTTCGACGGGCAGTTCGCGATGGCCTCGGTCGATCAGTACGGCCAACTGCACCCGGCGCGGGCGGCCATGATCGAAGAGCGCGTCGAGTGCTGCCCGGATTGTACGGCCGGTGTAGAGCACATCGTCGCAGAGCACCACATCTCGTCCATTGATGTCGAATCCGATGGCGCCGGGAGTAACCACAGGGCGCACATCCGCTGTGGTGAGGTCGTCACGGTAGAACTGAATGTCGAGTACGCCTGTATCGATGGGACGCTTCTCGATGCCGGAGATCAGTTTGGCCAGCCTTTCAGCCAGCGGCACGCCGCGGCGTTTGATGCCGACCAGAGCCAGATCCGTGCTGCCATTGCTTTTTTCGACAATCTCATGGGCCAGACGCACCAGTGTGCGCTCGACCTCAGAGGCGGACATCAACCTGCCTTTGACGCGCAGGGAGGGTTTGCTTTTAGCTTCGTTCATCATTGTTCTTGCAACCTGCCTCTCGCAGGATAGAAGGGATTCGTACCGGGGAGCAAGTTGTGGAGAAACGGGACGTAATCCTAAGTTGAAAAATCGAGATCGATAGAATCTTCGAAGCATCCTGCTTATCGCCGAAACTCCGCGACCGCGGGCGTATACCTAAACTTCCGGCTGGCGCGTGCGGGCCAGAAACCGCGCTCCCATGGCGCCGCCGGCGACGGCAAAGAGCAGTAGAAAAATGGTGTTGAAAAGGAAACCGAATATTGCAAAGCCGGCGTGGCCTTCCGGTGAGAGCATCCATGCCTTTTGAGTTTGCATTTGCACTGCATCTCCCAATCCCATCTGCAGGGTCAACTGTTGGCTGGTTTCGACGTAGGATTTCCAGCTGGTATCAATTTGACTGCCATGATGGAGAAGATACCTCTGAACGAAGAGTTGGCCACCACTGACGGCGAATGCGAGCCAGCCAGCCAGCAGGCCGGTGACCAGGCCTATGCGGGCTCCTGCCCCGGTGGTAATCCATGCAGGCCGCTGGCTGCGGAGATAGAGCGAAACTGCCCAGGTTGCCGCTGCTCCCATCCAGAACAATCCAAAAAGACCGAGCACGGGGACCAATATTCCGGCCGGAACTGCGACGATCAGAGCTGCACGCAAAGCTGGCTTCCAGTCAATGGTGGCAGCATCACGCACGCCTCCGCTCCACTGCTCGGGCGAAGTTTGCCCAGGTGCGCCGTCCATCGCATAGACCAGTTGCGGCAGACCGCATACGGGGCAGTAGCAGTTCTCAGCCTCGACGGTCTGGTGGCAACGCTTGCAGGTAATTTCCATACATCTATGAGCCTATAGGACGCGCAGTGTCCAAGCAAGCGTGCAATCCAGTAATCGACTGATCACAACCTAGGCAGTGCCACAGCTCTTTCTGTGGCGCGCTCTGCGCTCGTTCCGTAGTCTAAGAAACCGCGGTAGAAAGGCAAAGGTTCGTTGATTGCAGCTCCGGCAACGTACTGGCAAATATAGAAGAACCAACATGGAAAGATCCTTCATTCGAATACGAAATCGCGAGGTGCGAAAATTCGATAGACCGCAACAGCGGCAATAAATCGCCATACCAGCCTCCATTTTCTTAAAAACCCAAAAAGAAGCGACGCAAGGAAGAGAGGCAAAGCAAATATTAAGCAAACAGCTCTACTTTTGAATGACCTGAGTATATTCCAGATATTCGTCTTTTGGTGGCTACGGCTTCGAAAAGTCTGAAAAAGTCCTTCCCCAAACGCAGAATTTTATTGCCAGTGGAGCTGAAGAGACAAAACCAACGATTGACGTTGGCACCTTGTGTGCGCTAGTCTTAGCGCAAAATTTGTCCTTGCAGCAAATCGAAGGAGAACGCACCATGAAAATCGTGGCATCAGTTGCCGTGTTGTTCTGCGCGTCGGCGTTGGCTTTTGCCGAAGGGCCAAAGTCTTGTGATGTGCTTAAGTCTGAGATCGCCAAAAAGCTGGAAGCTAATGGTGCAAAGGCTTACACGCTGGAAATTGTTGCCAAGGACAAAGACGCGGAAGGCAAAGTGGTGGGTAGTTGCGAGGGTGGAACG
>CAYPYJ010000018.1:0-57997 GCA_964414945.1 uncultured Occallatibacter sp.
GCCCGGGCATTCAATTTTGAGGCATTTGCGGCACGACTGAAGTCGTGCCCTTTCAAAGCCTGTATATCCTCATTTGGATTTGTGCTTTCCCCGGTCTCAGAATCGAGACCGGGGGCACCCGTCAGGTTCGCAGAGTATTTTGCAGGGGCTAAAGCCCCGTCTTTATTGGGCGCATTAGTGTACGGGCTGAAGCCCGTACCCTTCATGCCCAAGCTCGTGCTTTCCCAGGTCCCAGAATCGGGACCTGGGGCACCCGAAGTCTTCATCTCATCAAGCAGGCGGCGATAGCGGCGATGGACGACTTCGCGCATCGAAGCGAAGTCGTCTACGCCGGGGACGGTTTTGACTTTGAATTTGCGATAGAGCTGCTTGTTCATTTTGCCGTCTTCCCAGACTACGAGCGAGGCTACGGTTTCAGCGCCTTGAATGTGGGAGATGTCGAAGCACTCGATGCGGCGAGGGAGTTCGGGGAGCAGGAGTGCTTCTGCAAGGGCCTCTTGAATTGCTTTGCGTGAGGGTTCGAGGACGCGGAAGCGCTGCGTGTAAGACTGCTTGGCATTCTGCGCGGCTAGATCGACGAGCGAGCGTTTTTCTCCGCGCTGGGGTACGGCGATGTCGATGCGATGGCCGGTGCGCTCGGTGAGCAAAGCCGCAAGGGCTTCGCGATCGTCGAAGTCTGTGGGGAGAAGGATGGAGCGGGGAACGTATTGTTGATCGATGTAGAGTTGCTTGAGTAATGCGGAAAAGACTTGACCGGCGTGGAATTGTTGCTCCGGCTTTGTCGTTTCCCCGGTCCCAGAATCGGGATCACCACCCCGCAGACGAAGACCTGTCTGCGGGGACCCCGGACCGGGGGCACCCATTATTTGTGGCTGGTCTGAATCTCCTTCAACGGTGGCGGCTTCTAGAAGTTCGGGCAGGTCTTCCCAAAAGAACTCGCGGCGGTCTACGATTTTTCCGGCGCGGACGTGGAAGAGGTTGACGGCGAGCGATCCATCTTCAAAGTGATAGCCGAAAACATCGGCATCATCGTCTTGTCCGGCGGTGGCGGCACGCTGCTTTTCCTGTAGTTGGTGGACGGTAGTGAGTTGATCGCGGAGGCGTGCGGCGGCCTCGAAGTTTTCTGTTTCCGCGGCATCCATCATGCGTGCGGTGAGGGCGCGTTCTAGCTCGGCGTGGCGGCCTTCGAGAAGCAGGCGGGCGTCGCGGACGGCACCGGCGTAGATTTCTGGAGTGGTGAGTTCCTGGACGCAAGGGCCGAGGCAGCGATGAATGTAGTACTGAAGACAGGCGCGAGGATGATAGCGGGAGAGATCGACTTTGCAACTGGGAATGAGAAAGCTGCGATGAATAAGCTCGACGACGCGCCATGCTAGATTGCTGGGGAAGTACGGGCCGTAGTAGGCTGCGCCATCTTTCAAGAGTCGCCGCGTGACGAATATTTTGGGGAAACGGTCGCGCATGGTGAGCTTGACGTAGGGGTAGCTCTTGTCGTCTTTGAGCAGGATGTTGAAGCGAGGCTTGCGCTCTTTGATGAGGTTGGTTTCGAGGGCGAGGGCTTCAGATTCGTTGCCGACAAGAATGTATTCGAGATCGACAGCCTCGCGCATCAGCGAGCCGGTTTTGGCGTTGGCTTGGGAGGAGGCCAGCAGATATGACCGGACACGGGACCGCAGGTTGATGGCCTTGCCGACGTAGATGACCTCGCCCTCGGCGTTCTTGTAAAGGTAGACGCCGGGCTGCGTGGGCAGAATGCGGATTTTCTCGTAGAGGTCCATGAGGCTGTTGCCAGATTGTAGGATAGCTGGTTTGCAAGGGGGGACTAGGGACTAGGGAATACGGACTAGAAAACTGCCCCTGTGGATGCAATCCTTACATGATTGGGTAAAAAATACACGGTTGCGGCTGGCGTGAGCAGCGGAGGACTAAATGCACAAAGTGGTTGTTTTCAAGGCATTGAGCGGGCAGGGCTGTTTGGTTACGGGGATGCAATGTAGAGGCGAATAGGGTTTGCCAGATTTGTCGTCGGATTTGCCGTGCGGCTCAGAACCTGGCGAAAAAGGGAAAATAATGGATGCATATCGCTGTGGAGTGTTGAGTTTGGCGGTGGGTTTGGCCGTGGCGGGCGCGACGGGCTGCGCAACCAAGAATTATGTGCAGAATGAGACCGCACCGCTGGTGGATGGCGTCAATCAACTGAATGCAAAGTCAGCGCACAACAACCGTCGGATTCACGATGTGGATGACCGGGCGCAGGCAGGGATCAGGCAGGCTCAGGGAACAGCCGATAGCGCAAATCTGAATGCGCAGAACGCGACCAAGGCTGCTGGCGATGCCGACACAGCAGCGGGTATGGCGGTGCATCGCGCGGACACTCTGGAGAGTGTGGTGAAGAGCCTGGATAACTACCGGCCAGTGGGCGATGTGGCGGTAACTTTCGGTTTTGACAAGGCTGTGCTGACCAAAGATGATCGCGAGGAACTGGACAGCTTTGCCGCTAAGCTTGGTGATACGAAAAACTTTCTACTGGAAGTGACGGGCGGGACGGACTCGACCGGTCCTGCGCAGTATAACTATGATCTGAGCCAGAGGCGTGCGGATGCAGTGGTGCAGTATCTAGCATCGAAGTACGAGATTCCCGCGCACAGGTTTTATCTGATTGGAATTGGCAAGGACAAGGAAGTAGCTCCGAACACGACAGCCGAAGGACGCAAGCGGAATCGGCGTGTGGAGGTTCGGCTGCTGACGAATGCGGCGGAAGTACCGACACAGACGGCCGGCGTGCGGTAGGGTTTGGGTGAAGTTCTGTAGTTGGCTTTTGGAAGAAAAACAGGGCTGGTCTGCGATGCGGATCGGCCCTGTTTTGTATGGATGCCGTTAGGAGTTTGCTGATAACTGCTTCACGTGTTTGGCGCGTACTTGTGCGGCGGTGAAGAGGCTCAGAAAAGGTGCGCCGTTCGCGGCTGTTTCGACGGCGGGGCGGCCATTGGCTTCTTCACGCTCAACGATGCATACTACGGCGGCGACGACCATGCCGACTTCGCGTGTGGCTTCGATGGCGTTGATGGTGGATGCGCCTGTGGTGCAGACGTCGTCTACGATGACCACGCGCGCGCCGAGATTGTTGAAGCCTTCAATTCGGCGTCCGGTGCCGTGTGCTTTTTCGGCTTTGCGCACGAGGAAGCCGTGGATGAGGGGTGCGGCTGGGTTCGACTGTGCCCGCCACGCACTGGCGGTGGCCACATTGGAGACGATTGGGTCCGCGCCCAGGGTGAGCCCGCCAACGGCCTCAGCTTCAATGTGATGCTCATTCAGAAGATCAAGGATTGCTTCGCCTGTAAGACGGCCACCTTCGGCGTGTAGGGTGGTGGTGCGGCAGTCAACGTAGTAGTCGCTGGTGCCGCCGGAAGAGAGCTTAAATTGGCCAAGGCGGAAGCTGAGGAGGGCAAGAAGCGAGAGCAATTGCTGGGCGTGGGTGGTCATTGTCTTTGATTGTACAGAGAACAGAGATGCAGGGAACAGTGGGCAGCGCGCCGACGGCAATAAAAGAGGATTGTATTTCTGTTTCCGAAAAAAGCCGCAAGTTAGCCCTGCTTCGCGGGATGGCGAGTTAGCAAGTTCGCGGGAATCCGGACGATTTCAGATTTCTGATCACTGATTACATCTTGTCCAGATGGCGAAATCCTCCGGTGCTGATGAGCATGAGAAAGAAGATCAGGAAGTTATAGCTGGCGTGGACCACTGTGCTGGCTGCCAGGGAGCGAGTTTTGAGTCGCACCGCGCACAAGATTAGGCTGACAGTGACTAGTAGCAGAAACGGACCGAGCGCTTTGCCGGTCTGATCGGCGTGCATGAGGGCGAAGGGCAGGCTGGTGAGTATGGAGGCGGAAACCATGGCCGATAAGGACCACTGAGGGTGGCCATTGGCGTCGAGAGGTTGGGCGCGATGACCTGCGCTAAGATCCTGGTATCTTAGATACACCCAAAAAAAGGCTACGCCGAAGACAAGAATCACAAAACAAACCAGTAAGAAAAGCCCGAGAAAGTGATGATGTCCATAGACTTCTTCGCAAAAAAATGCGAGGGCAGTACTTGCAATGGCTGAGCCCATGACGAGAGCCGGACGCGACCACTCGTTCTCGCTCACAATATACTCGCTGATCCAATCCCAAGCCGTAGCGAGGGTGGGCAGAAGGAATCCGCGGAAGGCCATCTCTTCGAAAAATGGCGCGAGAGTGACGGCAAAGCCGAACATGAGCCAAGCCGCGCCGGGAGAACGAAACAACTCTTCGATGGGCGCTTTGGTGGGGCCGGGCAGCAGCAATTCGTCGATTACCGCAAGCAGAAAGCAGCCCAGAGCGATGACCGGCAAACGCCAACCCAGCTTGAGAGCAGCAGTGCCCCGCCAATGAATGCCGACAAAGAAGCTTTTTTTCCAGAACAACGGAAAAAGAAACAAGCCGATGATGAAGGCGACGATATAGAGGATTGCCTCGAAGCCGAGGAGATAATGCACATTGGTTGTGATCTGGCTCTGCGTGGAAATGCCATCCAGATGGAAGTGCAGAGCAATCAGCATCAGCGCGGTTGCACACAGCAGCCCGATGCATGCGAAGGCCGACAGCAGTAATAGGTGGCCGAGATGAGGAATGCGCGATGTTGGGATTGGCGCGGGTTGCGAGAAGTATTGGAATAGTTCCGTAGGTGCAGGGGAGAGAGAAGTGGGATCCCAGGTACGTTCTTCCGGGGCTAAAGCCCCTTCTTCATTTAGCGCATTGATGTACGGGCTAAAACCCGTACCCTTCAATGCATCAGGCTCTACCGCAGAGTGTCCGGAATCTGGCTCGAAACTATCGTTCTGGCTCATGGCAGTACCGTCTTCTTTCTGCGTGGGGCGGATTTCTTTTTGGCGGTCTTTTTGGCCGGTGTGCTTATGCGGGAGTCGGGTTTTGCAGGTTTTGTACTAGCGTTGACAGCGGAGGACAATTGCTGGTGGTCGAGGTTCCGGTTGGCGTTCGTGCTATCCCAGGTCCCAGAATCGGGAACTCCACCCCACGGACGAAGACCTGTCCCCAGGGACCCCGGACCTGGGCCACCCAGCGGTTCTGCTTCTTCTAAACGGCCATTGGCGGAGGCGTAATAGCGTTTGAGGAAATGGCCGGTGTAGGAGCCTGCCGTGGCGGCGATTTTTGCGGGGCGGCCTTCGGCAACCATACGGCCACCGTCTTCACCGCCCTCGGGACCCAGATCGAGAATCCAGTCGGCATTGCGAATCACATCTAGATTGTGTTCGATGATGATAACCGTGTTGCCGAGATCGGCGAGGCGGTGGAGAACTTCAAGTAGCTTGCGCACGTCGTCGAAGTGCAGGCCGGTGGTGGGTTCGTCGAGCAGGTAGAGCGTGCGGCCGGTTTGACGTTTCGATAACTCACGTGCCAGCTTCATGCGCTGCGCCTCGCCGCCAGAGAGCGTGGTTGCGCTTTGGCCGAGGTGGACATAGCCGAGGCCGACATCAACCAGGGTTTGCAGCTTCTGGCGGACCTGCGGCACATCGGCGAGCACGGAGAGCGCGTCTTCGATGGTGAGGTCGAGAATGTCTGCAATGGAATTGCCCTTGAACTTGACTGCGAGCGTCTCCTGGTTGTAACGCCGTCCATTGCAGACTTCGCACTGCACGTAAACGTCGGGCATGAAATTCATTTCGATGCGGCGTTGGCCGTCTCCCTGGCAGGTTTCGCAGCGTCCTCCGCCGACATTGAAGCTGAAGCGACCGGGCTTGTAGCCGCGCTCGCGGGCTTCAGGCAGCATGGCGAAGAGATCGCGGATGGGCGAGAAGACCTGAGTGTAGGTGGCCGGATTGGAACGCGGGGTGCGTCCGATGGGCGACTGGTCAATGCGGACAACCTTGTCGATCTGCTCGGCTCCGGTGAGCGCTTCATGCGCGCCGGGCTCCTCGCGTGAGCCATAAATCGTCTGGGCGAGCGAGCGATAGAGGATGTCATTAATCAGCGTGCTTTTTCCACTGCCGCTGACGCCAGTAACCACTGTCATTATTCCGAGTGGAATGCGGACATTTACGTCTTGCAAATTGTGTTCGCGCGCGCCGGTGACTGTGAGCCATTTGCCGGTAAGAATGCGCGGCTTGGCGCGTTGCAGCATCTCGGAGACGCCGGAGAGATAGCGCCCGGTGAGCGACTCCGGGCAGGCCATGATCTCGGTCGGTGTGCCCTGCGCGACCACGTAGCCTCCTAGGCGGCCTGCGCCGGGACCGAGATCCAGCACGTAGTCAGCGTGGCGAATTGTTTCTTCATCGTGCTCGACAACCAGCACGGTGTTGCCCAGGTCGCGCAGTTTTTCCAGAGCTTCAATCAACCGATTGTTGTCGCGCTGATGCAGGCCGATGGAAGGCTCGTCGAGAACATAGAGCACGCCGCGCAAACGTGAGCCGATCTGCGTGGCGAGGCGAATGCGCTGGCCTTCGCCGCCGCTGAGTGTGGCTGCGTTGCGGTCAAGTGAAAGGTAAGTGAGGCCGACGGCGCAGAGAAATTCCAGCCGCTCAACTACCTCGCCGCGGATGCGTTCGGCCACCAGCGATTCGCGTGCCGTGAAGCTGAGATTAATGGCAGCCGAGAGTGCGCGGTTGAGGGGCAGGGAAGTGAAGTCTGCGATGGAAAGGCCACCGATTTTTACGGCCAACGACTCCGGGCGCAGACGCCTACCTCGGCAGACCGGGCAGGGCGTGGCCGACATGTAGGCCATCATCGACTCGCGATAGGAATCGCTACGCGCCTCTTCGATGCTATCGCGCAGGAAGGTAAGAATGCCGTGGAAGCCGGTGCGCGGAGCTTCGCCTTTGGGCGGGCCATAGACCAGAATATGCTGCTGGCGCGGAGGCAGTTCTTCGAATGGTGTTTTGAGATCGATTTTGTAGCGGTCGGCTGCCAGGTTGACCAGCTTCAACAAATATTGTGAGGACGAGCCGGGACCGAGGCCGCCGTCGAGCAACGGCTTTGACCAGTCGGTGATGACTTTGGCGGGATCGAGATCGTAGAGCGAACCCAGGCCGTGGCACTCCGGACAAGCGCCGAATGTGGAGTTGAAACTGAAGCTGCGTGGCTCAAGCTTGGGCACATCAAGGCCGCAGTCGGGGCATGCCATGGAAGAAGAAAACAACTGCTCCTGAGGCCCCTGGGTGCTGGTGACGGTGACGAGAACCAGACCGTTGGCAAGTTGCAGAGCCTTCTGGACTGCGGCGTCGAGACGCTTTTCCGGAGAGGGCTTGGATGAGGGCTTGATGGGCGGCAGGGGTGCAGCGTCTGCAGAAGGTTTCTTCAGCAGAATGCGGTCGATGACTGCCTCGATGGTGTGGTTCTTGCGGCGGTCGAGGAGCACGGGCTCGGAGAGGTCCATCACCTCGCCGTCCACACGGGCGCGGAAGCCTTGGCGGTCGAGCTGGTCGAGCATTTCCTTGAACTCGCCCTTGCGTCCGCGAACGATGGGCGCCATCACCGTGACGCGTTCGCCCATGCCGAGTTCGAGAATGCGCTGGACGATCTGGTCGGCGGTCTGGTGAGCGATCAGCCTTCCGCAGTTGGGGCAGTGTGGCGCGCCCACCGAAGCATAGAGCAGACGCAGGTAGTCGTATATCTCGGTAATGGTGCCGACGGTGGAGCGTGGGCTGCGACTGGTGGTTTTCTGCTCGATGGAAATGGCTGGCGAGAGGCCTTCGATGGAGTCCACGTCGGGGCGTTCTATTTGATCAAGGAACTGGCGCGCATAGGCCGAGAGCGTTTCGACATAGCGCCTCTGCCCCTCGGCATAGATGGTGTCGAAGGCCAGCGAACTCTTGCCCGAACCGCTGAGGCCCGTGACCACCGTGAGCGTGTTGCGGGGAATGCTTACGGAGATGTTGCGTAAATTGTGCTGGCGCGCGCCGCGCACCGAAATGTGAGTGATGGGCATGATTGGAATTGAATACGCGCTGACAGCGGAGCTAGAGTTTGTTGTGGCTTCCGTCGCAGAGGACAGGACTGGCGGTGTGCTTGCATCCGCAGAAGTAAAGGGTTTTGGATTCAGTGGCTTCGAATTTTACCGGAGTGAAGCCGCTGCCCTTATGGCTGCCGTCGCAGAATGGCTGTGTGGCGCTTTTGCCGCAGGCACACCAAAAATAACTTTTGCCGGCTTCGACGGCCACGGGATAAGGACTTTTCTGGGCGATGATTGGTTCTGCCATAGGGAAACCTCCTTGAAATGCAGTAGATATATTATCGCCGATAGCGGTGAACCGTCTGGCAGTTTCCCAGTAAACCTGTCTGCGATTGGGATTTTCCCATCTAACCACGTGCGAAAGTGCCACACAACCTGCAGGTAACCTGTGTGGAGACCGAACGGGTATTCTATTGGTCAATAGAAACCATGCTGGTGTGGCGGGTTATCTGCGACAATTGCAAGCAGTGATTCCTCGGCGGTCAGCGTGGTTTTACGTGGCAGAGAGTGTAACGCGGCATTTTAGACATACTAACCGGAAGCGAGCACAGGCACGATGGCGGATTTGTTGAATTTGGTGATGTTGATCTGTGCTTCGGCTGGCGCAGTGGTTTTTAGCATCCTGGCGGCTTATGGAATTCTTCGCGTGGGTTTTGCAATGATGCGTCCGGCTCGGCGACCAGCAAAGGAAAATGCCCGCCAACAGGTTGTACGGGCATCCTGAGCACTCCGGCTCTTCCCGGCGAAGCGATATTCATAATTTCTGGCGTAGCCATGGCGGCCTAAAAACAAGCACTTTCATAAAAGGGAACAGCAAAAACTGTCCGAGCTACGAGAGCCACCAACTCAAACCTAACTCAGAGTCCATTGTGTGAAAGCGCTACCTTGGCTATGGCAGTGGAGTTCCTGCCTGATGGTAGTGCGACTTGTCAGCGAATATCCGTTCCGCGCTACGCGGGTCGTTCTCGATGTGCGGCGTACGCTCCCAGATCATGGTGCTGCGATTTTTCAGGTCGTATGCGGGCCAGTGGGGCAAGCCAGCGAAGTTCGGATCGCCTGTTCTTCCATAGTTGATAAGCATTTGCGACATGGTGGCGGCCAGCGCATTGGCAGCCGCAAGCTGCTCGGGCGCCGACCCGATTTGTCCCTCGGCCATGGCAATGTTATCGAACATGAAAGGAATGTCGATGGTATGCATCGCCTTGCCGTTGCCGCCGGAAAAATTCATCTGGTAGACCCAGGTATGGGGCTGGCTCTTGGGATTCGCGGCGCGACGCTCTGCCTCCCAGCGCTGCCCTGGCCATGCGCGAAATGCCGTTGCCGCCGCCGTGGCTACTTGGTCAGGTGAGTAACTCGGATAGATTTCACGATACTTTGCGATGACCTGTTCCGGTGTGTATGGGCCGAGATACTGGCTGACTGCATTTTTCAGCACATCTGCAGCGTTCTCCCAGGTGATTGCTTCGCGGCCTGTCACGTTGGTTTCGTCGTGGACATTGCCGAGGATCATCGGCACCATTTCAGAAAGCGCAGGCGTATCGGGGTCAAAGGGATTTCGCGGGAGAGTAATTTGATCCACCACTGGAAGCCAGTCGGCAGATACTGCGGCGCTTCCGTTCTGTATCTGCTCCATGGTCAGCGCATTCAGTTGCGCAGCGAGATTCTTTTTGGGTGTTATGCCCATCTTTTCCAGCACGGTCTTTGCGCGGTCCGAAGCGATTTCGATTGATGCGCCCTTGATTTGCTGGCCGCTCATCGACATTACTCGATGGAAGAGGCCTTTAGCCGCAGGTGTCGCCATCAAGGTTGCGCACTTTGCGCCCCCGCCTGATTGCCCAAAGATCAGCACGCGCGACGGATCGCCGCCGAACTCGGCAATATTGTCGCGCACCCACTTGAGCGCAAGAATCAGGTCAAGCTGACCGGCATTGCCCGACTCGGCATACTCCGGCGCAAGATCGCCGAGATACATGTAACCGAAGGCATTAAGCCGGTGATTCACCGTGACGACCACCACATCGCCTCGATGAACGAGTCGCACTCCATCGTATAGGTCGTTGTTTGCGCTTCCATTGTTGTATGCGCCGCCATGAAAGTAAACCAGCACGGGACGCTTGCGGTAGTCGCGCAGACCAGCCGTCCATACGTTGAGGTGCAGGCAATCTTCGCTCTGCACGCCCTGATCACGAGTTGTGCCTCGGGCTGTTGCGGCAGTAGAAGCTCGCGCAGCCGATAACTGCGGAGCCATCGGCGCGAAGCCCGTGCATTCTTTTACACCACTCCACGGCGCAGCAGGCAGAGGAGCTTTGAATCGTGTCTTGGCGGTATCTGCGCCATACGGAATCCCCTTGAAGACATTGATGCCATCTACGAAAGCGCCGCTGATTTTTCCAGCCGTTGTGGTTGCGACTGGCGCGAGAAGTGCGGATTGGGCCCACGCGATTTTTTTGGAACTGAACGCCAGTGAAACGGCAGCCATTCCCGAGTAGCGCAGCAAACTCCGGCGATCAAATTGCTTCATGAAAGAGACTCCATATGAAGTTTGATCATAATGGATTTCAGGCGCGGCAGGCCAACCGCTTCAGTCTCGCAGTAGCGCGTTCGGTATCTGGCTTATGAGAATTTGTTTATCGTGCAGCCTGTCTTGCGTTTATCAGGGCGCGAATGAACTCTGGGTTGGAGCCACAGCAGCCGCCTAGAAACGCCGCTCCTGCATCGCGTAGTGCGACGTAGTGCGAAGCGAAGAACTCCGCCGAGGTGGCGTAGTGAATTTCTGCTCCCTCCATGACGGGCAGGCCTGCATTCGGTTTGATCCAGATGGGAATATTGCAGGCTGCGCGCAAGCGCTGACAGATGGGCAATGCGAGTTCTACTCCGACGCCGCAATTTGCGCCTACCCCGTCCGCTCCAGCCTCTGCCATAGCCACGGCTACGGCTTCAGGCGTAGCACCCATCATGGTGTGGTCTTTGATCTTGCCGGAGTCGAAGGCGAATGACGCGATGACTGGCAAGCCGGTGAGTCGGGCCGCCTCCACCGCCAGTCGTGCCTCTTCTATGTCGCTCATGGTCTCTATCAGCAATGCATCTGCGCCCGCCGCCGCCAAAGATTGAGACTGTGCGGCAAAGGCAGCAGCAGCCTGATCGCGAGTAATCTCGCCCGAAATGAGCATTTTGCCAGTAGGGCCAATAGAGGCGAATACCCGAGCCCGCCCAGCGGCATGGCGCGAGAGGGCTACACCGGCGCGGTTGATCGCGTCCAACTCCGATGCCGGTAGGTTCATCGCAACGGAGTTGGCACGAAAGGTATTGGTGAGGATGATCTGGCTGCCAGCTTCAGCATAGGCGCGCGCCACCTCTTCCACTTGTTCAGGATGAGTGAGGTTCCAGGTGTCCGGCACGATGCCGGGAGGTAGGCCCCGTGCCTGCAACTCCGTTCCCCAGGCGCCATCCGTGATGAGCATCCCTCCAGCCAACCATTCGCGCAAACTTTTGATGTAAGCCTCCGTTTGAGGGACAAAAGCCCTCGCTCTGGATTCAGATTCAACTGGCACTCAGAATACATGGTTTGGCTTCTATTTCGCTATGCAAGTCTGAAGTATTGTTGTTATTACAAACAAAATGGTTATATTCTGATAATTGGACAGTATTGTGCTATTGTTTAGTTAAGTTAAACGTTTTTGCTGCACGGCTATCTGTTCTTTTTTTGTCTTCAGGCGGGGTTGAGGCCGCTGTACGAGGCCAAGCAATAACATTAGGCCACCAATCTCGACAGTTTTGAGAGAAGCCTGCCCGGTGGTTTGAGCTTTTGTTTGAGTGGTAAATCAATGGGGACATCTATGCATGACCTGACGGCTCTGCGCAATGCGGTGATTGAGGGAGACGTCTCAGCTTCTACCTCCGGTGCTCGCCGGGCACTGGAGGAGGGTGTTCAACCGCTCGATCTGATCAGTCGAGGCATCAGCCCCGCGATGGCTGAGGTGGGCAGGCTATTCGACGAAGAAGAATATTTTGTGCCTGAGCTGCTGATGGCAGCGCGCGCCACGAAGGAAATCTTCCTTATACTTCGCCCGTTGCTGGCGCAGAGCGATGCCAAGCCAGCGGCTCATGTTGTGCTTGGAACGGTTCAAGGCGATTTGCATGATATCGGCAAGAATCTTGTAGCTGCGATGCTTGAGGGCGGTGGCTTCGAGGTCACCGACCTTGGTGTCGATGTTCCACCGGAAAAGTTTATCGCCGCCGTGAAGAGGAAGCCAGTGCAGATTGTTGGTCTTTCCGCGCTGCTGACTACAACGATGCCCGCGATGAAGAATACAATCGAGGCCTTCCGGGTTGCTGGAATTCGGGAGCAGATCAAAGTCATCGTGGGCGGTGCGCCAATCACACAGACGTTTGCCGAATCGATTGGCGCGGATGGATATAGCGAAAGCGCCGCAGCTTCGGTTGATTTAGCGCGCCGGTTAATAGAGACTTAGAAGCGAAGATTCTTGAGGTGAAGGCGCGCAATGAACGACCAGCAATGGAGCACACTCGTCTCTGTAGTTCGCGGAGAGGCGTGTGGTCCACTTCCGACGGCTTTTATTATCGATAGTCCCTGGCTGCCGAACTGGGCGGGCCACACGATTCTGGATTACTTCACAGATGACCGTGTTTTTCTGGACGACAATCTTAAGGCGATTCGCACATTTCCAGAGACGATGTTTCTGCCGGGTTTCTGGTCCGAATATGGAATGTGCACAGAACCCTCGGCCTTTGGCTCTGTTTGCATGTGGGGCGAGAATGATTTTCCGTTCGCTAAAAAAGTGCTGCGCTCATCGGCTGAGGTCGATCATCTTGAAAAGCCCGATGCGCGCAAACACGGATTGCTGCCCTTCGTGATCAAACGGCTCCAGCACTTGCAGCCAGAGATAGAAGCAGTCGGCCACAAGATTCGTTTCGCAGTGGCGCGGGGGCCGCTCAATATCGCCTCGTTCCTGATGGGCGCACCGGAGTTTCTCGAAGCCATCAAAATGGAACCGGAGCGGATGCATTGCTTGCTGACGCTTATCTCGGATTTTCTGGTGGACTGGATTGCGTATCAGCGCGAGATGTTTCCTTCGATTGATGGGATTTTTATGCTTGACGATATTGTTGGATTCATAAGCCGTCGCGATTTCGAGAAGTTCGGCTTGCCTTATTTGCAGCGCGCATTCAGCGCGGACGTAACTGTGAAGTTCTTTCACAACGATGCGCCCTGCAAGGCCAGCGCTCCATTGCTTGACGCGGCTGGAATCAATCTGCTCAATTTCGGCGTTCAGCACACTCTAACGGAGATGAAGAGCTGGACGAATGGCAAGATCGCGTTGATGGGAAACATTCCGCCGCGCGATGTGCTGGCCGAAGGAACTCCGGCGGACGTCAAACGAGTGACGGCGGAGATTCTCAACGCATTGGACGATCGGTCGCGCTTGATCGTTTCGTGCGGCGGCGGGATGCCTCCGAAGGCGCCCACTGAAAATATCAAAGCTTTGATTGCGGCGGTGGAAGAATTGACGCGATAGGCTGCGGATCAAAGGCGGCTGTTGCCAGGGTACACGGTGTCAGAAGAGGCTATGACGACTGCCGATCAACACGGTGACACTTCACGTTCAGAGGCGCTTACAGCCGAAATCTGTGCGGAACTACCTACCACTCCTACTGATCCGGTTGAAATATGTCGCTACCTTGGCTATCCGCAGGGAGTGACTCCCGCGCCGCGCATGGCGGAACGCATTGCGCAAGTTGTGGAACAGACGCGGCCTCACCTCAGACCGCGCGGTGCTTACGCTGTATACGCGGTTTCAAGCCTGACGGCAAACTCTCTGAATCTGAATGGGACCACAATCACAGGCAGGATCGGCGAGTTTATGACTGATTCTGATCGCGTGGCGGTCTTTGCTGTGACTGTGGGAGAGGAAATTTCACGTCTTGCCGAAGCAGCCGCAAAGAGCGGCGACGCTCTTGCTGCGTGTGTGATGGACGCAACTGGTTCCTGGGCGGCGGAAGGTGCGGCTGAGGCGCTGATGTTGCGCATTCGGCGGCATCTCAAAGAGCAGGAAGAGTTGACTTTGCGTTACAGTCCCGGCTACTGCGGTATGGAGATTGACCAACAGCGCAATCTGTTTCAGCTTGTGCAGGCTGACTCAGTGGGAGTAACGCTGATGCCGTCGATGCTCATGCATCCATTGAAATCCATCTCAGGGCTGGTTGGCTTTGCGCCGAAGGCAACGGTCAACCATTCTTATTCGCCGTGCGACATCTGTCCGCGAGTTGGATGTCACATGCGACGATGACCACCTGCCAACTGCGGTGGGGCTAATCGCTCGCTGTTCGCTCGCACCATCTGCGGTGGGAGAACCATTCGCTGTGTGCTTCCTTTGTCTTTCTTGCCGTCTGGGAAATTCACATCCAAGCGTTCGGGTGCTAGGAAAAGTCGTCGATGGTTGGCTTGATCACCAATTCCGGGATGTGGGCGCGAGGGGGAAGGTTCACTAATAGGCGCACCGCATCGGAAATATCTTGTGCTTGGAGAATCGATTCACGGCGGCCTTCGTTTACCGCAACGCCAACACGCTCTGCGCGCGCTTCCAGGAGCGGAGTATTGACTTCACCGGAGTAAATTACGGTAGAGCGGATTCCCCGTCCGCGCTCTTCGCGGCTGATGCAGGTTCCCAATGCTCCCTGTGCGAATTTCGCGGCGGAATAGGCGGCGCCGGTGATGGTATTGGCTCGCAAGCCAGCGAGAGAAGAAATCTGCACGATCAGTCCGTTCCCTCGTGTACGCATTGAGGGCAGCACAAAGTGAATGGCATTGAAGGCGGTAGTGAGATTGGCGGCGATGACGCGGTCCCAGTCGGCGGGGTCCAAAGAGCGCAGACTTCGCTGGCGCACGTTCATTCCAGCGGCGCAAATGAGAACGTCGATGAAAGTCATCTGCGTGAGCACTTGTTCTACCATGGCTTGCGTCTGCTCGCGATCGGTGAGGTCGCAAGAAATGATGAGCGCATTCTGCGCAGCGACGCCCAATGCACTGCGGGTTGCATGGAGTTTCTCGATGTCGCGGCCAACGAGAGCCAAGTCGTATCCTTCTTCGGCAAGCATCAATGAAATGGCGCGGCCTAATCCGCCACTCGCGCCGATCACTAGGGCTGTTTTTTGCGTCATGGTGAGATTCTCCTGTTAGAGTTCCGCGAGGAAAAGACCGATTGAGTAGACTTCCTTATAATCGATCAGCTTGATTCCAGTATCGGCGACGATGGATTTCCATTCCTCAGGCGGAAGTGGCATTCCTTTGCCGCGAAGGCGATGGATCAACAGGTAATCGAGCTGTGAATACTGGGAAGGCGGCTTCTTGACCGAGTCCGGCATATCGGGTGGCATGGTTTCGGAAAAGAGAAAGAGCTTGCCCGGGAAGGAAGCTTTGATCTGCCGCAGTACATCGACGATCCGTTGCCTGCCGTAGCGGCCGATTTCGTGCAGCAGATAGATCGAGGCGACCACATCGATCTGGCTGCGCGTCTGCTCATCCAATGGCAGCGGCTCGACGCCGATTTCCTGTTGAATTAGCTGAATGCGCGACTCCAAACCGTAGCGTTGGACGATCATCCTGGCATGGGCGATCTGCTTCGCCGATGTATCGATGCCGATCCCATGAAACGATGGATCGCTACGAGCCATTTGCGTTAGAAATCCACCAGATCCGCAGGCCAGATGGAGCATGGAATGGAGGTTGCGCTCGGCAAGAATCTTCAGCACCGCAGGTACGAGCCGGACGCTGGTCAGTTGTTCCGTTCCCAGGCCGGAATGAAAGCCGGAGTGGAATTCTTCAATCTCCTCGCGCGTAACTTCTTTCCTCAGCAACGAGCCGATGTTGCGCAGTTGCGAGCCGTATCCTCCGAGATTGATATTGAGTACACCGCGCACAACAATATTGGAAAGCCGGGAGCCGTATTCGGTTAGTTCCATCTGCTCCCCGTCGACGCGTAGGACTCCACAGCCGACGAGATGGTACAGCAGTGTAGCGAGAACCTCAGCATCTAGACCAAGCGTCTCAGCTGCTTCGGCGACGGAAAAGCGCGGATGTGTGAGTGAGAATTCGTAAAAGCCGCTATCCCAGAGAGCAAACAGCACATGAGTCAGAATGGTGTTGTTGATCAGGCGCATGCCTTCTGCCATGCATTTAACGCCTTCGATCTCGCCCGATAACTTACGCGCGCGCGCGCCTTCTGCCAGTAAATCGTATGGATCGGCAGGGGGCGGTGGTGTAGGCGCTTTGGAATTCATACCGGTGGTCATGTGTCTTTCCTGGCGTGAGCTTGTTTCAACAAGTAGATGCGTGAGAACGTCTGGGTCTGCGGACTGGGTGTGCGCTGAGAGATCACATTCACGCAAGCCGGCTTTCCAGACGCGAATGCCCGTTGCAGCGCTGGGCGAAGCTGTTCGGGCGCATCGACGAACTCTCCATGCGCCCCGAGGGATTCAGCCAGCAGATCCCAGCGCGTATTAGTCAACTTGGTGCCCACCACGCGATCCGGGCCAAACCATTTTTGCTGGTAGTAGACCTCGACGCCGAAGGCGGAATCGTTGGCCACAACCACGACTATCGGAATCTGATGGCGCACGGCTGTTTCCATTTCCATGACTGAAAAGCCCAAGGCGCCGTCGCCGGTCAGCACAACTGTTCTGGCTTCAGGAAACGCCAACTTGGCGCCCATCGCGTACGGCAGACCAACGCCGAGGTGCCCCAGTACCGTGCTAGACAGCCACCCACCGCTGCGGCGAGCGGTCATGCAGTAGCGTGCCCAGGAAGAAAAATCGCCGCCATCAAAGGCCAAGATGCTGTGTTCGTCGAGCATGACTTCCACTTCCAGCGCAATCCTGGCGGGATGAACGCCGGGCTGTGTAGATGCGGACATCTTGGCTGCGCGCGTGGCTTGCGCGACGCGTGTTTCGCGCAGCAATGCTACCCATTCGGCAGGCTCTTTCCATGGTCGAGTCTTGGCGGCTTCAAGAAGCTGCTCGGTTACTGATCGCACATTGCAGGCTACGCCGCACGCGACGGGATTATTTTTTCCGATCTCGTTTGCATCCGGGCAGACGTGAATGATTTTGGCAGCGCCAAAACAATTACCGTAGGCCAGAGGGTGGTCCAGCCGGTCGCCGAGGAGCAGGAGTACATCGACGCTGCTCTCCAATTGTGCGGCCTGATTCACGGTACCGTAGCCATCGCCGAAACAATATGGGTGATTGTCGGGAACGATTCCGCGCGCCTGTTCCACGGTCATCAGCGGTATCTTCACGGTCTCAATGAACTGGCGAAGCACGTCGCCAGCCTGCGACCAGAATGCGGCAGTGCCTGCGACGATCAGCGGCCGCTCTGCATGAGAAAGAAGCTGCAAAGCCTGTTCGATGAACGCAGGTTCGGCCTGCGCGGCGGCGATTGGCTGGGTGTTGGCCGAAGGGAAGAGGGCACCTTCATCCATTTCGACTAGCTCGGCCATCGTATCCGAGGTGATGCTGATATGGACTGGCCCCGGCATTCCAGTTGTGGCAATCTGGAAGGCTTTGTCGATGTACTCTGGAATCCGCTTGCCACTCGTGAGCAGAGCCGACCATTTGGTAATCGGAGCGCACATCGCCACTTGCGGCAGTTCCTGACGGCCACCTCTACCCAGGTTTGCCGGTACATCGATGCCACTGAGAACGATAACCGGAGAGCACTCGGCAAAAGCGATTGAGATCCCTGCAACGGAGTTGGCGAGGCCCGGACCGGGCGAGACCAACACGACCGATGGATTTCCTGTAGCGCGCGACCAGCCCTCGGCAGTATGGATCAGGCTCGATTCATGGCGCCCCACGAAAACCTCGACTCCTTCGTTCAGGCACGCTTCGTAGACCGGAAACAACGGCGCGCCTGGAAGCGTGAAAAGACGGCGGATTCCGTGCGCCTTCAGCGTCTGGATCAGCAACTGCCCGCCTGTAATCTTTTCCATCAACGGCTCCGTTTCGTTACTCCGCCAGTATGGATTGATTGGGATTCTTCAACCGGAACATCACTTTCGCCGGATTGCCTGCAACGACGCTATATGCAGGCACGTGTGAACGGACCACGGAACCTGCTGAGATGACGCTGCCTTCTCCGATTTTGACGCCGGGAAAGATAATGCAGTTCCGGCCAATCCACACATTATCGCGGATGATGACAGGGCGCACATCTTCCGACTGCGGCGCCTGATGCTTCCATCGTGAAGTCGGATCAGTGTCGTGGCCGTTGGAGTCCATAACTTGAATGCCGCCGGAGAGGTTGCAGTTGCGCCCGATCTCGATCAGCTTTCCGATGGTGAAGCTGCAGCCGTTGCCAATGCCGGTATTGTCCCCGATCCGCAGCATCGGACGATCAGAAAAGCGGGCAGCAAATCCGATGCTGATCTTGCCGTCCATTGTCACATTGTCGCCAATAACAATATCGCCCTTGCCCGTGACCCAATGAAGATAACAATCGGTATGCAGGTTTCGTCCGTACTGGGCGCAATATGCCTTAAACAACGGCTCGCAGATGAAAACGCGCGCGGCAAAATAATATACGTTGCGCACCAGGAGAAATATCGACAGCAGAGGCCGCACAATGACCTTTGGTGCGGTCACGGAGAAGTTATTGATAGAGTGGTAAGCCCACCGCAGCAGTCGGGCAAAGTGGCTCTGAGAGGTTGCCAGACGCCGACGCAGCGACGGTTTAGGTGCATTACCAGTTTCAGATTCCAGGGAAATTTGAACTGTACTCATTTGTACCTCTGTGCATCCAATTCATTTGCCGCCTCGATGCGGATGGCGTGCGGCATTTCCGTTCTTCTGAGAAGAGTCCTCAGCATTTCGCGTGTAGCGGATTGCTGATCGGGTGCAAGTGCGCTGGCATGGACACGCAATTCCAGATCGAAATCTTCTGTTCCATCTGCATGTTTGAAGATGTGCGTCTTGGCGCTGACAACCTGGGGAATGTCCGCCCCCAAGCGGCGCACCGCAGCCAGGCTGATCTTCTCGCCCTTCCGGCTGATGAAGTCGCTGAGCCGGCCTTGGTAATAAAGATAGCCATCCTTGTCCAGATCGAACGCGTCGCCGGTGGCAATTGTCTGCGGCGCTACCAGGTCATTGCCCGAGCGGCCCTCGACGCGGCCAATGGACCGCTTCATCACGGTAGCCGAATTCACAAAAAGCTGTTTTCGTCCGCTTCCGTCTTCGACGGGCCGAAGGGAGACGCCGGTCCCTTCATGAGCCAGACCCACGGAACTGTAGCGGGAGGAGGGTTCGGCGTGCGCTGCCAGAGTGCAAACGCGGGGTCCAGCTTGCGTGAGCCCGTAAGTGATATAAACCTCTTTACCTTTTCTCAATTCCACCAATCGTTCAACCATATCCGGAGGCAGCACGTCGCCTCCCACGGAGAGCACTCTCAGTCCGCAAAGCGCGCTTGGATCGGCTTGGAAGAAAGACCGAATATGCACGGGAGTCAGTGAGGAAACCGTGACGCCGTACAGGTTCAGCGCTTCTTGATATCCCGCCAAATTGAAGGGCGGGCCGCTGATGATGAGCCGGTTGCTGCGCGTGAGTGAGGAGAGAGCCTGACTGGACAAGGCGAAGGAAAAGAAGAGTGGAAGATTGATCAACACGGTATCGTCCGCGCGCACGCCTATGGCGTTTGCATGGCGCTGTCCGTTGAGCAGGATGGCCTCGAAATCGAATACACAACCGCTGGAAATTCCGGAAGTCCCCGAGGTCATCAGTACCACTTCGCCCGGCATAGCGGCTGGTTCCGGCGGAGGCTTGAGAATCGCAATGCGCAGCAGACCGATGCTCTTGTAGGACTCCGCCTCCAGATCGCCGGTGGTCAGGCGCAACGCGCCAATCGCAAATGCTCCCATCGCGGCGGCGATTTCACGCAGGCGCACAGAGGGCATGAGCGGCGGCAGCAGCGCGGGCACACCGCCAGCCATCAGCACTCCGAAGTACTGGTGGAGCAGCTCTCGGCTATTGGGCAGGCACAGCAGGACCAGATCGCCGGGGCGAAGGCCATGCTCCCTCCAGGCTCTTCCCAGGGCAGCGCAGTCCGGCGAACTATGCGGGAGACCACTGGGGAGCGCTTCAATCGTTCGTTCGACAAAGGAATCCAGTAGAACGGGGTCGAGAAAACTCTTCATCTTTCCACCCCATCTGCCAGACCGCATGAAGTAAGCCAATCGGCCTTCGATTCTGTCAGTGGCTCACTTGGACCTGAGAATTCGGACGGCGCCAAGAGTACGGCTCGGCTCATCATCTTTTCGGGACCAAGGTCGCGACAAGTGGCCACGACCATCATTCGCGCAGCTTTTCGCTGCAGCCAGCTCGCGCACATAGTCAGTGCCACTGCCAGGCCATCGCGTGGGTCCATGGTTAGATTCAGCGTCGGTCCGCGCAATCCGAATGCGATTGCCGATACTCCCACGAGCGTTCCAGGGCTCGACGCCGCGTAATGCAGAGGCGAGGAGAATCCCGTATCTCCATCAGCCTGCATCTTTGCCATCGACTTGCCGGGACCATGATCGCTGATGGCGATCATTCCGATTTCATGCTGCCACTTGGCCAATAAATCACCGGATTCTGCGAGTGCGTTTGCTACCGCTGTGGCCGTAATCCAAGCAGCTGGGTCGGCATACCTCACGGTAGAGCGAACCTGGGCTGTAAACAGGTCGCGCTGGTAGGAATCTGTTTCACCCGATCCAGCAAGAATCAAAGCGGTCCGTTCGTTCATGACACCGCCTCAAAAACCAGACTTGTATCGAATCCGCCGAAACCGAGCGTCAGGCTGAGCGCGGCGCGGGGTGAGCAAGAAACGGGCTGTGCCGCAGCCAGCGGGAAGGAAAACTCCCGCAGCGGCTGCTCCAGCCCATAGATCGGCGGAACGCGGCCCTCGCGCATGGCCAAGATCAAAGTAATGGCTTCAATGGCTCCGGTTGCGCCCAGAGTATGCCCGAAGTTGCCTTTGGTTGCGAAGACTAACGGGCGAGCCGCCGCCGGAAAAAATGCCGAGAATGCATTGCATTCCGTGGTGTCGTTCATTACGGTTCCAGAGCCATGCGCATTGATCAGCCCGATGGAAGACGGGGGCAAATTCGCATCCGCAAGCGATCGTTGCATCGCATATCCAGCAGATAAGCCGGTGATGTCGGCCATGGTCATTCCAGTTGCATCATTGGCGGAACCTACGCCGCTTAAAATCGCATAGCGTGATTGATTTTGTGCTTCCGGCTCGAGAACTATGAATCCCGCACCCTCGCCCAGAAGCGTTCCATCGTGCCGCTCATCGAAGGCGCGCAGATGGGTCGGAGACATGGTGCCCAACGCGGAGTGAGCCAACCGCTTGTTTCCAGTCAAGACATCGGCCCCGCCGCAAACGCAACAGGTTGCCGCGCCCGAGCGAATCAATTCGGCTCCGACTAGAATCGCGTCGGAACCCGAAGAACAGGCAGTGGAAATCACAATTGGCGGATGGGCTGCTCCAAGTTCCCGGGCCACATTTGCCGCCCAGCCGGAAAGTGGATTGCGCGAAGCTTCCTCATCCAGGTAAGCACCCAGACTAGTGCTAAGAACGAGACGCATATCCTGGTCGTTGGGTTCGCGATGGGCTGCAGCCAGCGCTTTGCGGATGGTGGCGCACGCCATCTTCACCAGCCGCTCTGAAGAGGGAACCTCTGTGCCCATTGCCGGTGCGGCAAGTAAATTGCGCAACCGCCCGGGATATGCGACGGGCCTGATGCCCGATTTACCCTCGAGCAACGCCTGCCACACTTTCTCCAGATCGTCGCCCAGTGCCGTTAGCCACGCCATTCCCGTAACAGCTATTCGCGGACTAGATGCCATAGGACAATGAACTTTCGTGGAGATGGAATTTTGAACTCTTTTACTACAACGTGGCCCACAAAACAGGCAAGGCACTCAAGAGCACCCTGAACCGGCAAGAGAAGTTCAGTCGCCAACCCTCCGCTACAAGTAAATCTGGGCTTCTGACTTTCAGGTCATTCGCGTCCGAGGCGGGCAAGGCGGCTAGAATTACGCTTGAACGCCAGTGACGGTCTTCTGGGCCTGCAAACGTTCGATCAGGTTCGACAGTACCCGGACCGACTTGAAGTTATCGGGCGTGTAGTCGTCATCGTTAATCTCAACGTTAAATTTCTGTTCGCAAAGTACACGCAGTTCGACAAAACCAACGGAGTCGAGCCCCACTACCGTCCGGAGTCCATCATCAAGGCCGATATCACTTTCGGCAATCTCGACAAACAGGTCGTTAACGATCATCTTCCGCAAACTTGCGATCACGTCATCGAGCATTTTCATCTCCTTTGAAATGGCAACACGTTCACCGCCAATACCGGCGTTCCGCTATACCCCAATGTCTGAGATTTACTTGGAAGTATTATAGTCGATTGTTGGACGTTTATTGATTAAAATCAGTATCTTGGTTTTCTCGCTGTGCACCAAAGTTACCGGACTTCTTCGAAGCGAAGTATTGATATGTGAACTCGTGCGGCTTACCGCTGAATGATTCTGGATGCATTGATCGTGACAACTGAACCAGCGGTGTTGTTGCAGTAAAAAAGAAGGTGCAGGACTGAAGGTGAAATTCTCTTGTTATATCGATGTTTTATGCTGGTCGGGGCGGAGGGATTCGAACCCCCGACCCTCTGCTCCCAAAGCAGATGCGCTACCAGGCTGCGCTACGCCCCGACTCTATGAATTGATTGTATCGTGGATGGGGCCGGTCTGAAACCGGCGGCTGGAATGGGCTAACTTCCGACGCCTAAACCGATGGAGCGCATCAGCTCCAGCGCATTGCTGGTTTCGACGATTCCGGGCTTGATTTTGTAATCGAAGATCAACTGGCCGCCTTCAAAGCGGTCCTCAAAGTGGCAATTGGCGGCCTGATTGCCCATCGCTTTCGGAATTTCGGTCAAGGCCAGATCGTGTGTGCTGACGATGCCGACGGCGTTACGCTCCACCAGATTCCGCACAATAAACTCGGTTCCTGCCAGGCGGTCGTGAGAGTTGGTTCCAGAGAGCAACTCATCGAGCAGAAAGAGAACCGGGGTCGGCTCATGCGTGAGATCGGAGACTAACTTGAGGCGGTGAATTTCTGCATAAAAGCGGGAGATGCCTCCGGAGAGCGAATCGAGGACGCAGATGGAGGCTGCAACTGTAAGCGGAGAGAGTCGGAGGCGCGCGGCTCGCACTGGGGCGCCACACTGCGCCAGAACGGCGTTGACGCCAATGCTGCGGATGAACGTGCTTTTGCCCGCCATATTCGGACCACTGAGAATGATCAGTTGCAGACCGCCGCCCAGCTTGATGTCATTGGGCACAGCTTTGGCCGCGGGCAAGAGCGGATGCGAGAGAGCCACGGCATCAAAAAGCGGGGCGGGACCGGCGAATTCCGGGAAGACATCCGATGGATGCTCGTACGCATAGCCGGAGAGCGCGGAGAGCGCCTCTAACTCTCCCACGGCATGGAGCCAACCGTGGATCTGAGGACCGAATTGATGCTGCCAATCTTCGGCCAGAAAGACCAGTTGTGCACTCCAGAAAAGAACCAGGTCGAAGGCCCGGGCAATCATGTTGTGGCGCTGGCCGAGGTAATCGACGATGCGCACGAGCTTCTTGATCGCCGCCGAGGGAGCAATACCATCGCGCTGGAGGGCGGCTTGCATCGCCAACAGTCGCTGAGAAGAAACAGACTCTTGCTCCAACAGCGAAAGAACGCCAGAGAGCAACAGCAAATCTTCGGTGGCCTTCTCCATTGCGCTGGCGGCTTCTTCCAGACGCGCGTGCAAGCGATGAGCCCAGGCCAGATTCAGAATCGTCATGGCGGCGGCTGCCATGCTCCATCCCCAAATGCCCCAGCAGATCAGGCTTGCAAGCCAAAGGCAAGCGAGCGCTGTGGTTGCTAGGCGAGTTGCCTGCGCCACGAAGAGCGGCTTGCGTTCTCCCCAGGCGGCGAGCAACTCCGGCTGCACACCGAGGCGCACTGTCTCGCCAAGCGAAAACAGGCGCTCGCGAAAGGAGACGCGGGGCTTGAGATCGAGGACGGCGGCCTGCCGCAATAGAATTTCGTCCACGGGCGCGGCGGTGAGTAGCCACGCGGCCAACGTCTTTTCGCCAGCCCGCGTGCGTGCCGCGCAGAGCAGTTCAAAGATTGAAGCGTGGCCGAAGAGGTCGAGGTCGCGCGCGTAGGGATGCGAGGGATCGAGGAAGCGCTCTCCGGTTTCGCCTGTACCAGCCCAGCGATCCTCGATGCGCGCAAGTCCGCGTTCGTAGAAGTGAATGGCGCGGGCACGCAGACGCAAGGAGCGGATCAGCTTTTCTTGCCAGATAGCTAGCACGACGAAAAGAGCCACCGGCACGAGCACAAACTCGATGATGGCTGGACGGCGAAGCAGCAGAACTCCGCAGATCAGCGTGACGGCGGCCACGACGAGCTTGGCGAAGCCCAATCGCTTTTCGCGCTGTGCTTCGGCGCTTTGCGCCTGATTCAGCTCTTGCAACCGATGGGAATACACTTCGGCGGGAGTTTTTCCGCTGAAGTGATCCGGCAATCCATTCATTCCGCACTCGCTCTCTACTTCAAGAGTATCGCGGGTACCTGCGGTGCGGCTAAACGCTTGCTGATCGTCGCATGGGCTTTTGTGAGGACGTTGGAATTTGCAGGCCTCACAGTTTCACAAGAACCCAAAAACTGTGAGTCTGTGGAGAGGCTGTTTGGATGTTTTTGATTTTAGATGAGTTAGATACATCTCCACAGTTTCACCGCCAAAAACGAAAAAATGTGTGGGGGACTTTTTTCGGCAAGTTGAATGGAATGAGGTTGTTGTCCATTTTTTAGTCCGGTTAGAGGCGATTTTGGAGGTGAAAATAGGCGCATTTTTAGCCTTTCTGAGAGCAGGGGACAGGGGTCAGGGATCAGTTAAGACCTGGTCCGTGAATGAGTGCACATTTCAATTGTGCGCTGGATGACTGTAATTATCTGCAAAGCACCTGCGCCACCTGCGGTGAGGCCAAACGGCGCTTGCTGTCATCACCGGCCCCCAACTGCGAGGGACCGGTGGCACCCTCGGCCGGTTTGGGATGGGTCGCCGAGACCGTGGCCATGCGCCCGCCTGCCTGGTCCTACTTTCGTCGGATGACAGCGCTAGATCGTCGCACCTATGCTTGCTATGCAAGTTGGAGGCACCGTAATGGCGCAGAAGTACAGAACACTATTCATCTTTCGCGGTCTCATTCTGGTAATCGGGGCTGTTCTGCTCAACGGCTGCGGGAGTTCCGCCGCGTCCAACTCGACGACGACAACCCCGGCAACGGCACCCACCTTTTTGCCTGCCGGCGGAACCTATACGACGGCGCAATCCGTCACTATCTCCGACACCACCTCTGGCGCGACGATCTACTACACTACTGACGGAACGACGCCCACCACTGCCTCAAAAGTCTACTCCGGCGCAATCACCATTCCGGCGGCTCCGGCGACTGAGACCATCCGGGCTATCGCCGCAGCCTCAGGCTACGTAAACTCTCCTGTCGCATCCGCCGTTTATATGATGAACCCGAAGTCTGCAACGGCCACCGTGGTTGGAGCCGATGTCGGATGGATGACCCAGCTACAGAGCATGGGATATACGTGGACGGATACCACCGGCACAGCCGGAAGCGCGCTGCAGATACTCAAGACTGCGGGCGTCAACACTATCCGCATTCGTACATTTGTGAATCCGACGATTACCACAGGCGTGCTGGGCGTGGGCAACCTTGATCAGGCGGGAAGCATCACGTTGGCCAAACAGGCCAGTGCGATGGGCTTCAAGATCGTGATCGACTTTCACTACAGCGATACCTGGGCCGACCCTGGGCATCAAACGGTTCCTGCCGCGTGGGCGAGTGATAGCTATGCCCAACTGCAAACGGACGTCTACAGCTACACCTTTGGTTTCATGACTGCGCTGGCGGCTCAGGGAATCTATCCGGAATATGTGCAGGTGGGCAACGAGATCAACACCGGAATGCTCTGGCCCATTGGCGCAGTTGGCTCCACAACCGTAAACGGCAACAATTTCACCCAGGTCACTGGCCTCATCAACAGCGGATACAACGCAGTGAAGGCTGTCAGCAGCACCACGCAGGTCGTCGTCCACATTGCCGGAATTGGCGGGAGCACTGATCTCGCCGACTTTGAGTGGTTCTATGACGGGCTCACGGCCGCCAGCGCAAAGTTCGACGTGATTGGAGCTTCTTACTACACCGGGCCGGGAGACATCACTACGGTAGCCTCCAACCTGAATACGGTGGCCGCCCGCTATAACAAGCCGGTGTTGATGTGCGAAATCGGCTACCTTTACAGTGATCCGACCAATGCCTACATCGATGTGCAAGGGGCCATCCAGGCGATGAATGCCGTGCCTAACAATATGGGGCTGGGAGTGATCTATTGGGAGCCGGAAGCTCCGCACGACGCCGCAACGGCCAATTACACGATGGGTGCGGTGACCGAAGGAACGGGAAAAGTGCTGCAATTTACTACGGTGATCAATGCATTCTGAATTGGAGAAGAGACGTTTGGCCGGGTACCTCTTGGAGTGGTGTTCGTCCGAGGTATGGAGGAAGTGACGGTCCACGATGCCGCAATAAAGTTCCCACAGTTTCTAAAAATGCGGTCGCCCCTAAGTTGAAGTAAATACGGTCTGTCTGAAGTGCTTTGCCGGGAGCCGCAACTTTTATCTGGAAATTGCGTCCAATTGTCCGAGCGGGATTCTGAGGAGAGCTGTGCCGGTTCTCTTCCTCCCGCACCCTTCGAGCCCCACGAAGGCCTTGAAGTGGTGTGGCCTCGCAGAGCCGGGCATCGATTCCTCCTCGCTTGATCAAACACCCGTGAGCGAGTGGCCCAATGCAAGATCAACTCCTCACCCCAAGGAGACTTGCTATGCGAAAGATTCTTTTCCTCCCCCTGGTCGCAGCCATGCTCTCTGTCATTCTCAATGGCTGCGGTAGTCCGTCGATGTCACCCTCTACCCCGACCCCAGCAGCAAACTCCGCCCCCGTTTCGATCACCATGACAGACGATCCGCCAGCCGGGGTCACGGTTCTATTTTTCCAGGTCAGCCTTACAGACGCCTCCCTCATGCCCGCATCGGGAACAGCTGTCTCCCTGCTCAACAACAACACACCGATTCAGATTGACGTTACACAGCTTCAGGCGCTCTCAGCCTTTCTGAGCACGGCAAATGTGGCGGCCGGTACCTACAACAGCCTCAGTCTCACTTTCGCTAATCCGCAAATTGTAATTTTTAATGCCTCGGACCAATCAATCGCTTCTACCTGCGCGGTGGGAACCGTGTGTACGCTCACGCCCACCATCGACAACTCCGCAACACTGAGTCTCACGACCGCTCCATTTCCTCTGACCGTTGCTGCCAACATGCCGCTTGGTCTTCTGGTTGACTTTCGCCTGAACACGATCATCCAGCCGGATCTCACGGTCAACCTGGGTGTGGCGAACGGAGTGACGGTCTCGCAATTGACCGCGACGCCGCCATCGCACCATCCGCCCTTCGGCGCACTCACGGTAATCGTGCAATCCGTCAACGCCGCTCAGACCCAGTTCACTGTACTCACTCCGTGGGGTCGCACATTTACCATTAACACCGACAGCAACACAACCTTCACGAGCTTCCCGATGAGCGCTTGCGCCACTGCCGGCTTCTCTTGCGTTGCCGTCGGAGAGAGTGTGAGCGTTCAGGTTGCCAGCGTTGTCTCCGCCGGTACCCTGCTCGCGTCCGGGGTCAGCTTCCTCGAAGCCCCAGGCCAGCAAACAGTTGAAGGAACCATCGTCGGCATTACCCCAGCTACGACTACGCCAGTGAGTCCGACTGTGATCAAGCTCATCCTCCACAAGAACAACTCCATCAACACAGGCCTGCCGATGGGCGGGGAAGCGTTGGTCACCATTGCCAGCGGAGCTACCTTCGCTATCGATGCCACAGGCGTTACCATTCCGTCGGGCCTAACCTTTGCCGACGCTACCGGCCTCGGTGTGGGTCAGACTGTGCAGGTGGATGTCGTGGCGGGTTCGTTGACCGACGCGGGTGTCACAGCCATGCACAATGGATGGGGCCCTCCCCACAAGATTTCCTTCAGCGCAGACACCGTGCAGTTAGAGCCTGGGCAGATCACCGGCGTTGTTGGCACGATCGACTCAACCACTACCAGTTTCGCCCTCAACAATTTCCCGGGCTTTTTCTTTAGCCCAATGGCCACGGCCACACCAAAGGCAACCGTGGATACAACCGCTCAGACAACCTTTGACAATTTCACCACCGACGACTTCACCGGACTGGCAACCGGCGAACTGGTCTCTGTGAACGGTTGGCTCTTCCCAGCGCCGAGTTCGACGACCACGAGCCCGCCTACGGTCGTCGCGCAGAAAGTAACTATGCACCAGAACCACTGGTTCTAGCCGATAGCAGTAACAATAAGTACCCCGCATCTGGCGCAGTCCGATTGCGCCAGATGTGGGAATTTATGAAGCCCTCCTGAACCATCTCAGCCCCACGACAGCGCAATGCAGTTCACTCTCTTTCCGAAAACGCTCTGACATGTAAATCAAAATAAATTTGATCTGTCTGAACTGCCTTTGCCGGGGGCCACAACATTTCTTAATTCCAAAACCAAAAACGTCTGGTCGGGGTTTGAGGTATCCCACCCTTGCCGCGATGAAACTGCGTCAAGGATGGGGCACCCATGCAGTGATGGCTTGTTCGATGGGCGCCCGGCTTTGCGACGACTAGACACAGAATTTTGTAAACGAAAACCAGGATGTAATCTTGATCGTGGAGGTGGTAATGGCTGGCATTATTGATTTGCGTTCGGATACGGTGACACGGCCCACTTTGGAGATGCGGGCGGCGATGGCCGCGGCGGAGGTGGGCGACGATGTGTATGGCGAGGACCCTACCGTCAACCTGTTGGAGCGGCGGGCGGCGGAACGATTTGGTCGAGAGGCGGCGTTATTTGTGCCTAGCGGCACGATGGGCAACCAGATTGCTATTCGGCTGCACACGCAGCCGGGGCAAGAGGTGATTGCCGAGTCTCGTGCGCACATTTTGGATTGGGAGATGGCAACGACGGCTGTGTTTTCCGGTTGCCTGGTGCGGGCCGTGGCTGCCGAGCGCGGTATTTTGACGTGGAAGCAGATTGAGCCGGTGATCTATGGACGCGGGCCGTTTCGCGCGATGACAGGATTGATTGAGATTGAGAACACCGCGAATTTGGCGGGTGGCACGGTGACTCCGCTGCCGGTGCTGGAAGAGATTTGGGCCAACGCAAAAGAGCGGAAGCTTGCAACACATCTGGATGGAGCGCGGATTTTCAACGCTGTCGTGGCGCTGGGCGTGGATGTGAAGGAGCTGACGAGCGGCTTCGATACGGTGATGTTCTGTTTGTCGAAGGGGCTGGGCGCGCCGGTGGGATCGATGCTGGTTGGCACTGAGGAGTTGATGGCGCGGGCGCGACTTTATCGCAAGGCGCTGGGCGGCGGGATGCGGCAGGCGGGCGTGCTGGCGGCTGCGGGGCTGATTGCGCTGGAACATGGGCCGGGACGGCTGCACGAAGACCACGCCAATGCGCGGTTGCTGGCCGAGGCGCTGGCCATGATGGAGCGCGTGGAAATTGACGTGAATTCGGTGGAAACCAATATTGTGATCTTCAGGTTGAAGGGTGGAGTGAGCGCGCCAGATGTGGTGGAGCGGCTGAAGGCGCGAGGAATATTGGCCAGTGCCTTTGGTGCGAATGCGATACGGCTGGTGACACATCTGGATGTGGATCGCACGGCGTGCGGAAATGCGGCCGAGGCGTTGGCGGAGGAGATTGCGGCGGGGTGAATGCGGCGTCTGGATAGGGGTGTGCTTTCCCAGGTCCCAGAAGCGGGACCTGGGGCACCCAAAGTTTTTCACAATAAGATGGAAAATTTTCTATAGAAAATCTGCGAAGACAAAGCCGTCGCGTTCTACGATTTCTCCGGGCTGGAGATTGACTGGTGCGGCAAACATGGGTCCGGCATAAGCGCAGGTGTGAAACTCGCCGCGCTCGGCGCATGGATCGATTCCAGGAGGCAGATCGTCGAGCAACGTGGCGTCGTAGTCGCGGCCTGCAAAGGATGCGGGCAACTTGCGCGGATCGACGCAAACCACTTTAGCGCGCAAGCCCGCGGCAATCATTTCGCGCGCCAGCTGAGCGGTTGGAATCTCCCAGAGGGGAAAGAGCGGCTCGAGTCCGGTGGGTTGCAACTGCTTTTCGCGATATGCGCGAATGTCGGTCAAGAAGAGATCGCCGAATGCAACCGCGTCTACTTTTTCGCGGATAGCGCGGTTGCAAACTTCGCTCATGCATTGCTCGTAGACTTCGTTGGAGCAGGGCCAGGGTAGCGGCACAATCCACAGGGGCAACTGAGCGGCGGCAGCTTGCGCCTCAAGCACCGAACGGCGGGTGCTGTGCATGGCCACGCGATCAAATTCGCTATTGATGGTGGTTAGCAATCCAACCACTTCAACGCCGGATTGCTTACGCAGGATGTGGAGCGCCCAGGCGCTGTCTTTGCCGCTGCTCCAAGATAACAAAACACGTTTCATTTGTTCATCATAATTGGCGGGGCGATCCCATCGATGGAATTGGAAACCATAAAAATTTCCACAATAAATAATTGCGGTTTACGCTTGGCCGCAACTTTTTTTGTACATTCGCGTCTGAATTTTTACGACCGGAGAGTAGACAAGAATCCGGCAATTCAACCCCAGAACTTTGGCTTGGAGGTTTTATGGTGAAAAAGATTGCACTGGCACTGCTGCTCGGATTGACACTATTGCCTGCGGCTTCATTTGCGCAGGTTTCGATTCGTATTGGGCCGCCGCCCGTTGTTGTTGAAGAACGCGGTCGGCCGCCAGAGCGTGGCTTTGTTTGGATTGACGGCTATCATCGCTGGGAGGGTGACCGTTATGTGTGGACTCCTGGCCGCTGGGAGCGTCCACCGCATCCGGGCGCGCGATGGGTTGCGCACAGGTGGGTTCACCGCAGCGGTCATTGGGTTCTGATTGAAGGACACTGGCGGTAGATTGAGTTTCAGAACCGACAAGAAAAGCGGGGCTCGCGCTCCGCTTTTTTGTTGATTGTGCGGACCCGAAAGCAGGTGTTGAGCAATCCGGTACATTCAAGCGAAATTCAGGGAGAGTAGAAGTAGTGTTAGTGCGGTTCGCATTGGATGCGCAACCGGTTTTGCCGCACAACATTGGAATCATCAACAGTCCGGAAGGCGCAAGGGGCACCGGAAACGCACTATCCCTGGAGGAATCAGTTCATGGTGAAGAAGATTGCATTAGCGGTATTGTTCGCACTCACTTTATGCCCTGCGGCATCGTTTGCGCAGCTCGCGATTCGCATCGGCCCGCCGCCACCTGTTTACGAACGCCGTGGTCGCGCTCCTGACCGGGGTTCTGTGTGGGTTGGCGGCTATCAACGCTACAACAACGACCACTACGAGTGGGTACCCGGCAGATGGGATCGTCCGCCGCAAGAACACCAGCGTTGGGTTCAGCACAAGTGGAAGCATCGTGGCGATCATTATGAGATGCAAGAAGGTCACTGGCGGTAGATTGCAATTTACTGCAACAGAAAAGCGAGGCGTAAGCCTCGCTTTTCTGTGCCTGTAGCCAAGAATAGGTCTACAGCATTTTCAGTTCTGGTGTTTACGGCCGAAATAAACAGTTGTGCTATCCCACCCATTCCGCAAAGAACTCGGAATGGATGGGGCACCCCAGCATATTGTTAACACTTAACTTGAAAACGCTCTAGCTGATTTCGATGACGTCGGTGGCTGTGGCTGCGGCTTCCTCTGCTTGCTTCATCAGCTTTTCCGCGATGGCGTAGAACTCGGCGGCTTGCGGGCTTTTGGGTCCGGCGAGCGCGACGGGCAGGCCACGGTCGCCACCTTCGCGGATGGCGGGGACCAGCTCGATGGAACCGAGGAAAGGTACGTTGAATTGCTTGGCGGTGCGCTCGGCTCCGCCGCGTGAAAAAATGTCGATCTCCTTGGCGCAGTGTGGGCAAGTGAAGTGGCTCATGTTTTCGACGATGCCGAGGACTTCGACGTTGACCTGGGCAAACATTTCAAGAGCCTTGCGCGCGTCTTGGAGGCTGACGTCGCTGGGCGTGCTGACGACGACAGCGCCGGTGAGCGGCACGGTTTGGACTAGCGAGATGACCACGTCGCCGGTGCCGGGCGGTAGATCGACGATGAGGTAGTCGAGCTCGCCCCAATCGACTTGTTGAATGAACTGGCGGATGATCTGGTGGAGCATGGGGCCGCGCATGACCATGGGCTTGTCGCCTGGGGAGATGTAGCCGATGGAGATGGTTTTGATGCCGTGAGCCTCGTTGGGCTGTATGCGGTTGTCCGCGCCGACGAGCGGTTGCTGGCTGGAGCCCATCATCAGGGGGACGTTGGGGCCGTAAATGTCTGCGTCGATGAGGCCAACGCGCTGGCCGAGGCGGCTGAGGGCGATGGCGAGGTTGACGGCGACAGTGGTTTTGCCGACGCCGCCTTTGCCGGAACCCACGGCGATAATTTTAGATACTCCGGGCAGTGCGACGGGCGCGGGCATGGCGGGTGAATGAGCCATTGTGATTGTTGCTCCTTAATAATCTTTAGATGATCAAGATCGGTGGAAAAGCGCAAAGGTCTTGAGAAATCATTTCCTGCGTGAAATGCGCCTTGGGGCTTACCCCTGATTTTACTGTCTTCCGTGTTTGGTTATATCAGAGCAGGCGCATGGCGGTATCTGCTTGAACCGTTTGGCGAGCGATATGGTGAAGGGGTAGTCCGCTTGCAGCGGAGCGGCCTCTAGGTTCATTCTGAAGCTACGATGAAAGCAATTCAGATTCACGAGACAGGCGGGCCGGAAGTATTGACACTGGCCGAGTTGCCCATTCCGCAGCCGGGACCGGGGCAGGTGTTGATCCGTGTGGAAGCTGTCGGAGTCAACTTCATCGAAATTTACTTTCGTAAAGGCACATACAAGGCATCGCTGCCATTCATACCGGGCAGCGAGGCTGCGGGCACAGTGGAAGAACTGGGTCCGGGTGTGACTGGATTTGCCGCGGGCGACGCGGTGGCCTCGGTGGGCATGCTGGGCAGCTATGCCGAGTATGCGCTGGTTCAGGCGGCGTCGCTGGTGAAGGTGCCGGCGGGGCTGAACATGGAGCAAGCCGCAGCCGCGCTGCTGCAAGGCATGACCGCGCACTACCTTTCGCACTCGACCTTTCCGCTGAAGGCCGGCGACACCGCGCTGGTTCATGCCGGAGCGGGCGGCGTGGGTTTGCTGCTGACGCAGATGGCCGTGCGGCTGGGCGCGCGGGTGATTACGACCGTCTCCACAAAGGAGAAGGCGGAGTTGTCGAAAGAGGCTGGCGCGTCTGACGTGATTCTCTACAGCAAACAAGACTTCGAGGCAGAGGTGAAGCGGCTGACCGGCGGCAAAGGTGTTGATGTGGTTTATGACTCGGTGGGCAAGACGACTTTTGAAGGTAGTTTGAATTGCCTGAGGCCGCGCGGGTTGCTGGCGTTGTTTGGCGCGTCGAGCGGTCCGGTGCCGCCGTTTGATTTGATTCAGTTAAGTGGCAAGGGATCGCTCTTCATTACACGGCCTACGCTGTGGCATTACGTGGCCACGCGGGAGGAGCTAGAGCGGCGCGCTGGCGATGTACTGGGTTGGGCCGCGAAGGGCGAACTCAAGCTGCGGACTGAGCATGTTTATCCGCTGGCCGAGGCGGCACAGGCGCAGATCGATATGGAAGACCGCAAAACTACGGGGAAGATTTTGTTGGTGCCGTGAGAGCAGGGATTAGGGAATAGGGATTAGAAAGCCCACGAGTTAGCGATTATCTGAAACAAGCCGATGAGCAAAATTTCAATCAATGCCGACGACCATGTCTTTGTGCTGACGGGGGCGGGGATCAGCGCGGAGAGCGGGCTGCCTACATTTCGCGCTTCGGATGGGTTGTGGGCGGGGCATTCTGTCGAAGATGTTTGCACGCCGGATGCATGGGATCGCAACCCGGCGCTGGTGTGGGAGTTCTACTCGGCTCGGCGGAAGGCTGGGGCTGAAGCTCAGCCGAATGCTGGGCATGTTGCACTGGCGGAGTTGGAAGCTGAGCTCGGCTCGCGCTTCTTTCTTTGCACACAGAATGTGGACGATCTGCATGAGCGGGCCGGGTCGCGGCTGCTGCTGCATATGCATGGCGAATTGGCGAAGGCTCGATGCGAACGGGAGTGTGGGCGGGAGCCGGTTGAGGATCGTGCGGTCTATCAGAGTCTCGCAGAAGTGGGTCGCTGTGAGTGCGGCGGACGGATGAGGCCGCATATCGTATTTTTTGGCGAGATTCCGCTGGAGATGGAGCGGATTCAGGAAGAGATCGACCGGGCGACGCTGATGGTGGTGGTGGGGACTTCAGGATCGGTTTATCCGGCGGCGAATTTCGTGCATTGGGCGCGGCAGCGCGGGGCGCGTACGGTGTACGTGGGGCCGGAGCCGCCGCTGAACGCCACAGCCTTTACGCATGTGGTGGAGGGCAAGGCGGGGATGGTGCTGCCGTGGTTGTTTGTGGTGGAGCGGGGCTAGTGTTGTTAGTTCTCGCCCAAGAGTGTTATTGGTTCTGGTATTTACCATCAAAACGGGCAGTTATGCTATCCCACCCATTCCGCAAAGAGCGCGAAATGGGTGGGGCACGGAGCATTTTTGTCGCAACACTGAAGCCGAATATTAGCGCGATTTGATGTACTCGACGCGGCGAAAGCGCAGCGCGGTCCAATCCTCGTCGATGGCTACAGCGCGCACGGTGTCGAAGCCGGCGGCCTTTAGAGCATCCCAGCCGGTGTCGCGGTTGAAGTCGCATTTGTATTTTTTCGAAGTGCCTTTGGGATAAGCGAACCAAACGGTTGCATCGTCCTGGGCGCGCTCAGCCACAGCAAACGCCAGCGCATCCACTTCTTTCTTCTTTGTGACAAAGGCGAGGAAGAATGCGAGCTTGGTAAGGGGTTCGATGTTGCGGTGGACAGTGAGTACTGGAAGGTGCGCCAACTCCGGCTGAAAGCTCTCAGGGGCGTTGAGAACAACGATCTCCTGCTGACCTTTGAGATTGAGTTTTTGAAAGACTTCGGCCATGGATTTATAGATAGACTGGAGTGACAGTTATCTGCAAAATTTTTGCGAATAAAAAGCCCGGCGTGGGGAGACGGCTTGCGGCCATGCTCCTCCCCACGGAACCGGGTTCTGTATATGCTGATTCGGCGGCGGCAGTTTTGCGCTATCCGCCGAGGGCGAAATTGACTTGTACTTCCACGGTTGATTGGCTGGTCGCAGGTTCGAATTTCCAGTGGCGCACTGCTTCCTCGGCGGCAGTCGTCAACATTTGGTTTCCGCTGACCGCCTTGGCGTGCAAAACCTTTCCCTCTGGATCGACAGTGGCTTCGACCTTGACAGCACCGGCGATTTTCATGCGCTTGGCCATCTCAGGATAAACCGGGGCAACCCGCGACTGAATTTCGCGAGGACCAGCTGCCAGGGCTTGGGTTGCCAGCACGACGACCAGCGTCAGCGCGGCTGCTTGCATTAGCCTTACCAGAACACGCCGCGCGCAAATGTTGGTAAGGCCTGAGTGGATAAGATTCATGATGTCTCCAGAAAAAATAGATTTACTTGTGGTGTTTATCGGATAACTGTAGCGGAACATTAGAGGATTCCAATAAAAAAATACCACTATATGACACGAGCTGCTATGAGGTGAATACTGTACGGAGTGCCGGGAGAGGGAGCGGGAAGGAATCGACGCCGCGCATTCAGGTATCATCGGTTTATTGTGCAGTTTTACCTAGAGCATTTTCGGTTCTGGTGTTTACTGTCGATATTGACAGTTGTGCTATCCCATCCATTTCGCAAAGAACGCGAAATGGATGGGGCACCCAAAATTTTGTTAACACCTATGTTGAAAATGCCCTAATAGCCAAGAGGAAATGACCGTGTCCGAATCGAATGCAATTGTTCAGCCCCGAGAGATTTTAACCAAGGAACCCGCGCTTAAGCGGCCATTACGCATCGCCTTATTTGGATTTGGGACGGTGGCAAGTTCGGTGGCGCGGATATTGACGGAGTCCAAACCAGAGGGGTTGGAGCTGACGCATGTATACGTACGCAGCAAGGCGAAGAGACGCGTGGACTGGCTTCCATCGAGTGTGGTGTGGACCGAGGACGCAGCGGCCTTGCTGGCCTCGGATGTGGATGTGGTGGTGGAGTTGGCTGGTGGGCTTGAGCCGGCCGGAGGTTGGGTGCGCAAAGCTCTCAGCGCGGGCAAAAGCGTGGTGACGGCCAACAAAAAGCTGATCTCCGTTCACGGCGTAGAACTGGAGCGGCTGGCTGTGGCCGGGGGCGGGCACTTGAAATATGGCGCTGCGGTGGCTGGCGGAGTTCCAGTGATTCCGGGTCTTGAACAAGGGCTGGCCGGGGATCAGATCGAGCGCATTGAAGGGATTGTGAACGGCACCTGCAACTTCATTTTGAGCAAGATGCAGGAGGGCGCGGAGTACGCTCCAGTGCTGGCCGAGGCGCAAAAGCTGGGTTATGCCGAGGCTGATCCGACCGAGGATGTGGGCGGTTTTGATGCACGCGCCAAGCTGGCGATACTGATGCGTCTGGCGCTGAGGGTGTCGGTGGACCCGGAGGAGATTGTGCCCCAGCCGATCACTTCGATTTCTGCCGTGGACTTCAGCTATGCGCGCGACCTGGGCTGCACCATTCGGCAGATTGCGCGGGCCGATCATGCTAGAGGCAAGATCGCAGCTTCGGTGGGGCCGATGCTGGTGGACCTGCACTCGCCGCTGGCGTGGTCGCGAGGCACGGAGAATATGGTGGTTTTCAGCGGACACTATGGCGGGGATGTGGTTTTTTCCGGTCACGGCGCTGGTGGGCATCCGACGGCGGTGGCGGTGGTGAGCGATTTGCTGGCGCTGGCGCACGGGTCGCGGCGCGTCAAGCTGCCAGCGGCGGCATCGCATCTGAGCGCGGAGTTCGAGGTTCCGCATTACATCCGTTTCATGGTCAACGACAAGCCGGGGATTATCGCCGACATTACGGTGGCGCTGGCCAGTGAGGGCATCAACATCCGCGCCATCGTGCAGAAGCCGGGTTTTTCGCCGCACGCGCTGCCCTTTGTGATGACTGTGGAGCCATGCACCTCACCGGCGCTGAAACGGGCGCTGGAATGCCTGCGAGGCAAGGACTACTTGCTGGAAGATCCGCTGGATTTGCAGATGCTGGAATAGTACGAAACATTCCTACATATCGTGCGGACCAATGAGTGACATGAAAATCACGATTGGTGACGGGATTTTTTCTCGCCGAGTTTAGCCGGTCCTGTGGACTCGCGGACGACCAACTCAGGCGCCATGACGATCTCCGCGGGAACCTGCTTGTCGGGATCGCTGATGCGTTCCAACAGTACCTGCGCGCCGCGTCTACCCATCTCCATCAGTGGTTGGCGGACGGTTGTGAGCGAAGGAGTGGTGTAGGCTGCGGACTGAATGTCATCGAAGCCGACTACCGAGACATCTCCGGGAACCGAGAGCCCCACGTCGCTGAGAGCGCGGATGGCGCCGATGGCAGCGATGTCGTTAAAGCAGAAGATGGCGCTGAAGTCGCGAGTTTTTTCGAGCAGGGCCTGCATGGGCTTGTAGCCGATTTCGGGGGCCATGGGGTGGATTCCGGACTTCATGGACCACCCGGCAGAGTCAATGCGGATGACCAGCGTGGGATCGAGTTTGATGCCGATTTGCCCTGCAACGTTCTGGATGGCCTTCCAACGGAACTCTGAATCGGGAATGGCGCGGGGGCCGCGCATGAAGGCGATGCGGCGATGGCCGAGCGCATAGAGATGGTAGAGGGCCTGCTCGACAGCGAGATGATGGTCGAGCACGATGTTGGTAACGTTGTTTACCACGGTGTGGGCGGAGATGGCCACGACGGGAACCGGCACATCAATTTGATCGGCCGGGGTGTTCAGCAACAGAAAGCCATCTACGGCGCGCCCCACGAGCATCCGCGGATATTGCTCGATCAGCTCCCGCTTCCACTCGTGGCAAGCGGTGAGATAAAAGTAGCGGGCATGGCTCAGTTCCTGAACGACGCCGCTCATTACGCGGGTAAAATATCCCTCGCTGAGGTCGGGCGCCAGCACGCCCACGCTCATAGAGCGGCTTTGGCGGAGAGAGCGAGCGAAGTAGTTGGGGCGATAGTTCAGCCGCTTGGCGGCCTCAATCACACGGTCGCGGGTCTCCTGGGGTATGGATTTAACCGAAGGAGAGTTGTTCAGAACCAACGAGACTGTGGTCTGGGAGAGCTCCAAATGCGCGGCGAGCATCTTAAGGTTGACGTGTCCTGGAGGCACAGAAAGCTTTCCCTTTCCCATGTTGAATTTGTAACACGCCGCTCCTATAAAAGCATAAGAATTCCTCAGGTATAACGATTTAGCTGCTGTTGATTACCGAATTTTCGCAATTTTAAGGCTGTCGAGGCAGATAAAAAAAGGTACGCATCCAGATAAAAGGATTCTGTTTCCTTTTTGGGCAGATATTCCAGGCCAGCTCTTGATTTTGCGTTTCTTGTAATCTTCTATTCATCTTGGCCCGGTAAGCTGTTGTTGGTGATAGCCCAAGTGCCCGAGATCCGCATCAGCCAAGCTCAACTTCTGCCCGAGCAGGGTTCGCCCGACGAGACGCCTTCGCCGGAGCCGAAATTGCATGAGGCTTCAGCGATTCGCACGTTCCTGCTGGGGCGCGGCAACTCGGCGCTTGCCGATCGTGGCTTCCATTGGCTGATGGTGTTGTGCGCACTGAGCATCTTCGGCATTGTGGTGCTGATTGCTTCAGAGCTTGTGGTGCGCTCTAAGCTGGCCTGGGGCCGGTTTGGACTGGATTTTTTCTACAAGGCGTTTATCAACACGTACACGGGAAAGCCGATGTACTGGGATCCGGTGAATGGGCATTTCAGCGCCCTGCCGTTCCTCTACGGCACTCTGGTCTCGTCGTTTCTGGCGCTGCTGCTGGCGGTTCCGCTGGCCATCGGGGTAGCGGTATTCCTGACAGAAATGTGCCCGCGCTGGCTGCGTGGCCCTTTAGCCTTCATCACCGAACTCCTGGCGGCGATTCCCAGCGTAATTTACGGATTGTGGGCGGTCTTTGTGCTGGTGCCGCTGCTGAGGGAATATGTGAACCCGTGGTTGATCAAAGGATTTGGCTGGACCGGCCTTTTTGGCGACGACAACCCGACCGGACTGGGATTTCTTGCAGCGGGCGTGATTTTGGCCATTATGATTTTGCCGATCATCTCCTCTCTGACGCGAGAGGTGATGACGGCGGTGCCGGGATCGCAGCGTGAGGCGGTGCTGGCGCTGGGCGCGACGCGCTGGGAGATGATCCGCCTGGGCGTGTTGAGAAATGCGCGTATCGGAATTGTGGGCGCGGTGATTTTGGGGCTGGGTCGCGCGCTGGGCGAGACGATGGCGGTAGCCATGGTGATCGGCAACAACCCGGATATACAGCGCTCGCTGCTAGCTAATGGAAGTACAATGTCGGCGGTGATTTCCAATGAGTTTGCCGAAGCTTCGAGCGATCTGCATTTGAGCGCGCTGATGGAACTTGGCCTTGCGCTGTTTATTGTGACAATCATTGTGAACGCATTTGCGCGGATGCTGGTGTGGGCTGTGACTCGTGGAGCGCCGTCGTCGGCGCATTAAGTACAGGGACTAGGGACTAAGGACTAGGGACTAGCCGAGGAGATGGCAAACTGAAAGACGAACATCAATTGCGGGCGCGGATTCGGACGCTGGTTGACGGCGCAGCCACAGGGCTTGCTGTGCTGGCGACAGTGCTGGTGGTAGCGCCGTTGGTGGCAATTTTTATTTATCTGGTTTATAAGGGCGCGAGTTCATTGAATCTGGCCTTCTTCACACACAATCCTGTTCCTGTGGGCGAGTTGGGCGGCGGCATGGCGAACGCGATCGTCGGGTCGGCGATTCTGTTGGGAGTGGGAAGCCTGATCGGGATTCCGATGGGCATAGCCGGCGGTATTTTTCTGGCTGAATTTGGCCGCGGCACCAAGCTGGCCAATGCGGTGCGCTTTACCGCCGACGTGCTGAACGGCGTTCCTTCTATCGTGATGGGCATTGCGATTTATTCGCTGATCGTGGTGCCGCAAGGGCACTTTTCAGCATTTTCTGGCGGTGTGGCGCTGGGCATCATGATGATTCCCACGGTTTGCCGCACGACAGAAGAGATGCTGCTGATGGTGCCGAATGCGGTGCGCGAGGCTGCACTGGCGCTGGGCGTGCCGAACTGGCGGTCGGTGCTGGCGATTACCGTAAAGACAGCTTCTCCGGGTATTATCACCGGCTGCATGCTGGCCTTTGCCAGAGTGGCGGGCGAGACGGCCCCGCTGATCTTTACGGCGTTTGGCAATATGGGATGGAGCGAGAAGTTGAGCGAGCCGATTGCCGCGCTGCCACTGCAGATTTGGGTTTACGCCATTTCGCCTTATGACGAATGGCACCGGCTGGCGTGGGCTGGGGCGCTGGTATTGATTGTGCTGATTGTGCTGGCCGTTTCGCTGGTTCGTTACGTCACCAGTCGCGGCGTATTGAAAGGGGCAAGCTAAGTGGGCGTCGGCATTGAAGTGACGAACCTAAATGCGTGGTACGGGACGAATCACACGCTGCAGGAGATCAATCTGAATATTCCGGCCAACCATGCGACGGCCTTGATCGGCCCATCGGGCTGCGGCAAAAGCACATTTGTGCGCTGCATCAATCGCATGCATGAAACCAACCCTGTAGCGCGCGTTACCGGCTCGGTTCTGATTGGCGGTCTGGATATTTATGCGGACGCCAAGCCGGTGGAGATTCGCCGCCGCGTGGGCATGGTTTTTCAGCGTCCCAATCCATTTCCAACGATGTCGATTTACGACAACGTGGCGGCGGGGTTGAAGCTGAACGGCTACACCAATCATCATGTGCTGGACGAAATTGTTGAGAAGTCACTGAAGAATTCCGCGCTGTGGGAAGAGGTAAAGGATGACTTGAAGAAGAAGTCCGGCGCCAGCCTAAGCGGCGGCCAGCAGCAGCGGCTTTGCATTGCACGCGCGCTTGCTGTGGACCCCGAAGTGCTACTGATGGACGAGCCGGCTTCGGCGCTTGATCCGGTTTCCACATCGAAAATCGAGGATCTGATCTTTCAGTTGAAATCGCAGTATACAATCGTGATCGTTACGCACAATATGCAGCAGGCAGCCCGCGTAGCGGAGAACACCGGCTTCTTTTTGAATGGGCGCATGGTGGAATTCGATTCGACGCACAAGATATTCACCAACCCCAGCGACAAGCGCACTGAAGACTACATTACCGGCAGGTTTGGATGACGCGCATACGGTTTCAACAAAATTTGGACGAACTGAAAGAACAACTGCTGGTGATGGCAGGGCTGGCCGAGCAGGCGATTCAGCGCGCCACCGAGGCTTATCGCGTGCGCGACTTATCGATTTGCGATTTGGTGAGCCGCAGCGAGATAACAATCAACCGGCTGGAACGCGAGATTGACCAGGCGGCTCTCGATCTGTTGGCGATGGAACAACCGATGGCGATCGATCTGCGATTTATTTTGAGTGTGATCAAAATCAACGCCGACCTGGAGCGGGTGGGCGATGCGGCCAAGAATATCAGCGACCGGGTGCGCGGCATGGAGAAAATGGCCCAGGCCGAGCTTCCGGTGGATATTCCGCGCATGGCATCGCTGGCTGCGGAGATGGTGCGCAAGTGCCTACAGTCGTTTATCGAGGGTGATGCCGAACTGGCGCGGACAGTGCTCACGATGGACGATGCCGTGGACGCGATGAACCGCGCGGCCTACAAGGCGCTGACCAAGGTGATGGAAGAGCAGAGCCACCTGGCTCCGCAAGCACTGAATGCGCTGATGATCTCGCGGGCGTTGGAACGCGTGGCCGACCATGCGACCAATATTGCCGAGGATGTGATCTTCTGGGTGGAAGGCTCGGATGTGCGCCACCACAAGAGTATGAAGACCGTGCCGGACCCGCATGAGATGGGATAGGCACCTGCGCCACCTGCGGTGGGGCCAATGGCTCGCTATTCTCTCGCTTGAGATTCGTGATTTGCTACCCTTGCGCCAGGAAAAAGGCGCGAGGATGCGGCACGGCGAAAGCAGTGCCCTTTCAAAACATCAACGACGATCTGTGTGGCGGACACCACTAGTGACAGGCCGGTTGATCTTGAAACTCGTGGCTTTCTGTCATGGATGCATACCCTTGCGCGCAGGTCAGAATTTGTTCTTCAAGAGGAGTACTGTGGAACTCGTCCGGTGATATGAACGCATACTGCTTGCGGATTGCGAGATAGAGTTCACTCAGCTTTTGCATATTGTTGAATTCAGCAGAGAGCAGTGGGTACGCGCTGCGGTCGTCATCTGTAGATACGGCGGCGGAGGCTAGAGCCAGATTCTTGTCTGCCAGTCTATGTTGTGCGGTCACCCAGTCTTCTGACACGGGAGTATTATTCTTAACCGCGTTGACGATGGCGAGTCGCCATTCGCGGATCACTCCCAACTCTTCGATTCCCGCCTGGATGAATGTTCTTGAGAAGCCCTTTTTAGCGGGGGGCGGGGAGGCTTGCGCCTCTGTATTCGCGGGAAGAGTGAGAATCGCCTGGTCGGTTTTGAAAGAGAGGGTTCCCTGAGTCAACCGCGCAAGCGTCTCAAGATCGACATACGACTTTCCATTGAGTTGCAGGAGCTGTGCTTCGCCTGCGTGTCCTACGACGGTGAATTTGGAGGACTTTTGCGGCGTCTGAGCGATACTGCTTGCAGACAGCGTCAGAAGAGCGGTCAACATGGTCGCAATCGCGGAATTTATCAATTTCATGGGATATTCTCCGGGCATTCCCAATTAGTCTCACATTGTTCAAATCAGATTACTGCTCAATCTTGCGCACAATCTGCGAATGACCGAGCGAGGCTTATGAGGTCGCTCTTATCTGAAATATGGCACGCGGCCATTACGAGGTAATGTGACGCGCACAGATTTCGCTGTCCCTCATTCCACTCAGCCTATTCTGCTAACCTTATCAAGGCTTTTCTATGCAATACGCTTTTCCGTTAGTAAGCGAAGAGAACTTATGGGCTGGATTACACTTTTTGCGATTGCATTTTCCCTTTCGCTGGATGCGTTTGCCGTGGCCACGATTGCAGGCATTACGCTGGGGGTGCCTTCGCTCAGGCAGCGCTTCCGACTGAGCTTTCACTTCGGTATGTTTCAAGCGCTGATGCTGGCCGGGGGATGGTGCATGGGCAGCGCTGTCGTGCGCTGGCTGCATGGGCTGGACGCATGGGTGGCCTTTGCGCTGTTGGTTTTGGTGGGCGGACTCATTGTTCGCAACGCCTTGCTAGACGAAGAGGAAAAACGCAGCCGAATCGATCCGACACGCGGCTGGAAGCTGGTCTTTTTATCAGTAGCCTCGAGCCTGGATGCGCTAGCGGTGGGCATCTCGCTGGCTATGGTCAATACACGCATTCTGCATTCGGCGCTGGTCGTCGGCCTCGTCTCTTTTGTCATGACGCTGCTGGGCATGGGGATTGGCGAGCGAATTGGCGTGCTCTGGGGACGCCGTGCGGAACTTGTTGGCGGGCTTGTACTGATTCTTATTGGTATGAAGATCTTGTGGCCGACACTGCTGGCGCTCTGCTTGTAGGGCGTGTTTCTTATTGCCCGAAGGCCAGCACGGCCAGAAGCAGCAGCCAAGCGAAACTCATGGTGTGCCAGTACCAGGCGGTGGTGTCAACGGCGATTTGGCGGAGGTCTACGCGGCGAAGCCAGCCCAGTGTGCCGAGGCAAAGAATCAGCGCCACGACGCCAAGCAACAGATGAGCGGCGTGGAGTCCGGTGATGAGATAGAAGAAGGAAGTGGCCGGGTTAGACGGCTGACTGTGGGCTATGCTGCGTGCGGCCATCTGTCTCCAGGCGATCCATTGGCCACCGAGAAAAAGCGTACCCAGAGCGAGCGTGGCTCCCAACCAGGGCAGAGCGCGGTGAAGCGCGGGACGGCCCAAGCCGAGCCACTCTTCCAACGCGTCGATGTCGCGAAAAATATTACGTCGCGCCAACTCCATGGTCACACAACTGAGCAGAAGAATCACGGCGTTGAGATAGAGAATGCGCGGCAGTAACAGGGGACGCCAGTCGCCGATCAGCTCACGGGTGGGCGAGTCGACCAGCACGTGCCCGCGGATAGCAAAAAAGATGGAGATCAGGACGGCAAAGATCACCATGTCGCAGGCCAGAGTCGAGAAAAGGAAGAAGCGAACGCGCTTGAGTAGTTGGCGCGGGCCGTGGCTTCCATCGTCCCATTTGTCGTCTCCGCCGCCGCTATCGCCGCCGCCGGTGGGCCGCCGGACGACCGGGGGAATGCCACCAACGCCGGGGTCTCGCCGTTGTTTTTTCGCCGGTTTGCGAGTGAAGGTGGCGGTCATGGAGAACTCCGTGTGATGAGATTACTCCCACTTCTCATTTGATGCATCTGGATTTTGATAGATTGTGTTATTTCCGCAAACGGCAATTCCGAGGGTTGGCGTTCAACCCTGGGAATTGACGGGACCGTCTTGAGACTTAAGCTTTGGCCTCTATGACTTTGCTGCGGTGACGATTTCGACGAAGAGTTGGTGGACGCGGCGGTCGTGCGAGAGTTCGGGATGGAATGTGGCGGCGAGGATATGCTGCTGTCGGATCAGCGTGGGGAAGCCTTCGCGACGGGCGAGAACCTGGACGCCCGCGCCGGTTGAAAGAATGCGAGGTGCGCGGATGAAGACCATCTCCAGCGGGCCGCCCGGGAGTTCGGTTTGGGCAGTGACGATGGCGGAGTCGATCTGGCGTCCATAGGCGTTGCGCTCGACGACTGCGTCGAGCAGCCCTAATGAGCGTTGAGGTGGATTGAGAACTTCGCGCGCAAGCAGGATGGCACCGGCGCAGGTGCCGAAGACGGGCTTGCGGGCGCAGAATTCATGCAGAGTCTCGAAGAAGCCATGCTTTTCAAGAAACTTGAGCATGGTGGTGGATTCGCCGCCGGGGAGGACGAGGCCGTCGATGTTTACTAGCTGGCCGGGCTTGCGAATTTCGATGGGCGTTGCACTGGCTTCGGTAAGCGCTTGCGCGTGGCTGGCGTAGTTGCCCTGGATGGCCAGGACGCCGATGCGGGGGCGGTCCGACGGAGCCTCCTTGAGAGACTCCTGTTGTTTCTGTGATTTCGTCAACTGAACGCTCCGCCTTTTGGGAAAACCCGCAACTCTTTCGTCGGCAACAGATCCCGCTTAATATAATTTTATCCGGCCACCACCTGCGGTGGGGCCAATCGCTCGCTATTCGCTCGCAGGGGCTGTTATGCCTAACGTTAGAACCTGGCACGTGCGGTGGGGTAGGTGCATGGCAGGCTGGTCATGCGCTGATATGATGGTGGAAGGACATATTGGTCTTCCCACCTAATGTGGGCGGTTAGCTCAGTCGGTAGAGCGCCTGCTTTACACGCAGGATGTCGGGGGTTCGAGTCCCTCACCGCCCACCATTTTCGGTGTCCTCTCAATATCAAACAAGTTGCTCTTGATTGGGGCCAATCGCTCGCATGCGCATCAGAGTCACGCAAATACTCAATTATTGTGAATTTGTGAAGCGACCGTTTGGATGTTTTTGATTTTATGGTGGTTATTTACACGTCACAGTTTCACAGTCGAAAAAAGCGTAAAAAGTCACCTTCGAGTTCATTCATGGCAAGTGGCATGGAATGAGGTCTTTGTCCATTTTTGACTCCGGTTGTAGGCCGAGTTTTTGTGTGAAAACTGGCGCATTTTTGACCTTTTTGGCTGTTCTCAGTTGAATTTTGAGGCTGATTTGAGAGCAGGGAACAGGGAACCGGGATCAGGGATCAGAAAAAGCCGGATGCTTTGGTCGCTGTTCATATTTCAATTGTGCGCCATGTGCGTTTAATTATCTGGAAGCACCTTCGGTGCGGCCAACTGCCTTCGGCTTGGCGTTACCAGCCGCGAGTTTGGAGTTGGTCTTTTAGCTCTATTCCGGCAGCGGCCAGGCCTTGCATTGTGCCGGTGACCTGCTCGCTGACTTCGGCGAGGATTTTGGGGTCGTTGTAGTGCGTGGTAGCCATGACGATGGCGCAGGCACGGCTGACGGCTTCGGCGCGCTCTTTGGGGTCGTTCTCTACGTCGAGCGGGGTGGCGGAACCCTTCATGAAGATTCCTGAACCAACGAAGACGGCTTCTGCGCCGAGCTGCATCATGAGAGCCGCGTCGGCGGGGGTGGCGATGCCGCCTGCGGAGAAGTTGGGGACGGGCAGCTTGCCGGTTTGGGCGACCATGCGGATCAGTTCGTAGGGCGCCTGGTGGTCTTTGGCTGCGGCGTAGAGTTCCTGCTCACTGAGGACGGTGAGAGCCTTCATCTCGCGGGTGATTTGGCGCATGTGCTGGACGGCGTGGACTACATCGCCTGTACCCGCTTCGCCTTTGGTGCGGATCATGGCCGCGCCTTCGGCGATGCGGCGCAGGGCTTCGCCCAGATTGCGCGCGCCGCAGACAAAGGGCGTGGTGAAGGCGTGCTTGTCGATGTGGTGAGCTTCATCGGCGGGGGTGAGGACTTCGCTCTCGTCGATGAAGTCGACGCCGAGTTCCTGAAGGATTTGCGCTTCAGCGAAGTGGCCGATGCGGGCCTTGGCCATGACCGGAATGGAAACGGCGGCGATGATCTGGCGGATGAGCGCGGGCCGGGCCATGCGGGCTACGCCGCCTTCGGCACGAATCATTGCGGGGACACGCTCGAGAGCCATGACCGAGGTGGCGCCCGCCTCTTCGGCGATGCGCGCCTGCTCGACGTTCATTACGTCCATGATGACGCCGCCTTTGAGCATTTCGGCGAGGCCGATTTTGAGGCGAAGGCTGGTGGCAGCGATTTTCTGGGATTCATTCATTTGGGACATGGACTTTCGACCTCGTGTCAGATTCGTGTCTGGCTTGTATCCGGTTCATTTCAGGAGGCGGAAGTCGGGTCTAGAGAGGCCGGAAGACCGCACTGGGTTTACTTACCAGTGTAACAGCGATGCGGGTGGAGGGCCGTATCGACAAGCTGGGGCAGGGATTAACAATTATTTCCATTAACCCTTACCAATCCGATTGTCCCGTTTCTGGTCACCTTACTGCTTATCTTGAGCGTGAATGGCCACGACACATCCACTTCCGCCTGCACCCGTTGCTCCACATTCGTCTGATGCAGCCGGAGCGCCGGAACTGGCCGCTGAACAAGCGCTGGTGCCTTCGCCTCACCCGTCGTTGGTTGCTGGGGCGGGGACGGCGCTCAACGCTGCAATTGGACGGCTCCCGGTGGAGCTTGATGTGGCCGTGCCGGTACGTAATTTTCGGGTGCGCAATCTGCTGACTTTGGAGCCGGGCGTGGTGATTGAGACGCAGTGGGCGCATGGCGAGGATATGCCTCTGACTGCGGGTGAAGTGCAACTGGCCTGGAGTGAGTTCGAGGTTGTAGATGAGCAGTTGGCGGTGCGCGTGACCCGGCTGGCTTAAAGACAGGGATTAGGGAGCAGGAAACGGTTGATGAAACTGGAGAAGAATGCGGAGCCGACGAAAGTGGGCGGGCTGGCCGGTTGGCTGCTGGGGCGCTTTACGGGCGGAGTCCGCCGCCGGCCGCGTCTGGAGCTGGTGGAGCGGATTGCACTGGCTCCCAAGCAGTCTCTGGCTTTGGTTGAGGCCGAGGGGCGGCGATTTCTGATCGCCACATCGCCGGAAGGTTCACCGGCCTTTTATGCGCTGGATGAGCGGCGGGTGAACCGGCAAGCCGGCACGGTACGGCAATCGGCGAGGGTCTCATGGTAGCTGCCTTCTTGCTGGCGGCACCAGCCGCAGTGCCGCTGTTACCCGATCTAAATTCCAAGCTTCATCCTTCGGATTCGACGCCGTGGACGATTCTGGTCGTTCTGACGCTGATTACACTTTTGCCAGCAATTCTGATGGCAATGACGCCAATGGTGCGGCTGTTGGTGGTCTTTCACTTTCTGCGTCAGGCTCTGGGCACGCAGACGGCTCCTTCGAACCCTACGTTAATGGCGTTGGCGCTGATGATGACCTGGTTTCTGATGACGCCGGTGTTGAACCAGGTGGACCAGGCGGCGGTGGAGCCTTATCGGCTGGGGCAGATCACCGGAATGCAGGCGATTGACCAGGGGTCTCAGCCAATCAAGCACTTTCTGTTGAAGTACGCGCGGGAAAAGGATCTGGCGTTGTTTACGGCGGCAGGACAGATTCCGCGCCCTAACAAAGCGGATGACCTGCCGATGCGTGTGGTGATGCCGGCCTACATTCTGAGTGAATTGAAGGCTGGATTTGCTATCGGCGCGGTGCTGTTTCTTCCATTTCTACTGATCGACATGGTGACGGCTGCGGTCACGACATCGATTGGAATGTTTCAACTTCCGCCGGTGGTGGTTTCAACTCCGCTGAAGATATTGCTGTTTGTGATGGTGGATGGGTGGAATTTGCTGGCCAATTCGTTGTTGAAGAGTTTTTGACCGTGCATTGAAAAGGAGGACCGATGACGCCTGACATGGTTTCTGAACTGCTTCGCCAACTGATGAAAGAAGCTTTGATTCTGGCGGCTCCTCTATTGGTCGCGACGATTCTGATCAGCTTTGTGCTGAGCCTGGTTCAAACGCTGACCAGCTTGCAAGAGCAGTCATTGACCTCAGTGCCGCGACTGGCGGCCATTGCAGTGATTCTGCTGGTGGGGATGCCGTGGTTTCTGGGCCGGATGGCGGCCTATACACGGCTGTTGCTGGTGGATTTGCATCGGTATATCGGGAGTTAGCGGAGTTGGCGGGGTTAGCCGCGCTTCGCGCATGTTAGCGGTGTTAAAAGTTCCCGATAGGTCAACGTGCTAACTCCGCTTGCAACGCTAGCAACGCTAACTCCGCAACAAAAAGGAGATGAATGCCGCAGGGAACTGAGTTGCAGTGGAGCAATTTTTTGTGCGCGATGACGCTGGCCCTGGTGCGGGTGAGCGGTGTTGTGGCCTTTGCTCCATTCTTCTCTTCGACGGCGCTGCCGATGCGGACCAAGGCGGTCTTTGTGGGGGTGGTGGCTTTTCTATTGGCGCCGCTGGTGGCGGTGATGCCGGGCGCGCGAACTTCGATTGGATTTTCAGCGCTGCTGGGTGAATTGGCGGTGGGGTTGGTCTACGGACTTGCGCTCGCGCTGCTGAACGAAATGCTTTTGTTTGCCGGACAGATTGTCGGTGTGCAATTCAGTTTTTCGATGGTCAATCTGCTGGACCCGACTTCGTCGATTCAAACGCCGCTGATGGGCGACCTGTTTCAGTTGATGGGTACGCTGGTGATTATTACCTCCGGTCTGGACCGGATCATGCTGGCCTCGATGGTGCGCAGCTTTCGCGTGGCCCCGTTGGGAGGCTTTGCCCTGGCCCCGAGTTCCGCGTTGGAGATTGTGCGCGCCGCGGGAGGGATTTTTCTGGCTGCCGTAGAACTGGCAGCGCCGGTGCTGGCCGCAACCATGTTGGTTGAGATTGCCGTGGCCCTCTTGGGCAAGCTCAGTCCTCAGTTGCCGGTGATGATGTTGACCGTGCCACTGAAGACGCTGACTGGCTTCGCGCTCTTGACTGGTTCACTGGCCCTGTGGCCGCGCTTCATTGAGGCTCGCTTTGGCGGGCTGCTGGATTTGGCGGAACGTTTAATCGCCGCTCCCAACCAGGGCCTGGCCCGAACTCTGGGAGGATAGCCGATGCCTGGAGAGCCTACCGAACAAGCAACGCAACACCGGCGCGAAAAGGCGCGCAAAGAAGGCGACATCCTGCACAGCAAAGAGTTGTCTGCAGCGGCCGGAACGCTGGCCGGGGTGATGGTGTTGGGCGCACTCGGCAGTCATCTTCTGATTATTTGGCGCGGAACTTTTGTCTCATTTCTTGATCTTGGCCTTCCGGGCCGCTGGGAGCCGAACGAGATTTTACCTACGTTGCTGGCGTTGCGTCATTTGACTTTCATGCTGTTGGGGCCGGTGGCGGTAGTTCTGGGCGCGGTGGCGGCGGCTGCTCTTGGAGTGGGTGTCATGCAGACCGGCGGCATCAACGTTCACGTTGAGTCGGTGGGCTTCAAGCTGGATCGCATCAACCCGGTTTCAAATATCAAGAATCTCTTTTCGCTGAGGGCCGCTGCGCGGCTGGCAAAGTCGCTGATTCCGGCGTGCGTGCTGGCGGTCTTTGCCGTGCAACGCATCGGGCGGCAGTTGAAGATGCCGCCGTTTTCGATTACGCGGCTGGAGACGCTGGGGACGGATGTTTACGGGCTGCTGCTGGCTACGGCATGGCTGCTCTTCGCGTGGTCGGCTATCGACTATCTGGTCGAATGGCAGAGCCGTGAATCGAGGCTGAAGATGAGCCGCGAAGATCTGCGCGACGAGTTCAAAGAGACCGAAGGCAATCCGCAGATTCGCAGCCGCATCCGCAACCTGCAACGGCAGGCGCGCCGTCGCAAGGTGAAGGCCGACGTCTCGAAGGCCGCCGTGGTGCTGGTCAATCCTACGCACTATGCGGTGGCGTTGAGCTTTGATTTTGCCACCATGGAAGCGCCGAAGATGGTGGCCAAAGGGCGCAATCTGCTGGCGGAGGAGATTAAGGCCGAGGCTCGCTGGGCAGGGGTTCCGATCATCGAGAATCCGCCGCTGGCGCGGTCGCTCTATCGAGCGGTTGAGGTGGGGCAGCCGATTCCGGTTGATCTTTATGCCGCGGTGGCGGCGATTCTTGCCTACCTCTATCGCCAGCGTCTGGATGCCGAGATGAGGGAGCGGCGCGCGCGTGAAGCGGCGGCGCAGGCGGCACAGAAGGCCGCTACTCAAAACAGGCGTCCCGGCACAGGATTCCAAGGAGGTTCGCAATGAGCACGACAGCATTGGCCGTTCCTAACCAGCCAGGGAGCTCATTCCTGCACCACTTGCGCGAGTATGTGCTGCCGCTGGTTACCGTCAGCGTGATCTTTGTGATGCTGGTTCCGCTGCCGTCCTACGCACTGGACTTTTTGCTCTCGCTCTCGATGGCCGCATCGATCATTGTCTTTCTCTCTTCGGTGCAGATCAGGCGCGCGGTCGAGCTGAGCGTCTTTCCGACGTTGCTTTTGCTGCTGACCCTCTTCAGGCTGGCGTTGAATATAGCTTCCAGCAGAAGAATTTTGTTACACGGACAGGAGGGCACGGCTGCCGCTGGAAAAGTAATCGAGGCCTTTGGGCAGTTTGTGGTGGGCGGTAATTACGTGGTCGGCTTTGTGCTGTTTCTGGCTTTGATCGCGATTCAGTTTCTGGTTGTTTCGCATGGCGCTGTCCGCACCGCCGAGGTGACGGCTCGATTTACGTTGGACGCTCTGCCGGGCAAGCAGATGGCAATCGATGCCGATATGAACGCCGGGCTGATCGACGAGCAGGAGGCCAGAAGGCGGCGTCAGGCGATTGCGCACGAGGCAGAATTTTATGGCGCGATGGATGGTGCGGCGCGCTTCAATCAGCGGGATTCGCTGGCCACGATTCTGATTACCGGCATCAACATCATTGCCGGGTTGTTGATTGGCACATTGCAGCAGGGAATTGAACTGGGCGAAGCCGCGCGTACCTACACGGTGCTGACGGTTGGCGACGGATTGGTTACGCTGATTCCGTCGCTGCTGGTCTCGGTGGCCGCTGGCATAACGCTTACACGCGCCAACTCGGCCGGATTGCTGGGCGGCGAAATTCGCGCACAACTATTGGCTAAGCCGGTGACGCTGTACGTGGCCAGCCTGGTCTCTGGGGCGATGTGCCTTATTCCCGGGCTTCCCAAGCTTCCCTTTCTGGCTGTCTCAGCAGGGCTGTTTGTGGCCGCGCGAAAGGTTGCGGCCCAGATTGCGGTTGCCCCACCAGCGGAAGTTGCGGCGGTGGCGGGCGAAAAGAAGAAGCCCGGCGAAGCGCAGAGCTCCGATCTAGCCAATCTGTTGCGCCTGGAAGAACTGACGTTGGAGATTGGCTTTCAACTGATTCCGCTTGTGGATGAAAAACAAGGCGGCCAGCTTCTCAGCCGCGTCCGCTCACTGCGCCGCCATCTCTCGGCCGAGATGGGTTTTCTGGTGCCTCCGGTGCACATCTCAGACAACCTGCGGCTGAAGCCACGCGAGTATTTGTTTAGCCTGCGCGGGATGGAGATTGGCCGCTGGCAGACCGAAGGGCCGCTGCTGCTGGCTGTCTCGGGCGATCCCAATCGGCGTCCGCTGGCAGGCAAAGAGGCGCGGGAGCCGGCCTTTGGAGTGCCTGCGATCTGGATTGCGCCGGCACTGGAAGATCAGGCCAATGCTGCCGGCTATTCGGTGGTGGACGCGGTAACCGTGATCACCACACATTTGGGAGAACTCATTCGCCAGCATGGCTATGAGCTGCTGGGCCGCTCCGAGACCAAGCGCCTGATGGACGCACTGAATGAGAGCCATCCAAAACTCATGGAGGAACTGGTGCCCAAACTGCTCACTCTGGGTGAAGTGGGCCGGGTGCTGGAACAACTGCTGCGGGAGAGAGTCTCGATTCGCGATCTGGGGACAATTCTCGAATCCCTGCTGGAGACCGCTCCGATGAACAAAAGCGTGGTGGCGCTGGTTGAGGCGGCACGCCAATCGCTGGGCCGGAGGCTGATTCAGCCACTGCTGGATGGGGAAGGCCAGTTGCCTGTTCTGCTTCTCGATGGGCCGTTGGAGGAAGAGATCATGGCCACGCTTTCACCCGAGGCCGGGCAGCGGATGCTGGCCTCGGGCGCTGCGCCGGGAACGCCGGTGGTCCGCCGCTTAGCCGATTCTTTGAGGCGGCTTATCCCCTCCACCAGTGCTGCGGTGCTTCCCGTGCTTCTATGTCCGAGTCCGGCCCGCTATCACGTCAAGCGATGGCTAGAGCCGGTGTTCCCCCGTTTAGCGGTGGTTGCCGCGGGGGAGATTCCTCCAGAGATTCGGCTGCGTCCGGTGGGAACGGTGCGATGAACAGAGGAATAAGGGCCAGAGACCTGGGTCTGGGGACCAATGGTTAGGGATTCCTAAAAGGGGATAGGGATGGGGATGGAAGTGGCGAATGTGGTGGGGAGTCAAGCGCAGCCGCGCCGGGGCGCACCCGGCGACGGCTATCCGCCCGGCGGCCAACTGCCGGTGCTGACCGGCGAGCAGGAGCGGGTGCTGCTGGAACACTTGCCGATCGTGCGCTTTCTGGCTCGGCGCATTCACGAGCGGCTTCCCCAGCATGTGGACATTGAGGATCTGGTCTCGGCTGGAGTGGTGGGCCTGATGGACGCATTCAGCAAATTTGACCCGGCCAAGAAGGTGCAGTTTAGGAGCTATGCTCAGTTCCGCATCCGGGGCGCAATTCTGGACAGCCTGCGCACATTGGATTGGAGTCCGCGTGAGTTGCGTCGCAAAGGCCGCGCGGTGGAAGAAGCCATTCGAGTGCTTACGGCCCGATTTGGCCATGCGCCGAACGAAGCCGAGGTGGCGCAGGAGATGGCGCTCGAGCTTGAAGAGTATCAGCAGCTGTTGGGCGATCTGAAAGGTCTCGAGATCGGCACGTTGCACATGGAGCGCAACGAGGACTCAGGCGAAGAGGAGATGGCCTATATTCCGGGGCGTCCCGACGATGACCCGTTGTTCCGCTGTTTGAGGGGCGAGCTGGAGGAGCGGCTGGCTGAGGCGATTCAGAATCTGCCTGACCGAGAGCGGCTGGTGATGAGCCTCTATTACTACGAAGAGATGACCATGCGCGAGATTGGCCTGGCGCTGGGTGTGGTCGAGTCCAGGGTTTCACAGGTGCATGCCTCCGCAGTGGTGCATCTCAGGGGTGCGCTGAAAGATCTGGCGGCGCACGGGGCCTTTGACCGGCTGGGCAGAGGCAAGCAAGGGGAGCGGGCGCGGCGATAAAAACAGGGACTAGGGACTGGGGAACAGGGACATTCAAGGGGATAAAGAATGATCGAGAAGACACTAAAACAAAACGAGATCGACGCTCTCTTTCAGGCCGCGCGCAGCACCACGCCCGAGGCGCAGAAGACCGAGGTGCGAGCTCGGGTTGTGCCCTACAACTTCTCTTCGGCGGGGCAGATTTCAAACGATCAACTGCGCGCCATCAGTATGTTGAACGACTTGTTCGCGCGCAATCTGACGCATAACTTAGCCGCCTGGCTGCGTTCCCGCTTTCAGGTTAACCTGGTCAGCGCCGAACAGATTCCCTTCAACGAATTTCTGCTGCGTATTCCCGAGATCAGCTATGTGGCCTCAGTGCGTATGGAGCCACTTGGTGCGCTCTCGGTTCTGCAACTGGATTTGGCGCTGGCTCCTCCGATTATCGATCTTCTGCTGGGCGGCGAGGGGCGCGACGGCCCGCTGCGCGAGCTGACCGATATTGAAGAGTCGATTCTTGCGAGTGTGGTCGAGATTATCTGCCGCGAGCTGACCGCGGCCTGGCAGCCGGTGGGGTTGAGTTTCAATTTTGAGCGCCGCCAGATGCAGACCCAGGTGGCGCGCATCATGTCGGTGACCGAGAAGACGCTATGCCTGAGCTTTGAGATTCGTATGCCGCACAGCTCGGGATTGCTCAACCTGGCCTTTCCGGCGGTAGTGGCTAACACAATTCTGCGTCGTCTGACTTCGGATTGGGCACGCCGCCGCCGTCATGCCGGGGAGACCCGTGCGCGAATGGAGCAGGCGGTGCGCCGCATCCACTTTGGCGGCACGCTGCAACTGCCTACGGTGCATCTTGCGGCCAGTGCCATCGAGAATCTGGAAGTGGGGTCGGTTGTGCGCCTGGACGTGCCCGCCAACACTTTGGCGGAGTGGAGGGTCGGAGGTCAGAAGATGGCAATGGCGTCGGCAATCCGCCAGGGCGCGCGTCGCGCAGTCCGCATCGAACATACTCTTTCTGAGGTTGAGCCATGATGAACTATCTTGAGTGCTGGACGACGGTAGCGACGACTCTGTTTTCGCAAGCCCTGGCGGGAGAGCCGGAACTAGTCGAGTCGCTGCCCAAACCTCTTGGGGCTGGCTCATTCGGCTTTGTGGCCACCATTGCGGGTGAGGTAGAGGGCCGGTTTGTGGTGGTTCTCGATCCCACGCTTCTCGAGTCGCCGCTGGTGGGCGAGGGCGTGGACCAAAAGGCCGGCTGGTCTGAGATTCTGAGCGAAGTGGCGAGTGCCGCTGTAGGGGAGTTATTAGCCAAAACAGGAAAAAAGTGCCGGGTGGAGAAGTTTGAGGAGACCGCAGGGGAGAGCAAAGTCTCCTGCGCCTTCCAACTGAAGTCCGGTGAGCAATCCTGGACGATTCTGGTCCGCGACGAGGTGCGTGCTCCCAAGGCTGTGGCCCAGCCGCCAGCCGCTGCACAGCCTGCCGCGCTGCCACCGGCTGCCCAAGCCGCTCCGCCTGCCGCTCAAGAGGCAACTCCGACGTCCAGCATGAGCGCGGGGATTGAACTGCTGCTGGATGTAGAACTGGAAGCGGCGTTGCGCTTTGGCTGCAAAGAGCTGCCGCTGGCCGAGATTCTCGATCTGGGACCCGGAGACGTGGTGCAACTGGATCGCAACGTGGCCGACCCGGTGGACCTGATTGTCGGCGACAAGATTGTAGCGCGTGGCGAGGTTGTGCTGGTCAATGGCAACTTTGGATTGCGGGTGACCGAAGTGGCATCGCCCAGGAAGCGGCTGGAGAGCATACGATGCCTCTTCTAAACCGGAGCAAGAATCGGGAGTTGGCCGAGTCAGAACGTGCGATGCCGGGTGATCTAACCCTTGGCGGGCAGCAGGCAGTGGATGATATGGGGACGGGCCTGTCGGCGCAGATTGAAGCCGGAGTACGCGCCAGGGCGCGGAACGCATTGTTTGAAACCTGCGCTAATCCTGGATGTGGCTCTGGCTGGCTGCATCTATGGCGCAGCCGACAGGCACCGGTCTTTGAAGGCGGTTGGAACTGTTCGGCTGACTGCACAGCCTCGCGGGTATTAGCCGCGGTGCGCCGCGAGTTGGACGGAAGGGGAGCGGTCGATGAGGGGCATCGGCATCGTATTCCGCTCGGCTTGGTGATGCTCGAACAGGGTTGGATTACCTCCAGCCAATTGCGACAGGCACTGGACGAGCAAAAAATGGCTGGAGCCGGACGCCTGGGCCAGTGGCTGGTGCGCAAGCAGGGAGTGAGCGAGCAGTTGGTGACACGGGCGCTGGGTTTGCAGTGGAGTTGCCCGGTGCTGCCGTTGGAATTTCATGATCCTGAGGCGCTGACCGTTATATTGCCGCGTCTATTTGTGGATGCCTACGGCGCGCTTCCGTTGCGGGTGGCTGCGGGGAAGCTGGTTTATCTGGGATTCGAGGATCGGCTGGATGCGATATTGGCTTTGGCCGTGGGTCGGATGACCGGCTTGAGAGTCGAGTCGGGGCTGGTGCGGGAATCTTTGTTTGCTTCCGCCCATACCCGGATGCTGGGAGCGAAGTTTCCCTCGGTGGAGCTGATTGAGGCCAACTCCGAGCCGGCGGTGGCGCATGCGATGGCGAAGGCGATTGAGCGGGCCCGGCCGGTTGAGTCCAGGCTTGTTCGGGTTCATGACTGCCTGTGGCTCAGGATGTGGCGGCGTCCGCAGAGTGGTCCGTTGCCGGATCGCAGTTTGATTCAAGACCTAATTTGCTCGATTGGAACGCACTAAAGGGAAAACCGGGGAGACGGGAAGAAAAGCCTCTCATGGAATAAGAAGAAAAGCCGATAGACACTACAGCAGAGGAGCCTGGCATGAGTGAAGTTCGAGCCCTGATCGTTGACGATTCCTCGGTGATGCGCAAGATCGTGGAGCGTTCGCTCCGGCAGGCGGGTCTGGACCCATTGGTGGTCTTTGAAGCTGGCAGCGGCACCGACGGGTTGGAGTTGTTGAAAACCCAGAAAGTGGATCTGATTCTTTCTGACATTAATATGCCCTCGATGGATGGGCTGGAGTTTTTGCGCCAGATACGTGCGCAAGACCTGGCTCCCGGCATTCCTGTGGTGATGATCACTACCGAATCGAGTGAGGAGCACGTCAAGCAAGCCATTCTCTCCGGGGCGCAAGGATACATCCGCAAGCCGTTCACAGCCGAACAGGTGAAAGAACGGGTTTTGCCGTTGTTGAATGCGGCTTAACCGGGAGGCATCAAGTTGCAAGTAAATGGAGTGCGTAATGCCAGTATTGTACGAAAGAGCGGTGGCGGCTCAAATGAAATGGAGCGGGCGATGACGTTATCGTTGCGGGAGTCTGTGCACCTGATTTCTGATCCTAAGAATCTGGATGCCAGCGTGGAAGAGGTCTTTCAGTTGATGCTTGGAGTAAACTGCAAGCGCCACGCAGGGCCAGTGGAAATTGTCGAACCGGAGTCGGTGACGGCGGTGGTTGGCTTTGGCGGCCTGTTGAGCGGGGCTTGCGTCTTCCGCAGCGGCGCCTCGGCGGCAATCAAGATTGCCGCGCACATGACGGGCATGGAGTTTGACGAGGTCGACGATACCGTGAAAGACGGGATTGGCGAAATCTGCAATATGCTGGCTGGCGCGTGGAAGGGCAAGGTTCCCGATCTCTCGGCCAATACCGGCCTATCGGTTCCCGCAGTGATTACCGGGCGGGATTACAACCTCCACGTCCAGGCACCCGAATTCAAGCTCCACCACACGTACGATTTTGATGATGCCGGCTTTGAAGTCACCATCATCTGCG
>CAYPYJ010000019.1:0-52386 GCA_964414945.1 uncultured Occallatibacter sp.
GGTGCTCCGGGGCACGCGGACCCCGGGCAATCATCATTTATTGCATGTCTTTCTCGAGGGCTGGACGGACCTCATCGTTGCGCCACACAGCTCCCGTCGAGTAGGACTGCAATCCAAACCTTCCGTTGGTCAGACACGCTGGGTCCTGAAGAATCGCAGTTGTGACCTCTCCGTTTGGTGTCGTTGAATTAGCCACTAGCGAGCATTCATAAGCGAGAACCTTCAGATGATGCCAGACGCCGGTGTGAATACCGGATTGGACTGGAATCGCCTGATACTCGTGCCATCCATAGTCTGCGCGTCCGAGAATCAACGTATCATCGAGATCACGAAGGCCTGCAAAGTAACCATGATAGGCGTCAACGCCAACTTCTTCCTGGGAAGCGCGGATGAGAAAACCGGCATCGCCGCCTTCGCCGAGCAGTTGAATGTCGCCTTCGACGATGTAGTTGTGCCAATAAGTAGAACCATTCATGAGCTTGGCGCCGCGGTCGTCGGAGATGTTCTGCATGGCGCCATTGACAACTTGCCATGTGCCGCCGAAAGCCTGCCAGCCTCCCTGGCGTGGCTGGCCCGTTTGATCGCGGTCAAATGAGTCATGAAAGCTGGGCGTACGCTCGGTCCAGCCGCGATAAAGGAGCATGAGCGCGACACTCGAGCCGAGCAGTACGGCAGTGATTACCGTCGTCCAAAGAATCGCGCGCTTCAAAGCAGTCTCCTCATTTGCTGAACCAGCTCAAATCGAGCATCGCCTTTACCGAGTCCGAATCGATATTCTCCCGTGTGACCAGTTGCGGCTGCAAAACAACATACTGCTGTGTAGCTCCAGCGTGGAGTTCTTCATCCATCAGCTTCATCGCCGCGCGTCCCATTTGGTAAGTATTTTGCATGATGAGGGAATCAATTCCGCCGGTTCGAACTGGCACCAGGAGATTTTGATCGAAACCAACCAAGCGTGCGGAGGATGTCTTGTTGAACTCGGTCAAGGCATAGTATGAGCCGCGTGTTGAGAATTCGGTCAGGGCGGCAATCGCATCCACTTGCGGGTTTGCGGCCAGCAACTTCTCGGCCACTTGCTGCTCCTGCGAGACTGTTGGCAAGGCCAGACTGCGAAAGACGATATGGATTTGCGGGAACTCCTTGGCCAATGTGCCTTCCAAACTGCGCGCCCGCTCGGCGGTGCTGGTGAGTTGATTGCCGATGCCGAGAATTGCCACGGAACCCTGACCATGCAGCACTACTCCAATGCGCCGGGCGGCCAGTTGCCCGCCCATCTGCTCATCGTTCAGCACATAGGCGAGTTTCTTTCCAGGCGCCAGTCCAAGGTCTGTCCCAACCACAACCATAGGTGTGCCATTCTGCAGTGCCCTGTGAACCGAAGTACGCAAGGGCATCGCTTCGACGGGCGAAAGAATCACTCCTTTAATGCCGCGTTTCAAGGAGGCGTCCAGGATTGCAATCTGGCCCTGAACATCGTCCTCGCGCATGGGGGCGTTCCAGTAAACGTATAACCCATATTGCGGAGCAACCCTCTCGACGCCAGTATGCTCGGCCTCCCACAGTAGAGTCCCGCAGGTTCTTGGAATCACAGCAATCGTAGGCTGTGTCCTACGGCAACCGGTCAATGCCGCTGCCGCCAGAGATGTTACGACAACCACGCAGATCAGCGCGAGCCGGACCGGCCGGAGAGAGGAGCTATATATTATGCTTGCCATGTATTTCCACCGTATTCCGAAAACCTAAGCACTTCAAGCGAGTCTATGAGTGGAACCCCAACCTATAGTACACCTGTACCTGTTCACCATATATCTTCGCCGCCTAGTATTGGCGTGTTCTTAAATGTATCCCACAGAAAGCCTGAAATTCGCCGGTACTCAGCGGCGATTGCAGGGAGAGGGAGGCATTGAGGATAGTACTGCGGCCAGCAGAGTAAACGATTGCCGAAGCCGCCAGTCACCCAAAATGGCGCATAGCGCGCATTTAGTACTCTATAGCGCTTGCGCCTGAAGCCAGTCACACTAGGAGGAGACAGTGAACAAGCTGTTCAGTTTTAACATTCCGGCGCTTCGCCGGATGCCACGCGAGAGTGCTTTGAGAGGAATAGGTTTGATCCGTTACGGCCTGATGTGCGCCGCATTGGTCGTCCTGGCTCTCCCAGCCTTTGCGCAATATAGCGCCAACATTCAGGGAACAGTCCTTGATCCGGCCGGCGCCGCGGTGAACGGTGCACATCTGCGCCTCGTCAGCCTAAGCAACGGCGTGGAGGCAAACGCCGTCTCGAATTCCACAGGCGGATACAGATTCCTAAGCCTCGCCCCAGGGCGGTATCGTCTGGAAACACAAGCTGCCGGGTTTGGCAAATCCAACATGACTCTGACTCTGGACACCAATCAGACGCTTGATATTCCCGTCAAGCTGGCGATTGCCCAGGCGAACACGGTTATCGCAGTTACCACAGAAGCGCCGCTTCTGGACGTGGCCGAAAGCCGCAACGAACTGACCATCGAGACCGATGCGATGAGCAGCCTACCTCTTCCCAGCCGCAACCTGATCTCTCTAGTCACCATGGCTCCCGGCGTGACAGGACTTGGTCTTGTCGCGAGCACTACCCCCGGCTCAGGCGCTGACAACTTCTCCACGGAAACACAGGTGGACTCCAGCGCCAATGGACAGGGCGCCGTTGGCAATATGTACATTGTTGACGGTCTCGACGTAACCAGCGCCATCCGTCCCGGCGTGTTGAACCTGACCCCGAACTCCGATTCCGTTCAGGAAACCAGCATTCAAGTCAACACGTATAACGTCGAATACGGCCGAGCCAGTTCCGTTCAGATGGTGATGACCACCAAGGCCGGCGGAGACAGATTCCACGGCAGCGCCAATGAACTCTATTATTCCCAGCAATTGTGGGCGCACAATCAATTCCAAGCGTATAAGTATATTCCGTTCCACAGCAACAATATGTCCGGAACGGTTGGCGGACCCATTTGGCCGCATCACCAGGCGTTCTTCTTCTTCGCCATTGAACCGTTGCGTTCAGCAAAAGGGACCAGTGGTACAAGCACGGTTGAAGATCCGCTGTTTACGGCCTTTGCCAATACAAACTATTCGAGCACGATTGGTACGAGCCTCCTGAAAAACTTTGCTTCCGTAGGTACAAATCCTACAGTAAACCAAACCGCTGCCACGTACTTCGTCAACAACCCGGGGAATGGCGTTTGCGGTCCCACTCTGGGTGGCGGGAACGGTGTTCCCTGCTCAACTCCTATGCTTGACAATGTCAACTTCAATGCGGCAGCACCCCGCAACGGCACGCAGTGGAACGGCCGACTCGACAAGGTCTTCAAGAACGACCGCGTCTACGGCAGCTTCTATCGCACCACACTCACCACAGGCAGTCCTGCATTGCGCTCTGCTTTCAGCAATACGCAGAACTATTGGGCACTTGCCTGGCAGGCCAACGAAACTCACACGATCTCCGCCAACACCGTTAATGAGGCTGTTGTTGGCGGAATGCGCGTGGAAGGAATCCTACCCGCCACCGGCGATTTCAAGGTTCCGGTCGTCAATGTCGGCGGAATGGGCACGGGTTTCGGCGATGGTTTCGCCCTGGGCGACTTCATCCAACATAACTATCATTGGCGCGACGTGTTAACCCACATTCACGGCGCACATACGATCAAGGCCGGTTTTGAGGGCTGGATGGGCGACGACGTGGAGCTCTTCCAAGGGCCCTATGACATGCCCTACTTTAATTTCAACAATCTTCTCGCATTGGTCAATGATTCGCCTCAGCAAGAAGGCGGCGTGGCATTCGACCCGCTCACGGGCAAGCACATTGAGTGGACCTGGAATGCGGCCAGCCGCACTTACGGGCTCTTTGCGGAAGACACCTGGAAGGCACGCAAGAATTTAATTCTCAACTACGGCGTGCGCTGGGATGATTTTGGTAATCCTTACTCTCGCACCCCCACCACCGTCTTTGCAAACTTCTACATGGGTGGCGGCTCAACGATCAATCAGCAAATTGCCAATGGCACGGTTCATCAAACAACCCATGCGCTCTCCCGTTCCATCACAGACGTATTCAGTCCTCGCCTGGGATTTTCATGGGATGTAGCCAGTAACAGCAAGTGGGTTCTGCATGGCGGAGCCGGCGTTTTCCACAACTGGCCAACTATGGCTAACGAACAGGAGCAGTATCGCGGCAACCCACCGGGAGCCATCTTCCCAACGTTCATTGCCGGCAGCGCACACACGCCGCTCTGGGGTCTGGGCACTACCAATACACCCCCATTCGGCTTTACTTATCCAACGCTACCCGCTGGGGCTCTGACTCCTGCAGGTGGTGTTACCGGATTGGAGTTCGGGATTGGCGGAATTGATCCCAATCTCAAGTCGCCGGTAGCATACATCTACTCTGCGCAACTTGTGCATCCGATTACTCATGCCTTCGTTGCCAGCGCTGGCTTTTCGGGCGCGAACACTAAGCGCCAGCTCTCGGGCGGCGGGCAGGTCTTCAATGTCAGCTACGGCGTTGACATCAACACCTTTCCCGGCGACCTGATCAGCAGCCACGCAGCCAATCCGGGAAACACCAACTACGTTGGCGGCGTAGCCCAATCCGTCACTCCCGTACGGCTCAATCAGAATTTTGGAAGCGTCTATTACACGCAGAACGACCGGCATTCCAACTATGCTGCCTTCTTCGCGGATCTGCGGGGACGGTTTGCATCGGGAGGCTTCATCGATGTCTCCTACACACATTCTGTCTCCAAGGACAACACCCAGGTTTATCCGACCTGGCAGAATCCTCAACAGTACTATGGGCCGTCCAACTGGGACGTTCCAAATCGCTTGTCCGCAACCGGCAACTACGAATACAAGGGGCTCAATCACGGCCAAGGTCCTTTGGGACGCGCGACCGGAGGCTGGGGTGTGAGTGCCACAGTAATTGCACAATCCGGCAATCCCTTCACGATCGCCGACTATGCCGGATTCCATCCGACTTGCGGCACCATAGCGACCCCGTCGTTAGCCTGCACTGTCGGCGTCGCATGGACCGGCAATGACGGTGGCGACTATAACGCAGATGGCAACGCCTACGACTATCCCAACGTATCGTCTTACAGCCAAGTCAAGAGCCGGAAGAATTGGCTCCCGTTTGGCAACGGTGGTAATGCAGCGGGCACAATCGCGTCAAGCCAGTGGTCCAGACCGGCCTACAACACAGGAGAAGGCAATGAGAAGTTCAATAACTTCCGTGGACCGAGCTTCTCTGAAACCAATGCCAGCCTGATGAAAGACACTACTATCCGTCAAAGCATCAAGATGCAGTTCCGCCTGGATGCCTTCAACCTATTCCAGAATTCCAACCTGAGTAACGTTGACGTCAATATCCGTGACGGCAACTTTGGCAAGGCTACAAATGCATACGAAGCACGATGGATGCAACTCGGCATCGGCTTCAAATTCTAAGAACTGAGACGCTTTTTTGAGTCTCATGTTCCCCCTTCAGTGGAGCGGAAAGTTCAATTCCGCTCCACTGAATTTTTCAGTAGAAAACAAAAGCAACTTCAATTGACTTTGGTGGTTTTTATGAAACAGTTCACACGCAGAAAATTTCTCTCCTTAAGCGCTGTGGCAACTGGCGCTGCCCTTGCTCACAAGCCCTTGTTGGCGTTTGGATCGCCTGTCGCTACACCTGCCAAAATATCTGTAGCAATAACTCCGACCATCCGCGCCTTCGACTACAACCAGATTGAGCTTCTGGACGGTCCCATGCGCCAACAGTTTGACACCAATCATGAATTCTTTTTGCGCCTGGACGAAGACAAACTGTTGAAACCATTTCGCCAGTTAGCGGGCATGAAAGCTCCGGGCGAAGATATGGGCGGCTGGTACGATATTGATCCCGCCTTTAACGGGCATGGCAGTTTTCACGGCTTCATTCCAGGCCACAGCTTCGGACAATATTTATCCGGTCTAGCGCGCGCCTATGCTGTCACAGGCTCCAAGACAACTCAAGCGAAGGTGCGGAGGTTGGTTGAGCAGTTTGCGCCAACTGTGACTTCCGGTTTTTATAACGACTACCACCTGCCTGCTTATACGTATGACAAGACCAGCTGTGGTTTGATAGACGCCTATCGCTTTGCAGGAGTTGAAAAGGCACTTGAGGTGCATGCCGCGGCTACAGAGACTGTGGTACCGCATCTTCCCGAGAAAGCTCTCTCTCGCAAGGAGCAATACGCTCGCCCGCACAAGGACGAGGCATATTGCTGGGACGAGACTTATACATTGCCAGAGAATTTATTTCTAGCTTATCGTCTGAGCGGCAACCCGCGCTATCGCGAATTGGCCACACGATTCATTGAAGACGATCTCTACTTCGATCCGCTTTCACGCGGCGAAAATGTGCTGCCCGGTGAGCATGCTTACAGTCATGTAAATGCCTTCAGCTCTGCGATGCAGGCCTATTTGGTACTTGGCAATCCGAAGCATTTCAGCGCGGCGAAAAACGGATTTGATTTCCTGCGCTCCACACAGAGCTTTGCTACCGGAGGCTGGGGTCCGGATGAACTCTTCCGCGTTCCAGGAAGCGGAGAAATCGGCGAGAGCCTTACCAGGTCTCATGCCAGTTTCGAGACTCCCTGCGGCGCATATGGGCACTTCAAGATTGCTCGCTATCTGCTCGCGACAACCGGCGACAGCCGCTATGGCGACAGCATGGAGTGCGTGCTCTATAACACTATCCTCGGTGCAAAACCGCTGAAAGAAGACGGCACGAGCTTCTACTATTCCGACTACAACATGCATGCGCATAAGGGATATCATCAGGACAAATGGCCGTGCTGTTCGGGGACATTTCCGCAGATCACTGCCGACTATGGTATCAGTTCCTACTTTCACGATGCTGATGGCATCTATGTCAACCTCTACGTTCCCTCTCGTCTCACATGGCGGCAGCACGGAGCCGCACTCTCTCTTACACAGCGCACGGATTATCCGCACGCCGCGCACACTGAGCTGGAACTGAAGAGCGACCGCGATATAGCTTTCGCGTTGCGGTTGCGAATTCCCGCATGGGCAGGCATAAAGACTGCTCTGTCGATCAACGGAAAGCGCTTCAACGCCGATCTGACTCCGGGGCGTTTCGCCAGCATTCACCGTACATGGAAGAATGGCGACCGCGTTGCACTGGAGTTCGATATTCCACTGACGTTGAAGTCGGTCGATCCTCAACATGCAAAACTGGTTGCGCTGCAACATGGGTCACTTGCGCTGTTTGCAATTAATTCGCCGAGTGCGCCGATCACCCGCGCCAGCCTTTTGAATGCGCGGCAGATCTCCTCCGGCTCACTCAACTGGGAAGCAGAGGCAGGAGCCGGAAAGATGGCCTTCAAGCCGTTCCAAGCCATCGGAGAGGAGCAGTACCGGCTCTATCAGGAAGTGATAGACTAAGGCCGCGCGGAGGGCGCAAAGACTGAAATGCACCCTCGTTATTCTGCAAACAGGAGTCAGCAGTTTATGTGTAATCTTCTCAGGCAGGCCGCAATCTTGATGGTTGCGGCCTGCCTTATTGAACTCTCACCAATTGCTTTCTCCCAAGCTGCTCCGGTTTCGATGAGTGCGGTCGTCGATTCCCTGAAAAAAGGACAGAACGCGGAGGCTCTTCGCATCTCCGGAGAGTTGCTGCGCGCCGATCCGCAATCCTATAAGCTTTGGACTCTGCGCGCACTGGCACTAGTGCAACTGGACCAGCCTAAAGAGGCGCTGGCTGCCTTTCAGCGAGCTGTCAAGATCTCACCAGATTTTCTTCCTGCGCTCGAGGGCGCGGCGCAGTTGAGTTACCAGGCGCAATCAGCGCAGGCCGCTCCGTTGCTGCGTCACATCCTCTCGCTACAACCTGCCAATCCAACTGCTCATGCCATGCTCGGAGTGTTGGAGTATCGTCAGTCCAAATATAGCGCGGCCGCTAAAGACTTTGCGGCAGCCGAACAGGTGCTGGACACACAACCATCCGCGCTAATTGCCTATTCCATTTGCCTTGCCCGCCTCAATCGCGGGCCTGAATCAATTGCGCATTTCCAGCATTTATTGGCTCTTCAGCCAGCAGATGCTGCCGCACGCTACGATCTGGCGCTGGTCCAGTGGCATTCTGGGTCCGGTACCGACGCCTTGGCCACACTCCAGCCAATGCTGGATACGACAACCACAGATTCTCGCGCACTGCGTCTTGCTGCAGCAATCCGCGAGGCAAACAACGAAACTCCGCAGGCCATCGAGTTGCTGCGAGCAGCCATCCAGACTCAACCAGATGAGCCGGCCAATTATGTTGAATTTGCGACGCTCTCGTTTACGCATGGTTCCTATTCTGTGGGCATTGACATCGTAAACCTGGGGCTGACTAAACTTCCCAACTCAGCTGCGCTCTATATGGCGCGCGGAGTTCTCTATGGCCAGAACGGCGACATCGAAAAGGCTATGGCCGATTTTGAACATGCTCACAAGCTCGATCCGAGCTATTCAATTTCGGCAACCGCTGAAGGAATTGCCCAGTCACAACGTCACAATCATGCGGAGGCTCTGGAAGATTTCCGGCGCCAAGTACGCGAGCATCCCAAGGACGCGTTCGGATACTATCTGCTTGCCGAAGCACTCTCCTGGTCACCCCCTGATGCCAAACCAGACAGCAGCCAGCAAAGCATTCATGAAGCTATCTCGGCGGCGAAGAAGTCAATTGAACTCGATCCGCATCTGGCACAGGCATATGACTTGCTCGCGTCGCTTTATCTGCAATCCGGTCAGCCCGAGCAAGCCATCAAGACATGCCGCGCTGTGCTCGTGATCACACCCAAAGATCAGCAGGCTGTCTACAACCTCATCCTGGCTCTGCGCAAGACCGGCGCGAAAGACGAGCTGAAGGGATTGGTCCAGACTCTGACCGAGCTACGCAAACAAGAGCAAGAGGAAAACAATCGGAAGTATCGCTACGGACAACTGGTGGAGGGTTCGCAGTGAAACCAATCGAAGCGCGACATATTTTCCTATGCGTTGCGGCTTTCTTCGCAGCCGTTCTGGCGTGGGATATTGTGCACTTCAAGCCGGAATCGGTGTCGGCGCATTCTCAACAAAATTCTGCAGACACACAAGTTTCTTCATCACCAAATCCGAATGGTCAGAAACTGGCCACGATCACAGTCGACTATCCGCAAGAAGCTTCGATCTTTCCGCTGGAGATTACCCCACCAACTTTTCTTTGGCGCGATGCGGCAAGCAATGCTTCATCTTGGTTCATCGATGTGGTGTTTACCGACGGCACGGCCAGCATTCATGCAACTTCGGCAGGCGAACGGATGCGGATTGGCGAAATCGATCAGCGCTGCGTCTCGGCCAGCAACGAATTTCCCAAGCTGACTCCACAACAAGCCGCGGCACGAACCTGGATACCAGATTCGGCCACTTGGGATGCGATAAAGCGGCACTCCAAAGAACATCCCGCGACCATCACGATCACCGGATTTCAGGCCGGTGTCGGGGACCATCCAATCTCTCGCGGCACTGTGACGATCAAGACATCGAAGGATCCCGTAGGTGCGCCGATCTTCTATCGCGACGTGCCGTTGATTCCTTCAAAGACACAGACCGGGGTGATTCAGCCGCTGGCCAAGCAGGACCTACCGCTGCTTGCGTGGCGCTTGCGCGATATTGCTTCGTCGCGCAGTCGCTTGCTGCTGACTGGTCTTCATACCTGCGCCAATTGCCATTCATTTTCTCTTGACGGCAGGTCGCTCGGCATGGATCTGGACGGGCCATCCAATGACAAAGGACTCTATGCGCTTGCCACTATAAAGCCGCAGATGAGCATCCGCAATCAAGATGTTATTTCCTGGAGTTCCATCAAGGATCACACAGCCTCGCCTTCGAGGATAGGATTTATGTCGCAACTCTCGCCGGACGGCAGGTACATCCTGACCATGCTGCGGGACCAGAAGGCAAAACTCGCGAACAGCTACTTCGTTGTCAACTTTACCGACTACCGTTTTTTGCAGGTCTTTTATCCGACGCGCGGCATACTTGCATGGTTTGATCGCGCGACAGGCCAGAAACAGCCGCTGCCGGGCGCTGACGATCCGCACTATGTACATACGAATGCGGTGTGGAGTCCCGACGGAAAATATATTGTCTTTGCCCGCGCCTTGGCCCGAGAGCCCATATCTTCGGGCCAGAAACTTCCCGATTACGCCAACTCTCCCGATGAAACACAAATTCAGTACGACCTCTACCGAATGCCCTTCAACGACGGCAAAGGCGGCGAACCAGTTGCGATTGAGGGCGCGTCCCACAACGGCATGAGCAACAGCTTTCCCAAGGTGTCTCCGGATGGCCGCTGGATTGTTTTTGTGAAGAGCCGCAATGCGCAATTGATGCGCCCCGACAGCGAGCTTTATATTGTCCCCGCGGGAGGCGGCACCGCGCGGCGGCTCCAATGCAATACGCCGTTGATGAACTCCTGGCATAGTTTTTCGCCGAACGGGCATTGGCTGGTTTTTTCATCGAAGAGCCGAACTCCCTACACGCAGATGTTTCTGACGCACATTGATGAAGAGGGCAATGCCAGCCCGGCGATCTTGATTGACAACGCAACCGCAGCCAATCGTGCAGTCAACATTCCGGAGTTTGTCAATATTCCTCCAGACGGAATGCTGAATATCGACGTGCCAGCAGCCGAGTCCTTTCGGCTCGTGGATGTTGCATCGGAACTGACGGCCAAGGGGCAGATGGATGCGGCCATTGCGGAATGGAAAAAAGTTCTGGAACTGGACCCCGACAACGCCAAGGCATATACCTACATAGGAGAGATTTTGTTGTGGCAGGGCAACTCAACAGAAGCGAAGAAGTATCTTCAGCAGGGGCGGGAGATTGATCCTGGTGCCGCTCAGGCAGAAATTGACCTGGGTATTGAACTCAGCTATCGCGAGCAGTTCAACGCAGCAGTTGAGAGTTCTGATTGCGATTCTGCTGCTGGGTATGGCAAGGAAATACTCGCCGTGGTGCCCGACGATGCCGAGGTCAACAAAAGCCTGGCGGGTTGTAGATCAAAACAGAAAGGCCAGCAAGTGCATTAAGAATATTGAGGGAAAAGCAGCCTCCTATTCTTCTCTGCGGTATTCGCCTTTTCTTCACGCGTTTCTCGGCAGTGCTTGATTACATAGCCCTGTGTATAGGGCGTTTGGAGTACAATCCGTCCTGAGTGAGGAAACACCAATGCCTGATGCCAGTATGCCGATCCTGATTTTCATTGCCATCGTCGTCCTCTATCTGCTCAACTCCATCAAGATTCTGCGCGAGTATGAGCGCGGAGTGATCTTCCGGCTGGGCCGCGCGCTGCCCGAGCCTAAAGGTCCCGGCATCATTCTGGTTTTTCGTCCCTTTGACCAGATGGTGCGCATCTCGCTACGCCAGGATGTGCTGGAGGTCCCGCCGCAAGATGTGATTACCCGCGACAACGTCACCATCAAGGTGAACGCCGTGGTTACGCTCTATGTGGTGGACCCTAACGCGGCGGCCATCAAGGTGGTCAACTACGTCTACCAGACCTCGCAGTTTGCGCAGACCACGCTGCGCACGGTGCTGGGCGAGGTGGAGTTGGACGAACTGCTCAGCCATCGCGACAAACTGAATCTACGCATCCAGACCATCATCGACCAGCGGACGGAACCGTTTGGCGTGAAGGTGATCTCGGTGGAAGTGAAGCAGGTGGACCTTCCCGATCAGATGCAGCGCGCCATGGCCAAGCAGGCCGAGGCGGAGCGCGAAAAGCGGTCGAAGATCATCCACGCCGAAGGCGAGTTCAACGCCGCGCAAAAGCTGGTGGACGCCGCTGCACTGATGGCTACACAGCCCATGACTCTGCAACTACGCTACCTGCAAACGCTGACCGAAATCGGCGTCGAGAAGAACACTACCATCATCTTCCCGCTGCCGTTGGAGATGATGACACTTTTCAATAAACTGAGCGCTCCTGCTCCGGCGCTGGTTGATAAGAAGTAGGCGCAGGCCGGTTTTGCCGGTTGCGAAGGCCCGGAAAGCAATTTGCACACGAGAAATACCTAGGTATTGCTGTGCTTGAAATTGCTGTACCCCAGAGAGTGATCAATGCAAGAGATCTTTGAAGACGAGGAGTTGGAACCGGTCGGGCGTCAACAGGACACGGAACTAACGCTGAGCCCGATGATGATGGTGGGCTTGTTTTTTGGCCTGATACTTTTGTGCGGCCTATGCTTCGGGCTGGGGTATTCGCTGGGCAACCGCGGCGGGCACCAATCTCCGGCAATCGTCGCGCAATCTTCCGTGACCGCCAATGCTTCAACTGGTAAGCCTTCGGCATCGACACAACCTCAGCCAGCGCCTGCCGAACAAATTGCAGTTGATCAAGCCGGCCCCGCTATGGAGACGAATCCAGCAGTCACTCCTCAGACTGCTATTCCGGCTACCGTTTCGAGCAACTCAACGGGTGGACCCGTTGTTCGCCCTGCGCTGCCGAGCGGAACGCAACCCGAACAATTCATGGTTCAGATTGCCGTTCTCTCCAATTCCACAGACGCCGCAGTACTGACTGGGGCACTGCACAAACGCGGCTATGCGGTGACAACTAGTTCCACCGGCGGCGACAGTCAATTTCACGTGCGCGTTGGCCCATTCGCCAGCCGCGCCGAGGCTAGCCAGTGGCGCTTGAAGCTGCTCAATGACGGCTACAACGCGGTTGTGCAGCCGTAAGGCCTCATGCCCGCATCCACTCAGGCAAGTTGGAGGCGATGGAGGCTCGGACAGCTTCCGACAGCTCTTCGCGAGTTTTGTAATCACTGGGATAAACAGGTGCGTTAAAGACGATGTGCGCGATTCCTGGCTTGATGGCAAAGCTGCCTTTGGCCATCATGGTCTCTGTGCCGTAGATGGAGACCGGGATGCACGGCGCGCCGGTCTCCATCGCCAGATAAAACGGCCCCTTTTTAAAGGGAAGCATACGGCCGTCTTTGGAGCGCGTACCTTCAACAAACGTAGTGATGTGCAGACCTTTATCCAGGATACGTTTGGCTGCGGCGACGCTTTCCTGCGCGCTGGCGGCGTTCCCTTTACGATCCACGGGAATGAACTCACCCAGCTTAAGGCAGTAGCCGAAGACTGGGATATTGAAAATTGCGCGCTTGGAGAAGGCGGCGGTATATCCCGGCAAATATGAAATCAGGGTTGGCGGATCGAGGTTCGAGACGTGGTTGGCCATAAAGATGCACGCACGGCCCGCTGGAACCTGCTCCTGCCCTTGGAGCCGCACGCGGATACCAGCCACGCGCAGGCCAGTACGAACGATAAAGCAGGTCACGTTATAAAGCGGCCGCACGTTGCCAGTAATCACCGCCAGCGGAATTAAGATCAGCGCCGAGGGAACGCTCATGGCGAGAATTACAACGAATACAACAAGCGACACAATCATGAAGGCTCCATCAGAGAGCTGAATTTTTTGCCCCGGCGTTCAGCCTGAGGCTTCCTTTAGGTTCTCATCCACTCCGGCAGGCCGGAGGCGATGGCCGCGCGAACCGCTTGCATTAGCTCGTCGCGCGTGGCAAAGCTGGCCGGGTTGATGGGCGGATGAAAGATAATGCGCGCCGCTCCGGGACGGATGCGCAAACTACCTTTGCCCTGGATGGTTTCTGTGCCGGAGATTGAAACCGGAATGCACGGCGCGCCGGACCCCATGGCGAGAAAGAACGGGCCTTTCTTGAAGGGCAGCATACGACCATCTTTGGAGCGCGTGCCTTCGACAAAGGTGGTCATGTGGACGCCCTTTGCCAATACAACTTTGGCTGCGGCTACGCTCTTTTCTGCGTCTACCGGGCTGCCGGACCGGTCCACAGCAATGAAGTCGCCCTGGCGGAATCCGGTTCCGAGGATGGGCAACTCCATCAGTGAGCGCTTCATGAAGGCCGAAGTGCGCCCCGGAATCAGTGAGACCAGCGCGGGCGGGTCGAGGTTGGAGACATGGTTCGCCATGAAGATGCACGCACGGTCTTTGGGGATGCCTTCCCTGCCCTCGACGTGAAAGCGTACACCAGCCATCCAGCAACTACTGGAGAGCATGAAGCGCGTGCCTTTGTAGAGCGGTAATACTTTGCCCGTGATGGCGCACCAGGGGATGAACAGAAGCGCCGTGGGAATGCCGGTAACGACCATTGTGGCCATGAAGATGAAAAAATAAATCATGCCGATCTTTCCGCCCAATCAGGGTTGAAGTTCTTTGAGATGCGCGGGGAGTTTCTCATAAATGCCGTCGAAGCCGCCATTGGAAAGGATCGCCACGACATCGCCGGATTGGAGCTGCGGAGCGATTGCATTGACGATGGCCTCGACATCCGCGCAGAGTTCGGCGGGAGTTCCGTCGGCGTTGAGCGCACGGACGACGTCTTCCGGGTGGAGGCGCTCGGCCTCGGAGATGAGCTGCTGCTGATAGACACCAGCTAGAATAACGTGGTCGGCAAGGCGCAAACTTGCAATGAGGTCGGTTTCAAGCACCTTGCGCCGGAGCGTGTTGGAGCGCGGTTCCAAGATTGCCCAGAGACGCGATTGCGGATAAACGGCACGCAGCGCACGGAGCGTTTCTCGGATGGCTGTGGGGTGGTGAGCGAAGTCGTCAATGATGGTGACGCCATGGATGACCGCGCGCACTTCGAGGCGGCGCTTGACGCTTTTGAATGTGGCCAGCGCGGCAACAATTTCCTTTTTGCTGATTCCCTGCCCTGCTGCCAGCGCGGCAGCGGCGGTGGCGTTCAGCGCGTTGTGCTCACCGGCGAGGCTCATCGCAAGCTCGGCCCACAGTGCGCCATTGTGCCAAACCTCCCAGCGAGTGAGACCATCTGTGTGACGGAGATTCTGAATGCGCCAGTCTGAAGTTTCAGAAAAGCCGTAGCGCTCGACGCGGCACAAGGCTTTGGCAATGCACTCGGTGACGTTGGCATTGCCGTCGTAGGCGACGATGAGGCCGCGGCGCGGAACGAGATTTACTAGCCGCTTGAAGGCTGTTTTGACGGCTTCGAGGTCGGCGTAAATGTCGGCGTGGTCGAATTCGACGTGGGTGAGAATCAGCGCGTCGGGAAAGTAGTGGAGAAACTTTGGACCTTTGTCGAAGAAGGCGGTGTCGTACTCATCGCCTTCAATGATGAAGGTGCGCGTGGGGCGGAACTGGAAGCTTGTGCCGAAGTTTTCCGCCACGCCGCCGATGAGAAACGACGGTTCCAGCGCAGGGTTTTTATGCGATGAAAGCTGGTAGATCCACGCCAGCATACTGGTTGTGGTGGTTTTGCCGTGAGTTCCGGCAACGACCAGCGACTCGCGACCGACTAGAAACTCTTCGCGCAGAAGCGCAGCCATTGAGGTGAAGGGAATGCGCTCGTCGAGCACGCGCTCGATCTCCGGATTGCCGCGCGAGAGAGCATTGCCGATAACGACCAAATCAGGCACGGGATCGAGATTTGCTTCCGCATACGGCTCAAGGATGGGAATGCCCAAAACGGCGAGCAGGTCGCTCATGGGCGGATACGCTGCTTTGTCGGAACCGGTGATACGGTGGCCCTGCAACTGCAACAATCCGGCGAGCGAAGCCATCGCCGTGCCGCAAATGCCGCTGAGGTGGATGTGGCGAGGGAGTGGAGTCATGGCTTCACCGCCGGATCAATCAAATGCAGGCGCGCTTCCTGCTGCACCATCAACTCCGCTTCGACGCCGAGGGTGAGCGTGACGTTCTGGCGCGAGACGTGGCCGCTGCGCAGGCCAATGGCGATGGGTCCTTTGAAATTCTTGAAGGCGCTGAAGATCACTTGATCGAGCAGATCGGTAGGTGCGCCGGGAGAGACACAATCCAGCATCTCGCCGAAGACGATGCCGCGCACACCATCCAGCTTGCCCGCCTCGCGGAGTTGCCACAACATTCGGTCGATTTGATAGGGCTTGGCATTTACGTCTTCGAGGAAGAGCAGCTTGCCTTCGGTTTGCGGTTCGTAGGTGGTGCCCAGCATGGCCACAAGAATGCTGAGGCAGCCTCCATAGAGCGTGCCACGCACGCGGCCCGTGCGCAGGGGCCGAAGGCCCTCTTGTGTTCCGACAGTGTATGGTTTACCGGAGAGCGCAGCTTGCAGGCTGGCGAGATGAACGCCGTCTTGATTTGCGCGCGCGAAATCCGCCGAGAGCATTGGGCCATAGAATGCGGGCAGATGAATCTGATCGAGCATCCAGAGCTGCATCGCGGTGAGATCGCTGTAACCGATAAGCGGCTTGGGGTTTTCGGCGATGAGGTCGAGGTCCAGCCCCTCCAATAAATAATTCGCACCGTAGCCGCCACGCGTGCAGAAGATGGCACGTGCCTGATCGCCGGTGAAGGCTTGATGCAGGTCGCTGAGGCGCATCTCTGGCGTTCCCGCGAAGAAAAGCGGGCCGCGAGCGAGGATGTTCTCGGCAGGTTGCGGATCGTAACCGAGTGTGCGCAAGGCCGTCAAACCTGCTTCAACGCGCTCTGGCTGAGGCGTGGAAGCGGGAGAGACGACGGCCACTGGAGCGTCGACTGGAACAGCGTGCGGCTTGAGCAATGCGGTCATGCTGGCCATGCCTCGCCACGTGCAATCAGGGATGCGGGGCCTGTCAGAAACAGATCGCTCTCAGGCCCGCTCCACTCAATGGTCTGCGCGCCGCCGGGAGCGACTACAGTGAGCGGCGACTGGCAGCCGTTCAACGCGATGGCCGCCGTGGCCGTGGCGCTGCTGCCGGTGCCCGATGAAGTCGTTGGTCCAACACCGCGCTCAAAGATGCGAATTTCGATTTCGGTGGGGCTGACGATGCGCAAAAATTCGACGTTGGTCTGGTGAGGGAAATCCGGATGTGTGCAAATCTCCGCGCCTAGCGTGTACCAATCATATCCGTGGATGGTGAATTTGGAATTGTCTACAACGATGACAAAATGGGGATTGCCGATGGAAACTTCGACGCCCGGCACCCAAACGCAGTCGGCAAGATTAACAGTGCGCGGAGTGAAGGAGGGGACGCCCATTCCGGCGGTGACTTCGACGGTAAATTCTTCGCCGGTTTTCAACGCGTTCACGCGGCAGATGCGCGGCCCGGCATCGGTCGTAATCTCCACTTCATCGCCTGCATGGAAGTTACGTTCGAGCGCCATCCACGCAGCCACACAACGCGTGCCGTTACCGCTGATTTCGGCGATGGAGCCGTCGGCGTTGTGCAGGCGAATTCGACCGGAGTTGGGCCCGGTCCAGGCGAAGAACTCTACGCCGTCGGCGCCAATGCCGGTGTTGCGCGCACAGAGACGGCGCGTGAGAGCTGCCCAATCGCAGCCCTGAGCGGCATCTTCTGTCACAATCAAAAAATCGTTGCCGCAGGCGTGAGCCTTTGTAAAGGGAATCAATTTTTCTCCCGGTCAAACTGTGGCTTTGCTATGGAGCTTTAGCCGTATCCGAAGTATAAATCGTTCCGGCTGGCTGGCCGTCTGACCAAAAGCGGCGAACCGCAGTCAAGCCTTGAGGATGCGCCTTGACCGCGCGGTCAATCTGATCACCGTCGAAGGCCAGAACAATTGCGGCGTGCGCGCCCGGCGCGGCCAAAGCATCGCTGTAAATTGTCAGATCGCTCTCGTTGATGGTCTGACGAAGCGGGATGCCGGTGAAGGCGACAAGATTCGGGTAGACCGATGTATCCATTAGAACCACGGCTCCGGGCCGCTCGGCCAGCAACGCCCGCAGCATGGGCGGAATTTCAATTTCGAAATTCCGGCGCGCCTCGATATTCTTAATTCCTTCTACGTACGTCAGCGGACGCTCGCGCACCATTTGAGCTGCGTTCAAGGCCACAACAACAAAGAGAACACCTGCCGCAGCTCGCACCCATATTGGATTGACTTCACGCGGCTTGAATTGATGGATTGCGGCCAGCGCAAACTGCGCGGCAAAGCCCAGGCCCAAGGCAAAGGCGGGCAGCATCTCCATTCCATAACGCGTGTTGTACCAAGAGTGTGGCCACCAGGGCGGCAGAAAAATTGGCACTGATCCGTACGCGACGGAATAGGCGTAAAAAGGAACCGGGAACCACAACAGCAGCGCCCATGTAAATGCACGCCGCCGCGTTGTTAGCCATGCCCAGGCCGTCCCGAGCAGGCTCACAATTAAAAGCACATTGCCCCAGGCCGCGGCGGCCGCATCCATCTCCGCGACCTTGACGAAGAAGAGCAGCGCAACCCAAGGATTGTGCCAGCCCGGATGCGGCGGACCAGCGCCGTGCGACATGGTGCGCAACTCAATCGCTTTGGCCGAATAGGGTCCGCGCGCAAAGTAAAGCCAATCATCAAAGCCAACCGAGTTATACACAAACCACGCCACAGGCGCAGCGAGGATGAAAATGCTGGCAATCCAAAAGCTCACAGAGCGCAATCGTCCGCGACGAAGCAGAACAAAGCCCATGCATGTCCAGGCGACGAGCGCCATTACCCAGCCGTCGTAACGGGTGAAAATTGCGGCGATCAGCGCCGCCGCGATGAGGCACTGCAGTCGGGTCGATTGACGCGATTCTGTATCCAAGCTTGCACGCCACTCCACCAGCCAGAGTGCAACCCAGACCATTTCACAGACAAAGAGCGGCTCGGTCATGGCCGTGGTTTGCAGGTAGAGCAGATTGGAATTGAGCGCGAAGAAGGTCAGCGTAAACGCCGACGAAGCAGGCGGCAGCCAGTGTCGCACGAGACGATAAATCCCGATACAGGCGAAGAGATAAGCCAGCGCCGAGGGAACAACGCCGGCAATTCCGTTGGCCCACCAACTGTAAACCTGCACAAAGGGCAGCATGAGAATGTGCGGCAGCGGTAGCCATACCGAGCCGAGTTCGGTGAGACGCGGCAAACGTGCGTCGAAGACCCGACGGGCGATGTGCAAGTGAGCCACCGCATCGCCGTAGTTGAGCATCGCACCGCGACGCCAACTCCACGCGATTGCAGCGAGAGAGGCTGCCACGCATGAGACCACGACGGCGAGCATCTCCGCACGAGAGATGGAGTGAACCGGATTGGATTTCTCAGGCAAGGTGCGTTAACTCGCGGAAGAGATTGAAGCGTTCATCAATTTCCTTGCGCGTGAGTTTCTGCATCCGCTCTGTGCCGAAGCGTTCGCACGCAAACGAGCCCATCACGCTGCCATAGAACATAGCGTTGCGATAGGCGGCTGGAGTGACTTCGGGCTGCGAGGCCAGATAGCCGAAGAAGCCGCCCGCAAAGCTGTCGCCCGCGCCGGTTGGGTCTACCACTTCTTCAAGAGGCAGCGCTGGCGCTCTAAAAGTTTTGGCGGGATCTCCGAATAAGGTCGCGCCAAATTCGCCGTGCTTGACCACCAGTGTCTTCGGTCCGAGCGACCGAACCACGCGGGCGGCCTGTACGAGGTTGTTGTTACCGGCCAGCATCTTGGCTTCGGTGTCGTTGATGAGCAGAATGTCAAGGCCCTTCAAGACTTCAAGCAACGCCGTGCGATGATCCTTGATCCAGTAGTTCATCGTGTCGCCAGCCACGAGTTTTACGTCCGGCATTTGCTCGCGGACACGGCGCTGCAAAACCGGATCGATGTTCGCCAGAAAAAGAAACTCCGAGTCGCGATATGCATCGGGAATCTTGGGATTAAAAGCTGCAAAAACATTCAGCTCGGTGTTGTGTGTCTTGGCTTCGTTGAGGTTTTCTAAATACGAGCCTTCCCAGAAAAAGCTCTTTCCCGCAGTGTGTTCAATGCCGCGCGTGTCAATTTTATGCGCCTCGAAGACCGCTTCTTGCCGCTTGCCGAAATCCTCGCCGACAACGGCGATGACGCGCACATCGGTAAAGTAACTTGCGGAGAGTGAGAAGTAAGTAGCCGCGCCACCCAAACAGCGGTCGCGTTTTCCGGCCGGAGTTTCAATGGTGTCGTATGCGACGCTGCCTACTACGGTAATTGTCATTTGTTTCCTCTCTGGTGCTATCAAAACCCATACTAAGTGCTAAAACCCTCGTTGATATTGCAGGTATGTGGCACGACTGAAGTCGTGCCCTGACACTTCCAGCCACACTGGGGGACTTAGGCGCTAAGATACTTCCCAAACAGCAGCTTCAGCTTTTCTTTTGTTGTTGCGGGAATCGCATCTGGCGCGGTGAGCACGGCATACTTTGCCGCTGAGGCACAGGCGCAATTGCGTTCGTGCGGCATGGCGGCCACGGCGGCTTTCACAACCTTGGCTGCGTTCGCGGCGTTCTGGTGGAGTACGCGCACAATTTCTTCAATGGTGACTGAATCGTGGCCTTCGCGCCAGCAATCATAGTCAGTGACCATGGCGATGGTGGCATAGCAAATCTCCGCCTCGCGAGCCAGCTTAGCCTCTTGCAAATTGGTCATGCCAATCACGTCGGCGCCCCAACTGCGATAGAGCTTCGACTCAGCTTTGGTGGAGAACTGCGGGCCTTCCATGCAGACATAGGTCCCGCCCAGTTTGCCTACAACGCCAACCGTCGCACAAGCCTCAGAAGCGGTATTGGCCACCGTGGCGCAGACCGGATCGCCAAAGGCCACATGGCCAACGATGCCTTCGCCAAAGAAGGTAGAAACGCGAAGAAAGGTGCGGTCGATGAACTGGTCGGGAATCACAAAATCGGTGGGCTTGTGCTCTTCTTTCAGCGAACCGACGGCCGAGACCGACAAGATTCGCTCGACACCGAGTTTTTTGAAGGCGTAGATGTTGGCGCGGAAGTTCAACTCTGAGGGTAGGATGCGGTGGCCTCGCCCATGCCGTGCAAGAAACGCCACGCGACGCCCTTCCAGCTCGCCGAGCACAAAAGGGTCTGAAGGCGCGCCGAAGGGCGTCTCCACCGTCTCTTCACGCACGTTAGTGAATCCAGGCATCGAGTAAAGCCCGCTGCCGCCGATAATGCCAATCTCTGCCTGAGCCAAAGCCCACTCCTCCCGCGCGCCTATTCCCGGTCCGCGCCGTCGCACAGTGCAAACACCTTAGTATAAAGGCAGGATGCCTGTTAACAACAGCTTCAATATGGCTTGATTGGCGGCGGGAACATGCCTGAATTCAATCGGTAGCATGAATAATACCCTCAGGAGCTAAATGTCTGACTCATTTTAGGCGTGAGGAGCAACATAGCTTTGCACTGACACTACTTTCGATCCCGAATGCCTATCTTTAAAGTTTGAGCAACCCGTATCCTTTATGGATCGCGATATTCGCCGCGGAGCTAAGGGCTAGGGAATGAGACCGAGGGTTTTCAATTCCGCTTTCAGTTTGGCATTATTGATTGGCTTCACCAGGTATGCATTGCAGCGGGCAAGAAGCGAGCCTGTGATGCTCTCGTTGTCCGTATAGGCGGTGATGACGATGATTCTGGCGGGAGCCGAGACGCGCGCAACGGATTCCTGCTTGCGAATCTCCCGGATCGCCTCGCAACCGTTCATCACGGGCATTCTGAGATCCATGCAGATCAGGTCGTAGCCCTGATGCAAATCCAGAGCGATGCCAGCCATCTCCACGGCTTTTTTACCGTCAGCGGCGATTTCGCAAATGCCATAGCGGGAAAGGTACTTTTCGAGCAGAGCCCGACTCGTCGCATCGTCTTCCACAACCAGACTCTTCATCTCGCACACTCCCCCTGACCCGCGCCGATTCCCGGCATCTGAGGCAGCAGGAGGACTGCTCCTTGAGGTTCAATTCCCATCAATCTTTCTTATCGGCGGATTCAACTTTGTACTTGAATCAAGGCTGGAGCGTCATCGGCAGATCGATGAAGGCTCGTGGTTTTCCATCCTTGCACCAAGAAACTTAAGTGTCGCAAAACCTGGCCGATAAACAGTTTATGGCCTTCCGAGCTGGAGGAAGTCAATGAAGAAATGGACATTGGGCCGAAGGGTGTTTTTGATCTGTCTCGGATTGGGAGTGCTGACGGTACTCCAGGGAACCCTATCTCTGCTGAATCTTTACCGCACCAGAAGCACCGTAAGCCACCTCAACGACGACACATACTCTGCTTTGTATTGGGCGGGCAAGCTGAAAGGCGTGGCCAAGGACCAACGCATCGCGGTTGTTTTCTACCTGGACTCAACCAGCGAAGCGGACCTGACGAAAAATGAGGCATTAGTTGAGAAGGCAGAAGACGAACTGCGAGTAATAAGGGGATACTATCCCAAGTTTGATGCCCAGGACAGGCAGGCCATTGCCACCAACGCGGTGGAACAGGCCAGGTTCTATAAGGCATGGCTTGAGATCAAAGATCTGAAGCGCGCGGGACAGACTCAAGAAGCGAAAGTTGTCTATTACACAAAGCTGATGGACGCGACTCTGGGCCGGCGGAGGATGGAAGATTACCTCGCCGAAGTCGATCAAAAGCGCGGGCAAAACCTAGCCAAAGATGCCCTCCATGCAGTTTCTCTGGGAATTCCAGCCGTATGGACGATTCTTTTGCTCACAGTTGTTCTGGGATCCGGGATCGCTTTCTGGCTTTCCAGATGGATTAAACGCTCTACGAACCAGCTTGAAGAGCAAACGAAGGAGTTGCGGAAGAGCGAGGAGATGTTCCGCCAACTGACAGAAAACATCCATGAGCTTTTCTGGATTATGAACGGAACCGGGAGCGAGATGCAGTTCCTCAGTCCATCCTTTGAGCATATCTGGGGAGTGCCTCGTGAAGAGATTTATCACAACATCGGTAGGCTAATGGAGGCGATTCATCCCGATGACCGCAATGCCGCCCGGGAAACCTTCCATCGGCAACTGCGCGGCGAATCCACAGAATTGAAGTTCAGAGTGCTGGTGGAAGGCAGAGAAGTATGGATAAGGGATAAAGCCTTTCCCATTCTCGACGCTGAAGGCTGCGTAACTCGAGTTGTTGGAGTCACGGAAGACATTACCGAGAGCATCCGCGCCGAAGAAACTCATGCCCTACTGGCATCGATTGTGGAATCTTCGGAAGACGCTATTATTGGCGCGGACAAGAACGGAATCATTGTCAGTTGGAACCAGGGTGCTGAAGCGCTGTTTGGCTACACAGAACAGGAAATCATCGGCAAGAGCGCAACCGTTCTCGTCAGGTCCAGCCGCGTGGGCTACATGTCGCATATGCTTGAAACTATTCGTCTGGGAAGTGTCATCGGCGCTTATGATACGATCCTTTTGCGCAACGATAGCCGCGAGGTCGATGTTTCACTCTCACTCTCCCCGATTCTGAATTCAATAGGAGATGTGGTGGGCGCTTCAGCCATTGCCTGCGATATCAGCAAGCGTGTGCAAGCGGAACGAAAACTACTGGAGAGCGAAGAACGTTATCGGGCCACCTTTGAGCAGGCCGCTGTGGGCATCGTTCATACCTCGGCCGAAGGCATATTCCTGCGCTGCAACTCGCGTTTCGCCGAGATTATCGGTTACTCACAAGACGAAGTCCCCGGCATGGCCCTCTCACAGATCAACTTCCCAGAAGATCAGCCCAGGACCGCAGAGATATTCCAACGATTGGAGGCTGGGGCGGTCAACCTGCCCAGCATCGAGAAGCGTTATGTGCGCAAGGGCGGCACCATCACCTGGATAAGGTTGACAGTTTCCGCCCAACGGGACAAGCAAGGGTGCGTCCTTCACCATATCGGCATTGTCGAAGACATCAATGCACGTAAACAAGCTGAGGCTGGTCTGCTAGAGGCTAAAGATCGCCTTGCGTTGGCTACGAGAGCGGGCGGAGTTGGAGTTTGGGACTATGATCTTGTGGTCGACCGGCTAATTTGGGACGAACAGATGTTTAGCCTCTACGGCATGACGCGCGAACGTTTCAGTGGCGCTTACGAGGTATGGCAGAACGGATTGCACCCAGAAGATCGAGAACGAGAAGAGGCAGAGCTTAATGCGGCCATCCGCGGTGAAAAAGATTTCGACACAGAGTTCCGTGTAGTTTGGCCGGACGGCAGCATCCACAATATTCGCGCCCTTGCCCTGGTGCAGCGGGATGCAACGGGTCAAGCCGTGCATATGGTCGGCACCAATTGGGAGATCACGGCGCAGAGACAGGCGGCTGACGCGCTGCTGGAAAGCAATCAGCGTTTTGCAACGGAATCAAAGCGCGCCAATCAGCTTGCTCTGGAGGCTGAAGCTGCTCGGGCCGAACTTCAAGACGCCACGATGTACCTGCAATCTCTCTTTGATGCAGTTCCGGTCGGCATAATGGTAGTTGATGCCGCCACGCGGACGGTGATGGACATTAATCCCCATGCGCAGAATCTGATTGGATTGGAGAAGAACCAGATCATCGGCAACATCTGCAACAAGGTAGTCTGTCCTGCGGCGGATCACGCCTGCCCGCTGCTTGACCTTGGGCAGATAATCGACCAATCCGAAAGGATTGTCATCACCGCGGACGGCATGCGTTTGCCAGTGCTGAAAAGCGTAATTTCCGTGAACAAGAACGGGCGCAGAGTACTGGTGGAAAGTTTTGTGGATATTACCGAGCAGAAACAGGTGGCCGACGCGTTGCAAGAAACCAATCGCCAGTTGGAAGAGGCAATCGTCCGTTCGGAAAGGCTTGCACGGGAGGCGGAACAGGCCAATGAGGCCAAAAGTGAGTTTTTGGCAAATATGAGCCACGAGATTCGCACACCCATGAATGGTGTGATCGGCATGACCGGCCTGTTGCTGGATACGGAGTTGACGCAAGAACAGCGCCACTACGCAGATATCGTGCAAGAGAGCGGGGAATCTCTGCTAGGGCTGATCAATGACATACTGGACTTTTCCAAGATCGAGGCCAAGAGGCTAGAACTGGAGGCAAAGGAGTTTGATCTTGGCATTCTGATGGAGAATGTAGCCTCCGCTGTATCAGCGCAAGCTCGCGCCAAAGGAATTGAACTGCGGGTGAGCAGTGAAGACACGGTTCCACAGCGGCTCTGCGGGGATCCGGGCCGGCTGCGGCAGATCCTCATCAATCTGGTGGGCAACGCGGTGAAGTTTACGGCCAAGGGCGAAGTGGTGGTGCGAGCGCAATTGCTGGAGAAAAACGTGGACGATTGCCTGTTGCGCATTTATGTGCGCGACTCGGGCATAGGGATTCCGGCAGACAAAATAGGCATTTTATTCGACAAGTTCAGCCAGGTGGAGAGATCGACGACACGGAAATTTGGCGGCACGGGGCTCGGTCTCGCCATCAGCAAGCAGCTTACGGTGTTGATGGGGGGCACGATTGGAGTTGAGAGCCAGGAAGGTAAAGGCTCGGAGTTCTGGTTCACGGTGCGGCTTAAGATGGCAAGTCAGTCGGCTGGTGCACAGGCTGAAGAACCTGATGGCGATAAAACGAGTTGTTCGTCTCATAAACGGCTGCAACCATTTGCGGGCGTCACGGCGCGGATCCTGCTGGCTGAAGACAACGCCACCAATCGGAAGGTGGCGATGGCAATTCTGAAGAAGCTTGGACTGCATGCCGACGCCGTGGCTGACGGAGCCGAAGCCATTAGAGCGCTGGAGTCGATTCTCTACGACCTGGTGCTGATGGACGTGCGAATGCCAGTGATGGATGGGATTGAGGCGACCCAGCGAATCCGCGACCCGCAATCGGCGGTTCTGGATCACGAGGTGCCCATCATCGCGTTGACTGCCAATGCTCTGCAATCGGATCGGGAGATATGCATGGCTGCGGGGATGAGCGGCTTTGTTCCCAAACCTGTATCGCCACAGGCCTTGCAGAATGAGCTGGAAAAATGGTTTCGTCCGAGCGAGGAAAAAGTCATTGTGGCTACAGAAGAAGTAGTCCCTTCCCCGGCAGCTGAGGGCGAAACGCCGGTCTTTGACAAAGTGAGTGTGCTGAACCGGATGATGGACGACCATGATTTGGTCGCGTGGATGATGGAATCATTTCTTGAGGATATGCCGCAGCAGATACAGGTTTTGCGGGAATATTTCGAGGCCGGGGATCAGGACGGCGCCGGACGAACTGCTCACTCGATTAAGAGCGCGGCGGCCAATGTGGGTGGAGAACAGATGCGCAGAGTTGCGCTGAAGATGGAAAAATCAGCAGACTGCGGAGAGATGAGCACCGCTCAAGAGTGTCTGGCTGAACTGGATGCACAGTTTCTGTTGTTACGGGCGAAAATCGACGAAGAATGGTTTGCGGTGGAAAATATCCAGCCGACTTGAGGGGAAGTGCCTTGTGGATCAGGCCGGATGAGGTTCGAGGTATCCCACCCTTCGCAAAAAGCGCGAAGGATGGGGCACCCAGCTTTACCGTCTTGTTGAAGTTGAGGTGCAGAAATTGACAGGCCTAACGGCGTCTATGCTTGTCTTGCAACCTCACTGGCGATCTTGCGCAACTCAGGCAGTATCTCCCCCAATGGCACAGCCTCCGCGGAGCGCGTACCCAGCGCAAAGTATGCCTTGCGATACAACGCGAAGAGACGCTCGTAGATAGCCGTTGCGGCAGGCCTAGGCGAAATGACAGTGAATTCCAGGCACAACTTCTGCTGTGCAGCTTCTATGGTTTTGAAAGTGCCGGCAGCAAGCTGGGCGATAATGGCCGAACCAAGGCTAGTGGGCACGCCAGCCGGAACCAGCACCGGCTTGCCGAGCACATCGGCATAGACCTGATTGAGAACGGCATTGTTCTGCGGAATTCCACCGGCGTTGATGACGCGCTCGACCGGCACGCCGTACTCAGCCATACGCTCAAGAATGATGCGAGTATGGAAAGCAGTTCCCTCGATGGCCGCGAAAAGCTCGTCCTGCGCGGTCTGCACCAGGTTCCAGCCCAGGGTGACGCCGCCGAGTTCGGGATTGACCAGCACGGTGCGGTCGCCGTTGTCCCAGGTGAGGCGCAAGAGGCCAGTCTGTCCGGGCTTGTAGGCCTCCAGGCCCTTGGAAAGCTCCGCAACCTTTGTGCCGGCGCGGCGGGCGATGGCTTCAAAGATATCGCCAGTAGCTGAGAGGCCCGCCTCGATGCCGGTAAATTGCGGATGGACACTGCCGGGAACCACGCCGCAGACGCCGGGAATCAGCTCGGTTTTGCGGCTCATCGCAATGATGCAGGTGGAGGTGCCGACGACGTTGACGACGTCACCCTCGCGGCAACCTGCGCCGAGCGCGTCCCAGTGCGCATCGAATGCGCCGACGGGGATGGGGATGCCGGCCTTGAGGCCGAGCTTCTCTGCCCAGTAGGGCGCTAGATGACCAGCGAGCTGATCTGAGGTTTGGTAGTCGCCCGCGAGTTTCTCTCGCACACCGTCGAAGAGCGGGTCGAGTTTGGAGAGGAATGACTGTGGTGGCAAACCATCCCACTTGGGATTCCACATCCATTTGTGGCCCATGGCGCAGATGCTGCGCTTGGCGCGCCTGGGATCGGTGACGCCACACAGCGTGGCCGCCACCATGTCGCAGTTTTCAAAGGCAGAGGCAAACTTACTGCGCTGGTCAGGATTGTAGCGTAGCCAGTGGAGCAATTTGGCAAAGCCCCACTCGTGCGAATAGACGCCGCCGCACCAATCGATGGCTTCGAGCTTTTCACTGCGCGCCAGTTCGGTAATTTGCTGGGCCTCGGCGTGGGCGCGATGATCGCACCATAAATAATATTCGTTCAACGGCTGCATCTTGGCATCGACGGGGATGACGCTGGAGCCGGTGGTGTCGAGCGCAATCGCGGCAACCTGTGAGCCTTCGATGCCGGCATTCTTCACGGCATCATGCGATGCCTTGGCCAGCGCGCTCATTTGATCTTCGTGCGACTGGGTAGCAAAGTCGGGATCGTCGCGCTTGCGATGCAGTGGATATTCAGCCACCGCAGAGCCGAGCCGCCCCCGCTCACTATCAAGTATTGAGACGCGAACGCTGAGCGTTCCGAAGTCCACACCAGCAACGACAGTCATAATCTTTCTCCCGGAGAACGTTTTCTTGATTGTAATTTCGATTCGCGTTCAATCCCATTCTTTCGCCATAAATACGGCGAAAGAATGGGACACATATTTGCTTACGGTTGGTGAAAACGCATTAGTCTTCCTGGTGCGCGTGATGGTACGAATCCCAGCCCATGTAGCGAGTTGCGGCCTCATGAACGGCACTGCTGACATCGCTGAAGTTGGCCGCCACGTGGTGCTCGAAGCCTTCGCGGCAGATGAACTTCAACAGCTTTTGCAGTTGCGGGATTTCTGCCACGCCTGCGCCGCCAAATGTATCTAGCGGATCGTCAGTGAATGCACCAGCGCCGGTGTAGCCGCGGATGATGCCGTGGTTATCGTCAGTGGAGTAGCGCGCATAGCTCATTACGCCAGACTTGACGCGGCCCACGCAGGTGCCGAAGGTGTTTTGAATGCCCACGGTGCCAGCAATGATCGCCTGATAATCCATCGTCGGAGGCTGCGCGAAGAAGTGTTTGGGCAGGTTGGAGCAGTGGAAGCAGACGCACTTGTCGGGATTGCTGCCGTAGTTGTTATTCCAATCCAGCAGCGCCGAAGGGCTTCCGCTTGCCAGGGTCATCATATACATACCGAGAACGCCGGGCACATCGACCTCGCAGGCCGAGGGAATCAGATCATTGCTCATCATGCTCATGATGGTGCAGGGGACGACGCCGAAGTACTCCTCGAAAGAAGTCCAGCACTGCACAGCGGTCACGGCGCAATTGGTCTGCTTCATCCAGGTATCGATGACCGCGCCCAGCTTGGCCATTTTAAGCAGAGCCTATTCGGGAACCTTGCCGGTGCTGACATAGCTCTTGATGGCGGCCAGCTTGGCTTGCGCGGCATCATCGCTGTCCTTCATCTTGGCGATGCGGCCAAAGATTTCCGAGAGATCAATCGGCTCGATGGAGATGCCACTCGACTCGTAGAGGCGTTCCGAGTAGCGCACTGTGTTGAAGGCCGCGGGACGCGCGCCGATGGCGCCGATGCGCAGATTCTTGAGACCCTTGACGATGCGGCAGACGGCGGTGAACGACTCGAGATCGGCCTTGAATTCCGGCGAGGTGAGCGACTCGGTGTGCAGCGAAGTGAGCGTGTAGGGAATCTTGTATTGCATCATGTTGTTACAGGCGCTCATCTTGCCGCAGAAGCTATCGCGGCGGACGGCGATGGTCATCTCCTCGGAGCGGTCGGGCGTGGCTTGGACCAGCACCGGAACCTTGAGGCCGGAGAGCCGGATGGCGTCCACAATGCCGCGCTCGTCGCCGAAGTTGGGAAGCGTGACGATGATGCCGTCAATCTCTTCCGAGTGCTTTTTGAACAACTCGGCGCAACGCTGCGCCTCGGCGTAGGTTTCCACCGCGCCATGCTTGGACTCTTCCGGGCTGAGTACGACAACGTTCGCGCCGACCGCCTCCAGAACTTTGATGATCTCTTCGCGACCGGTTTTGGCCAGCATGTCGGGGAAGAATCCGCGATTGCCGACGATCACGCCAAATGTAACTTTTTTCTGTGCTGCCATGATGTTTGCTCCCTTGATTCTTGCCGCGTTTGCGGCAGGTGAAATGTGATTGAAACGATACCTTCCATTGTCAAAAGCATTCCTGTTTGTGTAGAGTGCGGCGTGGACCGGGAGGTCCACGCTACAGCCGGCCAGGAGGCCGGCGCTACCTTTTCTTTCAGCGACCGGCAACCCGCATGCAAACAGGCAAAAAGTTCTACGCGCGACCGGGGCGGAACTTGACGCAATAAAGCACGCCGGCCGCAGTGAGCAATCCGCCCCACCAGATAGGCGTGTGCAGGCTGGTCAGTTGAACCCCGACTGGATAGCATCCCGTGGCCAACTCAAAAATTCCATAGCCAAGGATCAGCACTCCGTAGATCAGCAGCAGCACTCCAATGAAAAACCAGATCTGAATTCCTGATCCGTGCATAACTCGTGATCCTTTCTTCTCTCCTCAAGCGGAGAGGACGAACAACTCGTTACCAGAACAAAATGTTGAGCGCGGCAAAGATACAGACCGCCAGAAGAGCCCAAATCCAGACATTCTTGTAAAAGGGAACCGGCTCTTCCTTAGGCAGAACCGTGCAACTGTAGCACAATCCATCCAACTCCGCGACCGGCTTGGGCTTGGTGACCAGGCTGACCAGGAAGATAACGATGGCGGCAATGCAGAAGGCCCACCAGGCGCGGTAGAGATTCTCGGCCATCGGCTTGGCATCGGGCGAAAGAGCAATGGTCGCGAGTCCGGCGGGATTCATCTTGACGTAGATGAACATGCCGACCGAAGAGCTGATGCCGATCAGCAGGCCGAGGAAACCGGCCGGTGCGGTAGCGCGCTTCCAGAACATGCCCATCAGGATGGCGGCCAGCAGAGGCGCGATGAAGAAGCTGAAGAGCGCCTGCACGTAATCCATGATGCCGTGAGCATGCTGCACCAAGTATCCCGCGCCGATGGAGACAATGACGCCTAAGAAGATCGACCATCGGCCCACCAGCACATAGTGGCTGTCGCTGCCGTTCTTCTTGATCAGTGGCTTGTAGATGTCGTAGGTCCAGACTGTGGAGAAGGCACTCACGTTGCCAGCCATACCGCTCATAAAGCCTGCGATCAGCGCGGTGATGCCTAAGCCGAGCAAGCCGGGTCCCATATAGCGCACCATCATCAGCGGCAGCGCATCGTTGTAGCTGTGCAGCTCCGTTCCCGGAGCGCCGGTTAGCACCTTCTGCTGATAGTCGGCTGGGAGAGTGGTCTTGGACATGGCTGCGGCACAATCCGCGGCGTCCACATGACTTGCGGAATCATCCGCCGTGCAGGATTTGACTACGTCCTGGCCCACCAGTTGCATACGGCTGCCATCGGGATTCTGCAAGAGTACCAGGCCCAGCAGGCCGGGAAGAATGACGATGAACGGAACGGCCATCTTAAAATATGACCCGATGATTGGAGCCATGCGCGCGGCGCGCAGATTATGCGCGGCCAGCACGCGCTGGACAACAAGAAAATCGGTGGTCCAGTAGCCGAAGCTGATGACAAAGCCCAGGCCGAGGACGATGCCGGTCCAATGAACGCCCATGGGGTTGGAGGCAAAGTGGCCGGTGTCGCGCCACATATGGAAGTAGCTATCGGTGTGCATATTGGCAATGATTTGCCGTTTCAGCCCGGCGACGCTACCAGCCTGAATCAGTCCCAGGATCGGCACCAGCAACGCGCCGCCCCAGATCAACACAAATTGCATCACCTCGTTGAAGATGGCCGAGCGCAAGCCGCCCAGCGTGACGTAGATCGCCACAGCGGCTGCGGAGATCAGGATGCTGAAGGTGAGGCTCCAACCCAATACGACCTTCATCACCACGGCCATGGCGAACATATTGACGCCGCTCATCAGGATCATTTCGGTGGCAAAGGAGATGGCGGCCAGAATGCGAGCGTGCTCGCCGAAGCGAAGATGCAGGTAGCCGGGAACTGAGTGTGTCTTCGATACATAGTAGAAGGGCATCATGACCAAGCCCAGGAAGAGCATGGCGGGGATGGCGCCGATCCAGTACCAATGGGTGGCTAGAATGCCATACTGGTAGGCCGCGCCCGCCCAGCCCATCAACTCCAGCGATCCCAGGTTGGCCGAAACAAAGCTCAAACCGGCGATCCAGGCGGTCATCTCGCGACCGGCCATGAAGAACTCTTCGCTGGTGTTGGACTTGCCTTTGAGGTAAAAGCCGATCCAGATGACCATGCCGAAGTAGACGGCGATCACGATCATGTCGAGGATACTTAGATGCGCTATGGGCGCGGCGCTGAAGGCCAGGAGAGCCGGCAAGGGAGCAAAGAAGCTTGCGGCGAGAAAAGACGAGAGAAAACCGATCATTACGTCACCTGAATGGGGTGAGATCGTCCGCCAGTTCCACAGACGTCAGCCCTAAGTAAATGGCTTTACTACGATACTTGTCAAGCTTCGGCCTCTATTAAAAACCAAGTGGCCGAGCAGAGGCGGCAAAGCGGATGCCTATGCCTGTCCGTAGGTAGCATCCATGCCATGTTTGCGAAAGTAATGCCTATCCAGCAACGCCTGAGAGACGCCCTTGCTGTCCGGACGCAGAAGCGCAGTCGAACAGGCCATGCGGGCCACATACTCAAGAATAACTGCGTTGTGTGCGGCGTCTATGGTAGATTTGCCCCATGTGAAGGGCGCGTGTCCGGCAACCAGCACGGCTGGCGTAGCCATGGGGTCAATGCCACTGAAGCGGCGCACAATGGCTTTGCCGGTGTTCAGCACATAATCGCCTTGAATCTCCTCGTCGCTTAGCGCTTCGGTGGCCGGCACGGGACCATAGAAATAGTCGGCATGGGTAGTGCCAAAGGCCGGAATACTGCGGCCAGCCTGGGCCCATGCCGTGGCGTATTCGGAATGGGTGTGTACGACGCCGCCGATGGCGGGCCAGGAGCGATAGAGTTCAAGATGAGTGTCGAGATCTGAAGAGGGTTTGAGCCGGCCTTCAACGATTTTGCCGCTTAAATCGCAGACCACCATATCGGCTGGAGTCATCTGTTCATACGGAACACCACTTGGCTTGATGGCCACCAAGCCGGTTTCGCGGTCGATTCCGCTGGCATTGCCGAAGGTGTAGAGAACCAGACCGCGGCGGACTAGTTCGAGGTTGGCTTCCAGTACTTCAGTTTGCAAACTCAATAAATCCATGGTGTTGCTCCAAACCGCAGGACGAGATGGCCGGACTTTTCCGAGCAGTTGGAATCTAGACTCGGCGCTCGTGCCCGGTAAACCTTTTCTATCCCCGAAAAACTGAATCTATATTTTATTCCATTCAACTGTCAAGTTCCCATCAGCATGGCGTATTCTGTAAACGCATTCTACTCCTGCTCCCATGACAGATCACTCTTCGAAACCCAAGCGCCGCTCAACACGAAATCCTGCTCGCATCGACATTCATACTGTGGCGCGGTTAGCCAACGTTTCCATTGCTACGGTCTCGCGCACTATCAATCACGTTCCCACCGTGAATGCCAAGATGGCCAAGCGGGTATGGGAAGTGGTCCGGGAACTGGATTATCTGCCCAATACACAGGCCCGCGCTCTGGTCTCTGGCCGCAGTCGGCTCCTGGGGCTCATCGTCTCTGAGATTACAAATCCATTTTTCCCCGAGTTGATTCAAGGCTTCGAGGACGTAGCCGTAGAGCAAGGATATGAGATTCTGATCGGCTCAACCAACTACGACCCTGAAAGAATGAAGAGCTGCATAAGGCGCATGGTTGAACGCAAAGCCGAAGGCGTAGCTGTGATGACCTTCGGCATTGAAGAGCCGCTCCTGGACCAATTGGCAGACCGCAAGGTGCCCCTGGTGTTTGTGGATGTAGGCCCGGATCGGCCCGGCATAAGCCTGCTCGGCGTGGACTATCATCATGGAATCCGGCAAGGCGTACAACACCTGGCCGCACTGGGACATCGTGATATTGCCTTCGTGAGCGGGCCGCTCCGCTTGCATTCGGCACACTCTCGACTTGAAGCTTTTCATCGCGCAGTGCAGGAGTGTGGCATCGAGATCGACCCCAGCAGAATTGTCGAAGGCGACCACACTATGGAAGGCGGCATCGCCGCGGCGGAAACGTTGTTTGCCAGCGCCAAGCTGCCTACGGCGGTTATGTGTTCCAACGATATGACGGCGATCGGAGTATTGCATAAGGCATACCGCGCCGGACTGCGCGTGCCGGATGACCTATCCGTCATCGGCTTTGACAATATCCATATCACACAGATGACAACGCCGCCATTGACCACCATTCAGATGTCCTGCTTCGAATTGGCTCGGGCAGCGGTGATGGCGCTGATGGCCCACGTGGAAGGGACGCCGGTGCCGAAACGCAAATACCCCATCGAGACCCAATTAGTTGTGCGAGAATCCACTGGATTTCCCAGAGGCGCGATGCGCGATCTTAAAAATAGCTGAGGCACAGGCCTGATATGAAGCCCCGGTGCGCCTGAGATGATTTCCGCGGCACTGACAGCCGCATCTCGAGGTGTGCATCCAGTCACTCCGGGGTGTAATCTTGTTCAGAGTAGTAGGAGAGGGCTCTATTTCACCCCGAAAAATCGATTTATTCGTGGACATGGCTTTCGCCGGCGTTGTTTGTATGCCGCGCATCAACCGCCGCGTTCGCGGCTTCGACTATGGCGTCTGGGCATAGAGATCGATTTCCGTAAATAAAGAGATTCGGAATATGGGAAGAGAGTTGAAAGTAGGCGTGAAGTAACTTATCACTTGTCTATGACATGATTTGTTGCGCAAAAGAACCTGCTAGTGAGCCAGCGGGATTTATCCGAAGATCTGTACAGCGGAAGGAATGCAGTTATGTTTGTTGTGAATGACAGTTCACCCGGGAACACGCCGAGCAAGGAAAGAATCTTTCCTGCCGGACAAATCGGTCTTTTCGTTCTAATTACTGCACTCTTTTTTTTATGGGCGCTCCCCAACAACCTGAATGATGTGCTGATCCGCCAGTTCATGAAATCGTTTGAAATTTCGCGCTTCCAGGCTGGCTTGGTGCAATCAGCTTTTTACATCGGATATTTTTTGCTGGCAATGCCAGCAGCGCTTCTGATGCGCCGGTACGGCTACAAGTTCGGCTTTTTGACCGGGCTATTACTCTTAGGGACAGGGGCATTTCTGTTCTGGCCTGCAGCGCTTGCGGGTAAGTACTGGTTCTTCCTATTGGCAGACTTTGTCATTGCCAGCGGACTCGCATTTCTTGAGACGGCCTCAAATCCATTCATTGCACAAATGGGTTCACCTGAGACCTCAGAGCAGCGGCTGAACTTCGCGCAGTCATTCAATCCTCTGGGTGCAATTACGGCCGTGGTTATAGGCAAAATCTTCATCTTTTCCGGTATCGAGCTGCATTCAGACCAGATAGAAGCGAAACAGGCCGCGGGAACTTATGCGACCTATCTTCACTTTGAAACGATGCGCGTTGTTACTCCGTATTTTTTTATTTGCATCGCTGCACTTACATGGGCGGTAATTATTTTTCTGAAGAAGTTTCCGCCTGTACGCAGCGAACACGAAGATAGCGGCGACCATGGACGTTTTCTCGATCTCCTCAAATATCCTCATTTTTTGCTCGCTATCGCTGCCCAGTTCATGTATGTAGGCGCACAAGTAGGAACATGGAGCTATTTTATTCAGTATGTTCAGGATTTTACGGGCCAGCCGGAAAAGGCCGCTGCAAATTTCCTGATTTATACTCTTGCAGCATTTGGCGTGGGGCGCTTTGTCTCAACGGCACTCATGCGCGTGGTGCGTCCTAACTTGCTGATGGGTATCTTCGCAGTTGTCAATGTACTGTTAGTCGCGGCAGGAGTGATGCATCCGGGATGGATTGGGGTATGGGCAATCATGCTGACCAGCTTTTTCATGTCACTTATGTTCCCAACGATTTTTGCGCTCGGGATCAAAGGACTCGGCCCGAATACCAAGATTGGAGGTTCGTTAATCATCATGGCAATCGTTGGAGGCGCGGCTCTGACTCCGCTCATGGGATTGATCAACGACAGAACCCACAGCATCGCCCTTGCTTATCTCGTGCCGATGGCGGGCTATATAGTAGTTGCGCTCTATGCGTTTTTTGGTTCTAAGATCCGTGCGCTTATACCTGCCGAAGCTTGATATGGATTTTGAGTCTCGAAATGCTTTAGTACCGCAAGCTCAATTGTTATAAGTTGTGCAATGCGGCAGTTTATCGCAGTTGACAATCTTGCGATTCATCGTTTAACGTTTTGCCAACCAACCAAGGGGATAATCAATGAGCAATTCTCAAGAGGCAAGTGAAAATAGTTTCGGCGAAGTCGTTTCGTTTGTGAGCCGGCACAGCAAGCTGGTTATTCTCTCCGATGAGCAAAGCGGCGCTTCGGTTGCCGTGTGCCCCGCCATGCAAGGGCGCGTGCTGACAAGCTCTGTCGCCAGTTCGGAAGGACTTGGTTACGGATGGATCAATCGCGAACTGATAGCCTCAGGCAAGTTCCAGGCACATATGAATGCTGTGGGCGGAGAGGATCGCATCTGGCTCGGTCCGGAAGGCGGACAGTACTCCATCTTTTTTGCGCCCGGTGTACCCTTCGATTTCGATCATTGGTTTACTCCGGCTCCAATCGACACCGAGCCCTTTGACACCGTCAGCCAGAGCAAAAACTCTATTACCATGCGCCGGGCCTTTTCACTTACTAATTTTTCCGGAACCAAGTTTGAAGTTCAGATTGACAGATGCGTGCGTCTGCTGTCTGGAGAGCAGATTTGGAGCGGTCTCGAGATCAAGGCACTGGACGGAGTTAAAGTCGTTGGATACGAGTCAGAAAACAAGCTTACAAATCTAGCGACGAATGGTATGACTAAAGAGACTGGATTGCTTTCTCTTTGGGTGCTAGGGCAGTTCCAGTCGACTCCGAAGACCAGTGTGATTTTGCCTTTCAAGGCTGGATCAACGGATGAGTTAGGCATTCCTGTTACGACCGATTACTTCGGAGAAGTTCCGGCAGATCGAATTTCCATTAAGGAAGATGTTGTATTCTTTAAAGGCGATTCCAACCATCGCAGCAAGGTTGGCTTGAGCCCCCAGCGTGCCAAAGGAATCATGGGTAGCTATGATGGCTTGAACCATGTGTTGACTATTGCACAATACAATCAAGCCACCGGACCCGAATTGTATGTAAACTCGGCATGGAAGATTCAGGATGATCCATATAGTGGCGACGTAGTCAACAGCTACAACGACGGACCTGCCTCGCCAGGCGGCGGGCAACTTGGAGAATTCTACGAGTTAGAGTCGTCCTCGCCGGCAAAGGAACTTAAATCCAAGGAGTCTATTAAGCACACACACCGCACAATGCATTTTGCTGGAACCGAAGAACAACTGGACTTGATCTGTCAAGGCACGCTCGGAGTCCGTTTGTCAGACGTTCGTTCCTTTAACCCGTAGAGCAATAGCATAGAATATGTGTGCTTGTTGAATCCCATCAAGTGGCTTTTTGACTCAACGATGAGTCCAACTGGACACTCGTTAAGAAAAGTCACTTGAGGAATTTATCTTGGGAAACACAAAAATTCGAAACGGAAAATTCGGAAGGTTTTTATTTATTTTGTAATTCGGACTGGAAGCTCAGCCCGGAGGCATTCCATGCACGATGGCAAAAAACTCGACCGAACCAAGATGCGGCGAATGCGTCATGCAGAGGGCAAACTCCGCGCGGCGCAACTTCAACGGGCACGCACCGAGCGCAGCATCCTCTATTGGTCCCGGATACTTTCCGACCTGCGGCACGAGCGAACCCGCGCCGTCCAACCTCCGTTGTGGCCCGAAGAGGAAGCGAAATAATCAAGTTGAACTGATGCATGCCAACGCCAGCATCAGTTCAACTTCCTATCGTGGTTTTCCGGTTACTTCCCTGATGCAGCTTTTTGTGCAGCCCAGCGCTTTTTGACAGCCTCGGCGATCCGTTTCCGCCCCTCGGGAGAGAGGTTTCTCTTCTTTTTCTTCTTCGTGGACTTTGCTGAAACGCGCACCGCCGCCGCTGACTTTTTGGGAGCAGCCACAACTTTCTTGGGACGACCTACAGCCTTCTTGGCCTTAGGAGCAGCTGCGCCACTCAGCAGCGCCCGTGCCTGCTGCAACTGTGCGATCTCACGATCTATTGTTGCCAGGATTTCTGCAATTGGCATATTTCCTCCCTGAATGAATTGGGCAACTGACCCAACCTTTGCGAAAGCTAACTCTCAATTCCGCTATATGAGCCACCTGCTTCATCAATACAATACGCAATAATTGGTTCTTTGACAAATTGCGGCGTAACAAGTCGCACCCTCTCAAAACGCCAACTTTATCAGAGATTCCCCAAAGCTTTCCGCTTTCGATGGTTCGTTGTAGATACAGACGCGAGAAATATATTGAATGAAAACCACTACAACACCATCCCAGAATGGGTCTTTGACCTTGTTCAGTACCGCGCTGCCAAAACCGCCGCGGTTACATTTGAACCGTGAATCATCCCACCCAGAATGCGTCTATAATCCGAGCTGTTCCGTCCATTAGAAAAACCGTCTTTAGTGAGTCTTTTCCGCCGGGCGACATGGAATTGAGATAAGGGGTAATCCGTTGAAGAGCAGTTCAAACTGGTTGTTTTTGCTGATTTTTGTGATGGGCACAGTGCTGGTTGGTAAAGGACAAAATCCTGATTCAACATGTTGTTCTTCCGTATCTTCATCAACGGAAACAACTTCCAAAGAGCCTGGGCTTCTATTCTATCTTTCGGGCGATCATGGCTTCAACGCCGACTTTACCGCAGGCAAAGCCGCGCCCAATTATCTCTCCGACGTCAGGATTCTTCCCGGCGGTGCGAAGGGTTCCTATCTGCAATGCGGCAACAACCAACTGCTTTCCTACTGGGCTCCGGGCAATATTTATGCACAGCACGGAACACTCTCGTTCTTCTGGCGGTCGCGCGACGCCGTGGATGAGACGGAATTTCCCATCTTCCGTGTTGGCTATGCGGACCATTCCAGTTGGGACCAGGTCTGGTTGCGCATCGATTACAACGGCCACGGTTTCGATGCTTTCGTCACCGACGTCAATCTGGGACGAACACGCGTTTCATATGACCTGCCGAAATTTCCCAAACCTGACCAATGGGTGCATCTGACTCTCACCTGGGATGAGACGACCGGCATCCGCTTTTATGTAGATGGCAAGATGGTAGCCGAAAAAGCAGCAACGGGTATGTTCGACGCGGGGCTTGATCAGTTTGGGCCTCACTCGCGAATCATCGGACCCACCGGCGTGGAAAGCTCCTATAGTTATGACCGCGGCGGAGATATCGACGAGTTGCGCATTTACGACCGCGCTCTGAGTGACGACAATGTGGTTTCTCTCGCCAAAAATGAGACACCGCAAAATATTCCGGCTGGCTCGCGCAGCCTGGCAAATGCAGAGACGCAGAAGGAGTGGTGGTTTCATTACGGATGGAATCGTCCTATCGATATTCCCGCTCCTCTGCCCGCCACTGACACGACAATTCGCAAGGTGCAGATCAACGATGCCTACGATATTGGGCGCTGGTGGTGGAGGGGGACTGACGGTATCCGCGAAACCACATGGCCGGGCGTCTACAATCGTTCGCGCCTGACGGGCCGTTCCGATTACATTGAACTGCCGGATTGGGATTGCTACGCAATCTCCGGCAAGGCTGTCACATTTATCCTGCCAGACGAACCGTGGAATCATCTGGAATTCAACGGCGGCGCATTCGGCAACATGACGCTGCTGACGCCGGATGTTTCCGAAGATGCGGTTCGCCGAAGCGGGCTTGATGGGAAGGAACTACCCGGTAAAACACTCTTCGAGCGGCCAAGCGGGCAGGAGACGACATTCCACGATCTATCTTCGCCGGTAACTGGTGGCAAGCTGCGCTTCACTAATGTGGAGCAGGAGACGCCCATCGGCGAATTTTCTGCTTTCTACGTGCATCCCGGCGCTCCGCCGGAAGGTATCGTTCAACTCAAGTACAGGCTAACGACACACTCGGAACCGGCTGACAATCCGAACCTGCAACCGCTGCTCAGCTTCATTCACGACCGCTATCCCGCCGACGAGCGCGCTGTCCTTGTAGGAACACCAGGATTTTTCGGCAGCATGTCAGGAGGATTTGCCGGCGGCCGTGGGCGCTCAGGCAGAACGCCGAGAGCAGTCGCGGACCAGCAAGGCGCACCCGGCATGCCAATTGCGCACATTCTTATTCCTGCCGATCTGCGTGGATTGCCGGCAAACACGAATCACAATCCCTCTTACTCATGGAACGATATGTATGCCGGCCTCGACGGCATCGCCATCGACCTTCCGGCGCTTAACGTGAAGCCGACGCACGGCGAATTTGTTCCAATGAACATCGAAGTGCGCGACCCCATTTGGCCGACGCGCGATATGCTCAACTTCACATTCTCTGTGAAGCCGGGCGAGGCTCACACCTTGTGGCTGGATACGCGTGACCGCATTCTGCCCAACGATAAGAGCTTGCTCATCACCATCGCCTCAGCCAGCGCTGAGTTTAATGCAAGCGTTCTGGAAGGCGCTCAGGTGCGGCTGATCTTCAAGGCATACAAGGATGCTGCCAAAGAGCACATTGCCGACCGCCTGACGCAGGTGCGCGACAATTTCTCCAACATGACAGAAGAGCATGTCAACAGCCTGCGGCTGAATACCTACAACCGCTTCTACGCCGACATCACAGACCTGCTGCGCGTGGACCCATCGAACGATCTGGGCCGCAAATACTGGCACGAATGGAACCCGGAGACAGCAAGGCCCGATTTCACTTTGCCGCAAGCGCCCGCTGATGTGCCCACATGGGCTTTTCTGCAAGCGAAGGACGTGAATTACTTCCAGCGCATTGCCGATTTCTATGTGGATAAGCGTCAGGCATGGGACGGTGAATTCGGCGGTGGCCTGGGCGACGATAGCGACTTCACCAACCTCTTCCCTTCCCTCGCGCTGGGGGGCACGGAGCCGGAGAAGTTGAAGGCTTCGCTATCCAGAGAACTGGAGGCGATGTACGAAAATAAAATGTGGACCAACGGGCTGGCGACGGGGCAGTTTGACGAACTGCACAGCTATGAGGATGGACTGAATGTTCTTGGCCAGTCGTTGATGATCGATTTCGGCAATCCCAAGGACCTGGAACGCGCCATGGTGACAGCGCGCAGGTTGGAGTGGCTTACTGGCGTCAATGCAGCCGGACATCGGCACGTCCGCTCATCCTATTACAGCGGCACAAAGATGGCGGAAGGCGGCGTGTGGGGATGGAGCAAGGGGCGTTCTTACATGGTCTTTCATCCGGCGCTCGATCTGGTGCTCTTCAACGGCGCGCCGGAGACACGCAAGATGGTGTTGGAGACCGTTGACGGAATGCTAGCGCACCGCAAGCAAGAAGCGGACGGCAGGTTCGCCACGCGAACAGAGATCAACTTCAAGACCGATGAAGATCTGCCCGGCGCTGACTCCACGCCTAACTTCATGTTCTGGGCGGCGTATCGCTGGACCGGTGATAAGAAGTACTTGTTGCCGTTCCAGGATGCAGGTCCGTGGTCGCTATTGCAAATCAACTCCAACGCTCTCGATATGCTGAAGGTGCGCGATACATGGGGCAAGCAGTTGGTGGCAGTATCTGGGCCAGCGCTAACCACCAGCGGAACAGCGGCATCCAGATCGCAGTTCCCAACGGGTTTTGCCGAGACTTTCGCATGGCAAGTCACGGGCGATACGAGATATCTCGACCGGCTTTACTCGGCGCAATTGCAGGCGGAATCGGACCGTGAATGGATCAATACGGAAGGTAGTCTGTGGATTGATCGCGTGACTGACTCTGCTGGACCCATGTTCGTCGATACCGAATTGCAGCGTGCGCGTTTTGGTGGCGTCGCTTTGACTCGCAATCGTGTCTATCCGGGAAATGCTGTCGGGTGGAGGTTTACTGCGCCGGCCACTCCAAGCAGCCTTGGCATTCTTGTTCCAGAAGCTACGCCGGATCACTTGAAGATCATCGTGTACAACCTGGATGCTGTTCCGGTAAAGACGCAGATGGTCGGATGGGAGATCGATCCGGGCAAGTGGGAGATCACCCAGGGCACGCGAGGTAATGCGGGTTCCGATCCGGTCGAGAATGTCAGCAAGCGTTCGGAAAACTTTGAACGCAGCACCAGCCTCGACTTTACATTTGCTCCGCACACCACCACAGTGCTGGAACTCAAGCTGGTTGAAAAGGGCATCCCTTACTGGTCGAGACCCGACCTGGGGATAAGCGCCGACGACGTCAAGGTTGAAGGCAACAGAATGAAAGTGACGGTTCATAGCCTCGGAGGAGTGGATGCGCCAGCTTCAACAGTTGTGCTGCGCGACCGCGCGGGCAAGGTGCTCGCAAGCGTTAAGGCCGCCCCGCTGAAGGCGCCTCTCGACCTGCTCCCCAAGACGGAAACTGTGCCATTGAGCATTCCGCACGGAGCGGAGTGGAAGGGTGGGAGCGTCAGTGTTGAAATCAGCGGCAAGCTGCCGGAGATTACGCAGATGAATAACCGCGTGCAATTCTGACGGCGCAAATGAGATCATCGAACAAGAGCCTTCGCTCGCGATGTGGAAGAAGGGCTCAGACAGAAAGAGGAGTTATCGATGTCAGAAAAAACAATTCCAGTCGGTCCCGCGAAGATTGAAGAGATGGTCAGTCCCGAGCCGGGGCTTCATCGTCAAGTCATGTCTTATAGTCCGTCCATGATGCTTGTCCGGAACTTGATGGTCAAGGGCTGGGTTGGTGCCAAGCACAGCCACCCGCACGAGCAGATTGTCTATGTCGCGCGCGGCCGCATACGTTTTGAGCATCCCGGCGGTGTTTTTGACCTGCGTCCAGGAGAGAGCTTCATAGTTCCCGGAGGTGTTGAACATCAGGCATCCGCGTTTGAAGACTCCGAAGTGCTGGATATCTTCACGCCCATGCGCGAGGATTACGCGAAATAACAACGGATCCCGTTGGAGGTAAGCGAGAAAGCCGTCTGTTACATCATAGCGGGAACATTTTTCCCGGCGGGAATACCTAACATGCGCAGGTATTCCCTGGTAAGGATAGCGCGCAAGCGAGGTTGAACATCTGGATCGCAGGAAATATCGAGGGAGCGGCAGCGATCGATAGCTGTGCGCAGGTCACGCAGAAACGCCACGCAGGACGGACATGCTTCGATATGTTCGCGCATCTTTTCGCAGCTGAGAGGTTCCACTCTGCCATCCAGATATTCGGAGAGATTGGCAAACAGATCGCGACATTCACTGGGGCGCTGCGCACTCTTCGCGCTGGGTCCCTTGAGCTTGGTAGTAATTGGTTTAGCTTTCTTCGAATGTTTTGATGAATCCGTGAGCAATTGGCTCATCTCTTTGCGCACGCTTAGACGTGCCCGATGAAGCCGAATCCGTACAGTCCCCTGTTGAAGCGAAAGAACCTGCGCTACCTGCTCGGTGGTCAACTCTTCCATATCGTGGAGCACGAGAACAATGCGCAACGCCGGCGGGACGCGCAGAATCGCCTGATGCAGCAGATAGTGCTGTTCGGCGGCGAGTAGGTTGCCTTCCGGCCCAACAGCGGCATCCTCGAGCAGTCTCCCTAATTCCTCATCATCCGGCATCAATTCGTCAAGCGAGAGCACTCTTGCCGGAGCGTGGGCGGGCTTGCGGCGCATCCGCCAGCAGCGGTTCCTGGTGACGGTGTAAAGCCAAACGGCCATCTGCTGCGGAGTCTGGATTTTGGCCAGGTGTCCGAGAGAACGGGATAGCACCTCCTGCATGGTGTCTTCCGCATCTTCCGGATGTCCGCAGACCTTCATGCTGAAGGAATAGACTGTCTTTTGCAGCAAACCGATCGCCTCGGCGACATCTTCCGGTGTGTTGCGCTGCAATAGGTCGGTGGCTCGGATCAGTTCAGGTCGCATCGCGGGGGTTTATCGAGTGCAAGACCAGTATATTCCCCAGCGTGGATGAATGAGAACAGACTCGTCAGCAGAGACGCGATGGTTCGCCGCGCAGAGCACTCAACAAGAATGGCTCTGCGTACAGGGACTCGCGATAACAGTCGCTTTCAAAACCGTCTCAATCATCTCGAGGCAAATTGGAGATACCGTCTTAAGCCAATCTCGATCCTCACCGCCCTGAGGCTTGGAGTCAGCGGCAATCCATACGCGCAACAAAACCACTGCGAGCCCCATCTCAGCGCCTGGACGGCCCTCCTCCAGTCTGAACATCTGGCGGTAGACCTCGTCTTTGAGTAACAGGGCTCGACGCCGGGCATTCATAACCATGCTACCTGTCGCAGCCGCAGCCGGCTTCTTTCAAACCCATGGAGCGCAGAATCGTCATTGCGGGGCACCAGTTCGTGAATGCCGACTGAAGCATGTTCGCTCCGGCGAAGGCCGTCAACCAGAGCCAATAGGGTGAAATAAAATGCGCCAGCGCAAGCGATAAAAGCACCACGACGCCTGCCATCAGGCGCAAACCACGTTCAACTGTCATAGGGAATCTCCTTGTTGGGTTTCGGGTTGAAGTTTAGGCCCCGCCTTGCGGCCTGAATGAACCATGAAATAGAGAACTGGAATTGTGGGCCACGAAAGAAAAGTCGACGCCACTGCTCCCGCAATCAGCGATAGTGCAAGCCCCTGGAAGATGGGGTCGGTGAGAATCACGCTTGCGCCCACGACAACTGCTGCCGCAGTCAGCAGCATGGGGCGGAAACGCGTCGCGCCTGCATCGATCACCGCCTCGGCCAGCGGCATTCCCTGGCGGATGCGAAGTTCGATGAAGTCGACCAAGATGATCGAGTTGCGCACGATGATTCCTGCGCCTGCAATAAATCCGATCATTGAGGTGGCCGTAAAGAACGCGCCCAGAATGGCATGAGCAGGCATGATGCCGACCAGTGTGAGCGGAATCGGAGCCATGATAATCAGCGGCACAATAAAGGAGCGGAACCAACCCACGACCAGCACGTAAATAAGCACCAGCACCGCTGCAAACGCGAGTCCCATGTCGCGGAAAACTTCAATGGTGATCTGCCATTCACCGTCCCACTTCATCGAGTAGTGGTCAGTGGACTCCGGCATCGACGCGTTATAGCGGGCGAGCGTGTATCCAGCCGGAAGGATGAGATGATCGAGGTCCTTATTCATTTTCAGAATGGCGTAGACCGGGCTTTCCACCGCTCCAGCAACGTCTCCCGTGACATAAACAACACGACGCAAATTCTTGTGATAAATGCTCGGCTCAATCGTCTTGTGCTCAACGACGACCAACTCGCGCAGAGAGACCGTGCCGCCATCTGCGCCGGGCAAGCGAATATTCTCCAAGTCTTGCTCGGAAGAACGATCCGCGCGGTCAAGCTCGACGATTGCAGGTACAGGCTCCCGTGTGGTCTGATCGTGAATCAGGCCGACCTCGGTTCCTGATATTGCAAGCGCCAGCGCATGGGCCACGTCAGAAACAGCGATGCCATGTGCAGCAGCCTTGACCTCATCCACATGCATCACCAATCTTGGCTGCGGGTCTTCGACATACCAGTCGGTATCAACGACGCCCGGCGTGTGCTGAAAAATTGACTTGATCTGTTGAGCAACCTGCGTTTGGCCAGCCAGATCGGGGCCGTAAACTTCGGCCACCAGAGTTTGCACCACCGGAGGCCCCGGTGGAACCTCGCTGACCTGGATGCGCGCACCGTATGCGTTTCCGACCGCGTCAAGCAACGGACGAAGACGCTTGGCAATGGCATGACTTTGCACGCTGCGTTGACTGGCGGGTAGCAGATTCACTTGAATGTCAGCCTGATTCGGCAGACGGCGCATGTAGTAGTGGCGCACCAGACCGTTGAAGTTATAAGGGCCGGAGGTTCCGGTGTAGGTCTGGTAGTTCAGCACCTCAGGTTGCCGCGCAAGTTCTTCACCCAACGCCTGAGCGACCCGCGCTGTCTGTTCCAGTGGTGTGCCGTCGGGCATATTGATCACCACTTGCAACTCACTCTTGTTATCGAAGGGCAGCATCTTCACACGCACCAGTCCCAGCGGCACTAACGCAACCGACACTAAAAATAGAACCGCCACTCCGACAAAGAACAGGATACGATTGCGCGAAGACTCGATTAGCGGCGTCATAATGCGGCGGTAAAGCCGCGTACGCCAGTTCTCGGTCTCCGGCTCTAGCATTTTTGTCCCTTCAAGATGCCGTCCAACAAGCCGGAGAGCAGCCCAGGGAGAAACTACAAATGCAACCAGCAGTGAAAACAGCATCGCGGCCGAAGCTCCCACGGGAATTGGCCGCATATAGGGACCCATCAGGCCGCGAACAAAGGCCATCGGCAACACAGCGGCAATCACGGCGAAGGTGGCTAGAATGGTTGGATTACCCACCTCTGCAACCGCTTCCACCGCGACTTCACTCATTGGCCGACCATGATTCTCCGGCAAGCGGAAGTGGCGCACCATGTTTTCGACTACGACAATGGCATCGTCAACCAAAATTCCGATGCTGAAGATCAACGCAAAAAGAGTGACGCGATTGATGGTATATCCGAAGAAGTAGAAGACCGACATGGTGAGCGCGAGCGTAACCGGAATGGCCAGCAGAACAACGCCCGACTCGCGCCAGCCCAGGAAAAGCGCAACCAGCAGAGTAACGGATAACGTGGCCAGCAGCAGGTGCTCCAACAGTTCGTCCGACTTGTTCTTCGCCGTCTCTCCGTAGTTCCGCGTAGTGGTCACGGTCACGTCGCTGGGAATGGTCACGCCCTGCATCTGATGCACACGCTTGAGAACGGCGTTGGAAATGTCTGTGGCGTTGGTGCCCTTACGCTTAGCCACGGTAATGGTCACTGCCTGATACTGACGCGCTGTCGATGTGCCCGTGTTCGTCGTGCCGTAGACAACATAGTTTGACGGCTCCGCTGCGCCATCGACAATTTTGTTTGCCACATCGCGCAGATACACCGGATGTCCGCGAACCACGCCCACTACGACGACTTCCAGATCTTCGCGCCGGGTGAATAGGTTGCCGGCATCGACACGGATTTCCTGATTGTTCTCGGAAAAATTCCCTGCCTGCACGCTTGCATTTGCGGCCTGTAAATGTCCAACAATCGCCATCGGCGAAAGGCCGTAGCTACTCAGTTTTTCTGTGCTCAACACAACGCGCATCGAGCGCGGAAGCCCGCCAATGATGGTCGTCTCCGATACATCGGAGATCTGCGCGATGTTGTGCTGCATCTCTGCGGCGATGGCGCGCAGTTGATAGCCGTTATAGTGCTCGCCCCACAGCGTCATGGCCAGAATCGGCACGTCGTCGATGGAGCGGGCTATAATCAGCGGCTGCGAAACTCCCGGCGGCATGTGATCGAAGTTTGAATAGAGCTTGCTATATACCTTGATCAGCGCGTCCTCTTGCTGCGTGCCAACAAGGAAGCGCACAATCACCAGGCTTTGGCCCGGCGCAGACGTTGAGTACACATATTCAACGCCGGAGATCTGGTGTACCAGATTCTCAATCGGCAGCGTGACCCGCTCTTCCACCTCAGCCGGGGATGCGCCGGGCATCCCGGTTGCGATGTCCAGCATCGGAACCAGAATCTGCGGCTCTTCTTCGCGGGGAATAATCGCAACCGCGAAGATTCCGATGGCCAGCGACGCGGCAATAAACAGCGGCGTCAGCTTGGAGTTGAGAAATAAATGCGCCAGTCGCCCGGCTATTCCAAGGTCTTGCGTCATGGGCGGACCTCAACTCGCTTGCCCGCGAGTTCCCGGTCTGCGGGTGCGTCAACCAGTTTTTCGCTGGCGGAAATGCCTGACAGAACTTCGACGAGATTGCCTTGCGGCGCTCCCAGAGTGAGGTAACGGAGTTGCGCAATCCCACGGCCGTCGAGTACATACACACAGTTCAGCGAGCCGCGCGCAACAACTGCGGTGCGCGGAATGAGAATCGCGTTTCGGACGCCATTGGCGAACTCCGCAGTTCCATACATACCCGCGCGTGTCTGGCTGGATGAAGGCAAATCGATTTTGACGAGAAAGCTGTGGCTCGATGGATCGGCTGCCGGAACAATCTCCGCCACTATTCCTGGCAGGTTCATAGACACTCCCCCGCCGATCGCGACCGAAACCTTCATCCCTTTGCGAATCGCGGCAATTGCCGACTCATCCACCGTTGCGTCAAGTTGCAAAGCTCCAGCCTGATCCACCTGGAGCAGCGGTACTCCAGGCGCGGCCATCGTCCCCGGATCTGCCATTCGCGCCGTCACCACGCCAGCGAAGGGTGCAACCAGACGCGAATAACTTATCATTGCGTGCGCCCCGCTCTCCTGCGCTCTCGCCGCATCGGTCTGCGCGCGCACGACCTCGAAGTTCGCTGCTGCCGCTTCAGCCCGCCGCGACACTTCGTCCATTTCCTGCGGGCTTACGCTCTTCTCGGACTCAAGCTGCTTGTAGCGGTTCAGTGTGTTTGCCGCCAGAACAGCGTTGGTCTGCGCGGCAGCCTGCGCATTCTGCGCCGCCTTCAGGCCCGCCTGCGCCTGCTCCACCGACGCGTGCAATGCCGCATCGTCGAGCACCACCAGCGTTTGGCCTGCTCGCACACTGTCTCCCTCGCGCACCAGCATTTGCCGGATACGCCCCATCACTTGGGCCGATATCACCGCGGTTTCCCTGGCATGAACCGTACCCGTGGAGCGCAGGTTCTCAGGCACTTGTTGCTCCTGACTCGCAACGACTCGCGCCTGCACGGTTTCAATTACTGGTGTCGCGGTCGATTCACCGCCATGGCAACCGGCCATAATCCCCTCGGAAAAGGCAAGCAAACTCACCCATAAAACTTTCTTCATTGCAATACCTCCGCGGCATCGGGAGTCAGAGTCCCGGTCGCGTATAAGAGTTCGCTATAGGCCACGGCATTTCCGTACACGCCGTGCCAGTAATTGGATTGGCTCTGCCGCTCTGCATCCTCAGCCCGCAACAAATCGGTAATGGTAGCAAGTCCGGCGTTGTAGCGATTTTTTAAAATGCGCAGGCTCTCCGCCGATTGATCCATTGCCGCCCGCGCCGTCTCCAACTGCAGTGCCGCGGTCTGCCGGTGAATGTGCGCCTGACTCACTTGAAACCGCAAATGCAGCCGCGCCGCTACTACTTGCGCATCGGCCTTCTTCTTTGCGGCGCATTCCTTTGCCAACTGCGCGTGCTTGCCAAATGGCAAAATGTCTACACTGATCTGGACGCCGGCTACCCAGTTGTTACCACCCGCACCCGCAAACGATGTGCGGTTTTCTTCCCAGTTTCCGTATGCACTTACGCGAGGACCAAAGTCAGACTTCGCCGCGCCCACTGCGGTGGCCTGCGCCGATTGCGCATCTCCCAATGCAATCAGATCAGGGCGAGTCTTTGCGGCTGTTGCCATCTCGCCTTCTAGTGTGCTCTGCGGAAACGTATGCAGTTCAAGCGGCTTCAGTTCGCTCGCCGTCAGATCAGGCGTTCCCATCGCTTCGCGCAACGCAGCCCACGCCAGTTCCAGGTCGCCCTCGGCGGCAATCAACTCCTCTTTGCGCGCGGCAACATTCACCTCAGCCGACATCCGGTCCGACTCCACCGAGAGTCCAGCCTTCACATGCTCGTCCACCGATTTCAGCAGAGCTGACGCGGATTCCTGTTCGTGCTGGGCAACTGCAATCTCACGCTGCGCATACAACACCTGCTGATAAGCCACAATAACGCGGAGCACGATCTGCTGATCCACTGCTTTGGAGGTCGACTCCGCGCTTTTCCTGAAAAAATCGGCGCGGTGAATCGCCCTCTGTGTCTTGAAGGAATCGAACGCCACCCACTGTCCCGAAAAGCGTGTTGAAAAATTTCCGATTGGTTGGGGAAAATTCAATGCGTTCAGCGCAAAATCTGCTTGCGTGAATTGTCGCTGCCGAAGCCGGGTGCCGAAGGCATAAACCGGGTCATTGCCACGCGAGATATCTTCCGTCAATCCAAGTTGCGGCAGGAGTTGCGTGCGGGCCATTGTGGCGGCCGACCTTGTATCCAGAACTTCAGCGCGGACAATCGCAGCCTCGGGCGATTGCTGAAGTGCCCGATCGATGGCCTGCCGCAGCGTCAGCGGTTCCTGTCCGCTAGCAGCCAATCCCCCTATGTAGAACAGAAAGGCAAGGCCCTGATAGCGATATATACGAAAAGTCATTGATGAAATGTCCTCGACTGATGCACTCATCTAGTTAAAGCCATGGAGTTCGGAATCTGTTACAAGAATTGTGAAATTAATTTTGCAATTGGACGCTGAGCCATGCCGAATTTCATTTTAAGAAATCGACCATAAAAAACTGAGCAAGCTACTCTAAAATGCATTGCTGTCTTTGTTGCATTGAAATCCCCTTATTAATACGGAATCCATCGTTTGATTTATTTAAGATCGACGACTTGACGACACCACCGATTCAACCGAAGGCTTTTCAACTGCACGGAATATTATTATTAGATTTTTTACCGAACTGTCGACCAACAAGATGAACGAATCGTCAGATTTCTCGCGCTTTTTCACTTGACAATCGAGAAGAGCGGGTACAGAATTTACGGTGTTTCGATGTAGTCCCTTTCCCCGAAATTGTGCTTGTGTCAAATAACATGGCGTTAATCATTCTGAGTGCCAAACAAGACAACTCCGAACATAGATATAACGACTTCTGGTTCGACAGTGCAGGCGAAAGCGAGAATGAAATCTGCCCATCCTCTCGGAACGAAGCCGTTTTAACGGCAAGTTGCGCTGCATTCTAGATTGAAAGACCTGAAAATTAGCCTGGGTTCGCACCTTATCTTTGGGTAGAGATAACCTCGCGGTTACCAGTCTACTGTCGGTTCGGCGTACTTGTGTTTTCAACAACAAGCACTTACCGGTTTATCGAAATCAGAGCGATGAATCGCGCCCTGCTCCCATGGGCCGAAGCGTTCGACTCTTTCCTGATAAGGAGGATCTGAATGAAACGCTTGTTGGCATTGTTCGCGTCCGCGGCCATCTCAGCCAGTCTTTTCTGGTCACCCGCAATGAGTGGTCAAGGCGGTGGAAGCAATCCACTGACATTCTCGTCAACATCATTTTCACTGGTCGCAACGACGGGCAGCACAACCCCGGTTCGCCAATTCTTGTCGATCAGCGCGGCCAGCCCGACTACATTCTCAGTGAGGGCTACAAAGTCATCAGATGATAACGGAACATGGCTCTCGGTTTCCCCCTCGGGAACACTTACCACACCGCAGACACTGACCATTACAGCTATTCCAACCGGACTGACTGCTGGTACATATCAAGGCTCGATTCGCGTACGGGTTGGCGAAGACACAATTATTCGATTACCTGTCACACTCACAATCTCTGGAGCAACGCCTACACTTACCGTAGCTCCGACTTCGCTCTCATTCTCCGCAACGTCCGGGAGTGCCTCCCCGGCGGCGCAATCTCTGTCGATCACCGGAGTTCCGAACACTACGTTCACGGCTGTTGTAAGCGGCTCGCCCTGGCTCACAGTATCGCCGTCCACAGGTACTTCACCGGCAACGCTTATGGTGTCGTCGAGCGTGATGGGGCTGGCGGCTGGGCTGTTTAATGGCACCATCACCATCACCGGCAACGGGCTGACACGAACCGTTCCTGTTTCATTCACGGTGAATCCAGCGCCCACGCTGACTGTGAGTCCAGGCACACTCGCCTTCTCAGCGACATCCGGGAGCACTTCTCCAGCGACGCAGTCTCTGTCGATCACCGGAGCTCCGAACACAACGTTCACGGCAGTTGTGAGCGGTGCGCCCTGGCTCAACGTATCGCCAGCCACAGGCACAACACCGGCAACGCTCACCGTGTCGTCGAGCGTCACTGGACTGGCTGCAGGCCTCTTCACCGGAAGCATCACCATCACCGGCAATGGGCTGACACGAACCGTGCCTGTTTCTTTTACGGTGAATCCCGCTCCCACGCTGACAGTGAGTCCGGGCACACTTTCATTCTCTGCGACTTCTGGAAGCACCTCACCAGCGGCGCAATCTCTGTCGATCACCGGAGCTCCGAACACAACGTTTACAGCAGTTGTGAGTGGTGCACCGTGGCTCACCGTATCGCCATCCACTGGCACTACTCCGGCTACAATCACTGTGTCGTCAAGCGTGACGGGACTGGTGGCTGGGCTGTTTAGTGGCACCATCACCATCGCCGGCAATGGACTGACACGAAGCGTGCCCGTCTCCTTCACTGTCAATCCTGCACCCACGCTCACAGTGAGTCCCGGCACACTCTCTTTCTCCGCAACATCTGGTAGCACATCACCAGCAGCGCAATCTCTGTCGATCAGCGCCAATCCAAATTCAACGTTCACAGCACTTGTGAGTGGCGCGCCCTGGCTCACCGTTTCGCCTTCCACAGGCACTTCACCAGCTACACTTACGGTCTCGTCGAGCGTGACAGGGCTCTCGGCCGGAACCCTTAACGGAACAATCATAATCACCGGCAACGGACAAACCACCACAGTGCCCGTAACCTTCACAGTGAATTCGGCCTCCACCTTCACTGTGAGTCCGGCTTCTCTGACGTTCTCTTCCACTACAGGCGGATCCTCCCCGGCCTCGCAGAGTCTGACGCTTAGCGCAACACCGAATACTACATTCATTGCGACGGTAAGTGGCGCTTCGTGGCTGACTGTTTCACCGGCCACAGGAACAACGCCAGCTACGCTTACGGTGTCGTCGAGCGTAACGGGGCTGAGCGCAGGAACACTGACTGGAACCATCAGAGTGGTGGGTAACGGCATCACACGC
>CAYPYJ010000020.1:0-50252 GCA_964414945.1 uncultured Occallatibacter sp.
GCCCCGCAACAAAGTGCTGGCAGTGCCGCCCGATCAAACCCGCGAGCATTCCCGTGCCGGCGAACTGACCCGCTATGCATGGAAGCATTACGGCGACAAGCTCAAAGCGATTCTACCCGCGCTTGGTACACATACCGCCATGCAGCCCGCGCAGCTTACACATATGTTCGGCGACGTGCCGCTGGATCTCTTCCGTGTTCATAACTGGCGCACAGACATCGAGACAATGGGCGAGGTTCCTGCCGAGTTCATTCGTGAACAGTCAGAAGGCAAACTGAACTATGCATGGCCAGCGCAGGTCAACAAGCTCATCGCGAACGGTGGCTTCGATCTGATCCTTTCGATCGGCCAGGTTGTGCCCCATGAAGTTATCGGGATGGCTAATTACAACAAGAACATTGTTGTGGGCACCGGCGGCCGCGACGGCATCAATCGCAGCCACTACCTGGGCGCGGTCTATGGAATGGAACGCATCCTTGGACGCGCCGACAATCCAGTCCGCCGCGTTTTCAATTATGCGTGCGACCACTTTCTCACTCATCTTCCCATTGTCTATGTGCAGACCGTGGTGGGGCGCAGAGCCGACGACACTCTAGCTGTGCGCGGCCTTTACATCGGCGATGATATCGAGTGCTTCAACCGGGCTGCCGAACTTAGCCTTAAAGTGAATTTCGAAATTGTCGAGAAGCCAATCACCAAAGCTGTCGTCTATCTTGATCCGTCGGAGTTCCACTCCACATGGCTTGGGAACAAGGCTGTTTATCGCACGCGCATGGCGCTGGCTGACAATGCCGAGTTGATTGTGTTGGCTCCGGCTGTTAAGGAATTCGGCGAAGACAAGACAATCGATAAGTTGATCCGCAAATACGGTTATCGCGGTACCCCGGCAACGCTCAAGGCGGTCGAAGAGAATCCGGAACTGGCCAACGATCTGAGTGCCGCTGCGCACTTGATTCATGGCTCGTCGGAAGGGCGCTTCAAGATTACCTGGTGCCCCGGCCATCTCACCAAGGAAGAGGTTGAGGGCGTCGGCTTTGGTTATGGCGATTTGAATGCGATGCTTAAACGCTACGATCCGACTAAGCTCTCGCTTGGCATAAATCAAGTTGACGGCGAAGAGATTTTCTTCATTTCCAATCCTGGATTAGGTCTGTGGGCGCATCGCAGCCGCCTCTAGGATGGCAAAAGAACAGGAGACAATAGTTTGAAGCTTCCCAAATATTCCGTAGGAACCGGAGACCGGTTCGCGCACCAAGCCAAGGCTCAGTTGCAAGCCTGCATCAAGGCTCTTGATAGCGGCATCGAAGTCGTTCCCGTCTGGAACAAATCGAACCGCGAGCACACCATCATCGGCTCAGAGCCGACCGCAACGCGTCAGGCCGCTGATGTGGCTGTCAAAGCGCTCAGCTGGAAGCTGCCTTACTTTTGCGATGCCGATCACATCACATTGCAGACTGTTGGCCGCTTTCTTGACGCCTGCGATTTTTATACGCACGACGTCGCAGATTTTATCGGTCAGCCCGCGTCAGCCGCCGACATCGACAGCTTCGTCCAGCGCCATCCCAAGCTGGTCGGACACATCCAGCTAGAAGGCACAACAGATGCATTCGAGATCACGGCTGAGACCCTGCGGCAGACCGCGCAGAAGTATCTGACTGCGATCAAGAAGGCTGGCGAAATCTATCACACCATCGTGGCCGCCAAGGGCGAAGGCAACTTCATCGCAGAAGTTTCGATGGACGAGACCGACAGCGCGCAGACTCCCGTCGAGTTGCTGATCATTCTCGCTGCCATTGCCGATGAAGGCATCCCGGTGCAAACCATCGCGCCCAAGTTCAGCGGCCGATTCAACAAGGGCGTGGATTATGTGGGCGACGTGGCGCAATTCGAGAGCGAGTTTGTGCTGGACGTTGCGGCCATTGCTTACGCAGTTAAGCACTTTGGCCTGCCGGAGAGTCTCAAGCTGAGCGTTCACTCCGGCAGCGACAAGTTTTCCATCTATCCCGCGATTCACAGAACGATCAAGCGCTTCGACGTTGGCGTGCATCTGAAGACCGCAGGAACAACGTGGCTGGAAGAGCTGATCGGCCTGGCCGAAGCCGGAGGCGATGCTCTCGCGTTGGCCAAGGATATTTACGCCGAAGCCTTTGCACACAGCGAAGAGCTTTGCGCGCCTTATGCGACAGTCATCGACATCGACGCGAAAAAACTCCCTTCGCCCGAAGTTGTGCGTGGTTGGAGCTCCGAGCAGTTTACATCTGCCCTGCGCCATGTGCCAGGAGCGGCGGCTTATAACAGCAGCCTGCGCCAGTTATTGCACGTTGGCTTTAAGGTTGCGGCCAAGATGGGAGACCGCTATTTGGGATTGCTCGAAGCCAATGAAGACGTGATTGCGAAGAACGTTACCGAGAACCTCTACAACCGGCACATCGCGCCTGTATTTCTGGGACGCAACGCGTAATTGCAGTAACTTCAGACAAAATTTTGAAACGATCACAATAAGGAGCGAACAAGTTATGAGTCATGGATTGAATATCCGCAAAGATGCGGAGCTGGATCTTCTGTCGTTGGGCGCATTGGTGCATCGGCTTGATCCGGGAATCATCCCCTTCCGCAAGGCGACCGAGTGCAAGATTCACGTCAGCGGCGGCGAGTTTAATGTGGCCGCCAACCTTTCCGATTGCTTTGGCATGAGAACGGCCATCGCCAGCGCTATGTCCGATTATCCGATCGGCGATTTGATCAACGAGCGGGTTCGCGCCATGGGCGTGAAGTCTTACTACAAGCACTTCAAGCACAACGGCGTGAACGGCCCCAACATGGCAACCGTCTATAGCGATCAGGGCCACGGCCTGCGCGCTCCTATCGTCTTCTACAACCGCTGCAACGAAGCGGCTGCGCAACTGAAGCCCGGCGACTTCGACTGGAAGGCAATCTTCGCTCAAGGTGTTCGCTGGGTGCATTGCGGAGGCATCTTCGCAGCACTCTCGCCAACCACGGCCCCGCTGGCCGCAGAGATGATGAAAGAAGCCAAGGCAGCCGGCGCTGTCACATCCTTCGATCTAAACTTCCGCGAGAAGCTGTGGAATATTCACGGAGGCGCAGAGAAGGCCGTCGAGACCATTGCCAAGATCGTCGAGAACGTTGACGTTCTGGTGGGCAACGAAGAGGACCTGCAAAAAGGCCTGGGCATTCCCGGACCGGAAGTTGCCGCCAAGTCCAAGCTCGATCCCAGTGTCTTTTTCGGCATGATCGACCAGGTGACAAAGAAGCACCCCAAGGTCAAGATTGTGGCCACTACGCTGCGCGAAGTGCATTCCACTAACCGGCATAGCTGGAGCGCGGTTGCCTGGGTGGATGGCAAGACCTATGTTGCGCCTACGGCTGAGCTTGAAGTGATTGACCGCGTGGGCGGCGGAGACGGCTTTGCAGCCGGCTTCATTTATGGCCTGCTGAGCGGCGAAACGCCCGATGAAGCCATCAAGCTGGGATGGGCGCACGGCGCTCTGTTGACCACCTTCCCCGGCGACACCTCCATGGCGACGTTGGATCAGGTGCGTGCCTTCGCGAAGGGCGGATCGGCCCGCATTCAGCGATAACAGGAATCATTCACGGAGTTATCACCGGGATTGGAGAAATGATGAGCAGTGAGTTATTCGATCTTGCAACACTAACGAAAATGTATGACTTCACCGGGAAGACGGTAGCCATTACTGGCGGCGCTGGAGTCCTGGGCGGCGAAATGGCTGACGCATTGGCTGGCTGCGGCGCAAAAGTGGCCATCCTCGACATGAACGAAGAAGCAGGCAAGGCGCTGATTGAGCGCTTGGGAGAGCGCGGCAAACAGCTTATCTTTTTCAAGTTCAACGCGCTCGACCTCGAAAGCATTAATCAGGTTGCCAAGGACATAATCAAGACCTACGGCAAGTTGGATTGTCTGATCAACGGTGCGGGTGGCAACAAGCCGCAGGCTACAACCAGCCCTGATTTGAAGTTCTTTGATCTCCCCGCGGACGCTATTCGCTGGGTCTTCGAACTGAATATCATGGGCACGATTCTGCCCTGCCAAGTGTTTGGAAAGATCATGGCGGAGCAGGGGTATGGCACCATCTTGAATATTTCGTCCATGAACGCATTCCGGCCGCTGACTCGCATTGCCGCTTACTCGGCAGCAAAGGCCGCAGTGAGCAACTTCACGCAGTGGTTGGCCGTGCACATGGCTCAGGAATACTCGGGGAATATCCGGGTGAATGCCATCGCGCCCGGATTTTTCCTCACCAACCAAAACCGCTTTCTGCTGACAGACGAGAAGACAGGCGATTGGACTCCGCGCGGCAAAACAATCGTTGGGCACACGCCGATGGGACGCTTGGGCGAATCCAAGGATTTGTTTGGATGCGTGCTGTGGCTGCTCTCACCGGCTTCGGATTTCGTGACCGGCATTGTGGTTCCGGTCGATGGCGGATTCTCAGCATTCAGTGGCGTTTAAGACAACAGGAACACAACCAAACAAAAGAGGCTGCGCCGGTTGGCGCAGCCTCTTTTGTTGCTTCCTAACTTGCAATTAGCGCAGCGTAACATTTGCTCCCGTCTGCTTCATCATCGCTTCGCCTGATTCAGCCTGCACTGTTACATGCTCTCCGGCAACTTCGGCATAGGCTATCGTCATTCCCGTCTTGGCGCTGATGTTCACATTCTTCAGAACCACGCCCGCGACCGGCGCTTCCGGAAGTCCGACAATCGCTCCCGCCGACTGACTGCCCGTGGCTGTTACGTTTTCCAAAACTATGTCGTGGAAGTGTGGGGTCAGCCGAGTGATTGGTTGAGCTGTTTCTGTGGCGGGCGGAAGAACCTTGGGGTAATATTCGCTGATAATCAGCGCGTTCTTCACGTTCTTCATGTCGATGTCGCGGAAAAAAAGATGGCTGACATCGTTGCCGCGGTCGCGGTTGGCCTTCACGCGAATGCCGTTGTCAGTGCCCTCAAAGTGAATGCGCTCGGCGTGAATATTCTGCGCTCCACCGGCAATCTCGCTGCCGATCGACAGGCCATGACCGTGCATGAAAGTGCAGTCAGTGATGGTAATGTCGCGGCTAGGATCATCCGGTCCCTGAGAGTTGATCGGACCAGACTTGATTGCGATGTCGTCGTCGCCCACATCGGCAAATACATGATCGATGACCACATGCGACGACGAGAATGGATCGATTGCATCTGTGTTGGGCGAGTGTTCCGGAGCCAACACTTTGATGTTGCGAATGACCACGTCGTCTGAGTAATACGGAACGAGCTGCCACATCGGCGAGTTCTGGATGGTCACTCCTTCAACGCGAATGTGCTTGCAATGGTCGAAGATAACGAGCTTGGGCCGCGGGTGGCCACTACCAAGAACACCGGCATTCCTAACGGCCCGCGCCTCCAGCCACCAACTCTCTCCATTGCCGTCAATCACACCCTCGCCGGTGATTGCGAGATTGGTGGCATTGACTGCGCTGACCAGCGGCTGCAAGTCAGGCAGATGGAACAGAGTCATCGCCGGATACTCTGCATGATCGGCAGAACCGAGCAGCGTCGCGCCCTTGTCCAGTTGCAATGTGATGTTGCTTTTGAGCACGATGGGAGCGCTCAGATAGGTTCCGGCCGTAAGAGTAACCGTTCCGCCGCCCTTTTGCGAGCAACTGTCAATCGCTGCCTGAATAGCCTTCGTATCCTTGGCAACACCATCTCCCTTGGCGCCAAACGCACGTGGATTACAGTTGGCAGGCGCGGCAAACGCACTGGCTGAAACGACAATGAAAACAGCCGGTAGAGCAAACAAACAAATCTTATGTAGCGAAATCTTCTGAAGCATCAAGGCGACTCCTCGCATCGGATGGTTTTACATTCCTCAAACATCATACGCCAAAAAGTCGCCAGTGGTCATACCACTCAAGCCGCTATCTCCCCTTCCATTTCATCGACAGCTGGGCCAGCTTATCATCCATCGTGATCAGCTTTGCAGCGACCGGCACGGGCCTTGCGGCGCGCGCGGCAGGCGCCGTTAGCTGCTTGATGGAGAGGGCAATGCGTTTGGCCTTGGTATCCACACTCAACACCTTTACTTTGACAATCTGACCTGTTTTGACAGCCTCCGACGGCTCTTTGATGAAGCGGTTGGAGAGTTCGCTGATGTGCACCAGTCCATCCTGGTGAACGCCGATATCGACGAATGCGCCAAACTTTGTCACATTCGTTACAACGCCTTCAAGTACCATCCCGGGCTGCACATCAGCGATCTCGCGAACGGCATCGAGAAAAGACGGCGCAACAAACTTGTCGCGCGGGTCGCGTCCCGGCTTGCGCAGCTCGGCCAAAATATCGTTCACGGTAAATGTGCCGGCTGTGATCTGAGTGCGATCAACATTTTCAAGCAACTGCGGCTGCTGAATAATCTCTTGGACTGAAGTCTTCAATGAGAGAGCAATCTGTTCAACTACCGGGTAAGACTCCGGATGAACGGCGGTCATGTCGAGTGGATTGTCGCCGTTGCGAATGCGCAAGAAGCCAGCCGCCTGCTCATAGGTCTTTGGCCCAATGCCGGGAACCTCAAGGACCTGCGCGCGCGAGCGAAAGCTTCCCTTCTCGTTGCGATGGCTCACTATGTTCAGCGCGGTGCGCTCGGTGATTCCGGCAACAAAGCGAAGCAGCGTCCACGATGAAGTATTCAAATCGACGCCGACCTTGTTGACGCAGCTTTCGATCACTGTTTCCAGCGACTCTAGAAGCTGGCGTTGGTCCACGTCATGCTGATATTGGCCGACGCCGATGGACTTCGGATCGACTTTCACCAGCTCAGACAGTGGGTCCTGCAGGCGGCGTGCAATCGAGATAGCACCGCGTACAGTTAAGTCGAGATCAGGAAACTCCTGACGAGCAACGGCGGATGCAGAGTAGACGCTGGCGCCAGACTCGCTCACCATTACGGAAAAGATTTCGTCGATCTTGTTGTCGCGCAGGAACTCGCGCACAAAGGCATCGGTCTCGCGCGACGCTGTCCCATTGCCAATGGCGATAGCCCTCACATTGTGCTTGTGCAGCAAGGCTTCGAGCTTGGGAGCGGCCTCAGCATTGCCGTGCTTCGATGTGTGCAGATAGAAAACATCGTGCGCCAGCAGCTTGCCGGTCTCATCGACGACGGCGACTTTGCAGCCGGTGCGCAGGCCGGGATCAATGCCCAGTACGGAAATCGGTCCAGCCGGAGGAGCCAGCAGCAAATTATATAGATTGTCGCGAAAGACGCGAATGGCTTCGGTGTCGGAACGCCGCTTCAACTCAAGTCGAATCTCGCCTTGAATGGATGAATTCAACAGTCGCTTCCACGCGTCTTCGATGGCAAGCTCGAGCTGGTGAGTCCAGTCACCGGATTGCCGCAGCACGTGTCGCTGAATAATTGCAATGGCCCGCTCCGGCTCAATTTCGAGAAGAAAGTAAAGCACGTTCTCACCTTCACCGCGACGAATGGCCAACATGCGATGCGACGGAATGCTTTTCACCGGCTCGGAGTATTCGTAGTACATCTTGAATTTTTCCTGCTCATCAACAGCATCCGTTGCCTTTCGGCTGACGACAACGCCTTCATCAAAGAGCAGTTGGCGCAGAGCCTTGCGCAGATCGGCGTCTTCGCTGATCCATTCGCTCACAATATGACGCGCGCCTTCAAGCGCTTCGTCCACCGTGGCCACGCCCAGTTCCGCACTCACGAAAGTAGCGGCAAAGTTCTCCAGCGGCTGCTCAGAAATTTGTTGCGCCCACAGGTAGGCTGCCAGCGGCTCTAGCCCCTTCTCGCGCGCAATGGTAGCCTTTGTGCGGCGCTTGGGCTTGTAAGGAAGATAGAGGTCTTCGAGCTCGCTCTTGTCTAGCGTGGCATCGATTCGTGCCTTAAGTTCATCGGTCAGCTTACCCTGCTCGGCGATAGAGGCAAGAATGATTTCACGACGCTCAACAAGATCGCGGAAGTAGGCCAGCTTCTCCTCAATGTCGAGGATTTGCACCTCGTCGAGATTGCCAGTAGCCTCCTTGCGATAGCGCGCAATAAACGGAACTGTGCCGCCGTCGTCGAGCAGCTCAATCACAGCAACCAGGCCGCGAAGAGGTACATTTAGCGATTGCGCAATGTGAAGAAGAATTTCGGGGGAGAGGTTTTTTAGTTCTTTCATAGGTAGTCTTTATCTATGGTAAATGCTGCGGATATAAATCCTTCGGACGGTTTTGTGCAAAACGTGTAAGGCCCGGATAAACCATATTTCCCCTGCACTTGCAGAAAAATATGGTTCATCTGGGCCTTGCATTCTCTAGATACGATGCATGAAAGCACCGCACATTTACTTGACGTTGATGGCGTTCATCACCGCATCTGTCACCGACTTCACGAGCGACTCCAGGTCTGAGTCCGTTGGCTTCAGTGCGTTGCCAGTGCTGCCATCGCATGGAGTCGGGCTGAGCGCAATCGAACCAGGCACTTCAAGATCAGAGAGTTGGCACTCTTTCATGCTGGAAGTGTCAAAGCGACGGTCAGGAAGGCCAAGCTTTTTCTTGATGGCCAAAAGGTCCGCGCCTTTTTGTTCGGAAATGTAAGAAATCGGAGCGCCGAGTTGCGAGGCTATCAACAACGTCCAGCAATAAGTCTCCAGCACTTCGGCATACCACTCAGCATGAGTGACCGAGTCTGCCCAGCAGATGATTCCGTGATTGGCAAGCAGTACCGTGTTGTGTGTCTTAACGTAAGGAATCACGGTCTGCGCAAACTCCGGCGTACCAGGTGTTTCGTAGGGCGAGATGGCAACCTTGCCGACAAAAACTTCAAACTCAGGAATGACGAGATTCGGTGGAACCTTTCCAGTGATGGCGTAAGCCGTTGCATGTGGCGGATGGCAGTGGACGCAGGATTTCGCCTCCGGCACTGCTTTGTAGATTTCAAGATGAAGAAAGATTTCGCTGGTGCGCGGTTTGGTTCCGGCAATCTGTGTTCCCTCGAGATCAACCAGGCTTAAATCTTCCGGCGTCAAATCATATTTGCTGACCAGCGTCGGCGTGCAGATAACTTCGTTGGGGCCGATGCGGTACGAAATATTGCCGCCGTTGCCATCAACAAACTGGCGCATCCAAAGCTTTTTGCCGATAGCGCAAATCTCTTTCTTAATGGCTTCCGCTTCTGGCGTAAAAAATAATTTTGGATTCCCTGTACTGCGCGGCTGCGCGGCGCTACCGCTGTTGCCGTAGGCACTTGCTGCAGGTGCATTAGATAAAGCAGTTTGCGTTGCAGGGCCTCCCTTTCCGCCTGTCACCAGAACAATATTGTGCTGGGCCAGAAAATCGCGGGCAGAAGGAGTCACGATTGTCTTATCTCCAATGAGGACGCGACTCGCGCCTGCTGATCGCGCGTTCTGAACATCGCGCATCGCCACGAGCTTCTGACCGGAAATATCGAAACACTTTGCTTCATTTTTCACTATCACACCTCGAATTCTCAAAAAAGCGTTATGAATGAATGTTGATCGAATCAATGATCAAAGAACAATACGCATCCACCGGAACTGCATCTGGCCAGAAAGGATTAGCTGCCTCGCGGCCTTCCGTAAACGCCACCATCTGTCCTTTGGCCGCGCCAAGTTCGTCGATAGCAACCAATGCCTTGCCGCCGCCCAGTCCATTCGCAGCGCTGAGATTTTCCATCGTCACCGGCTCAAGAACGACCAGCGTCTTGCTGCGAAAAGCAGCAACGGCTGAGTTGAGAACGACGTGACCGCGAACAATTCCCAGCCTCATGCTTTCACCCCGTGCGCACTTTCCGGCATCTGCACCGCGTCCACAATGCCTACCACCACCATGCGCGCAGGAGTTGTGTTGCCTAACCTGGTGCGCGCGATATCTCCATCGGTTGATACCAGCACAGTGGAGCCGCTTGCCGCGCCCAGCCAGTCGATGATGACGATTGGTTCCGGCGCTGTGCTTCCATCGGATTCAATCCGCTCGGCAAGTAGAAAGCGGCAGCCCTCCAACGTGGGATGCTTTGTGGCCGCAACGACGGTCCCGCTGATTCGCGCTAAAAACATGGTTATACAATCCGCAGTGCGTTGCCGACGACCATCTGCCGCTCGCGCGTGAAAGTCAGCGGAGTGGTAATGCCTTCGCCGGTTGGTGTGGCGATACTGTGACTGAAATATCCCGGACCGCCAACGCCAAGCGAAGCCGGCGATGCGGCGTTGAGAATGAATAGCGTTGTATTCATGGCGCGCGCCATGCGCGTCGCGGTTTCCAGATTTTGCGTGTGCATGATGGCCGTGTGCCGGTAGCCGTGTTCGGCCTTGACTGCTGCCGCAATGCCCGCGTCTACATCGCGCACGCGCACCACTGGAACAAAAGGCATCATCTGCTCTTCAACAACATAAGGATGATCCTCCTTGGTTTCACCAAAGAGAAGTTGCGTGTTGGCGGGGATACGAACGCCAGCCGCAGTCGCGAGAACCGCTGGATCTTTGCCGACGAATTGTTTCTTCACGTGCGCCCGCGCGCAGCCCTTGCCGTCGCCATCAAAGGTAAATGCAGCCTTGGTGAGCCGGTCGATTGCGGGTGCATCCAATTGATAAGCTCCGGCGCGGCGCATCGCATCGATGAACTTATCCGCGACGGAATCGACCACGAAGATTTCTTTTTCGCCGATGCATAGCAAATTGTTATCAAAGGACGCTCCGGCAATAATCGACTCCGCAGCGCGGTCAAGATCAGCAGTCTCATCAACAACGACAGGAGGATTGCCAGGACCTGCAGCGATTACGCGCTTGCCGGATTTGCTCGCGGCTTTTACAACAACCGGACCACCCGTTACGCAGAGAAGCGCCATCTTGGGATGATTGAATATCTGTTCGGCTGCTTCGATGCTGGGCTCTTGAATTGTGGTGAGAACATTGGCAACGCCCAATTCGCGTTCTATCTCGCGATTGAAAAGCTGCAACGCATACTGCGCAACCTTCGCGCCCGACGGATGCGGACCAAAGACAGCGGTGTTTCCGGCAGCAAGAATATTGATCGCATTGGCTGCCATCGTCGGCACCGAATGCGTGACCGGGAGCATCATGCCGATCACGCCCCAGGGTGCGCGCTCAATGATGCATAGGCCAGTGTTGTCGCTGCGTGCGGAGCTGCCGTTGCTGCGCATGGCTTCAACGCCCTGCACAAAACGCATATTGGTCAGCTTGAGAATTTTGTGATCGAGACGGCCGACTTTGGTCTCTTCCATCTCCATGCGGCCCAGCTCTTCGCGGCGATCATTGCAGATGCGGCGCACAATATCGATCATGCGACCGCGATCTTCAAGGCTCATCTCCGCAACAATCTTCTGCGCCTCAAAGGCAGCATTGGCGGCCTCATCCACTGTCGCGAAAACTCCGTCACGCGCGGCGGTCAAGCTCTTGCTTTGAACGGCGGAGGCGGTTGGCTGTTGCATCTGTACGCGAAGCCGCGCGACTACTTCTTTGGCGATCTCCGCGATCATTTGCTCTTGTATCTGCATTTATGGCTTCTCCAAAACTTTGCCTTCAACCTCGACGGCATCGACAATGCCGACAATCACTGCGTCAATCGGCGAGTCTTTTGTGACAGGCGTCAGACGAGCCGAACTGCCCTGCGTGAACAAAACGCACTCGCCCGCGCCAGCTCCCACGCTATCGACCGCAACCACGGAGCTGCCGGAAATTTGCAGCTTGCCGTCTTTGCTGATGTACGGTTGAATCAGCAACAGTTTCATCCCACGGAATTTTTCGTTCTTCTGCGTGGCAATCACATTGCCAATCACTTTTGCTATGAACATGGCGGCTCACCTCGCGCGATGCGGCAGTACCAGCCTGCCGCTTGCAGCTATTTCGGCAGTACGGAGCTGAGAGTTCCGTGCGGACGCGCGATCACATGCACGCTTTGCACTTCGCCGATGGCGCGGGCTGCGCTGGCGCCCGCATCCACTGCGGCGCGCACCGACCCCACATCGCCTTGAACAAAAACAGAGCACAGACCGCTGCCAATCTTGTTCCAGCCGACGAACTCCACGCTCGCCGCCTTCAGCATTGCATCTGTTGCCTGAACCAGAGCCACCAGGCCCGTGGTCTCGATCATTCCAATCGCTTCATTGGCCATTTGCCTTCTCCTGACTTCGTAGTCTTGCGTGTTACTTCAACAAACTATCAACCAGAGCATCGTGGGGACGCGCGATCACATGCGATGAAACCAACTCGCCCACACTCTTGGCAGCGGCCGCGCCCGCATCCACTGCCGCGCGCACAGAGCCTACATCGCCGCGAACGATGGCAGTCACGTATCCGCCGCCAATCTGTACGGTCTTTACCAGTTCAACGCTGGCGGCTTTCACCATCGCGTCACATGCCTCGACAAGCCCGACGAGGCCCTTGGTTTCGATCAATCCGATTGCTTCACTCATTTGGGTCTCCTCTGCTTACTTCGCGGCGGCTTTGCTGGCAGCCTTCTTTTCTTGTTGGACAAATGATGGCAGTTCGTCGTGGGGGCGAGAAATGACCTGCACACTCACCACCTCGCCGATTCTGGATGCTGCCTCAGCGCCCGCGTCCGTGGCTGCTTTAACTGCGGCCACGTCCCCTTCAACAAAGGCGGTTACCAATCCTGAACCAACGGACTGCCATCCGGCGAACGACACGTTTGCTGACTTGAGCATGGCATCGGTCGCTTCAAACAGCGCCACCAGGCCCTTCGTCTCAATCATTCCAAGCGCTTGCTTCATCGCTTCCCTCTCTTCTTTGTGGTGTTACTTGAAAAGTTCAATATCTTTGGTCAAATGCGCGCCGCACGCATTGGCCTCATCGGTGTCCATGTGGACGTTAAGGCGCGACGTGGGATCGATGCGAACATGAACATTGTTAAAGGTCACGCCCGCCTCGCCACCGAAACGGAGCTTCATGCGATCACCCTTCGCGACGCCAAAGTATGCGGCTTCGGTTGGGTTCATGTGTACGTGAATCGCGGCGCGAATCAGGCCTTCCTTGAGTTCGACCACGCCCTTGGGCCCAATGACGATGGCTCCCGGAGTGCCCGCAATGTCGCCTGATATCCGCACCGGAATATCGGTGAAGCCCAGCATAATGGCGTCCGTGAAGGCCAACTCAATCTGCGACTGCTTGCGCATCGGCCCGAGGATGCGGAGGTTGGAGATCAGGCGATTGCGCGGTCCGACAATCGTCACCGTTTCCTTGGCCGCGAAGTTGCCCTCCTGAAAGAGCGGACGATCAAAGGTTAGCTCCGAGCCCGGCCCGAAGAGCACGTCCATATCTTCACGGCAAACGTGCATGTGCCGCGAGGAGGTCTGCACGGTCAGCACCGGAGCCTGCGTGCTTTTGCCGCGCCCCAGATACTCCAAAGCCACCTGCCGGACGATCTGCTCGACCATCGATCTATCGATGGAACCTGCTGAAGTCGTCAATGTCTTGTTTCCACTTTTCATACGCATTCCTGAAGTTTGCCATGCTGCGGTGCTTCCGATTCGCCGACAACCTGTACCATTTGCCGGGCGATAATGAGCTCCTCATTCGCCGGAACAATCAAAATTTTGACCGCGGAGTTTTCCGTGGAGATTGCGCCCAACCCCTTCGCCGTGCTGTTCTTTTTCTCATCAAGTTCAATGCCGAATGCGGTTAGGTTTCTTAACACACCGGCGCGCAGCGCGACGCTGTTTTCTCCAATACCGCCGGAAAATGTGATGGCATCCACGCCGCCCATCTCCAACTGAAATGCTCCGATATAGTGGCGAATGGAGCGAGCAAAAACGTCAAGCGCCAGACGCGATTGCTTGCAGCCAGCGGCTGCTGCCTCGTCCAGATCGCGCATATCTCCGCAGGTTCCGCTTATGCCAGCAAGGCCCGACTGGCAGCCGAGAATGCGCGCCATTTCATCCGGGCCAACGTTGAGCTTTTTCATCATGTGCAGCACGGCGAATGAGTCAATGTCGCCGACGCGATTATTCTGCGGCAAGCCGGATTGCGGCGAGGTTCCAAAACTGGTGTCGATGGCCACGCCATCGCGAAAGGCCGCGATGCTGGAGCTGCCGCCCAAATGACAGGAGATGTGACGAAGATTCTTGCGGCCCAGCAGCGACGACGTGTGCTCATTGGCGGCGCGATGGCTGGCACCGTGAAATCCGTAGCGGCGAATACCATACTGCTCGCGCCATTCATAAGGCACGGCGTAGGTGGTGGCCGCCTCGTCCATGAAGCGATAAGGGGCGGTCTCGATCACCGCAACCAAGGGCACGCCCGGCAGCTCTTGGCGAAAAGCCTGGATAGCCGCTATATAAGGAGGATTGTGTGCAGGAGCAAAGAACGTGAACTCCGCCATCGCGCTGAGCAGCTCGTCGCCGATCAGTTGCGACTGATTGTGCGGCCCGGCGTGAACCACTTTGAAACCGACAGCACCTATCTCGGAGAGACTCTTGAGAGCCTTGCCTTCGCCAGAGACAGCCGCAAGGCATTTGCGGATGGCAGCAGGGTAATCGGCGCATTCACCCCCAGGCTGGCCTATCCGCTCGACACGGCCTTCGGCCAATACCGCCTCGCCGGGCATTTCCAGCACCCGATACTTGAACGAAGTGCTGCCGATATTTGGAATCAAACATTTCATTTTCATGAACAGTTTTGAACACTCTTGAATTATTTTAAATAATACAGTACAGTATATCTCAGAGTCAAACGTCTTTTGATGAATTTTGAGGTTGAGCCTGAATGACGGCAATTCCGGGACAGACGCGAATGAATTCGACGGGGCGCGCTTCCACTGACCGTCTTGAAGAACTCGGCATCGTTGGCGCGGGCGGCGGCGGCTTTCCCGCGGCGGTAAAGTTCAAGTCGAAGGTTTCGCAGTTGATTGTCAACGCCGCCGAGTGCGAGCCCCTACTCCATAAAGACAAGGAGCTTCTGCATCACCATGCCGAGCCTTTTCTGCGCGGCATGCGGATGGCGATGGGGATGGTCGGAGCTACAGAAGGCGCCATCGGCGTCAAGGAAAAGTACCAGGATATTATTTCAACGCTCGAAAGTGTGGTCCCGCCCGGCGTGAGGGTTGTGAGCTTGCCAGACGTTTATCCGGCGGGCGATGAATTTATTCTCGTCCACATGGTGACTGGCCGCATCATTCCTCCCGGCGGATTGCCGAAGGATGTGGACGTAGCTGTCTCGAACGTCGAAACCCTGATGAACATTGGCCTGGACCAGCCGGTGACGCACAAATATCTTACCGTCGCAGGCGCGGTTGCGAACCCTGTCACGTTACGTGTTCCGGTTGGCATCACCATCGGCGAAGTGATTGAAGCTGCTGGCGGAGCAACCGTCGACGATATTGGCGTACTCATCGGCGGTGTGATGATGGCAAAGCCCGCTGCCAGCCTTGACGTTCCGGTGACCAAGACCACCGGCGGCATTATCGTGCTGCCCGCCTCGCACAATCTCATCCGGCGTCACAATGCGCCGATGATTCAGGTAAACCGCATCGGCCGTTCGGCTTGCGATCAGTGCCGCTTCTGCACGGAATTCTGTCCGCGATTTCTGCTGGGGCATCCGATTCAGCCGCATCGCGCCATGCAGTCGCTCGGCTTTCAGACCGGCGCGGATGCCATGGTCGCCACGCTTTATTGTTGCGAGTGCAATCTCTGCACCATGTACGCCTGTCCGGAAGATCTCGACCCCAAAAATGTCTGCGTGCAGGCCAAGCCTTTGGCGCGCGAACTGGGGCTGACCTTCAAAGGAGACCCGACCGCCATCACGCAGCATCCGATGGCCGAATTCCGGCGCGTGCCGATGCGCAGGCTGATTGCACGGCTGGGCCTGGGCGAGTTCAACAACGTTGGCCCGCTGGTGAATCATACATTCTCGCCCAATAAGGTCAACGTGCTTTTGAAGCAGCACGCCGGAGTTCCGGCTGTTCCCGTTGTGAAATGTGGCGACCGTGTGCGTATGGGTGACTTGCTTGCCGCGCCGGAGCAGGGCAAACTTGGCGCGCGCATCCATGCCAGCATCGATGGAGTGGTTACAGTCACTTGCGATGCAATCGTCATTGAAGCGTAGTAAACAGAGTTACAGGAGTTACTTCGTGGCAGAGATCAATTCTATTGGACTTATCGAGCTATCCAGCGTGGCAACCGGATTCGGGGTTGAAGACGCAATGCTGAAGGCCGCTTCAGTTCAGCTCTTGATGGCCCGCAGCATCTGCTCGGGAAAATTCCTCATCGCGGTCGCTGGCGATGTAACATCTGTTTCTGCTGCGGTTGACGCCGGCGCAGCATTGGCTGGCTTTTCGTTGATTGAAAAGCGGCAGATTGCGCGTGTGCATCCATCGGTGCTAGGCGCCATCTCCAACGCCGTCGATATCGATCCCAAAGAGTTGCGTTCAATCGGCGTCATCGAGACTTTCTCCGCGGCCAGCATCATTGAAGTTGCTGACGCCGCTGTTAAATCCGCCAACGTAACGCTGCTCCGCATTCATCTGGCGATGGCATTGGGCGGCAAAGGGTTCGTACTGATGGCAGGCGATGTTGCCAGCGTACAGGCAGCCGTTTCGGCCGGGGCCAAGGTGGCCGGCGACGATGGAATGCTGGTCGGCAAGGGAGTGATTCCTAATCCTTCTCCAGAACTTTTTCGCGACTACATTTAAGCCGCCAACTCAACGCTTCAAGACGATTTTTGTGTGACTGGTAATTCTCCGATGGTACGGTTTGCACTATGAACCAGGTCGAACGCCTTCGCTACATTCAGGACGCTCTCGCACGCCAGGACTTTGTTAGCCTGGAGAACTTATGCGCCGCTCTTAGCGCATCTCGTGCCACGGTTCGCCGGGATCTGATTGAGTTGGAGCACGGCCGCAATATCCGACGCGTTCACGGCGGCGCCATGTCCACATCCTCGCGCGAAGAAGCATTGGACTACCGGCGACTCTCGGTAAGTTGTCAGGAAGAAAAGATACGCATCGGTCGAGCGGCGGCAGATCTTGTTCAGGATGGGCAAACCGTCATTCTGGGCGGCGGATCGACGGTGGCCGAAGTGGCGAAATGCTTGCTGAACCGGCCCATTCAAATCATCACTAACTCCATCCCGGTTGCCCAGATTTTCTGGGAGTGCAAGCAAACCGAAGTCACTCTAACCGGCGGCTACCTTTATCCCCGGCTCGGAATTCAGTTCGGACCGATCTGCGAACGAATGCTGCACAGCATTTCAGCAGACGTTGCCATCCTGGGAATCCGCGGCATTTCACCTGACGGGTTGAGCGACACCAGCACTCTCGTGGTCGAGTCCATTCGCGCGATGATTAAGTGCGCGCAACAGGTGATTATCGTTGCGGATCATACAAAATTTGGCAGAAATGCGATGACGCACGTCGCCGACTTGGACGAACTGGATCAAATTATCTCAGACAGTGATCTCGCCCCCGAGCATCGGCAATTATTGGACGAACGCGTCGTAAGCTATTTGCTGGCCTGATCTTAGGAGCACCCAGCATCGCTGAGCAAACTGCCAACCCAAAAACGATATAGACTGCATTCTGGTTTCTATAACGAAACCTGGAGCCAGAGTCGCCCGTCTTACTTTATGTCAGGTAAAGCGCGATAGTTGTGTCTGCTGACGGAGTATCGATTTCATGAATGGTAGTCGCCGCAGTTTTCTCGTTTCCGCCCTTTCCGGCAGTGCAGCCGCCACCTTGCCATTGATTGCACATGGCACCGTCACAAAAACCACATCCGCCATCCGGCCTGAAGAATTGGTGGCACGGTACTCAAAACTGGATGAGGTGTTGAAGCAGCCGGTCTTTAAGCGGGAACTCTTCCCTGCCCCGGTGATCATCGAGACCCTGGAACTTTTGCGCTATAAGGATTCCTTTCTTTGCCGGGTGCGGTCAAAAGATGGCGCTGAAGGAATCTCTATCAGTAACTCCAATCAGATGTCGGTACTTTATCCTATTTTTGTCAAACGAATGCAGCCGTTTTTTATTGGCAAGGATGCGCGCGACATCGAGGCACTGGTTGAAGAAGTAACTGTTTTCCAGAGTAATTACAAAGCGCAAAGCCTGGCTATCTGGGTGCCGCTGGCGACCATCGAGTTTGCCGTCCTGGATATGTTCGGAAAAATGTCAAACAAATCCATCGGCCAACTTATTGGCAAAATACACAATACTCATATCTCCGTTTATCAGGCTAATGGCGAGCGCGATATATCTGCCGAAGAAACCATCGAGCACCTAAAGCGCGACGTGGCCATCTCCAAGGCCAAGGCCATCAAGTTCAAGCTTGGCGGGCGCATGAGCCATCCGGAATATCCTGTAGGCCGCAGTGAGAAACTGATTCCGCTGGTGCGCAAAACCTTTGGCGACGACATGGTGATCTCTGCCGACGCCAACGGGTCATATACGCCCTCTGAAGCTATCCCCATCGGCAAATTGATGCAGGAGTATAAGTACGCATTCTATGAGGAGCCGGTGCCCTTTGATTGGTATGAAGAGACCAAGCAGGTTGCAGACGCGTTGCGGATTCCTATTGCCGGTGGCGAGCAGGAGCCCAGCACGCATAACTTCCGCTGGTTAGTGGCGAATGGCGCGCTCTCCATTGTGCAGCAAGATATGTTCTACTTCGGCGGTATGGTGCGTTGCATGCGCGTGGCGAGAATGGCGAACTTGCTGGGCAAGCAGTGCATTCCACACATATCGAGCACCGGGCTAGGCTACTTGTATATGATGCACTTTGTATCCGCTATTCCTAACTCCGGTCCTTATCACGAGTTCAAGGAATTCAACAACGACCTTCCTTATACCTGTGCCACATCAACTTTACGCAGCGATGAGAACGGAGTCTTGAAGATTCCCACCGGACCCGGCGTGGGAGTCGAAATCGACCCCGCGTATATTGCAAAACATCAAGTTGTCAAAGCATAACTGCGCGACATGCTGCGTCGTTATCACAAAGACTTTACTAAGATGTAGGAGAGACTAGCAATGAATCGGATCTATGTAATTGGTATGTCAAGTCTGCTGATGGCGTCGCTTTCTGGGTTGGCGCAGGATACGCGCACAGTAACTGAACCAGTGCTGCCAACATCGTGCACCACGCTGCTCGCCGAAAAATCCGGCGACAACGAGAAACTGGCCGAAGTCTTTGAGAAAACGACGGACACAGCGCGAATTCAGAAGGCACTTGATACTTGCAAGCCGGGTATGGCCGTGGAATTGGCTCCGGGCAATAAGTCGAATGCGTTTCTGACCGGTTCGCTGGAGTTGCGGGAAGGTGTGACGCTGCTGATTGACAGGGGCGTGACGCTATATGGATCGAGAGATCCGAAGGACTATGACCCGAACCCGACGGGAGAAGGCGAACTGCTTTGCGGCACGTTGACCAATGTGGGTTCGCCATACATCACAGCTAAAGACGTGGCCAAGGGCGAGACTCCTGCTCCGCGCCCGGTGATGCCGCCTCCAATGCATGGTCGGCCTTGCAAGTCACTCATCAGCGTCAATGTGAAGAACGCCGCGATTATGGGCGATGGCGTAATTGATGGACGCGGCGGCGCTACGATTATCGGGCATGATTACAGTTGGTGGCAGATGGCGCGTACAGCGGAGCCAAAGCAGTTGCGTTACTTTAGCACCAAGCTGATTACAGCAAACCATGCGGACGGCTTTGTCTTATATCGCATCACGCTTCACAATTCGCCTAACTATCATGTCACTGTGAGCAACACCGATGGCTTTACGGCGTGGGGCGTGCATCTACTAACGCCAACCGTGCGCGGCACAGACTCGCGCAACACCGACGGTATTGACCCTGGCAGTTCGACGAATATCACCATCGCCAATAGCTGGATCGACAACGGCGACGATAACATTGCCATCAAGACCGGTATAACTCACATGAGCGTGCTCAACAACCATTTTTATACCGGCCATGGAATGTCAATAGGCAGTGAAACCTTCACTGGCGACAGCTTTCTTTTGGTCTCTGGATTGACCGAGGAAAATACTACCAGCGGCATCCGAATCAAGAGCAATGCGGCGCGAGGAGGTCTGGTACACGACCTGACCTATCAAAACATCTGCATGAAAAATGTTGGGATTCCAATCGCGATCAGCCCGTTTTATAACAACGGCACGGTTGAGGGATTCGTAGACCCCGGTGTTCTGGGCGACCGCATCCCGGATTACAAATCGATCACACTGCGAAACATTGTTTCGCTCACGCCAGGCGATGTGCTGATTGCCGGCAAAGATGCCGCGCACACAACCGAAATCACACTCGACAATGTCACCATCAATGGCATCAAGCCGGAGCAGGTGCATTCGCAGTACACAAACGCGGCCGTGGCCCATGTGAATTTCGGTTTGAAAGGCACGGCGGTTGTGGTCACTCCAGCAGCGGCGCTTCCGTCGCTGGACAATGCTCCTGGCAGCTCGCTGATCACGATTGACCCGAAAACCAATTTAGCGCAGTGCGTCGGGGCCTTTCCGCCTATGCAGTAGGGGATCGCGCCTCCCGGGCCCGAAGACGGGGCCCGGGAGGCATCCAGCTGGAGATACCGGATCTGCCGTCATCCCCTCAGTTCTTCAAGCGATCAAATAGCAGCCCAACAGTCAATCCTATCAAAAGCCAAACAAATTTTTCTACTCTATCCTTCCATACTGTATTTCTTGCTTATTGATTCACTCTAACGAAACGCAGATAAATCTGATTCTTTTTCCATATACCTATCATGCCCAATAGCATTGGCGCGAAAAGGAGAAGAGCGCCACCAAAGTAAAGTAATGGAGACGGCGATTGATGACGCACTAATGACACCGTCAGAACGATCAGTATCCAAAGAATTGGCAACAATACGATCTTGAACGGGATTGCATCGGCGCAAAGCTTAACTACGTTACTTCGTGTTTTAAAAACCTGGCAGACTTTGCTGAATATTTCCCAGCTTTGGTCTTCCAAAAAGTATGGAATCTCAAATTGAATATGGGCCATGCCAATGATGTCAATCACACTTATATCGACAATTGCCTTCTCAGATTTTAGTCTTAGCGAAAACTCGCTGCAAGAACCTCCGTGCTCTATTAGTTCGTCGCGGGTAGTGATCTTAATGGAACTGCCCAAAATGTATTCAAACGTAATTGCAATGGGTGTAGACAGGATTTTTGCCTGATTAACAAAGATGTCTTCAATCTCAAAAAGGTCATCAAGATAAATGGAAGCGTGCGGCAGTTCCCTCGGAACTGAACGGATGAAAGTTTTTGTCACAGTTGCTCTCAGCCTTTCTTAGATCTGAGTCTTGCAATATGGTACACGTATAGAGTAGCAAACATATAGCGAACATTTACCAAAATTTTTGATTAATTCAAATGCCGATTTCCTCTATAAGACCAGATTTCAACCGGCGATTGAATGAAGCATGAACACAGACCGGCGGCTAAAATCTAAAGTAGATATGAGCGAATTTACACATCTGCATTTGCATACGGAGTACTCGCTGCTGGACGGGGCTTGTGACGTCACGAAGCTCGTTGACCGGGTGGCGGCGTTGGGGCAGAAGTCTGTCGCGATGACGGATCACGGTAATATCTACGGTGCTGTGCATTTTTTCAACGCAGCTAAAGCCAATGGAATCAAGCCGATTCTGGGCTGCGAACTCTATGTCTGCAAGCACGAGGATCATCGTGCGCCGGGCGACGGAGACGAGAATAATCATCTGCTGGTACTGGCGCAGGACGAAGAAGGATACCGCAACCTGATTCGGATTACCTCGGAGGCCTCGCTGCACGGCTTCTATCGCAAGCCTCGTGTGAGCAAGCGGTACCTGGCCGAAAACTCCAAGGGGCTGATTGGGTTTTCGGGGTGCCTGAGCGGCGAACTCTGCGAAGAGTTGATGGCCGGTCGCTACGAGAAGGCACGGAATGTGGCGCAGCAGTATGAGGATATTTTCGGCAAAGGAAATTTTTATTTAGAGATTCAAGACCAGGGGCTGGAACAGGAAAAGCAGATTCATGAGGCTCTCTTCCGCATGGAGCGGGAGTCAAATATTCCCTTAGTGATGACCAATGACTCGCATTACTTGTGCGGAGAAGACAGTCATGCTCACGACGTGATGCTCTGTGTGCAAACCGGGGCAAAGATTCACGACAAGGAACGCTTCCGGTTTGATTCAGACCAATTTTTTGTGAAAAGCGCTGAAGAGATGGGTCGAATCTTCCCTGATTCTCCGGGCTTGATGCAGCGGACAATGGAGATAGCCGAACGCTGTAACTTGAAACTAAATCCAGTGGATAACCCTTTTCCGGAGTTTGCCGTGCCGGAGGGACATACGATTGACAGTTACTTCGAGTTAGTTTGCCGAGAGGGTTATAAGAAGCGTCTGGAAACAGGCGTGCATCATTTAGAAATGCGCGGAGTGCGCCGAGCGTCGCTGAGCGAGTATGAGTCGCGCCTGGATTTTGAAATCGGAATTATCAAGCAGATGAAGTACTCCGGATACTTCTTGATTGTATGGGACTTCATCAAGTATGCGCGCGACCATGGAATCCCTGTAGGCCCAGGACGCGGATCGGCGGCAGGGTCGCTTGTGGCATACGCGATGGAGATCACTAACATTGACCCAATGCAGAATGTACTGCTCTTTGAGCGTTTTCTGAATCCCGAGCGCGTATCGATGCCTGATATTGACGTGGACTTCTGTCAAAATCGTCGCGGCGAAGTGATTGAGTATGTAACTCGCAAGTATGGGCGCGAGCAGGTGGCGCAGATTATTACATTTAATACCATGGCGGCCAAGGCGGCGATCAAAGATTGCGGCCGCGCAATGGATATGCCGTATGGCGACGTGGATCGCATTGCCAAGTTGATTCCGACCACTGTGGGTATGACGATTGACGCGGCGCTGGAAGATGTACCAGACCTGAAGAAGGCATACGAAACAGACGGGCAGATTCGCGAGCTGATCGACACGGCGAAAAAACTTGAGGGACTGGTGCGCGGGTCGGGAGTCCATGCTTCCGCCGTCGTGATTGCGCCGCGACCACTAACCGAACTGGTGCCACTCGCGAAGACCAAAAACGATGAAATTGTAACTGCCTATGATATGAAGGCCGTCGAAAAGATGGGCCTGCTGAAGATGGACTTCCTGGGACTCACCACGCTGACGGTGATTGACGACTGTCTGAAGCTGATTGAAAAGCATCGTGGAGAAAAAGTCGATATTGAAGCTATACCGCTGGACGATGAAGGGACTTATAAGAAAGTATTTCAGTCGGCTCTGACGTCTGGAGTATTTCAATTTGAATCGAATGGAATGCGGGATATGCTGCGGCGTTACAAGCCGGACAGAATTGAAGATCTGACAGCATTGACGGCACTTTACCGACCGGGACCGATCCAGGGCGGTATGACGGATGACTTCATCGAGCGTAAGTGGGGGCGGCGAAAAGTTGAATATATGCTTCCACAGATGGAGACTGTGCTAAAGGAGACGCTTGGTGTAATTGTCTATCAGGAACAGGTGATGCAGATTGCCAACGTGCTGGCGAGTTACTCGCTGGGCGAAGCGGATATGCTGCGCCGCGCGATGGGCAAAAAGAAGCCTGAAGAGATGGCCAAGCAACGCGACCGTTTTATGAGCGGCGCTGAGGCACTGGGAATTGCGAAGGGTGTTGCGGGCGAAGTCTTCGACCAGATGGAGAAGTTTGCCGGGTATGGATTTAATAAGTCGCACTCGGCCGCGTATGGGCTTGTGTCTTACCAGACCGCTTATTTGAAAACGCATTATCCGATGGAATTTATGGCTGCCCTGCTAACTTCCGAAACTTCGAAACCAGAGAATGTGGTGAAGTATATCAGCGAGTGCAAGGAGATGGGCATTGCTGTAGAACCGCCGGATGTACAGGTTTCCGGAAGCCAATTTACCCCGCACGGCGAGGCTATTCGATTCGGACTAGCCGCGGTAAAGAATGTGGGCGGCAACGCAATTGAGTCGATCATGAAGGCGCGTGCCGAAGTGGGCGGACACTTCAAAAACTTTTGGGAGTTCTGCGAGAAGGTCGATCTTCGCGTAATGAACAAGCGAGTGATCGAGTCGCTGATCAAGGCCGGTGCGTTGGACTCGATGGGTTCGCGCGCTGCACTGATGAAGGCCGTTGATAAAGCAATGGAACGCGCACAGAAAGCGCAGAAAGATGCAGCGCAAGGGCAAAGCGGCCTGTTTGGACTCTTCGACGATGGACCGAAGGCTGGGCAAGGCAACGATGATCTGCCCAAGGTGGCCGAGTGGGAAGAAGGCGAGCGGCTGGCCAATGAGAAAGAAGTGTTGGGATTTTTTGTCTCGGGACATCCGCTGGATAAGTATGCTGAGAAGCTTCGTAACCTATCGGGAGTTATCCCTGTGGCTGAAGCCCTGGAACGCAAACCGCCGGAGAAACGCTGGGGTGCGCAGTCAGACCCGGCGGATGAAATACAAGTCGCGGGAATGATTCTTGGATTGAAGGTGCAGAAGACAAAGCGGGACCAGAAACTCTATGCGCAGGCAGCGCTTGAAGATGCGACAGGCAAGATTGAGTTAGTTTGTTTCCCGCGAGATTATGAAAGACTTTCAGGCCAGTTGAAGATAGAGGCTCCGGTTCTAATTCGCGGAACGTTGACGGGCGATGAGGATGCTGCGCCAAAGATTGCTATCAGCGCGATTCAGTCGCTGGAGGAAGTGCAAGTGAAAGTGCCTACCGGTGTGAGGATCCGCATCAATCTGGATCGCGCTTCCGAAGAAATGTTTATCGGGCTGAAGAGTGCAGCAGATGCGGCGCCGGGACCAGGCAAAGTAATGCTGCAGTTAGAAAAGAAAGGTGAGTACGCGGTAATCCTGGAGCCAGAAGCGATGAGCGTGGCGGCAGATCGAGGATGGGTGGAACGGATCGAGGAGTTAGTGGGTAAAGGGGCAGTGCAGGCAGTGGGATAAGATTTTTTAGTTATATCATAAGAGGCGCTCGACAATTATCGAGCGCCTCTTTGCATCAGTTATTGAGGTAAAAATATCTACACGCCAATTACGTCGCAGAGTTCCTTGACGGCGGCAGCGCTCTTCATCAGCGCATTATGCTCCTCATCGGTGAGCCTGAGTTCGACGATTTGCTCCAGACCGGCCGCGCCGAGCTTGCAGAGTACACCAGTGTAGTACCCGTTGATTCCGTACTCGCCCTGCAGGAATGCCGCGCAGGGCAAAATCTTTTTCTTATCCTTGAGAATCGCCTCGGCCATCTCGACCGCCGCAGCCGAAGGAGCGTAGTAAGCGCTGCCAGTTTTGAGGTGTTTCACAATCTCCGCTCCGCCGTCGCGCGTGCGCTGGACGAGTGCGTCGATACGCTCTTTGGAGAGCAACTCGGTGATCGGTATCGAAGCCACAGTGGTAAAGCGGATCAGCGGAACCATCAGGTCGCCGTGACCGCCCAGAACCAGGCAGCTCATATTCTCCACGCTCACGTTCAACTCCTGGGCAATAAAGCTTTTGAATCGGCCAGAGTCCAGTATCCCGGCCATGCCGATAACTCGCTCGCGATTAAAGCCCGATAATTTATAGGCGGCCTGAACCATCGCGTCCAGCGGGTTCGAGACCACGATCAGAATCGACTCCGGCGAATACGCAACCACATTCTTGACCACATCTGTCATGATCTTGAAGTTAGTGTGTAACAGATCATCGCGGCTCATGCCGGGCTTGCGAGGAATGCCGGCCGTGATAATCACAATGTCGCTGTTCGCCGTATCGGCATAGTCATTCGAGCCTGTGATGTGGACGTCGGATCGCTCGACGGGAAGCGCTTGAAGCAGATCCAGCGCCTTGCCCTGCGGCACGCCCTCCACCACATCAATCATCACCACATCGGCCAACTCCTTGGCCATGATCCAGTGCGCAGCTGTTGAACCAACATTGCCCGCACCGATAATACTGATCTTCTTGCGCATTCATTTCCTCCTCGGGGAATCTTGCCAATGATCAGTGAACAATTTATTCAGACCATTGCCCACTGACCGCTGCCTTTACATATTGCCAATGATCCGCGTGGCAAATTCGCTGGTGCCAACCTTGGTTGCGCCAGCCGTTTGCCGCTCAAAGTCATAGGTGACGAACTTCTGCACAATTGTCTTCTCAAGCGATGATTCGATCAACTTTGCCGCTTCTTTCCAGCCGATGAATTCCAGCAGCATCACGCCGGAGAGAATCAACGAGCCAGGATTTATAACATCTTTGTCGGCATACTTCGGCGCAGTGCCATGTGTAGCCTCAAAAACTGCAAAGCCATCGCCGATGTTCGCGCCGGGAGCGATGCCGAGACCGCCGACCTGTGCCGCCGCCGCATCAGAGATGTAGTCGCCGTTGAGGTTGGTCGTGGCCAGCACGCTGTAATCTTCCGGACGGATGATGATCTGCTGGAAAATCGAGTCGGCGATGCGGTCGTTGACAAGCACCTTCGATTTCCATGCGCCATTGCCGTGTGTCTTTCCAATCGAGTCGAGTACGCCTTTGACCTCGGCGTAAACCCCTTCGCGGAAGGCCGGCGACCCAAACTCCAGACCCGGCTCGATCAGCGCTGCATTCTGCTCAACGGTCAGTCCAGGGTTGGCGTCCTGATTGCCCAGAATCCAGCTCTCGCGTTCCGTGACGGTTTCAGCGCGGAACTCCTCAGTGGCAACTTCATAGCCCCACTCGCGGAATGCCCCTTCGGTGAACTTCTGAATATTGCCTTTGTGCACAAGCGTAACGGTTTTGCGGCCAGATTCCAGCGCGTGCTTAATCGCGAAGCGCACCAGCCGCTTCGAGCCGAAGATCGAAATCGGTTTTATGCCAACGCCTGAATCTTCGCGCACTCTTTTCTTGGTCTTTGCCAGCAGATCGTTGTTGAGAAAGTCAATCAGCTTTGCCGCGTCCGCGCTTCCCTCTTTGAACTCAATGCCCGCATACACGTCTTCAGTGTTCTCGCGGAAAATGATGATGTCGACCTTCTCGGGGCGCTTCACCGGACTGGGAACGCCCTGGTAATATTTCACCGGCCGCACGCAGGCGTAGAGGTCGAGCAACTGCCGTAGCGCCACGTTCAGCGAGCGGATGCCGCCGCCGATGGGTGTTGTCAACGGTCCCTTAATTGAGACTCTCAGATCGCGCGCTGCGGCCACTGAGTCGTCCGGCAGCCATGCGCCGAACTGGCGAAATGCTTTTTCACCGGCAAAAATCTCAAACCAGCGAATCGCCCGCTTGCCACCATAGGCCTTTTCGACTGCTGCGTCGAAGACCCGCTGCGAGGCCTTCCAGATGTCGCGCCCCGTGCCGTCGCCCTCGATAAATGGAATGATGGGATGGTCTGGCACATCCATCTGCCCGTTGCTGTACTCGATCAGTTCGCCATTTTGCGGCAATCCCAGTCCGTTATAGGTAGCTTGCATCGGCTTTGAAAGACTCCTTTTACATCATGTTAGAGGATGAGGCTGACCTCGGGGATTCAGGGAATCCGGCGTCGGTTGAGGCCAACCTGCACAATCGTAAGACGAAATTTATATAAATGCCGTTTTCACCCGCCCAAATGCGATAAACTCATGCGGGAACGTCTAAAAAACTTGTCAAATTCAGAGACACGGAGGACACATCGAAATTGGGAAAAAGCATGGTCCCGAAGAAGCTGTTTTTCACCAAGGGCGTAGGCAAACATAAGGAGCGTTTGACATCCTTTGAGCTGGCGCTTCGGGATGCGGGAATCGCCTCGCAGAATTTGGTGCGCGTCTCATCCATCTTTCCACCGCGCTGCAAGATGATCACGCGCAAGGAAGGCCTTACCCACCTGAGCCCCGGTGAAGTGGTTTTTGCCGTTATTGCCGAAAATTCAACCCGCGAGCCGCATCGTTTGTTGGTGTCGAGCATCGGCGTGGCCATTCCGGCAGACAAAAATACTTATGGCTACCTGAGCGAGCACCATAGCTTTGGCGAGACCGAAGAGCAGGCCGGCGAGTACGCCGAGGAACTGGCCGCCGAGATGCTAGCCACCACGCTCGATGTGGAATTTGATCCGGACAAGAGCTGGGACGAAAAGAAGGAGATCTATCGCATCTCTAACAAGATCGTTCGCACCAGCAATGTGACGCAATCGGCCATGGGCGACAAGCGCGGATTGTGGACTACCACCATCGCCGCCGCTGTGCTGATTCTGGAAGAGTGCTAAAATTTTTCGACAGCAATAATTGAGGCCAATCCCGCCATGCGGGGTTGGCCTTGCTATTGTAGTACTGGATTGTTAGCATTCATTTTTTCTCATTTATGGCACAGAACTTTGGGTGCCCCAGGTCCCGATTTTGGGACCTGGGATACCGCGAACTTGTAACCCTGCTAAATTGCCAGTAATTGTTGGGTGCCCCGTCCTTATCGCGTCCTCTGCGAAAAGGCTGGGGGACCTCGAATCTCAATCGGCCTTGTGCATGACGAGGAGAAAGTTAGGCTATGGCAAATTCGCGCAAATTCAATGTCGGCCTTGTGCAAATGTGCATGGGCGCGGAGCCTGAAGCCAACTTCGCCGCCGCGATTGGTCATATCCGCGAAGCGGCGAGGCGAGGTGCGAACATCGTCTGCCTGCCGGAGCTCTTCCGCACGCAATACTTTTGCCAGCGCGAAGATCTACGCCTCTTCGATCTCGCCGAGCCGATCCCCGGACCGTCCACTGCACATCTGGCCGAAGTGGCTCGCGAGGCACACGTCGCTATTATCGCCTCGCTCTTTGAACGACGCGCGCCGGGTCTGTATCACAACACGGCTGTCACGCTAAATTCCGATGGAGCCATCGCCGGCGTCTATCGCAAAATGCATATCCCCGACGACCCGCTCTTCTACGAAAAGTATTACTTTGCCCCCGGCGATCTGGGCTTCCAGGCCGTAGACATAGCATTTGGCCGCATCGGCTCTCTTGTTTGCTGGGACCAATGGTATCCCGAAGCCGCGCGTCTGACCGCACTGCAAGGTGCCGAAGTAATTTTTTATCCGACCGCCATTGGCTGGCATCCGGCGGAGAAGGCTGAGTTTGGCGCAGCGCAATATGACGCTTGGCAGACCATTCAGCGCGCCCACGCCATCGCCAACGGCATCTTTGTGGCAGGCGTCAATCGTGTCGGAATTGAACACGGAGACATCCAGGGAAATCGCGCGGAAGGTCAAGGCATCGAGTTCTGGGGCGGCAGCTTCCTCGCCGATCCCTTTGGCCGCGTCATCGCTAAAGCCTCGCACGATGCTGAGGAAATTCTGATTGCCGAAATCGATTCCGCCCTCATCGAAGAAACGCGCCGCAACTGGCCTTTCCTGCGCGACCGCCGCATCGACGCCTATGCGCCGATCACTCAGCGCTTTCTTGACCCTGTGAATTCGTGGGCCGCAGACGGAGATTCCAAGTAAACTTCGGGAGTCTCAATACGAGCGAATATCGGAGGATTCATGCATCGTACGAAGATGTGTATTTCACAGTGCTGTGTGTTTCTTTGCTTAAATGTTCTACTGGCTGCACGAAACGCCTCCGCTCAGGAAAGCGATCCGTGTCTTGATAAGCATAACCAATCGCAAAGCGAAATGAACGCTTGCGAAGCCGATCAGTCTGCAAAGGCGGACGCAGAACTTAATACGGTTTACAGACAATTGATTTCAAAACACAAATCGGATGTCGAATTCGTGAAGAAACTTAGGATTGCTCAAGAAAGCTGGCTCAAGTTCCGCGACGCTGACTTGGCTTCTTTTTACTATCAGGAGGACAAACCTGGGGTATACGGTTCGGTTCATCCAATGTGCAGGTCGATGATGTTGACTCGCTTGACGGTTGAACGGACGAAAGAGCTCAAAGAAATGCTTAACATTGAAGAGGGAGACGTGTGCGCTTCGAGCTAATTGAAGAGAAGAGCTTTTGTCCACACATCAATTACCAATAATTGCCCGGAGCTTTAACCCTCAGGAAATACAGAACGAGAATCCATGACGAACGAAACGCCACATCAACTTGGCTACCGCATGCCCGCCGAGTGGGAGCCGCACGAAGCCACATGGCTGGCTTGGCCGCACAATCCGGAAGACTGGCCGGGAAAGTTCCAGGCCATTCCCTGGCTCTACGCGGAGATCGTGCGCCTGCTCGCCGCGCATGAACTCGTTCATATACTCGTCGAAGACGCGAAGGCCGAACTACGCGTCCTCGGCATTCTGGAGCGTGCCGGCGCGAATCTCGACCGCGTGAGCTTTCACCAGTGGCCCACCAATCGCAGTTGGACGCGCGACTCTGGCCCCATCTTTGTGCGCAACGGCGAAGGCAAAGTCGCCCTCACCAACTGGCGCTTCAACGCCTGGGCCAAGTACTCCGACTGGCCGCTCGACAATCAAGTGCCGGGCCGTGTGACGGAGTTGCTGGGCCTGCCGGAATGGAAACCGGCAATCGAGTTAGCGGATGACAACAAGCATCGCGTCGTCCTAGAAGGCGGCTCCATTGACGTGAACGGCCAAGGCATTTTGCTCACTACAGAAGAGTGCCTGCTCAGTGAAGTGCAACAGCGCAACCCCGACGTGAGCCGCGCCCAACTGGAGCAAGTTTTTCACGACTATCTCGGCATCGATCAGGTCATCTGGCTCAACTGCGGCATCGTCGGCGACGACACCCACGGTCACATTGACGACATCAGCCGCTTCGTTGCGCCAGATACGATTCTTACTGCCGTCGAACCCAACACCAGCGACCCCAATCACGCGCCGCTCGTCGAAAATCTCCGGCGTCTCAAGGCCGCGCGCACAGTCAACGGCAAGCAGTTCAACCTGACCGAACTTCCGCTTCCACGGCCAGTAATTTTTCGCGGCCAGCGCCTTCCGGCCAGCTACGCAAACTTCTACATTGCCAACGGCCTCGTCCTGGTTCCCACCTTCCACGATCCCAACGACCGCATCGCGCTGAATATTTTGTCCGAGCTTTTCCCCACCCGCGAAGTCATCGGCATCCACTCGGTCGATCTAGTCTGGGGCCTGGGCACGCTGCATTGCATGACACAGCAGCAGCCAGCGGCGCTTAAGATTCAAGATGAGTAGGATAGTGGGTGCCCCACCCTCGCCGCGTATTTGTTTTTGCGGCTAGGGTGGGGTAGCAGGAAAATTGAAACCATGATCGACGACCTCCAAGCCATGCAAGCCGCCCTCGATGAAGCCCGCCAGGCTGCCGAAGCCGGTGAGGTGCCCATCGGCGCGGTTGTGGTCCACGAGGGAGCTATCGTCGCGCGCGGACAGAATTGTGTGCTGCGCGACGTAGACCCCACGGCTCACGCGGAGATTGTCGCCCTGCGCTCGGCCGCCACGGCCATCGGCAATTATCGTCTACTGAATTGCACGCTTTACGTCACGCTGGAGCCCTGTGCCATGTGCGCCGGAGCGATGATCCATGCCCGGCTAGACCGCCTCGTCTACGCCGCCGCCGATCCCAAAGCAGGCGCAGTTGGCTCGGTGCTTGCGGTGCTCAACCATCCCCAACTCAACCACCAGATGCAAGTCGAACAAGGAATCCTCGCAGAAGAATCCGCCGAGTTGCTACGGAGCTTCTTTCGAGAACGGAGAGGTTAGCCTCCTCCTGCTTTAATGCGGCTTCTACCGGTGATCGTAGTATCCGATCTCAATGTCTTTGGCCACCGAGATGAGAGTTTTCTCCTCAACGATGCATCCACTCATCGTAGTCACTTTTATTGATGAGTCCCTGAGAGATTTTCTTTGCTCCTCAAAACGATCCGGTGAGAGTGCGTGAATCGCGACCAGCGCATAGCTCTTGGCTTCCGGACTGCCGCTTGCGAATAGGTCTTCGAATTGCCTGAGTACGACATTACGCGCCTGTGCAAAGACGATGCGGAAGTCTTTCTCACCGTCTGATGTCTTGCCTGCGCGACCGATTCCACCGAAAGCAAAAAACTTCGTGTTTGCCAGACGGTGAGCAGCGGCAGTAGCACTGTCTTGCGCAGGGAGTGCTGTCGATAGCATGAGAATCAGGAGAAAAGTGATCGCGTTTTTCATGGCTCCTCATACATTGAACGAAACAGTGATCAAATCTTGCACAGCAAATCTTGAAATTTATCGAGTGCCATAGTAATTTGCTCAGAAACGGGTAAGGGCGCGAATCCGTCCGGCTTCCTCAGCCCATTTTCCGGCCAACTCGTCATAACTCCCGCCTCGATAATCTGCATAGTCAAAGCCCGGAGTCACGGTGCAGCCCAGCAGCGCCACCTTGCCGTTGCCGATGAGTCGCGTACCCTGCCAGACTCCGGCTGGAACGACAAGCTGCACCTGCTGACCCGCCGCCAAATCCGGCCCAAGAATGAAAACCGCGGAGCGCCCATCCACGTAAAGTTGCAGCATCTCCACCGGATCGCCGAGATAGAAGTGAAAAATCTCGTCAGATTTCAGAACGTGCATCTCAGAAAAGCTGCCCTGCTCCAGCAGATAATAGATCGCCGTTCCGGCAGAGCGCACGCCCCGTGGCAGTTTCATGGTCTCGTGAGCTACATACGTCTGGCGGAAGCAGCCGCCCTCGCACGGGTGCGGCTCCAGTTTCAGCAGCGATTTGATCTCATCGGCAGTCATTCTTCCTGATGGTAGCAGCGAAAAGGCAGTAGAATGTCCGAATGGAAGTGCAATTATATGCCGTTTCATGGTGCGGGGATTGCCGCGCCGCACGGAAGTTTCTTGACTCCCACGGCGTCAAGTACACCGAGATCGACATCGACAAAAACCGCGAAGCCTCGGCGGAATTGGTGCGCCAGGTGGGCAAGCGGGCCATTCCGCAACTGGTGATCGACGGCGAATGGTTTCAGCCTTACAAGCCAGGCCGCGGACTGTTGATTGATGAGCTGCACAAGCGCCTGGGCATCCCGAGCAGTTGAAGCATTCACGCTTGTAGTGCCTTGATGCGGCTATTCGGAACTCTAGCCCTAACGTTTAAAATATAAATGGGCTCAGGCGCTTAGGCCCTGCTGTGCTTTCGCCGTTGCCCGCCACTCTCTGCCCTGAAGGAGCCTTCCTTGATCGACCGCTATACGCGCCCCGCTATGGGCCAGATTTGGACCGAAGAGAACAAGTACCGCTGCTGGCTTCAGGTTGAGTCGGCGGCCAGCACCGTTCTGGCCGAGGACGGCGTAATCCCCGCCGACGCAGCCGAAGCTATCGCCACCAAGGCAAGCTTTACCGTCGCCCGCATTCAAGAGATTGAGGCCGAGGTCAAGCACGACGTAATCGCATTCACCACTGCGGTTGCCGAGACACTGAAGGCTCAGGGCCTCGACGCCCAGTCGCGTTGGCTGCACTACGGGCTGACCTCGAACGACATTGTCGATACCGCCCAGGCTCTGCAAGTGAAAGACGCATCCGCGATGCTTCGCGTGGGTCTCGTCAGCTTCATGTCAGTGCTCAAAAAACGCGCATTGGAATTCAAGAACACGCCTACCATTGGCCGCACTCACGGCATTCACGCGGAGCCGACGACGTTTGGGCTCAAGCTGCTTAATTGGTTTGCCGAAATGGAGCGTAACCTGATTCGCTTCGACGCGGCGGCAGAAGATATGCGCGTCGGCAAGCTCAGTGGCGCCGTTGGAACTTTCGGACATTTAAAGCCTGAGCACGAAGAAAAAATCTGCGCGCGCCTCGGCCTCAAACCCGCCCCGGTTGCCACGCAGGTTATCCAGCGCGACCGTCACGCCGCCTACATATCGACGCTGGCCATCATCGGCAGCACGTTCGACAAGGTTGCCCTCGAAGTCCGCCACCTGCAACGCACCGAGGTGCGCGAGGCGCAGGAGTATTTCAGCGAAAAGCAAAAGGGATCTTCGGCCATGCCGCACAAAAAAAATCCCATCACCAGCGAGCAAATCTGCGGCTTGGCGCGCGTGCTGCGCGGCAATGCCCAGGCAGCTTTCGAAGACATCGCGCTCTGGCACGAACGCGACATTTCGCACTCCTCGGTCGAGCGCGTCATCTTCCCCGACTCGACGATTCTGGTGGATTACCTGCTGGCCAAGACGGAGAACCTGATCGACCGCCTACTCGTCTATCCCGAGCGAATGAAGAAGAATCTCGAATCCACAGGCGGCCTCATCTTCAGCGGCCAGTTGCTCCTCGATCTTGCCGAAGCCGGAATGATGCGCGAGGACGCCTATCGCCTCGTGCAATCCCATGCCATGCGCTCATGGAAAGAAGATTTAGTCTTCCGCGACGAAGTGGCAAAGGACCCGGCGATTACTTCTCTGCTCACCCCAGAGAAGTTGGAGCGGACTTTCGACTACACCCGCCAATTGGGCAATGTGGATGCGATCTTCCAGCGGGTGCTGGGTGAGTAGCTGTGGTGCTTACCGGCGCATCCGGCACAGTCTGGGCCTAAAAAATATTGAGCGCGTCTTGGAACTTTTCTCTCCAGTTTGCGTACTGCTGCTGAGGAGGAATATCCATGCGTACATCTGTGCGTGCACTTCTGCTCTGTCTGCTGATGTCGACGGCCGTTGCATTCTCGCAAGATAAGCCCGCAGCCCCCGTCGCCGCGCCCCCCGACAACCCACTCAGCACATCCAACAAGAACATATATGAAGGCGTGAAGGGGATTCTGCTTCGCTCCGCGGAAAAAATGCCTGAAGAAAACTACGCCTTCAAGCCCACGGAAGCGGTACGCAGTTATGGCCAGATCATTGGACACGTGGCCGACGCGCAGTACTTATTCTGTTCCATGGTGCTTGGCGAGCCGAATCCCGCGCCGCATATCGAGAAGACCAAAACCTCAAAGGCCGATCTGATCGCCTCGCTCAAAACCGCCTTCGCTTACTGTGACAAGGCGTACGGCGGCATGACCGATGCATCCGCCACTCAAACCGTTATGTTCTTTGGAAAACCCTCGCCGAAGCTTGGCGTTCTGTCGGTCAACAATATGCACAATGTGGAACACTACGGAAACCTCATCACGTATATGCGGCTCAAGAACATTGTTCCCCCTACCAGCGAACCGGCAGCCATGCCAAAGCCGTAGAACTCATGTGCCGATGGGCCGGTTGCTCCCCGGCCCGTTTTTTTGTGCTATCGTGCAAGCTTCCATCTCCCGAACACGCGAAGAGCGCATATCGGTTAAAGTGGGGGTGTCGGGCTATAAGCTGGGCAGAAGGAGTCCGCGCCGTGGAAGCCAAAAATCTTACCGTAGCACTCACCGGCGCATCCGGCGCTGTCTTCTGCCGCGAAATGCTCCGCGCGCTCGAATCCGATGAGCGCGTGGCCCGCGTGCATTTCGTTGCTTCGGAAAACTCTCTGCGCGTCCTAGCCGAAGAACTGAACGTGAACGGCCGCAACGACCTGCTGGAAAAACTCCTGGGCACGACGCCAACCAAAACCGTCCAGCACTCAGACATCGACATTGGCGCTGCCATCGCCAGCGGAAGCTATCCCTCCAATGGCATGATCATCCTGCCTTGCTCCATGGGAACGCTTGCCGCAATCGCCAACGGCCTTGCCAACTCGCTCATTGCCCGCGTCGCCGACGTCACGCTGAAAGAGCGCCGACCGCTGATTCTCTGCGTCCGCGAGACGCCTTTCAATCGCATTCATCTCAGAAATATGTCGCTCGCCGCCGAAGCTGGAGCAGTGATCTTTCCCTGCATCCCAGCTTTTTATAACAAGCCCATCGACTCCACCGAGATGGCCCGCCAGTTTGCCTATCGCGTATTGGCTCACATCGGATTGCCGCAGCCGGGAGCGTATGTATGGAAGCCTGAAGAGTAGCGGAATTTGTTGAGTCCCTGGCTTCTTGTTTGCGATTTCCATTTGACATCCACCCCCGCTTCCGTGAATACTTCTTTTATGTCGAACTCAAGAAATCACGGAATTGCGGTCATGGCCATGTGTATGTGCATGGAATGTGGGCCCGTCCGTGTGGCACTTGAGAGGTAAATGCGCCAAGAGCAACCGATCTTGAAGTCAGGCGGCCCGGGTCCTTAGAGGATTCGGGCCGTTTTGTTTTGGCGCGGCCCGCTTCCCTGCCCTGCCAAAACCCAAACAAGAAAACACTAACCGCGAAAACGCAATCGAAAAAATCAAGGAGAAGAGCATGTCCGAAGCGAAGCAACAGTTTGCCACCCTTGCCGTCCACGCCGGTCAAACCCCAGACCCCACAACCGGCTCCGTTGCCGTGCCCATCTATCAGACATCTTCGTACCAGTTTCAAGACGCGGATCACGCCGGACGGCTCTTCGGGTTGCAGGAGTTTGGCAACATCTACACCCGCATCATGAACCCCACCACCGACGTGCTTGAAAAGCGTGTGGCAGCTCTGGAAGGCGGCCTGGCGGGCCTCGCCGTGGCTTCAGGTCAGGCTGCCGAGACGCTGGTAGTCACCACGCTGGCTGGCGCTGGCGATGAGATTATCTCCACCACTTCGCTCTACGGCGGCACTTACAACCTCTTCCACTACACGCTGCCAAAGCTCGGCATTACCGTGAAATTCGTTGACGCGGACGACTTTGACGGCCTGCGCACGGCCATTAACAGCAAGACGCGGGGCATCTACACCGAAACGCTGGGCAATCCCAAGCTGGATGTGGTGGAGATCGAGAAGCTGGCCGCCATCGCACACGAATACAAGCTGCCGCTGATCATCGACAACACCTCGGCCTCGGCTGCCTTGGTGCGGCCTATCGAGTGGGGCGCGGACATCGTAATCAATTCCGCCACCAAATTCCTCGGCGGCCATGGCACCTCGATCGGCGGCGTCATCGTGGATGCGGGCAAATTCGACTGGGCTGCCTCTGGCCGCTTCAATGAATTCACTACACCAGACCCCTCCTACCACGGGCTCGTCTACACCGAGGCCTTTGGACCGCTGGCCTTCATTCTGAAAGCTCGTGTTCAGGGACTGCGCGACACCGGCGCGGCTCTCTCGCCCTTCAATGCCTTCCTGATTCTGCAAGGCATTGAAACGCTGCACCTGCGCCTGGAACGCCACTCGGCGAATGCTTTGGCGGTGGCCCAGTTTCTCCAGAAGCATCCCGGCGTAGCGTGGGTCAACTACCCCGGCCTGGAATCCAGCCCATACTTTGAGCGAGCGAAAAAGTATCTGCCCAACGGCAAAGGCGGGCTGCTCACCTTTGGAGTGAAAGGCGGCTACGAAGAAGGCAAAAGGCTCATCAACTCGCTCAAGCTCTTCACTCTGTTAGCCAACATCGGTGACGCCAAGTCGCTGGTCATTCACCCGGCCTCGACTACACATGCGCAGCTTTCCGTGGAAGAGCAGGCGGCAACCGGAGTCACACCGGAACTGGTGCGTCTTTCAGTCGGCATCGAAGATATTCGAGATATTCTGGCCGACCTGGACCAGGCAATCAAGATTGCCACTGGAGTAACTGCGGCATGAAGAGCCAAGACGGCGGTGCGTGTAGGACAATAGGGATCATGAGTGAAACCAGAGCCGGGACCGGAGTCTCGCCGCCCGCAGCCTCTTTTCTGTCGCCCACCTACGAAGGCGACTTTGTACTCGACGAGCCACTGATGCTGGAGTGCGGTCGCTCCCTGGCCGGCGTCACGCTGCATTACGCGGTCTATGGCCGGCTGAACGCGACCAAAGACAACGCCGTGCTGGTCTGCCACGCGCTCACCGGCTCGGCGCTGGTGGGCTCCTGGTGGCCAGAGATTTTTGCCCCCGGCGCGGTCCTGTCTCTGGAACACGATTTTGTCATCTGCATCAACTTGCTGGGCTCCTGCTACGGTTCCACCGGCCCCGGCTCGGTTAACCCGGAGACCGGCAAGAGTTACGGCCCGGAGTTTCCGCTGGTCTCCATCCGAGACAATGTCAGGGCGCAGGCTCGGCTTCTGAATTCTCTCGGCATTCGACGGCTTCGGCTGGTTCTTGGCGGCTCCATCGGCGGAATGCAAGCCCTGGATTGGGCCATCCATGACCCAGAGCGTGTCGAGCGTGCAGTCATCATCGGCGTAGCGCCGCTCACCGCCATGGGTCTGGCTCTGAACCACCTGCAACGTCAGGCCATCCAGCACGACCCGGAGTGGCTGGGCGGTCGTTATCTGCCGCAGCGGCCACCGCGCAAAGGACTCTCCCTGGCACGCCAGGTGGGAATGATGAGCTACAAGTCTACCGAACTTTTTGACGAGCGCTACGGCCGCAAGTCAAACCGCAACGGCGAAGACCCCTGGGCGTCGGAAGGCAGTCTGGGAAGCGGCCTCATCGGCGGACGCTTCGACATCGCCGGCTACCTGGACCACCAGGGAGAGCGTTTCATTGAACGCTTTGACGCCAACTCCTATCTGGCCATTCTGCGCACCATGGACACCTGGGACCCGCTGCGTGGCTGCGAGTCGGCGGCAGAGGCATTTGGCGGCATCCGTGCCCGCCTCAGCTTTGTCGGCATCAGCTCCGACTGGCTCTTTCCGCCCCAGTCGGTCCGCGACTTTGCCTATACCATTCGCGCCGCTGGCGTTCAGGCCGATTACCGCGAGATGACTAGCGCCCATGGCCACGACGCCTTCCTAGCCGAGCAGGTTGAGCTGGTACGGCTGCTGCAATGAATCCGGGAACAGTTTTGCCCTCCCGGGTGTCTATTTCGTTATGTGCATTCAACAGCCAATCCAGATGCGAGGGGCGGGAAAAGCGTTTTATCACAGCGATTGGCAGCAATCCGGAGGTGGATTTAACCCCGATCCCTGACCTTTAACCCCTAATCCTTGCCTTTTTTCAAACTCCGCTTGTAACAAGGAGCGTAGCTTTCTATAATCCCTTCAACACCGCATTGAAAACCGTGGTATCGTTTATCCGATGCCATGGAATGCAGCCGTCCAAAAGAACGGTTGCGCATTCCGTGAGCGAGTGTTTAAGATTTGATCTCCATTTTGGCATTTCCCAGGAGCACTAAATGAAGAAGTTAGTCTACGCATATGTGATGGCATTGGCGACCATCAGCCTCGTTACAGCGCCTATGCTGCGTGCCCAGGATTCGACAATCACCATCAAGGATCCGGCAGAGTACAACACCTATCAAATGGCAATCTCGCAGACAGATGCAAACGCCAAGGCTGCGGCATTCGAGGGGTTTTTGACGAATTATCCACAAAGCGTCGTCAAGGCCGACGTGCTTGACCGGCTGATCGACACCTATCAGGGCCTGCAAAACGCTCCGAAAACGCTCGACGCGGCCACTCGCCTCATTCAGGTGGATCCGGCAAATATGAAGGCCATCTTCATGTCGGTTCTCATCAAGAAGGGCCAGTGCGCCAAAACGGTCAATCCAAAGACCGGCGTGAGTTCTGACCCGCAGACCTGTGATGATGCCGCCGCTCTTGCCCAGAAAGGCCTTGCGGCTGCAAAGCCTGCCGCCTCCTCCGCCGACGAATGGAAAAAGCTGACCGGCGGAACCTACCCGGTCTTCCACTCAGCGATCGCTTTAGACAACATTGCCTCCAAAAAAGACATTAAAGCTGGAATCGATGAGTATCGTACGGAGCTGATGCTTTATCCGCCAGATGCAACAAAATCAGGTATGGGATTGATGGACACCCTGCAACTGGCCGATGCGTATACCAAGCCAGCCGGCAAGGATCTGGTACAAGCCGTCTGGTTCTACGCCCGTGCGTGGAATTTTGCTCCTGCCAACTTCAAGCCACAGCTTGAAAAAACTTTGGATTACTACTACATCCAATTTCACGGCAAATTGGACGGACTGGACGACATCAAAGCCCAGTCTGCTGACTCACTCTTTCCTGCTGGTGGAGCTCCTCAGATCAAGCCTAAGCCGACCGCAGCCGAGATTGCGCACGAAGCTTTGACGGGTGGCGACCCAATGAAGCTAAATCTGGGTGACAAGGAATACGTTCTGGCGAATGGCGTAAAAGAAGATGCCGATAAACTCTGGGCGCTTCTGAAAGATCAAGTAACGCCGGTCCCCGGAATCGTATTCGAAGCCACTGCGTCCGTAATCAAGGTCGCCGTAACCCAGGATGCCAAAGACGCCAAGACTGCCGACTTCATCGTTAACATGAAGAAGCCTCTGCTGGAGAAGGAAATTCCCGCGGTTGGCTTCGAATACAAGATTCCGCCTGCCACAGCGCTGGTGGGAACCTACGACTCGTTTACGGTGATTCCAGCCACGGAGACCACACCCGCCGCGGCTCAGATCGTGCTTCGCGATGGAGAAGTCGCTGCTGCAAAGGCAAAGCCCGGTGTCCCGGCGCGCAAACCGGCTGCGGGGCATCCCGCAGCGCATTGATCTGTTGATTCACTTGATGGATTGATTCGCCGGTTTCATCACGGGTCCGGCGCACCACTCCAATCTCCTGGGCCATCAAGGGGCAGCCTGAATCAGGTTGCCCCTTTTGTATTCCGCCGCTCTCAACCAAGTGTCTGCCTCACGCAGTGGTGGTACTCTGGGGGCAGCATGGTACGACTCAGAATCCTCCCCGCCACTTTCTCAACCATCTTGGCCTTGGGCGCCATCTGCTCAGCCGCCCCTTCTCAGGAGCCACAGATGGACCAGCCCCATCCCTACAGCCATACCCGGAAAGCTGCTCCGCGCCCCATGCCCTTTCCTCCCGGTAGCGAGACAGAACTCCCTGTCACCGCGCTCGAGTTTCGTCCCTATGACCGCATGACTCAGCAAGATCGCGATCTGGCTGCGGACGGCGAATCTTCCATCGAAGAACGCGCTGGGTTTGCCGGCTTGGAATTCAATCAGGGAAAGTGGAATTACCAGCAGATCGTCTGCCCCGCATTGCCCAACCATCTCCTTTTGCAGTTCACCCGCAACAACGGAACCGGTGACGTCAGCGTCTTTTCCGCATCGATTCCTCGCGGCGACAGCGGCCGGGTGCGCATCATCCCCATTTTGCGCCGGGGTTACTCGCTTTTTTCACCCGCTCCAATCAACGCCCTCACCATCTCGGCCTTCAACCGTATCCGCGCCGAAGAGCATCCGATTGACCCTCCCCAGTGGCTTGCAACAGGCCTTTGCTACGCTGCACTGGCCGGAGCGCATCCCCAGATCGGTCCTCCAGAAGTGAATGAAATCAAAAAACTCCCAGCCCCGCCACCCGGCAGAATCTTTATTCCCATGCACGGCGGCGCAGTCATCTCATTTGTCGATGCTGCGGCAATCCCCCGCCCAATGCAATGGACCATGACCTTCAACGGCAAGGGAAAGCTGCTTAAAGCCACGCATTCGGGAGCGCAGAAATCCCTGGCAAAAGCCAAACTTAAGACGCCCGCCGAGGTCAAAGGTAAATCCGTCCAGCCCACCAGCGCAGAGGGTAAAGCCACACTGATCCGTTGATCCGCATCCCTATCGAACATGAATGCAGAAAACTCCATCCCGCCTGCCAGCCCCCAAAGCCGCTTCGCCGCTGTCTACCGCGTGCTCGAAGAAGCCATCGCCGCTCACGCCTTTCCCGGCTGCGCCTTCGGTGTGCTGTCCAAATCCGAGATTGTGCTTCTGGACTCCCTGGGCCACTTTACCTATGAAGAAGCCTCTCCCGCAGTCACCCCTCAGACCATCTACGACATCGCCAGCATCACCAAAGTAATGGCGACCACCGCCACGGCCATGCTGCTCCACCAGCGCGGCCTGCTCAGCCTGGAGACACTACTAAATGAACTGCTCCCCGACTTGATCGCGCATCGAACAGCGTCCGACCCAGCCCGTCAAGTCACGCTGCGCCACCTCTTGGCGCACAACTCCGGCCTGCCCAGCTACGTTGAGTTCTTTCGCACCGCCGCCACCTCTGAAGCACTCTTGAAAGCGTGCCTGGAGCTACCCCTGGCAGCCGAACCCGGAACCCGCGCCGAGTACTCCGATCCCGGTTTCATCCTGCTCGGCAAAGCCCTGGAAACGCTGATCGGCGAAGCCCTCCCAACCTGGCTCCAACGAGAGGTTTTTAAACCCCTAAGCCTCACATCCACGCGCTTCTCTCCTCCACTCGGTGCACATCCGGCCATCCCGCCCACAGAAATCGATACCACACTGCGCAATCGCCGCATTCAAGGTGAGGTCCAGGACGAAAACGCGTGGCTGCTTGGAGGCGCGGCTGGCCACGCCGGCCTCTTTTCCAACGTGCCTGATCTACTCCGTTTTGCCCGCGAAATTCTTGATGCGGCATCTGGGAACGGAAACGCCCTCCTCTTCAAAGCAGAGACCGTCGAGCTTTTCGCCAAGCGTCAAGGCGCTCCAGAAAGTTCACGTGCATTGGGTTGGGACACGCCCTCAGAAACCTCATCCTCCGGCCAATATTTTTCGCCTCATTCCATAGGCCATCTTGGTTTTAGCGGCTGCTCGCTGTGGATCGACCTGGAGGCCGAGATTGCCGTTGCATTACTGACCAACAGAACCTGGCCTGACCGGCAAAGCCAATTGATCCGTGAGGTAAGGCCCGCATTTCACAACGCCGTCCGTGAAGTGCTGTAAATCTTCCTCTATTCCATGCCCAAAATGGCGCTATACATTGAGATTTTAGTAGTGAGTTGACTGGTTTGCAGATACAATTAAAAATTGGGGACAGACGCGATGCTTACCAGCTCGACGATGCAGGAACTGGCCGGACAAAAAGAAGACAGTAAGAAAGATCAGGCCTCCCAGCTTCAGGAACTAACAACAGAGTGCCAGAACGAAGCCTCTCAAGGTTTCGACACAAAATCAGCACTCGAGATCGCCAGAATCATCAACCACGAAGACGCAAAAATTGCGGCTGCGGTCAAGAAGGCGATACCAGAAATAGCGCTGGTTATCGACCAGGTTGCTCGCTGTCTGCGCGATGGCGGTCGGCTGATCTACATCGGGGCAGGATCCAGCGGTCGTGTTGCGGCGCTTGATGCTTCAGAGTGTCCGCCCACATATTCCACCGCTCCGGGACAGGTGCAGTACATTATGGCAGGCGGGCCCAAGGCGTTAGCATCGGCTGTCGAGGTCAACGAAGACTCAGAGGAACTCGGTCAGCGCGACATCGCCCGACGCCGCCCCACCCGTAAAGACATCGTCATTGGCGTCTCAGCCTCTGGCCGAACTCCCTACGTGGTTGCCGCAGTTGCTTACGCCCGCGCTCGCGGAGCACACACCGCCGCCGTCACCTGCAATCACAACACCCCATTAGCCGCAGCCGCTGACCTTGTGGTCATCGCTGATGTCGGACCCGAGGTCATCTGCGGCTCCACACGCATGAAGGCCGGCTCCGCCCAGAAGATGGTTCTCAACATGATCACCACCGGAGCCATGACCCGCCTGGGTTATGTCTACGAGAACCTGATGGTCAACGTGCATATGCAGAACACCAAGCTGGTCGAGCGCGGCATTCACATCTTGATGGCCGCCTGCAAAATCGACCGCGAGTGCGCCGTACAGACCATCAAGAGCGCCGGCCGCAGCGTTCCCGTAGCCTTGGTCATGCTCAAAGCCAGAGTCGACAAGCCCGAAGCCGTCCGCCGCCTAGCAAAGAGCGACGGCAACGTCCGACTCGCCATTGAAGACACTGTGCTGGAGCTATAGGGGAAACGGTCACTGACGGAATCATATTTCGCCATTTGTCCGTAAGGCGTGTATTCTCAATCCATAAGCCGTAGGATGGTTGGGAAAGGAGTAGCCCATGGAACAACTGAATCGCATTACCCAAAATCCCGCCATGATGGGCGGCAAGGCCTGCGTTCGCGGTATGCGCGTTACGGTTGGCATGATTGTTGGACAGGTTGGTGCTGGCCATAGCGTTGAGGAGATCCTGACCAGCTACCCTTATCTGGAACGCGAAGACATCATGCAGGCGCTTCGTTACGCCGCATGGCTAGCTGAAGAGCGCGAGGTCATTCTGGCCACGGCATGAAGCTGCTCGTCGATATGAATCTGTCACCCCAATGGGTGCGTCTACTGGTCGATGCTGGCATCCCCTCGGAACACTGGTCAACAATCGGGGCGGCGAATGCTCCCGATTCGAAGATTATGGCTTATGCCAGTGCGAACGATTTCGTGGTTCTCACTCACGATCTGGATTTCAGCGCAATTCTCGCCACGACCCACGGTGAAAAACCCAGCGTGGTACAAATCCGAGCCGATGATGTCAGTCTGAATGCTATCGGTAGTCAGGTAGTTTTTGCCTTGGTTCAGATGGCCTCAGAGTTGGAAGAGGGCGCGCTGATCACTGTCGACCCAAACCGGACTCGCTTGCGTTTACTGCCTTTGCCGCAGAAAAGCGAAAAGAACGTTCCCTAACTCACGCTCGGATTCGCTTCACCAGCCATCGACCTGAGTCGACTATCATCCACAACGAAACCACTACACAAAGCGTCTTCGCTAACCACACGATTGCATCTTGCAGAATGACTACATCCGAATACAAAGAGTACATCTGTTCCACACCCGCATTGTATGAATAGTTCCGGATCACGTTCAGACCAAGCCACAACGGTACAAGCGCAAAAAAGATCAGTAACAAAGTGAAGAAAGAGAGCCTCCATTTGTTCTGGGTGTATCTGCGCTGCATAAACCATGAGTGAACAAACAGAGCAAGGCAGATGACAGAGAGTATTGCCTGTAAAACTACGTCGTATTCTCCGAGTCTGGCTGCAGACTCAGTAGCAATCGCGAACAGAGGAAACAGAATCGCAACCACAAGACTCCAATAACGCGAAAAGAACATCGATGCTTTTGTCATTCTATTTTTAGATTCACTCTCTACCGCAATTTCAAAACGCAGCAAGTATACCGGATCGCCCTACACGCAAAACGGCCCGCCAAAGAGCCAGAAATTCCCGTAGTGCCCCTCCAGCCCACGGATTTACACTAAAGAGTTACGGAGTGTTCAGCTTACATGGATAAATTTGTAGTTCGCGGCGGCAACCCGCTGGTCGGCACCATCCGCGTCTCAGGCGCGAAAAACTCGGCTTTACCCTGCATGGCGGCGGCCATCCTTACCGAAGACGAAGTCACCCTGGAAAACATTCCCCAGGTTCGCGACATCGAAACCGAGAGGCGTCTGCTGGCTTCGATGGGCGCGGAGGTTGAGCTTGGCTACGGACGCGCACAGCATCGCACCACGATTTGTTGTCGCACGCTTTCCGACCCTGAAGCCAAGTACGAAATCGTCAAGACCATGCGCGCCAGTTCGCTCGTGCTTGGCCCGCTCATTGCTCGCGTCGGAATGGCGCGTGTGGCCATGCCCGGAGGCTGCGCCATCGGCGGTCGCCCCATCGATCTGCACATTCGCGGCCTTGAAAAAATGGGCGCAGTCATCACCCAGGAGCACGGCTACCTTGAAGCCCGCGCGGAGCGGTTGCACGGCGCGCATCTGGTCTTCGACAAAATTACCGTCACCGGAACTGAAGACCTGTTAATGGCCGCAGTACTTGCAGATGGCGAAACTCTGATGGAAAACTGCGCTCGCGAGCCCGAGGTCACGGATCTCGCCGCACTGCTCACCGCAATGGGCGCACAGATCGAGGGCGCAGGCACATCGACGATTCGCGTGCAAGGCGTCAACAAGCTGCATGGCGCACGCCACCGCATCAATCCCGACCGCATCGAGGCGGGAACATTTCTCATCGCCGGAGCCATCACGCGCGGCGACCTGATCGTCGCCAACTGCAGCCCGGCGCATCTCAGCGCGGTCATTTCAAAATTGGAAGAGGCTGGCGCGCGCGTTGATATTCTCAACTCCGAGACTGTCCGCGTCCGCGCCGATGGCAAGCTCAACGCCGCCGACATCTCCACCGAAGAGTATCCTGGCTTTCCCACCGATATGCAGGCCCAGTACATGGCTCTGGCCACGCAGGCCGAAGGCGTCAGCACGGTCAAGGAAAACATCTTCGAGAACCGCTTCATGCACGTACAGGAGCTGGTCCGCATGGGCGCGAACATCAAAGTCGATGCCCGCTCTGCCACGGTGCGCGGCCCGGCCCGGCTCACATCGGCAGCCGTCATGTGCTCAGACCTGCGCGCCTCCGCCTCGTTGGTGCTAGCCGCGCTGGTCGCTGAAGGCGAAACAATTCTCGACCGCGTATATCATATGGATCGCGGCTATGAGCGCATCGAAGAAAAGCTGCGCGGCGTGGGCGCGCAAATCCGCCGCATGGGCAACGTCTTCCCAACAAAAGTCGACGATTCAGAGGCAAGTTGATGCAAGTAAAGTTGATGGCGTTTCTCTTTGATTAAACGCCTCCCATACAGTATGCGATTTGTGTTACATAAGTACTACCAAAGCGCTTTCTTATTTAGGATCTTTGCCCATGGGGCTGATTCAATAGACTGGAGCGAGTGTATCTGAGTGACAGCCATTCTGGATTGGACCAGGATTCCGAATGTGTTAACGATTGCGCTGTTGCTGTGCGCATTTGCTTCTCTGGAACGACGCAGTCCTACGCCTTCCTCCCGGTTGTGGTTAGCGGGTTGGCTGCTGGTTCTGCTGCATTTTATCGCCTCCATTTTTCATAGAACTCCGGGAATCTGGGGACCGTTGGCTTTTATCGTACAGTCAGCTATGAGTTCCGGAGCTGGATTTCTGTTCATGTACGCCGCCATTCCCGACCGCAGACAGCTCTCCTCACGGTGGTTTTTTGGCTTGCTGATGGCAACCAGCACACTCTATATCGCGATAGTGCGGCTGGCGCCTGGTGAGAACTGGATGCTGACCGCGGCCGCTGCCTTGTTCGGGCTTGCACCGCTCGCATTTATGCTCATCGCGAGACGCCGCAACCATTCTTCGCATCTCTGGATTCTCGTACTCATTTTCTGCGCTCTTTCAATCTTCCTGCTGAACTTTCAGAACAAGCCCGGGTATGGCGTCGGAAGTGACGCTCTGGTCGCACGGCATACCGTCGGTTTCGCCATCTTTTTTTCCTGCTTCGTCCTCGTTACTTATACCTATCACCGCGCCTCTGCCGGAGCCTTCATCACCATTTCCGGGTTCTTTCTCTGGGCGGCAAGCTTCATTGTGATGCCGCTGATCAGGGCGCATTTGCCACAGATCCACATCGAAACTGAAGTGGGTGACCTGCCAAAATTCATAGTCGCCGCCGGCATGCTGCTGATTCTGTTAGAAGACCAGATCGAACACAATAAGTTCCTCGCTCTGCACGATGTGTTAACCGGATTGCCGAATCGCCGTCTCTTTCAAGATCGTTTGTCGAACACCCTGATCCGTGCCCGCAGAAATCAGACTCAAGCAGCACTTTTGTTAATTGATATGAATCACTTTAAGGAGGTTAACGATTCATTTGGACACCACATCGGCGATTTACTGCTGCAACAAGTCGGATCGAAATTTGCGGAGCGCATTCGTCGCTCCGATACGGTAGCTCGAACAGGCGGAGATGAGTTTTCCGTGATTCTGGATGAACCCACCAGCCGCACAGATGCGATGCACGTATCTCAAGATCTTCTGGAACTACTCAAGGAACCATTCTTATTGGATGGCCGCGAAGTACAGGCGGGCGCCAGCATCGGTATTGCGATCTTTCCAGGAGACGCATCCGATACCGAGTCATTGTGCGTTGCCGCAGACCAGAAAATGTATATTGAGAAAAAAGGATTGGCAGTCCAAAACAGCGTAGAAATCGCTCCCACTTCAGACGTGCTTCGGCAGTAGGCTACTCGGATAGCATACTTTCCGCTGAGCTGCTTCATAAGAATGAATTAGGCATCCAAACAGCGAAAGGCCCGGAAATCATCCGGGCCTTTCGTGTATTCGGTTTCAAACAAGCAGCTAACTTATTGTCCGCCGCCCGGACCGCGACCACCACCCGGTCCACCCGGACGGCGACGGCGGCGGCGATTTTTGTTGTCAGGCTTGGGACGGCCCGCGCCTACCGGCTGTCCAACCACCGGAGCTGGCGCGCCATCTACGCGATTGAAGTTCGGCTCGTTCTCCTCGTCGATCTCAATGCCATCTTCTTCCTCAAAGTCGTCTCCGCCTTCGATAAGAATCGTGCTCTGGTTCGACTTCGGCTGACGCTCGTCAAACTCATTGCGAGGCTTGACTTGCGCGACATAAGCAGCAGCGGCAGGAGCCTCGGAAGCAGAAATCTCCGCCTCTTCGCCTTCCACACCTGCCGGAGCAGACTGAGCCAGCTTGGCTTTCTGTTCGCGGATGAGAGCCTTGCGGCTGAGCTTGATGCGATTGCCTTCGATGGCCAAAACCTTGACCATGATCTGATCGCCTTCGCTCAACTCATCCTTCACTTCCTTCACGCGATGCTCGGCGATCTCGGAGATGTGCAGCAGTCCATCGGTGCCAGGGAAGAGCTCGACAAACGCGCCGAACTCTGCCAGCCGAACTACCTTGCCCAGATAAACTTTGCCAATTTCAGGCACAGCGGTGATGTTGCCGATCAGCTCCAAAGCCTTCTTCAATCCGTCGGCGTCGCATGAGGCAACGTTGACGCGGCCCGTATCGTCCACATCGATTTTTGCGCCAGTCTGCTCAATGATGCCGCGGATCGTTGCGCCACCCTTGCCGATCAGATCGCGAATCTTGTCGGTGGGAATCATCACCGTCTCAATGCGCGGCGCATAAGCCGAGCGCTCGGTGCGCGGTCCGTCCAGCACCGCGTCCATCTTGTCCAGCAGGAACAACCGACCTCTGCGCGCCTGCTCCATCGCCTTTTCAAGAATCTCGCGAGTCAGCCCGCCGATCTTGATGTCCATTTGCAGCGCAGTAATGCCCTTGCGGGTTCCGGCCACCTTGAAGTCCATATCGCCGTAGTGATCTTCTGCGCCGGCAATGTCGGTGAGAATGGCGTAGTCGTCGCCTTCCTTCACCAAGCCCATCGCCACGCCGGCCACCGAACCCTTGAGTGCGATGCCCGCGTCATAAAGTGCAAGGCTGGTGCCGCAAACCGTAGCCATCGACGACGAACCATTCGATTCGAGAATGTCGCTGACGATGCGAATCGTGTAAGGCGACTCTTCTGCAGAGGGAAGAACCGCTGTAATCGCGCGCTCTGCCAATGCTCCGTGGCCAACCTCGCGGCGGCCCGTGCCGCCCATGCGGCCTGTTTCGCCTACGCAGAAAGGCGGGAAGTTGTAATGCAGCATGAAAGGCTTTTTCTTGTCGCCTTCATAGCTCTCCAACCGCTGACCTTCGTCCGCTGTGCCCAACGTAGCGGTGACCAATGCCTGCGTCTCGCCGCGCGTAAACAGAGCAGAGCCGTGCACGCGGGGCAGAACGCTGGTTTCAATCGTGATTTGGCGAATCTGATCGAACTCGCGACGGTCAGGCCGAATGCGGTCCTTGGTCACTTGCTCGCGGAAGATTCTCTCGCGCAGTTTCTCGTAATAATGGCCCAGCTTCTTCTTCGCCGTCGGATCGTCCGCGGGCAGCGCAGCAGCCAGCTCGTCCTTGATCGCTTTCACCAGCGTCTGGCTCTCCAGCTTCTCGTGAACCTTGGTGTCCAGTGCGTCCTTGAGACGAACTTCGACCTTGGCTTTTAGCTCAGCAAAATAGGCTTCGTCGAACTCCGGCGCCGTGAAAGCACGCTTGGGCTTGCCTGCCAGTTTCACCAGCTCGTCAATCGCCGCGACAATCTTTTTGATCTCGGTATGACCAAACTCGATGGCCGCCAGAATCGTCTCTTCAGACTCTTCCTTGGCGCCAGACTCGATCATCACAATGCCGTCTTTGTGACCGACGACCATGATGTTGACTGTGGTTTCCGCGCGCTCCGTATAAGTCGGATTGATGACGAATTCGCCATTCACGCGACCCACGCGCACCGCGCCCACTGTAGCGCTGAAGGGAATGTCAGAGAGAGCCAGCGCGCAAGCGGCGGCGTTGATGCCCACCACGTCAGGATCATTTTCCTTGTCAGCGCTGAAGACCAGTGCAATCACCTGAGTCTCATTGCGGAAACCATCGGGGAACAGCGGACGGATGGGGCGATCAATCTGGCGGCAGGTCAGGATTTCTTTTTCACTGGGCCGGCCTTCGCGCTTGATGAAGCCACCGGGAATGCGTCCACCGGCGTACGTGTACTCGCGGTAATCGACCGTGAGGGGGAAAAAGTCGATGCCTTCCCGGGCTTCGGGAGAAGCTACGGCAGTGGCCAGAACCACGGTTTCGCCCGTGGTCACCAATGCAGCGCCAGAGGCCTGCTTGGCCATGCGTCCGGTCTCAAAGACCAACCGCTTGCCACCGGCAAGCTCGACGGCTACTTCATGCTTAGACATAGAGTCCTCG
>CAYPYJ010000021.1:0-4126 GCA_964414945.1 uncultured Occallatibacter sp.
GCAGGGATTTAATAATCGATGGAAGGCTGGCATACATCCACACGGTAAATACCTTGCCGTAAGTAGCTTTGCCACCGAAGACAAAATTGATGGTGCCCCACAGGCCAAGCGACAAGAGAGCAACCCCAGCCAATACCAGAACCGGAGATGCAACGAAAATGCCTTCAGTGATGTAGGTGCCGATCTTCATGCCCATCGCACGCTGTTCCGGCGTCGCCTGGGCCATCTTTTCTTCCTGTGATGGGTTAAGGTGAATCTGATTCTCCGAGACTTGTTGCATTCCGATCTTGAGTGCGACGGTCGCAAAGAAGATGTAGCCGATTACAACATAGACGAGGAACGGCATCCACCAGCTCCGGTTGCCACGGTTGATGTCTTCAAATGTCTTGGTCGGCGCGGTGAAGGTGTTGGTAACACGCTGCAACTGGGAAAGGCCGGGCGGTGCCTCGGCCACGGATGGAAAGTTCACTTCGGTCATAAGTCGCCTCGCTCAGCCACAAGGGCTATGGCCGCGATTGTAACCTTGAAGGGGTTATACAGCACAATAAAAATCTGTAAACGGACGAGTTATAGTCCTGACCTGCCGGTCGGAGCTTGCTTTGCAGCCTGCTCCGTTGTAGCCTGCTCTGTCGTTTTGCGCGGCAGTTTGGGGGCCGCGTAGCTTTTGTAGACGGTGATGTGGAAGCACGACTGGCGGAACTCTTCCTCCACGTCAATCTTGCCCGCCTGTTGCAGGGGGAGCAGCCAACGGCGCATCCAGGCTACCTGCTGGTGGGTCATTCCCTGCTTGGCGATGTCGATGGTGCCCCCAGTCAGATGCGGACTTGCCACGTCGCCCTCTGCAGCGGTCGCATTTCCATTGACCCGCATCAATTTCTTCTGATACTCCACAGTGCGCACCGCCGAGCTGACCTCGAGCGGAGCATGAAAGGCAGCGCCATGGGCTCGCGCCAGATCGGAGAGAAAAGTAGCCGTCCAGGGACGGCAATAGCGCCGGTTCTCCGGCAGATTGCCATTCACTGCAAGCCTTGCGGAGACAGGAACCGGCACCAGCATTTTGCGCTGGATGCGGTCATTCAGATCTTCGTCGTCCTGAATCCTCTCCAGACCGTCGGCCTCGGATTTATCGTTTTGCCGGACCAGAGACTCGTAGCTGCCGCGTAAAGGCGGCGGCATGGCAACCCTCGTCTTGCGCAGTGAAACTGTTTCGGCCACGGCGGGGGGCTGAATGTTTTCGGGCTTTGCTGCTTCTGGCTTTGCGTTCGTGTGCTCCGCTTTCCGGTGCTCGGCAGCGCCAGTCTCTTTGGCGTGGCTTGAGCTGGCCGCCGGGTGCGCATGTTGAACAGTTCGAGTGCGAACTGGCTGTTGGCGCGTTGCTGAATGCGCATTCCTGCGAGCAGATGTCTGCCGCGCGTGAGCTTTCGTCGCGTGCCCGATTGCTGGTTTCGCTGAGTGCCTTTCTCTCTGGCGCTGGGCCGTTACAGGCACAACTTTCTTATGCGACTTCGCAGTGGAAGTACGCGAACCATACGCTACGCTCACACAAAGCGCAGCCAGCACAAACGAGATGAGAAGGTTTCGCCGCATAGAGAAGTCTGCGGAGAATCCAGAGCAACTTCAGTGTATCTCTGTGCCGCTTAGCTTCCGAGTGCCTAACCAGGTACGCCCACGTCTGATAACCACCACCTGCGGTGGGGCCAATCGCTCGCTATTCGCTCGCACCAGCTTCTTCGGTAGTTCCTTTACCTGCCACCTGCGGTAGGGCCAAACCCTCGCTGTTTGCTCTCATGGGGCTTCTTCCAGTCGGCCCGCCATCGGCTATGGAATTAACCGCTCGCACAGGCCTTCTTCCAGCAGCTAAAATGGTTGGCGCGACCAAAATTAGATGGGATCGGAGCACTGTGGCAAATCACAAGAGATGGGTCTGGATTGCAGTCATCGTACTGCTGGCCATGCAGGCGACACAAGTCGTGTACATGGTGCATCGCGAGTCGCTCACATGGGACGAAGACGACCACATGTTCGCCGGGTACATGATGTGGAAGACTGGCGACTACGGACTCAATCCCGAGCATCCGCCACTGGTCAAGCTGCTGGCCATGCTTCCCATACTCGGCGAAAAGCTCTGGGTTCCGACTCTTCAGAACCGCGAATTTAAGGCCGAGGCCTATCAGGACGGCCTCGTCTGGCTAGCCCGCAACGACGGCGCAAGCCAGCGGCTGGTCTTCCGCATGAGGCTGGCTGCGGGGCTGCTCGCGCTGGGGCTCACGCTGGTCGTCTTCTTTGCCGCACGCGAGTGGTTCGGCCCTGCTGCGGGACTGGTCGCACTGATGCTGGTTACATTCGACCCAAATATTCTGGCCCACTCCGCACTGGTCACCACCGATGTTGGGCTTTCGCTGTTTTTCATCGCCAGTATTTACGCCTTTTATCGCTATGTGAAAAAGCCTACATTGCTTCGATTGCTCTTGACCGGCTTGGCCGCCGGATTGCTGCTGGCCACCAAGCACTCCGGCATTCTGCTGGCCCCGATTCTGCTGTTGCTCATCGTCGGCGAGATCGTGGCCGCACCCAAGGGTAGCAGAGGCCGGGTTGCTCTTCGTTTAGGCGGTGCGTTCACGGCCATTGTCGTGGTCGGAGTAACCGTGCTCTGGGCTTTTTACGGATTCCGCTATGCCGCTCGTCCGGCAGGCCTCGCGCTCAGTACCTCGCTGGCTGAGTACGTTGGTCCGCTCAGCCACTTCAACGCCACGGCTGTCATGGCTATCGCCCATCTGCATCTGCTGCCCGAGTCTTACCTGATGGGGCTGGTCGACGTGAAACGCATGGCCCAGTGGTACCCCACGTTCATTCTCGGCAAAAATTATGCACACGGCGTGTGGTGGTACTTTCCCGTGGTCATCGCCGTCAAAACCACGCTTGGCCTGTTTGGCTTGCTCGCTCTGACGACCTTTGCCATCGTTACCCGTCGCCTGCGCAAAGCGCGCGAAGTGGCCTACCTGCTCGTTCCTGGAGCCTTCTATCTGGCTGTGGCCATGCTCTCAGGCATGAACATCGGCGCGCGCCACGTTCTGCCGCTGTACGCAATGGGCGCTATTCTGGCCGCTGGCGGAATCACTGCCCTCGCCGCGCGCAATCGCCGCTGGGCATATGTTGGCGCGGCGCTTATCCTGGCCCACGTCGCCTCCGCGCTCACCGTCTTTCCCAATGACATGGCATACGCCAACGAAATCTGGGGAGGAGCAAAGAATACCCACAATCTGCTCAGCGACGCCAACGTGGACTGGGCACAGCAACTTTACCAGGTCAAAGAATGGCAAGACCGCCATCCCGGCCAGGAGTGCTGGTTTGCCTACTTCGCCGCTCCCGCAGTCGATCCCACCGTCTACGGAATTCATTGTTACGTGTTGCCCAATGCGGATACTGGCTGGTTCGGAGGCGGTGCGGATATTGTTCCCCCGGTCATCAACGGATACATTCTGCTGAGCGCCGGCGACCTGAGCGGGTGCGAGTTTCCCAGCAGCCGGCTGAATCCCTACGCCAGCTTCCAGACCCGCAAGCCCGATGAAATGATCGACTATGCCGTCTTTGTTTATCACGGCAGCTTCCAGGTTGCGCAGGCCGCGGCTCTGAGCCGCGCGCAGCGGAGCCACGAACTGCTGCGTGCGCGCAAGCCCGACGAAGCTCTGGCCATGGCTCGCGAAGCCGCCGCACTCAACCCTGGTGGAGTGGAAGAGCAAAAAACGCTGGGCAGTATCGCCGCACATCTCGGCCACAAAGATGAGGCGCGCACGGCGTGGCTGGCTGCATTGGCCGCGGCAAAGCAGTTGGAACCCGACGCCGGTGCGGGCTACATCTCCGATCTGGAGGACAAACTGAAGAAGTTGTGAGAAGTGCTGGAAATTTGGAACGATAAAATACGGTGGCAAGGTTGAGAGACCTTGCCACTTGACGCGCTTGTCTGCGGCTGTTCGACTGATTCAGGAAGACAACGGAGTGAAGCGATGCGCGTGCCGCAATATACCCTAGACGACTACGAAAATGAATTTGCTGATCGCCATCTGCTTCACGGTGCCCTGGCGAAGTGGGCAAAACAGCGTCCGCAGGCTCCGGCCATCGTCAGCGC
>CAYPYJ010000021.1:4136-48842 GCA_964414945.1 uncultured Occallatibacter sp.
CGCTGAGAACGGTCGCACCATCATTTGGAGCGAGTTCGACCGCATCACCACAGCGTTGGCGGCTGAGTTGCTACGCTTGGGCTTTCAGAAGGGCGACTTCCTGGTCACTTTGCTGCCGCTCTCGGTTGATCACGTTTTGCTGGAATACAGCTGCTTCAAAATCGGTGTGATTGTGGCTCCGCTGGATCTCCGTTTGACCTCCGCCGAAGTGCTGCGTGCGCTTGGAATTCTCAGGCCGCGTGGCTTTGCTAGCCTGGGAATGAAACCGCCTTTTGATCTCCGTCAGCTGTGGCGCGCCGTGCAGACGCAGTGCGACTCGATTCAGCATTTTATTGTGATGGACTCGGAAGAGGCGATTGAAGGCACACGATCTTTTGCATCGCTTGCCGAGGCTGCGGAACGCAATGCGTCAAAGAGCTCCGCCGCGCTGGCCGATGTCGCCGTCAACGAAAGCGACGGAGCGCTGGTGATTTTTACCACCGGTTCCACCGGCTCGCCCAAGCCTGCGCTGCTTTCGCATCGCAACATCACGGCGCAGAATATGTGCCTCTGTGGCGCATTTTTTGGCGGAGACAACGGCATTCGCGCGCTGGTCAATCTGCCTCCGTCGCATGTAGGCGGACAAGCCGAGGTGTTGATGAGCACATTCTTCGGTGGCGGTACGGCGGTGCTGCTGGAGCTTTTCGACGCGGGCCGTACGCTGCGCGCAATTGCCCAGAACGGCGTGGAGCTTTTGGGCCAGATTCCGGCGATGTTCAATCTGGAGTGGCTGCTGAAGGAATTTGATCGCCACGACCTTTCCAGCCTGAAATTTGCCGCATACGGCGGCAATGCGGTCTCGCGGCCATTCGTAGAGAAGCTGGCTGCAATGGCGCCGGTTGTCGGCACCGGGCTGGGGCTGACCGAGACCGCAGGATTTTGCACCTATGTTCAGGCGAATGCGTCGGATCATGAAATGATTCTCGCCGGGCTGGGTGAAGATATGCCGATCTATCCATGCACAATTCGTCAGCCGATGCGCGCGGACTGCAATGCCGGAGACGAGCTGCCCACGGGTGAAATTGGCCACATCTGCTTCCGCGGTCCGCAGACCTTTCTGGGCTACGTCAACGATCCCGCCGCCACCGCCCAGGCCATTTCTTGCGACGGCTTTTTATATACCGGCGATCTAGGATTCAAGAACGCAACGGGCCTGCATCTCACCGGACGCGAGAAGTGGGTCATCAAGTCGATGGGCTACCAGATATTTCCTGGCGACGTGGAAGCGCACATCTGCGGCCTCACGGAGAAGGTGGCCAACTGTGTCGTGGTTGGTGTGGCGCATGAGGTAGTTTCTGAAGCCCCTGTAGCCATCGTGGAGAAAAAGCCGGGGGTTGAAGTGAGCCGCCAGGAGCTGGATCGCCACGCTCGTTCGCTGGCAGTTTATATGCGGCCGCGTCATTGGATCATCCTAGACGCTGGGCAGATACCGCTGAACCGCGTGGTCAAACCCGACTACGCACGCGCCCAGGAGATGGCGCGCCAGGAAATTGCTACCTTGCGCGAGCGCGGCGAATGGGACAGCGGGTACGTAAAGGTGGAGTAACTGGGATTCCACTATGAAACCGTTAATTCTCATCAACCCATTCTGTTTCAATAGATAAGGGGCATAAATACCCTGTTCACCTCATCGCCTGACGAGGTCAGAGTGATGCGTATCACTGCTGGTGCGCATTTTGAAGCCGAAAATAACTTGTTCCTTCAAAGGATTCCTCCGCTGAGCGCGGCGGGCGTTTTTTGCGGGTTGGGCAGCTTTTGAGGAGTGGAAATGACGAGCGCTGAAAAGCAGGACCGCGGACAGTTGCGGGTGGATGTGGATGAGTGCAAAGGCTGCGGACTCTGCGTTGAGGCTTGTCCTCCAAAGTTGATTGCGCTCAGCGAGCGGCTGAACCACTACGGCTATCGCACGGCTATCTATGCTGGCGCGGGGTGTTCGGGCTGCGGAATTTGTTTCGTGGTCTGTCCGGAGCCGGGGGCGATTACGGTGTTGCGCATTGTGAAAAAAGAGTTTGGAGTGGGAACCGGCATTATGGGAGCAAGCGAATGCGCAAGCAATTGATGAAGGGTAACGAAGCGATTGTGCGGAGCGCAATTCTGGCCGGATGCCGCGCTTTCTATGGCTATCCGATTACCCCGGCCAGCGAGATTGCCGAAGACGCGGCGCGCTATGTGCCGCAGGCTGGCGGAGTCTTCTTGCAAGCCGAGAGCGAAGTCGCTGCGATGAATATGATCTACGGCGCGGCGTCTGCCGGAGTGCGGTCGATGACGGCATCGAGTGGCCCCGGAATCAGCCTGATGCAGGAAGGCATCAGCTACATGGCGGGCGCTGAGTTGCCTTGCGTAATCGCCGACATTACGCGCGGCGGGCCGGGCTTGGGCAACATTGCTGCCGAGCAGGGCGACTATAACCAAGTGGTCAAGGGCGGCGGCCACGGCAACTATCGGACCATAGTTCTGGCTCCCCATTCGGTGCAGGAGATGGCGGATCTCACAGCGCTGGCCTTTGAACTGGCAGACCGCTATCGCAATCCCGTAATCCTGTTGGCCGATGGATTCATCGGACAAATGATGGAGCCGGTGGAGTTTCAACAAACCGCCGTCGCACCGCAAACGCCCGCGTATGCCGTCACCGGAACAGAACAAACACGCGGCAATCTGATCAACTCGCTGCATCTTGACATTGATGAAATGGAAGCGCACCAAGGGCATCTGGAGGCCAAGTATCGCATGGCCGAGGAGCGTGAGGTACTCGCGGAAGAGATGCAGACCGAGGATGCTGAGATTGTGCTTGTCGGCTACGGAATCATGGGCCGGATTCTGAAAGCCGTAGCTGCCGAGGCTCGCGCAGACGGACTCAAAGTTGGCGTTCTGCGTCCGATTACTCTCTTCCCATTTCCCAAGTTGCATTTGCAACGGCTGGCGAAAAAGGCGCAAGCCTTTGTCGTGGTCGAAATGAGCAACGGCCAAATGGTAGAAGACGTTCGGCTGGCGCTGAACGGCGCGCGGCCTGTTGAATTTTATAGCCGCGTCGGCGGCAATGTGCCTTCGCACGCCGAGGTGCTGGAGGTTGTGCGCCAACAGGCTCGGAAGTATTTGTCGACCATGCAGCCGGAAGAGGAGTGTGTAGCAAATGTCTAGCGAAATGGTGGCAGAGTACGAAGTAACGCACAGCAAAGCGAAGTCCTTCTACAACCGCTATGAGCGCAAGGCGGAGCTTCAGCATCAAACTCACTTTTGCCCCGGCTGCGGACACGGCCAGGTACACAAAATGCTAGCCAAAGCCATCGACGAACTGGGCATTCAGAATCGCACCATCATGGTTGGCCCGGTGGGTTGCAGTGTATTTACCTATAACTATTTCGACGTTGGCAATGTGTCGGCCGCGCATGGCAGAGCGCCGGCAGTGGCTACGGGAGTGAAGCGCAGCCGCCCAGAGAGCATCGTCATCGAATATCAGGGCGATGGAGATCTAGCGGCTATCGGCTCTGCGGAGATTTTGCACGCAGCCAATCGCGGCGAGCACATCACGGTCATCTTCATCAATAACGCGATCTATAGCATGACCGGCGGACAGGCCGCGCCGACAACTTTGCTAGAGCAGAAAACCGTGACCACGCCCAACGGACGCAGCGCCGCATCGGAGGGTTATCCGCTGCATGTGAGCGAATTGCTGGCAACCCTTCAGGCTCCGGTCTACATTGAGCGCGTGGGCCTTGGAGACACCAAACAGATCGTGCAGGCTCAACGCGCAATCAAGCGCGCCGTTGAAAATCAGGTGAAAGGACTGGGCTTCTCTCTGATCGAAGTGCTTTCACCCTGCCCCACTCTCTTCAAAATGTCACCGGTAGAAGCGCAGAGGTGGGTGCGCGAAGTGATGGAGAAGACTTTCCCTCTGGGAGTTTTTCGCGATCACACCAAAGAGACTGAGCCACGCGCGCTGCCCGAAGCAGGACCGGCGCTCGATCAAATTCCACAGATTCTTGGCGTACGCAATGAAGATTTGCCGGAGGGCAATCCGATTGCTGGTATCGAGGAACTGAATCTTGGCGTGCGCGTTGCTGGCTTTGGCGGGCAAGGAGTTCTTCTGCTCGGCGAGGTGCTGGCCGAAGCTGGCCTCGACGCGGGCCTTGAGGTTTCGTGGCTGCCGTCCTATGGGCCGGAGATGCGCTCGGGCACATCGAATTGCCATGTGCGCCTCTCGCGGCGTGTTATCGATTCGCCGATGGTGACCAGTCCCAATCTTCTTGTCGCGATGAATGAACCTTCGCTCAGAAAGTTTGTGCAGACTGTGCCCGCCGGTGGATGGATTATTTACAACGGTGATGAGTTTCCGGCAGATTGCGCGAGAGAAAATGTGCGCGTGCTGGCGCGTCCCTTCACCGAGATTGCCAACGAGTTGGGCAATCCGCGCGCGGGCAATATGATCATGCTGGGCGCGCTCTTGGAAATTATCGGCGTCTTACGCGACGTGAACATTGACGCCGCTCTCAAGCGCTTGGTCAAAAATCCTCGTTTCACAGAGCTGAACAAGCGAGCCTTAGCAAGGGGCAGAGAGCTCGCGAAAGACTCTCGCGCTGTTATCAATTGAAGATTCCGGAGGGAGCAGGGGCCTTCAGGCCCCTGAATGAGAGCAATTTAGCGCGGCCTTTAGGCCCGGGCTCTCGTCTGCTCATCTTTGATGCCTCTGCACATATTGGAACGAGGCGCAAAAAAGTAAAATTCCTTACGTTTCAAGGATGAGGATTCGTAGTTAACACGAGCTACTTCGGAGCCCAAATCCGAAACTCTCCACTCGCGTGCATCATGCTCATCAGATAAAGCACGCCATCGTAATACCGATACGGACCCGATGGAATCGGCGCCTTCCACAAGGCATCGGTAAACAGCTTTGCACGGGCGCGATCAGTAGCCGCCAGACTCGCAACGGCGTTGGTTGCCGTGAGTCCCGTTGGATGGATTTCATGCTTCTTCCCCGGCGCCGCATTCGGATCCTTACCGTCCACTGTGTAGACCGGAGCGTAGTTGTCGATTCCTTGCGAGGCAAAGAACGTCTGAATGCGGTCACTCAACTGCTGCTCCGCCGGCGCCTTATGCCACCACGACCAATCGACCGACCAGTTGCTCGCCGAGCGCCAAGAGTCATAAGCAAACATGCTCGACTGCGGAGACTTGGTTACATGAGGCGTGCCGTCGAAGTTGGCGTAGTCAGACGTAAGGCCCGTCTGCGGATTTGTGGCCTTCACGAAATATTCGCGGCTCACCTCAGCGGCGTGCGCCCAAAAAGCGCGATCCTCAACCGGACCCCAGCGCGCCCATAGCTCATAAAAAGCGGGCAGATGATAAGAGGGATCGGTGAAGGGCTGCGGCATAATTCCGGGAACGAAGAGAATCATCGCATGTTCTTCGTTTACCTCCGCACCCACGCTGCGTTCGCCAAACTTCGTCGGGCCGGTCATCACTGCGCGGTGGCGTATCGCGGTCAGCAACTTCAGAGCTTCAGCGTGATAGTCATAAATGCCCTGTCCGCTGGGCCAGCGATTGCCCGCAAACAACAGCGCCATGGCAAAGTACTCTTCGCCATCGGGCGCAGGCGTCTCCTCGTTGGGCGAGCCATCGATTTTGCATGACCATGAGAAGTAACCAAACGACGGGTGCTTCGGATCGCTGATATACATGTAGGTCTTTGCCCAGTTCCACAGCGCGTCGAAGTCGGCTCTCTTGTTCAATTGCACCGAAATCATCATCCCGTAAGACATACCCTCTGTGCGCACGTCCTGGTTATGCCAGTCCGTCAAATACATCAGTGGCCCATTCGCATTTTTGCCGACCGAAAAGGCGACGGCCTGGGTCTGCGGGTCGCCGTGAAAAAGCTGCTGATAAGCCAAATCGATCTTGGCCTGAATCTCTTTGGGCGTGTGGCCGTCTTCAAGAAATAGATTGCGATAGTTCCCGGTTGCATAAGCTCCCGCGCCATCCTGAGGCGCGGTCTGGGCCAGCAGGATGGAAGAAGCGGCGAGCATCGTCACAGCGAGAATGCAATTCCGGGTATAAATAGGGAGCATGGTGAGCCTTTCTTTCGCAGCAACCGCGTAACTGAACGCTAGTATCTCGTCTCTTCCCTGAGCCGTGCAACCTATGGCGCAGCCATTAATATTCTTTGTTGGCTGATCGCTATTTTTTATCTGGGCAGGATTGATTATTCGGCGTCTCTCCTGGCTTTGTTGGCGGCGCGTATTTGGGCGTCGAGGCCGTGAGTCGGATCCCTGTGGAAGAACTTGCGTGAGATGTCCGGCCAGAACTCCCGGAAGATAGCGGTAGCGCCATTCTCTGCGGTATCGATGAATCCTTCTCCAAATGCGAAGCCGATGCCGGATCTATCTGAAGGGTAATAAAGGTCAGAGATTGCGGCTGAACCAATGTTACCAAGGACCTTGGAGTAGTTAGGCTCCCACTTGCCGGAATTATCGTGCCGGCAAAGTATGCTGCTACTTGCGGCGTGCAGTATCCGGTGGCGATAGGAACCGTACCCCAAACGGAAGTAGCGGGGATCCTGGTGGAGAACTACGGGAAAGAAGCCCCTCCCCAGCATCTTGCTATCAAAGTTGTCGAGAAACGCCGCTCCTGCGCGCTTGCCATAGCCCTCGGCTCCCCAACCAAATCCGGAGTCGTCATTGGCGGCCTCGTGGTAACCGGCCACCGCAAACGCGGTTCCAAAGGCCATAGGATCGGTCGATCCGAGAAATGCAAAACGCAGCTTCTGCCCAGCGCTCAGCGTAGCGGCGTCACTGTGATACGAGACATTGTAGGCAGAGAAGAAAACATCCGTTCGCTGTTTCCCTTGCTGTTTGAGTTGCTCGTCAGACATTTCGCGATTGCCCATCTCGGCACTGGACACTTGCGCCTGCGGGGCTTCTGGTAGTTCCACCACGGCCACCTGTATGGCGCCAGTTTCCTGAGCAAAAGCAGCGGAAGACGACGCCAGCAAGCCGCAGCCCACCGCGAGCGTTACTGAGAAAAGACAAGAGCCAAAGTGCATTCAATCACCTGTCATAAATTCGCTGCCCGCCCGTTCAACTCGCCTCAAAAACAGCGAACCCGCACGGGAGAGCTATTTGAAGAGTTATCGACCCGCAGGGTGCCTACTTGTGACCGACCTCTTGCAACAAATCTACATCATCGGATGAAACGATCTGTATTTTTTTGAACATTTTGGCAGTTTTCGGTGTGAGTTACTTTATATTCACTGCGAGGAGGTAGCATAATGCCCCATCCCAATCCTGTTGTTCACTTTGAAATTCTCGGTAAAGACCAAAAGCTGCTGGAAGAGTTCTACAAAAGCATCTTCAACTGGCAAATCAACCCGGCAATGGAGGGCTATTCGCTGGTTCAACCCGGCACAGGCATCGGCGGCGGCATCGGCGCAATGGGAGAAGGCCGCGAGCACGTCATGTTCTATGTCGGGGTTGAGGACGTGGCAGCCGCGCTGGCGCTGATTGAAAGCAAGGGCGGGCGAAAGGCCTTTGGGCCGCACCCGATTCCCGACGGCGGCACCATCGCTGGCTTTCTCGATCCCGAAGGCCATCTGATCGGTCTGGTGCAAGGGCCTCCGGGGAAGTAGCGCCCGACGAAGGCAGTTGGCGGGTGACCTTGATGCTGTTTCTACGTGGCAAAAATCGGGTAACTCGAACCGTCTGGCGCGCAAGCGCCGTCTGGCCCCACCGCAGGTGGTGGTACGGGTATAATGAGAAGGAAAGTTCTTCTATCTCACGCGGATTGAGCAACCCAGCTCGCCGCCACGGAATCTGAATGCCCGAGCACATCAAAAAGCAGCTTCTCGCAGAGATCGCAATTCTTGAGCACGAGCTTCAGCACGAACTTCCGGCTGAGATCAAGAAGGCCGTTGCCATGGGCGACCTTTCTGAGAACGCCGAGTATCACATGGCCAAGCAGCGGCAGACCTTTGTCGATGCGCGGCTGGGCCAACTCAAGCGGCGCATGGCCGAGCTGTCGCTGGTCAATTTGACCAACATTCCCCGCGACAAGGCGGGCTTCGGCTCGACCGTCGTGGTCTTCGACTCCACCAAGGACGAAGAAATCGTCTACCGTTTGGTCACCAGTGAAGAGTCCGATGTTTCCAAGGGGCTCATCTCCACCACTTCACCCATCGGCCGCGGCATCGTGGGCAAAAAAGTGGGCGATACCGCTGTCATCGTAACGCCCAACGGCAAGCGCGAGCTTGAGATTCTCAAGCTGACCACCATTCACGATGAAGCCGCTGCGGCTCAGGCCGAGGCAGAGCAAAATTCGGAGCAAAAGTAGAACGATGGCAATGACCTGGACGAGCGCATTTGGTAGTGCCTGCGGATGGCTTCTGAACAAGATTGTGCATGGCTTGGCGCTCACCCGCATCTCGCCCAACGCGCTCACATTCATCGGCCTGGTCATCAACATCGTGGCCGCATTCCTCTTTGGCCACGCCAACGCCACCAACGCCGACATGATGTTCTTCTATGCCGGGTGTGTCATCTTCACCGCTGGCGCATTCGATATGCTCGATGGCCGTGTGGCACGGCGCAACAATCAGGTCACCGTCTTCGGCTCGTTCTTTGATTCGGTCATCGACCGCTACTCTGACGTGGTGTTGTTCTTTGGCCTGCTGGTTTACTACGGTCGCATTAACCGCTTCCGTTATGTGGTGCTGGTAGCCTTTGTCATGGTCACATCGCTCATGGTCAGCTACACCCGCGCCCGCGCCGAAGCGCTTATCGGGCAATGCAAGGTAGGCTTCATGGAACGCCCGGAGCGCATCGTGCTGGTGATTCTGGGCGCACTCTTCAACCATTGGGGCGTCATGGCTCCGGCGCTCTGGGTGCTGGCTGTCATCTCCACCATCACCGTAGCCCACCGCATCATCTACACCTACCAGAACACCAAGCAACTGAAGCCGGCGAGCTGAGTGGGACTGCCGAATTAGGCCGTTCTTCGCTCGCGGATTGAGTCGGCTCTCAGAGATTTTCTTTGCTCGCTATGTTGATGGGTTAGGTTCCGAGTGAGCAGTGACACGCTCTAAAGCGAAATCTAACTGGTTCGGATGGGTTATCTCTTATACTCATTGGCATGAATCTAATTCAGTTTGGCGTCGTCGCAGTCCTATTGGTCTCTTCTTCGATACTGGCTCAGACTTCAGATTCTGAGTCGTCCCTGAAGGTTGAGCACGTGCAGGCAGCTGAATATCCGGCAATGGCTATGGCAGCGCGGGTCTCGGGTGACGTGAATCTCAGCGTCATCCTAGGGGCCGACGGTATTCCCACTTCGGTGACCGTGGACAGCGGACCGCCGATGCTGAGACAGGCTGCGGTGGATAGTGCTACGCGGTCCAAGTTTCAGGTGATTTTGGGCAGTAGAACCGGCGCTTACCGCGTAATATACAGATTCATTTTTAATACGGACCAGAAGTGTGATGATGAACGTGACAGTTCCTATCCACACATAACACACCAATCAAACATAATTACGATTGAAGCGCAACCCTTTCTGATCTGTGACCCCGCTGGAGTGATTGAGAGAGTTCGTGCTCGGTCTGGCAAGTGTCTCTTCCTATGGAGATGTGGTTGGAAAGCGAAGTGATGTTTGGCGCGTTTTCCAGATCTCGATTTTGAGACCCAGGAAACCTCAACACCTTCAGCCAACCCATACTACTCCTGCTACGTCACCCAAGGTTCTCTAGTCTCCTTTGAGCAGTTTTCCGGCGCTAATACGCACAAAAAAAGGCCAAAAAACACGCAAAAACGACCAATTTGCGTTGGTTTTCACATTTTTATTCATGATACTTTCGGACATTCCGCGATTTTTCATCCGCCTGCAATCGGACGTTCTCGCAGCTTTTTACTCGTTGCCTCCGTTTGTAGACATACGATGCAACATTTCCCCTCTTTATGTACTGGTGCAAGCTGATTGGTTTTTATCATCCTGTATTCCTCAGCCCCGCCGCGATACCGCTTATCGTTGCTGCGATGGCGCGGTTGACCTCCGGCGTCTCTTCTCCGGCCCGTTTGCGGCGCAGCAGATCAACTTGAATAAGGTGCATTGGATCGACGTAAGGGTTGCGCAGCCGGATCGAACGGGCCAGCACCGGATTGGATTCGAGCAACTCCTTCTGCCCGGTGATTGCGAGCAGCGCGCGCACAGTGCGATGGAATTCGGCGTCCATCATATCGAAGATGCGTTCGCGCAGCACAGCGTCCTCCACCAGTGAAGAATAAAGCCGCGCCGTTGCCAGATCCACCTTGCCAAGCGCCAACTCAACATTGCGCAGCAGATCGATGAAGAGGGGAAGCTCGTGGGTCATCACTTGCAGTAATTCAAGCGACCCAGGCCGTTCAAGAAATTCACCCAGCGCAAACCCCACGCCAAACCAGGCCGGCATCAGCAGCCGCGACTGCGTCCAGCCGAAGACCCAGGGAATCGCGCGCAGATCGGTCAAATTGGTTGAGGCACTGCGTCGCGACGGCCGGGACCCGATCTTGGCCTGCTCCAACTCGGCCACCGGCGTAGACTGCTCGAAGTAAGTGACCACATCGGGATCGTCGAGAATGTGCGCTCGGTAAAAGTGGAACGCGATGACAGAAAGCTCATCAAGGGCCGCTTCCCACTCCGGTTTGAGCAGGCCGGTGAAATGACCCTCGGGGTCGCGCGCATTGGGCCTTGCCAGCGCGTCGAGCGAGGCGGCGATCATCAGCTCCAGATTGCGCTCAGCCAGCACCTCGTCCGAGTACTTGAAGTTGAGCACCTCGCCTTGTTCGGTAATGCGCAACTGGCCATCGAAGGAGTTCATTGGCTGGGCGAAGATGGCGCGATGCGTGGGTCCGCCGCCACGTCCCACCGTGCCGCCGCGACCGTGAAAGAGGCGCAGCTTGACACCGGCTTCGCGAGCCACGACGTGCAGGTCGCGATGAGCGCGGAAAATCTCCCATGTGCTGGTCAACATGCCGCCGTCTTTGTTGGAATCGGAGTAGCCAAGCATAACCTCCTGCCAGTTGTCCCAGGTGGCCATGAGCTTGCGATAATCGGGCCGGCTCCACAACTCACGGCAAACGGCGGGAGCGTTGCGCAGGTCTTCAATGGACTCAAAGAGCGGCACTGGCATCAGGCCGGGGTCACGATCCGTGCCTTCCACGCGCACTCCTCCCAGCCTCGCCAAACGCACCACAGCCAGCACGTCTTCAACGGTCGATGCGCCGCTGATGACATATTGGCGTATGGCCTCGGGCGAGCAGCCGTTTTTCATCTCGGCCACTACGCGAAAAGTCTCGAGCACATCGGATGTTTCATCCGAGAGTTCACCGGGCAGCGTTGCTGCGGCGGTATCGGCAATAGCGTCCTGCAATGCGGCAGCATGAACTTTGGCGTGCTGGCGAATGTCGATAGTGTGCAAATGCAGCCCGAAGGTGCGCACCTGCAAAATCAGCGGATCGACGAGCGTGCGCGCAATCCGTAGCCCGCGATTGGCGGCCAGCGACCCGCGCAGCGTCTCCAGATCGTCGATGAAATCCTGCACGTTACAGTAGGCGGGCAGGACCTGCGCCAGCTTGTCCAGCCGGTGCCGATTGCGGGTAAGCGTATAGGGCATTACGGGCAGCTTTCCGCCGGATGGCTGTTCGGCCGCCGCATCCAGGGTTCGCTGCAAACGCGCCTTGAGGCAGATCGCGAAGCGCCGGTAGTATTCAAACTCGTATTGCTCGCCAAAAACCTGCGCTTGCGGTGTATGCACCAGTGCGATGTAAGCTTCAAGCCGCTGGAGCAAAACATCGCTGATTTTAATCTGTTGGGCGCTGGTTGTGACAAGGTCGATGATTTCGTCTAGTTGTAGCTGGTAATAGAGCAGCAAATGTCCACGTGCAAGCTGAATTGCGTCGCGTGTAACGCCCGGAGTGACAAAAGGATTGCCATCGCGATCCCCACCAATCCACGAGCCAAAGTTGAGCACCAGCGGCAGTTCGTGAGCCTCGATCTCCAGGCCATAGGTGGCGCGCAAGGCCTCGGCGATTTCGCGATAGAGGCTGGGCAGCGTGGCGAAAATCGAGACGTCGTAGTAGTCCAGGCCCATTTTGATTTCGTCGTACACTGTGGGCCGCCGCGAGCGCACCTCGTCGGTCTGCCAGAGGCTGGTGATTTCAGCGCGGATGGCTTCTTCGAGACGCTCCATCTCCTCCGCAGGAATAGGAATGCGGTCGAGTTCGGCCAGAAACTCACCGATGCGCCGCCGCTTGAAGAGCACCGAGCGGCGCGCCACTTCTGTGGGATGCGCAGTGAAGACGGGCACAATCAGCACGCGCCTGAGCGTCTCTAAAGCTTCCTGAGCGCCGATGCCCACGCTCCGCATCTTGCTCAGCGTGCCCATGAGCGAACCGCGCTGCCGGTCAGCCTCCCCGCTTAAATGCAGGGCTGTGCGCCGGCGCTTGCGGTGGTTCGTCTCGGCCAAATTGATCAGTTCAAAGTAAAATGCAAAGGCGCGAGTGAGAAGAATCGACTGTTCAACCGGAAGCGAATGCACCAATGCCAGCGCGGTGGCGGCCTGATGCGCGGCCTCTTCTTCACGCCCTCCAGCTTCGGCGTCGCGGCGGCGGATCGTGCCCTGGCGCAGCGCTTCGACCTCGGAAAACAGCACGTCTCCAGCCTGTTCGCGCAGAACCTCTCCGAGCAGCGTGCCCAGCGATCGCACATCGCGGCGCAGTGGAGCCTCTTTCAGCTCACCGGATTGCGCCTCCAGTTCGGCTAGGCGTGCACTCCAACTCACAGGATTCCATAAAAGTGCCATCGTCTATGTAGGATGCGCGAACGCATTCAAGGATTCCCTTTAGATAGATGCATTTAGTGAAGATTGACCTTTAAATCTGGCATCAATTCACCGCAATGATCCATCTCAGTGTCGCTTCCACTGTGTCAGAAACTGGGTTACGTCAGACGATGCCATATTGCGCATTGCCTCAAACTCTCCAGTCTTCTGGCTGTAGAGCAGTTGCCCGTGTTCGTCGAGCACAGCCAACGCAGGTACACCTTTTTTCAGTGGGATGCCATACTTCTCGGCGATCTCAACATTGGCATCCAAGTGGCCGATGTTCACGTGAACCAGCACGAAATTCGCTTCCAGCAAGGGCCGGTTGGCGGCGTCGTGAAAATAAATATCAAGAGCCTGGCAGTCACCGCACCAGTTGCCGCCAAAGTCCAGCAGGATGCGCTTATGGTTCGCGGCCGCAGTCTTCAGTGCTGTCGCCAGGTCAGCCTTGGCCTGCGCTGGATCAGGATAAATCTCGCGGCTGGAGGAATAGGCACTACTGACGCCAAAGGTCAGCAGAATGGCAAGGACGAAAAACTTGATTTTCTTCAACAAGGAACCCTCCACAATAGCTTTAGTCTGCCATAAAATTGCGGAGCCGCGCCATTTTTCCACTCCGGCTGCGCAGTGAATGCTTCTCCCGGCAGCGTGCGTCTTATACTCTGGAGACTGGATGAGAAACTCGATCAATCTGCGCAAACGGCTGGAGGCGGCGGTCTTCCCAGACCTCGGTTCGATGATGGAGGGCTATGCACGAGCGGCGGCGGAACTGGGTGCCAGCGAGTTCCACCAGAAGCTCGACTTCACCTCGGAATCAATCGACGCGCTGGACGAGATTCTGGTCGTGGTTGCTGAAAGCCCTGAGCTTGAACTGGAGTTCGAAGTGCGGCTCTGGGGCAGCTACCTGGGCGAAGTGCTGCGCCGCCGCTATGCAGGCACATGGGAAATGACCCAGTATCCCGGCGGCATGGTGGCAGTTCCGGCCATCGAGGTGCGCGGCTCCAGGCTCTTTCCTTTGATGAAGGTCTACCGCCGACTGACCGCTGGCGACGAAGAAGACCTCCGCTCTTTTTATGCGATGGTGACCGAACGGCTGGGCAATGCTGCGCAAGTGAATTGACCATCTGCGGTTGGGGCAGACTCCGCTTACTCAGCACAAGTGCGTTACTGTCTCATCAGGCCTGTCTCATGCCAGCGCTGCGCGGGCACTACGCTCTGTGCGACAATTAACATGAGAATGCGCGGCGAAAGCTGAGCGCGGAGGAAAGTAAAATGGGTTTCCTGACCGAACCATCACATTTGATTATCATTGCGATTATTTTACTTGTGCTCTTCGGCGGCAAGAAACTGCCGGAGTTGGGCAAGGGATTGGGCGAAGGATTGAAGGGCTTCAAAGAAGGCCTCAAAGGTATCAGCGACCCCTCCCCGGTTGAGCCAACAGTGCAGCAGACCGCGGCTTCCGCGCCGCCACCGGTTGTATCGCCAGCCATAACAGCTGCCGGAACCGGCGACATGGAATATGTCACCTGTACCCGCTGCGGAAATCGCTTTGAGAATCCCATGGGCTTCAAAGTTGCGGATTATATTTGCCGCTCCTGCCAGTCGCGTGGATAAGCGAACAAGCTGCCGCAGTTCCCGGCCCATGCAGCATCCTGCTAATAGAAAGGCCTGCGCTAACGCGCAGGCCTTTCGGCTTTCAGCAAACAATCCTTTATTTCGTATCCTGTCCTGAAGGGTAATAGCCTTGCTTGGCAATCACCTCAACCTCTTTTTCAGGCCGGTCCACTCTCACATCGATCTTGCGGAACCTGCTGTCGATCACCGGCAGATGGCTGTAGTAGCCCAGCGTGTACTGGGTGCGCGCCTCCTCGGCAATCTTGGCGTAGCTCTTTTCGATGCCGTTGGTGTTGCCTGAAGCTTCTAACGTGCCACCGGTAGCCTGGGTGTACTTGATCAGTATGTTCTCGTAAGGCGTGAAGGGGATGTGGAACCGGTCAATACGCCCCTCGCCCCATCTGGCTGAGTCACCCACAGCCGTGCCATAGACGGCGGTCTTGTTGGTTTCCAGGTACTTCAGCACCTCTTTAAAGGTAGCCTTGCTGCCGTATTCCTTGCCATCACTGATGACGTAAACGATGCGGCGGCGGCCTTTGGGACGGGTGGAGAGTTCCTTAGCCGCAGTCAGAATGGCGTCGTTGAGCGTGTGCGGCTCCTTGGGAATGCTCATCCAGTTGCCGCTTGCCGCAGAGCGTCCCGGCTGGATGTTGGGATCGACGCAGTTGCCGTTTTGGTGGATGTTGCAGCCAGCCAGCGGGCCGTCGTTGACCGGCACCAACATATCGCGGCCGATCTCTTTGGTAATCGCCAGCACGGCGGGCAAACGGCCGCTCTGCGCGCCGGTAAAGCCGGTCCGCTCCCTGGCGCCGTTGTTGTACGAAAATACGGCCACCTCGTCATACGGCGTCAGCGCGCCCTGAATGGCGTTCAAGGAATTGTTCACTTTGGCCATCACGTCGGAGGTCAGGCTTTGATCGATGACAAACGCGACCGACAAAGGGAAGGAATCGGTGGTGAAAAAGGAGATGACCTCACGGGAGTCGTTCTCGAAGACCTTGAAGTCGCGATAGGTCAGTCCGGAGACCAGCTTTCCCTTCGAGTCCTTAACGGTGACCGGAACTTCGACAAAGTTCACGGGAACATGGAGGGTAAAGGCTGGACCCTCGCCAGCGGCAGGCGTCTCTGGCGCGGCGGTCTGCACCGTGTCCTTGACCGGGCTGGCAGACGGTCGTGGCGCCTGCTGCTCCTGCGTATTCGAGGAAGAATTGGGGGAAGACGGCGTCTCCCCAGCGCCTATGCCGGGTGTAATCGGGCCGTTCACATTCGAAAGTGGCTGGGACGGCGCCTGAGGCGTAGGGGCGTCAGGCATGGGGGACTGCTGCTGTTGTGCCAGAGCCTGAAGGCTCAAATTCGTGCTCAAACTCAGGAGCGCGGCCAACGATATTGCTGTAAAACCTAGCTTCACAGGTATTCTCCAATGGTCAGTGAACATGGGAAGATGGTCTCGAGACCCCTCCCTGCCGCCTGCACAGTGCTGCAATCGTCAGAGTATCAGACGCGCCAGCGCCGCGCAGGTTGCATCTGACCGGAAACGCCACCTTCCGGCTTCCAAACCCGTCAACAATATCCAGAGTGTCCTGAATGTGGATTCAGCTGTGGGCACCGGGAGCGGTTCTTCAGCTAACACTGATTACCGTTAATCACATGCCGTCATTTAAGGAGGCAAAAGCTGCCAAATCTGCGGGTGAGGAAGAGGTAGGGCTGTGGAAAACCAGGCTGAAACCGACTCAGTTGTCCCGTTTCTGGACAGCTAATTACCTTCGTACAGCAACCCCGTAATCTGGCGCTTCCTATTATTCATCCTTAATATCGGCACAGATTGAAAAAACTTTAGCCCATTTGAGAATTTTTCTTGGAAGGCGCTGAAGATTTTCCTGGAGGAGCCCGCAATGATGACCAACTGTGCTGTCAGTGAAGGTTTTGAGATCAGCCCCCGATTTCGCCAAACCATTGAAGAGCGAGTTGCGCGGCTCGAAAAAGACGCCGAATTTGACGAACTCCAGGTGGTAAACCTGATCGACGGCGACCACATCCGCAGGCACATGCGGCTGGTGGCCATCCAGCGGGCCGAGGCGCTGCGCATGAGGCTCTTTCTGGACCGGGCAAAGACCCGCCTGCCCCGACCGCTGATCGCGCTTTAGTGCGCATACATCCTCGCTTTCCCCAGAAGAGCAACAATCAGGGCCGCAGCCTCCAGAAGAGTGGCGCGGCCCTTGTTGTTGGCCTGAATCGAAAAGCCGTTCTGGCGGCGTAACTTATGTATGCTGGTTATATTCCTGCGGTCCGGCAATCACCAACCCGCTGTTCTGCCGCCCGTGAATATACCAGCAGCACCAGTTGGTCTCATGTGCCGGATTCTCGTCGAGATCCATCAGATCCCGGTAAGTAACTCTCCCATAAAGATATATTTTTTCGTCCCAGGTCTCAACTCGCCTGAATCTCTCGTCGGAGTCGCAAAGGTCTCTCACATCAGTGCGGCAGAATGGTTTAATCGGGGTGAACTCTCCGGGAAGCAGAATGATGGGAGCAGGCTTGGCTTTCCGGTCCCGGCTCTCAAACTCGGCGGGGATGGGAAGTTGCGCTTCATCGACGGCAATAATGGCTTCTTCTTCGGAGGAAACGATTCTGGCAGGGGAACGGCCACGGTTGGTGGCCATCACAGTAAAGCAGTTCTCCTTGCTCCGTGAAGGCTCAACCGAGATCAATATCCAGGGCCTCTCAGCATGGATAATCGCCTCCGCGTTCAACAAGGCCGCTCGGGCGCTGGTGGCGGCGGCTTCGGCGGCTGCCTCCGCATATCCGGTTACGTGTTGAATTTTTTTGAGCAGAGACAAAGCCATCAGGATGCCTGCGTATCCCAATAGAACGAGCACCAGATTGGCTCCCCAGGCGATTCGCTCGTGCAGGCTCCAGGTCGGGGGCGCGGGAGATGGATCGGCAACGGTGATATGCGGCAGGTCATTGTGAATGCCGATATCGCTCCTGGATGTAACGGTTGGATCTGGAACTGCGCTTTGCTGCTGGGCAGCAGAAGCCGGCGAAGGGTCCAAGGTGCGAGACGTTGAACCAGCCTGATTTTTTGCACTGGCGCGAACCGTCAGGGGTGCCAGCGCAAAAACAATCAGCACCGCCAAAAAAGCTAACCCCTTCACTCTCATGGGGCAAATGTATCACAAATGCCTCTAAATCTCGGGGGCAGAAGTACCTGTCGAGAACCCGCTGAATCAGCCTTGCTAAGGCTCCACCTCCACGCCCCGCCAAAAGGCCACGCAGCCTTTGACCTTGCGCGCCATCGGCTTGGGGTCGGGATAGTACCAGGCCGCGTCCAGATTATCCTCCCCATTAATCAGCAGGCTCATATAGCGTGCCTGCCCCATGGTGGGACAAAGCGAGGTGGTTGAGCTATTGCAAAAATACTCGCGCTTTAGGCTGGATTCGGGAAAGTACACGTTCCCCTCAACCGTCACAGTCCTCTCGCTTTCGGCAATCACCCTGCCGTTCCAGATCGCTCGCGCCATAGGCTTTTCCGCTGCTTCTCTCTATCGGCAACAACTGCCGGGGCAAGAGTAACGTATGCGAAATAAGCCGAGCTTCGCCTACGGCGCGAATCCGGATGATCTGTCTGCCAGGTTATTTAGCTTCTGCGATGCTTACTTCGCTTCGGCAACTGAGTCGATATGAACGCTCTTCTTGTCGTTATCAGTCGAGGCCACTACGGTCACATGGCCACCATAGTAATCCTTGACGGCATCGGGATTTTCTATCGTCCAAACGGACTTGCTGTCCTCGTCGACAAAGACCGGGGTGGAACCCATCTCTTTGATGCACTTTTTGACGCATGCGGGGTTGTCGCCCACGTGCTTGGCGCCACACATCGAGTCGGAGATATAGCCGTTCATTTTGGTTGCATCGGCTGCGCTGGCCGCAATCGAGACCAGTGCAACAACGATGGTGAGTAGGGAGAGTAGACGCTTCATCGAAAAACCTCCAGGGGAATGAAAGTTTCGAACTGAATCCATCATGCACCACAAGCCCAAATTCGGCAACCGGCCCCCGCCTCAGGGCTTGGGGGGAAAAGAATACTGCCCGTGCGCCTCCTGGCGGCCCGGCAGGCTGTTGCGACGCGCTTCTACGCTCTTCAGTACCATCTCGTAACGCTGTGCCGCACTGGAAAACCGGTTGACCAGCTCGGCGGTCTTGGTCAGAAAGCCGGGATTCTTTTCTCGAACTGCATCCAGAATCGGCGCAAACTTGGCTAGCAAAAAAAATCCCTCGCCGTTGCAGTCCACAAATAGCTCGGCGGATACCGCTCCGTGCAGCACCATCGCCGCCGCCATCTCCCAATAGGTCAACACTTGGCGCAGCCATGCATTGTGCGGGTCGGCTGGATTCTCGGCCACGGCAAAAAATTCTTCCGCCGTCGCCGGCCAGAACTCGCCGGTCATCCAAGCCCGCGCCTGACGCATCACCGCTTCAGTGCGCAGTTCATAAAGTCCAAGAATAATTTCCGCATCAGCAGGGGTGGCAAGCATCCGTTCCATAAGTGAGTCTCTCCGCTGCCAATACTACAGCACCTAGCCGGAGATTGCTGGCGCAGCCGCTTTCCGGCTAAGCCGCGCGCCTTCTTACGCCAACTGCAACTTTTTCTTGACGCTCTTCTTCGCGGCCTTCTTTGCAGCGGGTTTCGCGATGGCTGTGACAGCCTTCTCCGTCACCGGCCCATGCGTTTCCGCCGTAGGCAGTGCCGGCGCGTCGCCGATGCGCTTCGAGTAATCGCACACCACATTGTTCGCCACCGGCTCGGCTCCCTTTTTCGCTCGCTTCTTGGGCGCGACTTCTTCCTCGGCGGCTTTCTTCTTGTTTGGGCATTCCAGGAAAATTCCCGAGCGTAACGTCTTCTCAACCAGATAGGCGCTGCCGCACTGCGGACACTTCTCAGCCACCGGTTTCAAATTCGAAGTAAAGTCGCACTTCGGATAATTTGTGCAACCCCAGAAGATATTCCCCCGCCGCGCCTTGCGTTCTGCCAAGTCGCCCAGGCCGCACTTGGGGCACTTCAGCCCCTCGATAATGTTCTGCTTCACGTACTTGCACTTGGGATAGCCGGAGCAGGAGACGAACTCGCCATAACTTCCCTGGCGCAATACCAGAGGCTTGCCGCACTGCGGACAGGCTTCACCTGTCGGTTGCGGCGCGGCCACCTTCTGCTGCTGCTTGCTGCTCAGCTTGCGGAATGTCTTGCAGGGCGGGTCTTCGTTGAATCCAGGACACGACATGAACATTCCGAATGGTCCGCGCCTCAGAACCATCACACGCCCGCAGTTATCGCAATACTCTTCCTGCTCACCAACCTCCTGGCCCTCCGGGGTATTCATATCTGGCTTGCCAGCGGTGTTCTCCTTGGTAAATGTGCAGCTAGACTTGTCTTTTTTGTCGTACGCTGAACACGCAAAGAAGCTGCCGAACTTGCCCCACTTGAGCAATAAAGGCGATCCGCACAGATCGCACTTCTCGTCCGTCTTCTTCTCCATGCGCTTGATGTCTTCCATCTTGACGCCGGCGTCTTTCAGCTCCTCGACAAAGTGGTCGTAGAAGCCGGTCATCAGCACGGTCCACTTTTCGTTCCCCTCTTCGATCTCGTCCAGCTCTTCTTCCAGCTTGGCCGTGTAGGCAATGTCGAAGATATACGGAAAATTCTTCACCAGCAGATCGCAAACCACCATGCCAATCTCAGTCGGATAAAAGCGTCCGCTGATCTTGGTCACATACTCGCGGTCCTGAATGGTGTTGATGATCGAGGCATAAGTCGAGGGCCGACCAATGCCGCGCTCTTCCAGAACCTTGACCAGCGAAGCTTCGTTGTAGCGTGGAGGCGGCGAGGTAAAGTGCTGCTCGTTTTCCAGCTCATCCAGTTCCAGCTTCTTTGCGTTGTCTAGATTCGGCAGCTTGTTGCTGGCTTCGTCATCGTCGTCCTTCTTGTCTTCGGCAACCTCATAGACCTTGAGGAAGCCGTCAAAGCGCACCACCGAGCCGCTCAGCCGGAAGTCATAGGTCTTGCCGGTCTTCGAACTCACCGCAGCGATCTTCGCCGTAGTTATGTCAAAAATTGCAGGCATCATCTGCGAAGCTACAAACCTTTGCCAGATGAGCCTATAGAGCTTCAATTGCTCTTCGGTCAAAAAGCGCGCCATCGACTCCGGGGTGCGAGCAACATCGGTCGGACGAATGGCTTCGTGCGCGTCTTGCGCTGCCTTCTTGCCTTTATATAAATTTGCCGCCGCGGGCAGATACTTCACGCCCAACTGCTTCGTAATCCACTCGCGGGCTCCGGTAATCGCCTCCGGCGCAACACGCGGCGAATCCGTTCTCATGTAAGTGATGAGGCCGGTCGTACCCTCCGCGCCCACATCCACGCCCTCATAGAGCCGTTGCGCCACGCCCATGGTGCGCCGCACGTTGAAGCCCAACTTGCTTGCCGCGTCGCGCTGCAACTGGCTGGTGATGAACGGTGCCAGCGGCTTGCGCTGCTTCTCGGTGGACTGCACCGATGCCAGCGACCATTTCGCTCCATCGAGCGCCGCAATCACCGTCTTCATCGACTTCTCATCGGGAAGCGCATTGCTCAGGAACTGATCTTTTCCGTCCTTGTCGGTGCCGTTGGCTACACGCGACGGCTCGCCGTCAATACCAATAAAGCGCGCCTTCAGCTTTGTCTCCGCCTGCTTTTCCGGGTGAACCACGGCATCCAGCGTCCAGTACTCCACCGGCCCAAACGCGCCAATTTCCCGCTCGCGCTCCACAATCAGCCGCACGGCCACCGTTTGCACGCGCCCAGCCGAAAGCCCACGCCGGACTTTATCCCACAGCAGCGGTGAAATTTGATAGCCCACCAGCCGGTCCAGCACGCGCCGTGTCTGCTGCGAATCTACGAGATTTTGATCCAGGTCACGAGCATGCAGGAATGCCTCTTGCACGGCCTTCTTGGTGATCTCGTTGAAGGTAACGCGGCGAATTTTCTTTCGCTCTTTGGCCGTCGTCCCCAGTTGCAACGCCAGATGATAGGCAATCGCTTCGCCCTCACGGTCAGGATCAGGCGCCAGAAAAATCGCGTCGGCTTTGGCCGCGGCCTTTTTCAGTTGCGCCACCACCTTCTCCTTGCCGGGAGACACAATCAGTGTCGGCTCGAATGTGCGATTCTCAAGCTCCACTCCAATATCGTTTTTGGGTAGGTCCATAATGTGACCCACCGACGCCAAAACCTCGAAACCCGCGCCAAGATACTTCTCAATCGTCTTGGCCTTGGCGGGCGACTCGACGATGACCAGTGATTTGCTCATTTCCATCCTTATTCCAATAACACTCTATCCTGTCCGGCCTCTTGGACTCGGCACGGCCCCGTTTGGTTGACGTTGCAAAGAGTCCAGAAGCGGCCAACTCGATCCGCCGATTTCCCCCTCTGGGAAAAATCAACCGCAAAAGTTGGAAACTACCACGGATGGCCACTGCATTTCCACTCGGAGATGATCCAATCCGCGCAATTTCGACAGAATTCCACGTTTTATTTCACCATCTGGGCGCAGATTAAAAGAAAGAAAACAAAGGGCTAGCCTCATTTGCTTCTGCGATAAATCTCCACGCCCCATCCTTTCGCCTTTTTTTCTAGTGAGAGGGGAGGGATACCCCAAGCCTGGGTGCCCCACCCTCGCCACGTTTTTGTTTTTGCGGCTAGGGTGGGACAGCGAGCGAGTATAGACTCGTGCCGAACATAAATCGCTTTACTTAAGGTTTTACTCTTGCCAATTCACCCTCTCTGTTGACACAATCGTTCTGCAAGGCAACAATATGTCACTTCGAGGAAGCCTCTCCATGAAGAAGCAATCTTCCGCCGTCAAAGCCGCAGCCAAAAAATCTCCCGCCTACAAAAACCCCAAACTCAAGTCGGCCAAGCGTGTAAGCGATCTATTGTCGCGCATGACGCTTGAAGAAAAAGCCGCTCAGATGCGCTGCGTATGGCTGGAGAAGGCGCAGAAGCTGGTGGATGAAAAGGGCAACTTCGACCTCGCCAAAGCCAAGGCCGCCTTCAAAAATGGCCATGGCATCGGCCAGGTTGGCCGCCCCTCGGACGCCGGCGGCGGCAAGGATGCCCGTGGCATGTCTGAGCTGACCAATGCCATCCAAAAGTTCTTCCTCGAACACAGTCGCCTCGGCATTCCCGTTGTCTTTCATGAAGAGTGTCTGCACGGCCACGCCGCTCCGGCGGGAACCAGCTTTTCGCAGCCCATCGGCCTGGGTGCCACTTTCAATCCAGAGTTGGTGGAAAAGCTCTTCACGATGACCGCCGAAGAGGCCCGTGTGCGCGGCACGCACCAGGCGCTCACGCCGGTTGTAGACGTGGCGCGCGAGCCGCGCTGGGGTCGCGTCGAAGAGACCTACGGCGAAGATCCGTATCTGGTTTCGCGGCTGGGCATTGCCTCCGTACGCGGCTTCCAGGGCAATCGCAAATTTCACGACAAGAAGCACGTCATCGCCACGTTGAAGCATTTCGTCGGCCATGCCGAGCCGGAGTCGGGCCAGAACTGTGCCCCGGCCAACGTCTCCATGCGCGTGCTACGCGAGACCTTTTTGTACACCTTCAAAGAGGTGCTGAAACATGCCGGAGCCATCAGCATCATGCCCTCTTATAATGAGGTGGACGGCGTTCCCTCGCACGCCAACAAGTGGCTGCTGCGTGACGTTCTGCGCAAAGAGTGGGGCTTCAAGGGCTACACAGTCTCCGACTACTACGCGATCTGGGAACTGAACTATCGGCCTGACACGCACGGCCATTTTGTCGCTCAGGACAAAAAGGAAGCCTGCGCGCTGGCCGTTAAAGCGGGCGTCAATATCGAGCTTCCCGATCCCGATTGCTATCTGCATCTGGTCGAGCTGGTCAAAAAGGGCGTGCTCAAGGAAAAGGAACTCGACGAGCTTGTCGCTCCCATGCTCTTTTGGAAATTCGAGATGGGCCTCTTCGACGATCCCTATGTCGATCCCGAAGTGGCCGCCAAGGTCGTCGGCTCGGATGCCAATCGCGAGCTGGCTCTGGCGGCGGCGCACGAGACCATCACGTTACTCAAAAACGAAAACAACCTGCTGCCGCTCGACGCCAAGAAGTTGAAGAGCATCGCCGTCATTGGCCCCAACGCCAATCGTGGCCTGCTGGGCGGATACAGCGGCGTTCCCGAGCACAACGTCACAGTACTCGACGGCATCAAAGCCAAGGTCGGCCAAAACGTCGAAGTACTCTACAGCGAAGGCTGCAAAATCACCGTCGGCGGAAGTTGGAATATCGACCCCGTGGTAGCCAGCGATCCCGTTGAAGACCGCAAGCAAATCGCCGAGGCTGTCGAAGTGGCCAAAAAAGCCGATGTGATCGTACTCGCCATCGGCGGCAACGAACAAACCTCACGCGAAGCCTGGGCGCGCAATCACATGGGCGACCGCACCAGCCTCGACCTGATCGGCCGCCAAGACGAGCTGGTCAAGGCAATGCTGGCGCTCGGCAAGCCTGTCATCGCGCTCGTCTTCAACGGCCGTCCACTCTCCATCACCGAACTGAGCAAGAGTGTCCCGGCAATCTTCGAGTGTTGGTACATGGGTCAGGAGACAGGCCGCGCGGTGGCCGACGCCCTCTTCGGCGATATCAACCCCGGCGGCAAGCTGCCCATCACCATTCCCCGTTCGGTTGGCCATCTGCCCGCCTTCTACAACTACAAGCCCTCGGCGCGTCGCGGCTATCTCTTTGATGACGCCTCGCCGCTCTATCCCTTCGGCTTCGGCCTTAGTTACACCACTTTCGATCTTTCCAATCCGCGCCTCACCAAAAAGAAAATCAAAAAGAATGGCTCGACGCAGTTGCTCGTCGATGTGAAAAATACCGGCAAGCGTGCGGGCAGCGAGGTGGTTCAGCTCTATATCCGCGATCTTGTCAGTTCCGTCACTCGACCGGTCAAGGAGCTGAAAGGCTTCAAAAAAGTCTTCCTCAAGCCGGGCGAAAGCACCACGGTTACGCTCGACATCACTCCCGATCGGCTCTCGTTCTACGACATCAACATGAAATATCTCGTGGAGCCGGGAGACTTCGAACTCATGGTCGGCAACTCCTCGCAAGACGCCGACCTGGTCAAGCTGAAGCTCACGGTGACAAAGTAAAAACGATTAACTCTGGTTCTGAAGCGAAAGCGAGTAGAAGTCGATGAGCGCTGCAAGCACAAAACTCTCCTTCGGAGAAAAATTCGGATACGGCCTGGGCGACATGGCCGCCAACTTCGTCTTTCAGGCGATGATGGCTCTGCAACTGAGCTTCTACATTGACACCTTCGGATTGACACCGCGACAGGCGGGAAATATGTTTCTCGTCGTCGGACTCGGGATGGCCTTTCTTAATCCGGTGATGGGCGTAATTGCCGACCGCACCAAGACTCGCTGGGGCAGATTCCGCCCATGGCTCTTATGGACGGCTGTGCCCTTCGGCGTCATCGGCATTCTGACTTTCACAACGCCCGATCTCAGCGCCCCGGCAAAGCTCCTCTACGCCTGGGTCACTTATCTATTGCTACGCCTCATCTACACGATGAACAACGTGCCCTACGCTTCGCTAACCGGCGTCATGACCGATGATCCCAACGAACGCAATAGCATTGCCACCTACCGTCAGCTTTTCGCCAACGGCGCGGGCTTTATTGTGCAGAGTTTGGCTGTTCCCATGGTCCTTTTCCTGGGCCAGGGCAACAACGCCCGCGGCTATCAGTTGACGATGGGAATCTTTCTGGCTGCCAGCGTAGTAATGTTCCTCATCGCCTTTGCCGTTTCCAAAGAGCGTATTCAGCCCGATCCAAAACAGGAATCCTCAGTCACGAAAGACCTGAGCGATCTGATGAAGAACGGCCCGTGGATCGCGCTCTTCCTGGCGACGACCTTCTACTTTATTGGCCTCATGATCCGCAACAGCGTCATGCTGCCTTACTTTAAATACTGCGCCGGCAACCCGATCATCTTCAGTTGGTTTAACGGCTTCGGACTGACAGCGCTGCTGGTCGGCGTTGCCTGCTCCACGGCTCTTACCAAGCGCATCGGCAAACGAATGCTCTTCTTTTGGAGCATGTCGCTGACGAGCGTTTTCGGAATGGCGCTGCTTGCTTTCCCTGCGACCGCCACAAACTCCATCGTTTCGCTGGAAGTGCTGCGTCAATTCTGTTTCGGCTGTTCCGGCCCAGTGCTATGGTCCATGATGGGTGACGTTGCCGACTACGGCGAATGGAAGTCGGGACGCCGAGCCACAGGTACAGTAACCGCGGCGGTTGTCTTCGCCCTGTGGATTGGATTGGCTCTGGGCGGAGCGATCGCCGGATGGCTCCTCCAGCTCTATGGCTACCAGTCAAAGACAATCGGCGGGCCGGAGATCCTTCAACAGAGTGCAACAGCAATGCACGGAATCACGATAATTGCCGCCGTCTGGTCCGGTGCGGCATTTCTTGCCACCGCCGTTTGCCTGCTCTTTTACGGCATCGACAAGAAGCTGAACCTGACCATCTCAAACGAACTAACCGAGCGCCGAAAAACCTTCGGAAACATTTGAAAAATAGCGAAGTTCAACTTCCAGAAAATGTCTGGGTGCCCCATCCATTTCGCGCTCCTTGCGAAATGGGTGGGATAGCACTACTGCCCTTGCGAGCGATTAGCGAGCGATTGGCCCCACCGCAGGTGGGTGGGATAGCACGATGCCATCCTGGCAGAAACAATGAGAATACTCGGTGATGTATTAAGGGTTCACCACTCACATCGTCCGTACATAATTCTTCCCCGGCAAACAGCGAATCCGCCCTGTAACTTCCAGCTCAAAGAGCGCCATAAAAACCTCTGAAGAAGTTAGCTGCGTCTCTAGCAATTCCAGGATTTCGTCGATCTGCACGCTGTCGTCCTGATGCAAAACCTCAAGCACCATCGCCTCTTCGGGCCGCAGAACCTGGTCAGGTAGAAGAGATGCCGTGGTCGACGATTTGGATTCAGACGGAGCTTCGGCCTCCAACTCCAGCCGCACCTGCGAGGGCAGGTCCTCCCACACATCCTCCCACGTTGCCACCAGCTTTGCGCCCTGCTTAATCAGCGTGTTGGGAGTCCACGATCCCTTGTTGGTCACGTTGCCGGGAACGGCGTAGAGGTCGCGGTTCTGGTCTGCAGCGCAGCGAGCCGTCACCCGCGTGCCCGAGTTCTCTGCCGCCTCCACCACCAGCACAGCCACGCTCAACCCGCTCAAAATGCGATTGCGGCGCGGAAAGTTTTGCGGCGCGGGAAATGTCCCCATCGGCAGCTCGCTGATGATCGCTCCGCCGCCAGCCAAAATATCCTCGGCCAGCTTCTTGTTTTCCTTGGGATAGACCACGTCAATCCCGGTGCCCCACACGGCCACCGTAGCCATGCGCGCTGCAAGCGCCCCTTTGTGCGCGCAACTGTCGATCCCCCGCGCCATGCCGCTGATAATCAGCAACCGCCGAACAGCAAGATCGCGCGACAGCATCTCCGCCATGCCAGAACCATAAGGACTCGGATGCCGTGTCCCCACAACAGCAATCCCCGGCCGGCTCAACAAACTCGCCGCACCGCGCACCCACAGCACCGGCGGCGGGTCGTAAATTTCCTTCAGCCGCTCTGGATACTCCGGGCAACCATACGTCACCACCGTCGCCCCCTGCGCTACCACCCGCGCCCACTCTTCTTCGGCAGCCTGTCTTGCCTTGCCGTCGAAGATGAATTGCGCAGCCTCGGCAGGAAAGCGCAGCCCCTCCAGTGCCGTCAGCGGCAGCGTGAAAATCTGGCTGGGCGTATCCAACTGCTTAGCCGCCTCCAGAATCCGCTTTGGCCCCAGCCCCGGCGATAAAACCAACGCCAGCCATGCCAGACGGTCTTCGTCCAACTGAGGCGCACTCGGCGGAACCGCAATTTGAGGTATCGTCGTCATAGGAGGGCTACTGTCCGAAAACTGTACAGATTAATTTCCTCACAGGAAACTATATTCCCTCTTACTGGTGGCAGACTTAAATATTTAAAAGAATTTAAGTTACCGCTATTGCCTCTGCGGATGCCCCCGGAACCCCGCTCCCGGTTGTACTCTAAGAATCAGTGACTCCCGACCCTTCATCTCGTCTGCGCATTGCCGCCATCGGTTTTCTCAACCCCGCACCGCTAATGTGGGACTTCGAGCATCCGCCCCTGCAAGAGCAGCTCGCCCTCCGCTACCAGATTGATCGAATGCAGCCCTCCGAGTGCGCTGACCGGATTGCCGCAGGCACTGCGGATATCGGTCTCATCCCCATCGCTGCTCTGGCCATCACCCCCGGTCTGCGCATTCTTCCCGGCTGTGTCATCGCCGCAAAGGGGCAGGTGCGTTCGCTGCTGCTGGTTAGGAGAGCAGCACAGCGGCTATCTGATCTACGCTCCGTGGCAGCTGATATGGCCAGCCGCACCACGCTGGCCCACGCCCGCATCCTCTTCCGCAACTGGGGTAATCCGGACGTGCCCTTCCTACCCGCCGCCGCCGACCTGGACGCGATGCTTGAGCGGGCCGACGCCGCCATCCTCATCGGAGACCCCGCTCTGCTGGCCCTGGAGGAGTGCGCCAACCGCTTCGAACGCACCGGAGAAGAGCTTGTGTATCACGACCTGGCGCAGGAGTGGCACAGCCTCACCGGCCTTCCATTCGTCTCCGCAGTTTGGGGTGTTACTCGCAAAGATCTGGGTGCCCCAGGTCCGGGGTCCCCACGGACAGGTCTTAGTCCGTGGGGTGGAGATCCCTCGCTTTTGGGGACCTGGGATTCCATAGCCCAGGACTTCATCCAATCCCGCGACCACGGCCTTCAGAACATCGAAGCGCTGGTCGCCGAGTGGTCCAGCCGCATTGCCATTCCGGAGGCCACAATCCGCGCCTATCTCACCGCCAACATTCACTACGTTCTTGACGAGGAATGCATGGAAGGCATGAAAGCCTTCTTCCGCATGGCCGCCAAAGCCGACGTCTTGCCTGAGTACAACGTCTCCATCGGCTAGGCCCCTGACCGTTTGAAGTTGTACCAACTCTGGGTGCCCCCGGTCTCGATTTTGAGACCGGGGATAGCACGTACTCAACGGACGGAATTATGCGGTCAGAGACCCAGAAAGCAAAAAGGCCGATTCCCGAAGGAACCGGCCCTGTCTTTTGCAAACTCCGCTAGCACCGCTAACTCCGCTGCCTCTAAATCTCCCACCGCAGCAACACCGCACCCACCGAAAAGCCCGCGCCCACGGCAGCCATCAGAACCAGGTCGCCCTTTTTCAGCTTGCCTTCTTCCACAGCTGTCTCCATCGCCAGTGGAATCGTTCCCGCCGAAGTGTTGCCGTACTTTTCGATGTTGATAATCACATGATCCCGTGCCATGCCCAGCCGGTCGGCAGTCGCCGTGATGATTCGCAAATTAGCCTGATGAGGAATAAAACAGCCCAGTTCCGCGCCGGTCACATTGTTGCGCGCCAGCACCTTTGTGGTGGCTTCCAGCATCTTGCGCACGGCAAATTTGTAGACTTGCGGGCCGTCCTGATAGATGTAGTGCATCTTCTGGTCCACGGTCTCGTGACTCGCCGGATTCAGACTGCCGCCGCCCTTCAGATTCAGCACCGATGCGCCTGATCCGTCCACCTCATGCACGTAGTCGATGAATCCGATCTCGCCCTCTTCGCAAGGCTCCAAGAGTACGCAGCCGCCGCCGTCGCCAAACAGAACGCAAGTCGTCCGGTCGGTGTAGTCGGTCATCCGGGTGTTGGCGTCCGCGCCACAGACCAGCACTTTTTTTTGCGCGCCGCTCTCAATCATTTTCACGCCCGCCTGCAGCGCAAAAACAAATCCCGAGCAGCCGGCGGAAACGTCAAAGCCCCATGCTCCCTTGGCCCCAATCTTGTTCTGCACCAAGCACGCGGTCGCCGGAAACATCATGTCCGGCGTCACCGTGCCAACAATGATGAGTTCAATCTCGCTGGCATCAATGCCGCGCATCGCAAGGCACTTTTTCGCCGCTTCGGTGCAAATGTCGCTCACGCCCAAGCCCTTGGCCAGCACGTGCCGTTCGCGAATTCCGGTGCGTTCCAGAATCCACTCGTTGTTGGTATCCACCAGCTTTTCCAGGTCTTGATTGGTCAGAACTTGAGGAGGGACGTAGGTTCCGAAGGCTGTAATCTTGGCACGACAGCCCACGATGGGACGAACACTAAGGGTCAATGCATTTCTCCTTGAACTCGTGGCTCGAAGCGCAGGGACTAACCTCGGCCTTTCTCAAAAAAACCAAAAGCGCCGGGTGACCTACTGCGCCCGTACTAGCCCGTTACCGTTGCTTCCTTCCGGACCTGGCGGGGTTGGCGGGATTACGTCGCGTAGGACCCGGCACTTGATGATTTTAGCATCCGGCAGCCCTAGGTCCATGGCCGTTTGAAGTTGTACAAATTTGGGTGCCCCATCCATTCCGCAGCTTCACCGCGGAATGGGTGGGAAAGCACAAAACATCGGTCAAAGACCTGGTTCCGCTCACCTACACCGCCTCCAGCGCCTGCTCCAGGTCGGCGATCAGGTCTTCCTTGTCTTCGATGCCAATCGAGAGCCGTACCCGCCCCTGCGTAATCCCCATCGAAGCGCGCACTTCCTCGCTCACCGAGCCATGCGTAGTCGTCGCCGAGTGCGAAGCCAGCGATTCCACCCCGCCCAACGACTCCGCGCTCAGGAAAATCTTGATCGCCTTCAGGAACCGCCCAGCCGCCTCGCGCGACTCCACCTCGAAGCTCATCATCGAGCCAAATCCCCGCTGCTGCTTCAGCGCCAAATCATGTTGCGGATGGCTCTTCAGTCCCGGATAAGCCAGCTTGCTCACCTTGGGATGCTTGGAGAGATACTCGGCCACTGCACGCCCATTTTCCTCGTGCTGCTGAATGCGCAACGGCAGCGTCTTGATGCCGCGCAAAACCAAGAAGCACTCAAAAGGCGACATCACTCCGCCAGCTGCTTTCTGCACTAAAAGAAAGCGCTCCTTGTGCTCCGGCTTCGAGCCGATCAGCGCCCCGCCAAGCCCATCCGAGTGGCCATTCAAATATTTGGTCGTCGAGTGCATCACAATGTCCGCACCCAATGCCAGAGGACTTTGCAGCACCGGAGAAAGAAATGTGTTGTCTACACTCACTTCAACGCCGCGCGCGTGAGCGACCTTGCTCACGGCGGCAATATCGGTCAGCACCATCAGGGGATTGCTCGGTGTCTCAATGTGAATAAGCTTGGTCGCGGGCCGGATCGCGGCCTCGACTGCGGCAAGATTGCTGGTGTCCACATACTCTATCTCGATGCCATAGCCGGAGACGATCCGCTCGAAAAGCCGCACCGTGCCCGCATAAACATCTTTGGAACAGATCACGTGGTCGCCCGCCCGCAGCATCGCCACCAGCGCGGAAATGGCCGCCATGCCTGTCGTAAACGCATGAGCACTGTGACCGCCTTCAAGAGCAGCCAGCGCCTCTTCCAGCCGGTCCCGCGTCGGGTTTCCAGCGCGCGAGTAGTCCCAACCGCGGTCGGACCCAATGCCGGTCAGCTCAAATGTCGAGGAAAGGTAAACCGGCACATTCACAGCGCCAGTCTGCGGGTCCGGATATTGTCCGGCATGTACGGCAAGGGTCGAGTATTTGTATGGGAATTTGATCATCGTCGCACTTTATCTCCTGCTTTTTAGCTTATCGCAGCGGGGCCGTATACTTCCCCACCCGCGCCACCGGATAGTAGCCCGTCCGTGTACGCACAGTCAGCTTGCCGTGCCCTTTGCCTTCGGCCGTCACCTCCACCCGCCGAAACCCCGGTTCCGTCGTCGGCTTGGTTGAGTGGTACCCCAGCGTGTACTGGCTGCGAATATCCCTCGCTACCTCAGCTGCAATCTGATCGATCTCTCCAATGTTTTTCGGGAAGAACGCCATGCCGCCAGTCTCGGTCGAAAGCGCTTCCAAGGCGCGACGTGCACTTCTCTGCTCGGAGTGGCTCACCTCGTCCCCGAAGAGCAATCCAATCGTGTAAATGACCGGCCCGGAGAGCTGCTGCACGCGCCGAATCGTCTGCTCCCGGTCGTATCCGGTTGAGGCGTTGTCCTCGCCGTCGGTGATGAGGATGAGTACCTGCTTGGGTCGCTTGGCGTCGGAGACCAGCTTATCCGCGGAAGCGACCACCGCGTCGTAAAGAGCCGTTGCCCCGCGCGACTCAAAGTGGCTCAGTCCGTCTCTCAGCTTGCTCACGTCCGAAGTAAAATCCTGGTCGATGATGGCTTCGTCAGAAAAGTTCACCACGAATGCCTCATCCTGCGGATTGGAGGCCTGAATCAGGTCGAGCGTGCTCTTGTTCACCGCCTGTCGCTTGCGGCCCATCGAGCCGGAGTTATCCACCACCAGCGCAATCGATACCGGCAGGTCAACGTGCTGGAAACTGATCAGCGTCTGCCGAACGCCGTCCTCGGAAACCTGAAAATTTTCCTTCTTCAGATCCGAAACCAGCCGGTTGCCTTCCAGCACCGTGCAGTTCAGCGAGACCTCGTCCACATCGGTATGCAGCACATAGCCCTCAACCTCTTTACGCTGAGTTGGGCGTGCGGGCAGCTCGCCATCCGGCGAACGCACTGGGTCGCGGTCCACCGTCAGCGCTGGGGCCTGTGACTGAACCGAAACCTGTGCGGAAGCTCTCTGCGCTGTAAACGGCTGTATTGAAAGCCAAATAGCCGCTCCGGCAAAAAGCACGTGAGCAGCAAAACGGCAGAAGCGCGTGGAAACCGGTGAGGGCATAAATAAGAATGGGGTCAATTCTGCTGGAAATGACCCTCCCTCTTCACTTTACGCCACACCCCCAGCCCGAGGCAGCATTCCGCGTCAACCCCGGTATCCACAACCACGGGAGTACAATCTTATGAAGCGCGCAACAGCTCTGGAGTGAGCAGTGTAGGGCTTTTGAGCGCAAATTCAACCCTTTCATCGGGAGCAAGACCTTCCTCATGGCTCGCATCTATCCTTTCCGCGCATGGCGCTACAATCCCACCGTTGTCCGTCTGGACGACGTGGTCACCCAGCCCTACGACAAAATCACGCCGGCTATGCAGCAGGCTTACTACGACCGCAGCCCCTACAATCTGGTGCGCATCATCCTCGGCAAGCCCGAACTCTTCGACGCAGAAGACGGCGAGAATGTCTATACCCGCGCCGGCCGCGACTTCCGCGCATGGCGTGAGCAAAGCGTGCTCACTCAGGAAAAGTCCCCCTGCATCTTCGCTTACTCGCAGCGCTTCAAAGTGCCCGGAACAGAAATTGTCAAAGAACGCCGCGGCTTCATCGCCATCGGCCAGGTTCACGACTACGCCGAAAAGGTAGTTTTTCGCCATGAGCAAACGCTCAGCAAGCCCAAAGGCGACCGCCTCAACCTGCTCAAAGCCACGCATGCTCACTTCGGCCAAATCTTCATGCTCTATTCTGACCCCGCTGGCAGCATCGAAAAGATTCTCTACGACGGCGCAGGTCCAGCCGACGCCGAAACCACCGACGAGTACGGCGTGCTGCATCGCGTCTGGAAGGTCAGCGACCCCAACGTCATCAACCTGCTCACCACAGCCATGGCCGACAAAAAGCTGATCATCGCCGACGGTCACCACCGCTACGAGACCGCGCTCAATTATTCCAAGCAGCACGCGCCCGCGTCTCCCGCCAAAACCGAGTCCAGCACCGGCCAACTTCATCAGCCGCCTTACCCCGAGGCCGCCGTCATGATGAGCTTCGTCAACATGGACTCCGACGGGCTTGTCGTTCTGCCCACCCATCGCGTGGTTCACAGCCTCTCGAACTTTGACCCCGCCGCATTCACTCGTGCCGCCGAAGAGTTTTTCACTGTCGAGCCATTACCTCGCGGAGAGGCCGAAAATTACATCGGCACATTGGACGGCCAGCGCGGCACAGCCTTTGTCGCAGTGACGCGCGCCGGAGCCTTCCTGCTGCGTTCCAAGCCTGAGCCTGTAGCTGCTGTGCTGGCTCACCTGCCCGATCGTCAGCGCCAGCTCGATCTCAGCCACCTGCATTCGATTGTTCTCGACCGTCTGCTCGGCCTGAATGAAGAAAAAGTCCGCGAGCAGACCAACCTCCGCTATCTGCGTGACGCCGCCGAAGCCGTCGATCAGGTCCGCCGCGGTGAGGCCGATGTTACATTCCTCACCAATCCAGTTTCCATGGAGCAATTGAAGGAAGTTGCTTTTGCCGGCGACGTAATGCCGCAAAAATCCACCGACTTCTTCCCCAAGCTTCTCAGCGGTTTAACAATCTATGCGCTGGACTAATTGCGCTTCAGCGGTTCTGATTGCATGCGGGTTGGCAGCATTGTCAGCCGCCGCGCAGCCAGCTCCGCCCGCGCCCCAATCCCGCTTTGTCGTTGTTCTAGATGCGGCCCACGGCGGCGACGATACCGGCGGACACCTCGCCAATAACCAGCTGGAAAAATCCTTCACGCTTGCCCTCAGCGTGCGGCTACGTTCGCTTCTCGCCGCGCGTGGCATTCAGGTGGTCACCACCCGCGAATCCGACGCGACCGTTGACGCAATCAAACGCGCAGAGATCGCCAATCATGCGCAAGCCCAAGCCTGCTTCAGCCTGCACGCTTCGGAAAGCGGCTCTGGCATTCATCTCTTTGCTTCCTCGCTCGCTCCCGCCGCGCCCGCGCGCTTCGCCGCTTGGAAGACCGCGCAAGCCGCATGGGTTACGCGTTCGCTGGCCTTGGCCGGCACGCTCAACTCCGCGCTGCAACAGGCCGGAATGATCGTCACTGTGGGCCGTACGACGCTGCCCGCTCTGGACAGTATGACCTGCCCCGCAGTGGCAGTCGAAATCGCGCCTGAGAAAACTCCAGACAAAAAAAGCGAACTCGATGATCCCGACTATCAGGCGCGCGTGGCCACAGCTCTTGCCGCCGCTCTTGTTGAATGGCGTGCGGAGGCCCGTCAACCATGATTCCCCGCCACTACAAATTGCTCTTCGGCATTCTTCTGGCAGCCTCTGTGGTCATGAGCGTCACGCTCTGGCATCTGCACCAGCGCGCTCATCAGCGGCTCATCGCTGGTCAGGATTCAGCGCCCACCAGTGCCCCTGAAGTTGCGCCCGCCGAGCAGGCAACGCTTCTGATGGCAAACGACAGCGACGGCTCCATGCTCAGCCAGTTCCACTCACTGCCGTTGCCCGCTGATCCCGGCGCACGCGCCCGCGCCGTGCTGGCAAAGCTGCTCGAGCTCTACTCCACTCCTGATTCTCCACACCCCGTTCCCGGCGGCGGAGCGTCGGTGCTTCAAGTCTTTTTGCTACCCGCCCCAACGCCCGCAGCCAACGCAAACTCCACTCCATCGTCATCGCAGCCATCGTCCGAGCAGCAGACCGGCCCGCAACTGGCAGTCGTCAATCTATCCGGCAGCTTTGCCGCCAGCCATCCTTCCGGCATCCAGACGGAAACCCTCACCCTGCTCTCCATCTGCGGTACGCTGCACGCCAACCTGCCGCGCGTCACTGAAGTGCGCTTTCTGGTTGACGGCAAAACCCGCTCCACGCTCGCCGGTCACGCCGATCTGACCATCACCTATCTGACCGGTGACAACGTATCATCCGAGGCAGCACATCCATGAACGGCACAGCAAGCAAAACCCCTCCTTCCATTGGCGTTTTCGATTCCGGCTTCGGCGGCCTAACCGTGCTGCGCGCGCTGGTGGCCCGAATGCCGCAGGCCCGCTATGCATTCATCGGCGACACTGCCCGCCTGCCCTACGGCTCCAAATCTCGCCGCACCATCGCCCGTTATGCCGCGCAGTGCGCGCAGTTCCTTGTGAATGAGCAAGGCGCGGAGTTTCTGGTCATCGCCTGCAACACCGCCAGCGCCCTGGCTCTCGATGCCATTCAAGACGCAGTCTCTGTTCCGGTGCTCGGAGTGATCGAACCGGGAGCCGAGGCTGCCCGCGCTGCTTCCCGCACGGGGGACGTTTTAGTGATAGCCACCGACGCCACCGTGCAGAGCCACGCCTACGCTGCCGCCTGTCAGGCGCGAGGATTGCGAGCTCTGGAAATGGCCTGCCCGCTGCTCGTACCTCTGGTCGAAGAAGGCTGGACCGATCACAGTGTTACCGCCGAGGTCATCCGCATCTATCTCGCGGAATTGACTACCAAAGCCGCCGCCCAGGGCATGAATCCCGACACGCTGGTCCTCGGCTGCACGCACTATCCGCTTCTCCGCCCACTCATCGAAGCAGCCGTGCCCGCCGGAATGCGCGTCATCGATTCCGCCGAAGCCACCGCCTCCACAGCCATGAAACTCTTTACCCAGCATGAGCTAGAGAAACATTCGCCGTCCGCGATGGACCCGAACGCGCAGGACCCGTCCAAGCAAGACCAGATCCGCTGCTTCGCCACCGACTCCGTAGAGAAGTTTGAGCGCCTCGGCTCCCGCTTTCTCAACCGCCCCACCGGCAAAGTCGAGCTCGTGGACCTGGGCGGTTGAGCACTTTCCAATCGCTCAATAGAGAAGGTATGGACTTTAGCTCGCCTTATCTTCAAATAAACAAGAGATTCGACGCTGCTGCGGCATCTTATCTTTGAGAACCGTTCTGATATTCTATTAGGACGGAAGGTGTCCAAAATCCCCAAGATACGGACCCTGGAGGATAGACGAAAGAATGATCAATCTGGCGGGTAAGACAGCCGTCGTCTTTGGGCTGGCGAACAAGCGTTCCATTGCCTGGGGCATCGCCCAAAAACTACATGAAGCCGGTGCAACCCTGGCCATCTGCTATCAAAATGAGCGCATGAAGCTCGAGGCCCAGAGCCTGATCGACGAGTTGCCGGGAGCCAGCGGCTACGCGTGCGATGTCTCTAACGACGACGACATCGACGCCGTCTTCGCCACTTTGAAGGAAGAATTTGGCAAGCTCGATATTCTTGTCCACGCCATCGCCTACGCGCCCCCCGAAGAGTTGCGCGGCGAGTTCATCAACACCACCCGCGAAGGCTTCCGCGTCGCAAATGACGTCAGTGTTTATTCGCTCATCGCCGTCTCGCGTGGCGCTGCTCCGCTGATGACCGAAGGCGGCAGCATCATGACCATGAGTTACTACGCCGCCGAAAAAGTCGTTCCCAACTATAACGTGATGGCCGTCGCCAAAGCTGGTCTTGAATCCACCGTCCGCTATCTCGCCTATAACCTCGGCTCCAGAAAGATTCGCGTCAATGCCATCTCCGCAGGCCCCATCAAAACTCTCGCCGCCCGCGGCGTCGGTGACCTCAGCGAAATGATGCGCTCCCACGCCGACCGAGCCCCGCTGCACCGCAACATCGACCAGTCCGAAGTCGGCGGCGCGGCTCTCTTCCTCGCCAGCGACCTCTCCAGCGCCATCACCGGCGAAGTCATGTACGTCGATTGCGGCTACAACATCATGGGCTTCTGACCGCCACCTGCGGTGGGGCCGACTGCCTTCGGCGTGGGTTGTTAGAATGTCTTTGGAGAGTTTCTGTGCAAGGTAAGCTGGAACTACTGCTCGGTCCAATGAGAAGCAACAAAACCGCGGAGCTATTGCGTCGCGCTGAAATGCGCCGCCAATATGCTGGCCAGCATGTGCTCGTCCTCAAGCCCAGTGACGACACCAAGGGCGGACCGGGAGTCGTTGAGAGCCGGAATCCCATGGGTCATGGCAAGATGAATGCCCTCGAATTCAATTCCAGCAACCCCTGGGAAGTTCTTCAAGCGATTGCCGCCACGGAAAAGGAAATCGGCAAAAGAGTGGAGTGCCTCGCTATCGATGAAGGCCAATTTGTCGATGGACTTTTTGCCTTCGTGGGCTATCTTCTTGATGCCAACCACGATGTTCTCGTAGCCGGGCTTGACCTCGATTTTCGCGCCATTCCATTTGGAGAAATGCTCAACCTCTCCTGGTTTGTCAATGCCTACGGCGGCAGCATCACCGAGTGCATTGCCTACTGCGCCTGCGGAAGCCGCGCCTTTTACTCGCAGCGGCTCATCAACGGCCAGCCCGCGCCTTACGACAGCCCCATCAAAATGCCCGGAGACTCCTACGAGCCGCGTTGCGCCGAGCATTTCGTACTCCCCGGCCGCCCCCACTGATTTCAATGGCCCCTCGTTGTCTGCTGGAGTGCTCCATGAAAAAATTCCTCACCATATTTTTGTTCGCCGCCGCAAGCCTCGCGGCTACCGCGCAAACCGCCCAGCAAGGCGCGTTGCTTGTGGTCACCAAGCAGTCTCATGCCCTCGCCATCATTGATGGCGCCACGCTGCAAGTGATTTCCACAGTTCCCATCGGCGAAGACCCGCACGAAGTTGTGGTGGGTCCGGATGGACGAACAGCCTACGTCTCCAACTATGGCGAAGCCACGCTGCACACTCTAGCTGTGGTCGATCTCGTCAACCGCAAGGCTCTGGCTGCAATCGATCTCACACCACTGCGTGGCGCGCACGGATTCGCACTGCACGATCAAACCCTCTGGCTCACCGCCGAGGGTTCGAAGTCTCTTGCCACGCTTGATCCCGCCACCGGTCACGTCACATCGGTTCTCGGCACAGGCCAGGAAAAAACGCACATGGTCTGGGTCGCGCGCGATGGAAGCAAAGTAGTCGCATCGAACGCCGGTTCTGCAACCATGAGCGTCTTCGACCGCGTAGAAGTCGCGCCGGTGATGGTAGCCGGTGCACCCGCCCCTCCGTCCGCTTACACGGTTCCCGGCTGGAAGCACACACTAATCCCAGTCGGCATGGGTGCGGAAGGATTCGCCGTCTCTCCTGATGAGCGCGAACTTTGGGTCGGCAATCAGGACGGCACAATCTCTATCATCAATCTCGTCGCCGAGAAACTCGATGCCACTCTCGCCGCCGATGTCACCGGAGCAAACCGCCTGCGCTTTACGCCTGACGGTCGCCTGGTGCTGGTCACCACGCACACCGGCAAAGACCTTGTCGTGCTCAATGCTCACACACGCGCCGTCATCAAGCGCATTCCCATCGAGCAACGCGGTGCTTCCGGCATCCAGATTCAGCCTGATGGCGCGCGCGCATTTATCGCCTGTCCCCGCGACCACTACGTTGCGGTAGTCGATCTCGCGAGGCTTGAGATGGTTGCAAAAATCGACGCAGGCCGCGAGCCCGATGGAATGGCCTGGTGGGTACACTAAATCCGTGCGCTCATAACATTACAGGATCGTCAAAGAGTTACATCGCCACAATCTGCGCCCACACCTCAGGCTCAACCGGAAGCCCAAGCTTCAGATTCTCCGCGCGTATGCGTAATGTCTGTTCTCCCGGATAGCGCACCGTCTTCCAGTTTTCCGCGCTCCGGCAGTTATGCAACGAAGCAACAATATCGTCGGCAATCTGTGCCGACTTCGCCTCATCACCCAGCGCCGCCGGATTCATCGCAATAAATATCTGTGAAAGGCAAGTCTCCAGTAGCGAGTCGCTCGAAAGCTGATGCGTTGCCTTGCCCAGCGAACTCATCGCTGCAATCATGTCCAGCACCATCGACAGTCCCGAGCCCTTCCAGTATCCAATCGGCAGCGGGCGCTGTGTCTGCTCAATCGCCGCCGGATCGCGCGTCAGCTTGCCCGCCGCGTCAAAGCCGCCATCCACAGGCAGCATCTCGCCGCGCTTTCTATAGCTCTCCAGCGCCCCATACGAAAACTGCGACATCGCCATATCCAGCACCACGTGCCCGCCCGCCCTCGGCACGGCAATCACCAGCGGATTGTTTCCCACACAAGGCTCCACGCCGCCCCACGGAGGAAGATTCGGCATCGTGTTGGTCCAGCAAATTCCGATCAACCCCGCCTCTGCTGCCTGCCAACCATACGTGCCTCCGCGCATCCAGTGATTGGTATTTCCCAGACTCACGCATCCCAGCCCATGCGTGCGGCTCAGTTCCATCGCCCGGTTCATACAAGCCTGCGCGTTCAAGTTTCCCGGCCCGTGCCGTCCATCCCAACGTTCCAGCGCGCAAAAGCCCGACACCTTCAGCGGCTCCGCTTGCACGTCAATGCTGCCATTGCGCACCATCGCCACAAAACGCGGAAAGCGGTTGATGCCATGCGTATAGACGCCATCACAAGTCGTTTCGGCAAACAGCCGCGCACACTCCAGCGCGCGTTCGCCAGAGAAGCCTAGCCGCTGCAAAACTCCAGCCAGCGTCTCGCGCACTTCATCCAACGAAATTCGATTCATAGGGTTTCAATACCTTGTATTGACGTTGCAGAAAAACTGTAACTTACAGAATCTGCTGGCTGCCCCACCCTCGCGCTTTTTTCCAGCGCGAGGCAGGAAAGGCAATGAAGCTCCTGCGAGCGGATAGCGAGCGATTGGCCACACCGCAGGTGGCTAATTCAGCGTTACGGTAATCTTCCGCGCATCGCCGCCAATCGAGGCAATCACAATCTCCCCAGTAGCCTTTTTCCGGATGCTCTTGAATTTCTCGCCCCACTCCACCAACACCAGCGCGTCGGGAGTCAGCAACTCATCCAAGCCCAGAGTCTCCAACTGCCGCTCGCCCTCCAGCCGATACACATCCAGGTGATAGAGCTTCACCGGCTTGCCCTCTCGCGTGCCGTCGTACTCGTGCAGCAGCGTGAATGTCGGGCTGGTCACCTCGTCGGCCTCAGCTGCATCCAGCGCCTGTGCAATGCCCTTCACCAGCGTGGTTTTGCCGGTACCAAGGTCGCCGCGCAAAATCAGCAGTTGCGGGGGCGCAAGCAGTTGTACCAGCTTGCAGCCCACGTCAATCGTCTCTGCACCGTTCTGGGTAGTAAATTCGTATGTCTGGTTGGCGGCAGTGGCTAATGTATCAGTCATCAAGCTTCCTCGTGAAGGGCCGCTTCGGATGGCAACCCCTGCAACCAAAGATAATTGGTCAGACCACTACCGCGAAAGCGAAAAGCGCGCGCAAGTTGGCAAAGACTGTCGGTAGCCAGCAGCGTGTGCTCATCCGCCTCCCTCACAGCCATGTCCGCGGCCAACCCGTGCAGGTAAACCGCCGCCTCCACCGCTCGTTGCGCCTCTGCCGGATACTGCGCCATAAGTCCTGCAATCAGCCCGGTTAGCAAGTCACCGCTTCCGCCCTTCGCCATCCCCGGATTGCCGCTGGTATTCACCGCAACCCGACCGTCGGGATGAGCGATCAGCGTCTGCGCCCCCTTCAGTACCAACGTAACGCCAGTCTTCTGCGCAAAGTCGCGCGCCACCTCCAGCCGGTTGGCCTGCACTTCGGCTGTCGTAATTCCCGCCAGCCGCGCCATCTCCCCTGGATGCGGCGTTAGCACCAGCGTGCGCCCTTTCGCCAACTTCGCCAGCAACACCGGCTTGGCAGCCAAAATATTCAGTGCGTCGGCGTCGATCACCGCAGGCATCTTTGTAGCCGAAAGAAATCCAGTCGTGAACTTGACCGTATCCGTGCATTGCCCCAGGCCCGGCCCCACAGCCAGCACGGTCTTGCCAGCCGTGAGCGCAGTAATAAATTCCGGCGCAAGATTCTCCGCAGAGATCGAGCCCGCAGGGCTCGCCACCAACGGAAACGTCATCAACTCCGGCGCAATCGCCGCCACCAGAGACAGCACCGGCGCGGGAACGGCCGCCGTCACCAACCCCGCTCCAGCGCGCAATGCAGCCAGCGAAGCCATTGCCGGAGCGCCGGACTTACCTACCGAACCTCCGACCACCAGCACGTGCCCAAAGTTGCCCTTGTTGGCCGCAGCCGTGCGCGGCGTTTGAGTGAGCGCCAACGCTGAGCCAGCCCAATCCAACCCCAGCGACGAAACCATCGCCGCATCGGGCGATCCAATCGGCGCAACCACAACCGGCTGCCACCAATGCCGCGTCAGTTGCCCAAAGACGTGTGCCGGTTTCGGCGCGGTGAAAGTGATCACCGCATCTGCCGGAAAAACTGGCCCAGCCGTTGTAGCCGCGCTCTCATCGGCAGCCCAGCCCGAGGGCAAATCAACCGCAAGAATCGGAGCCTTGCAGCCTTCGACCCATTCCAGCGCCGCCAGCGCAAACCCCTTCAGCGGCGGCTTAAAGCCGGTGCCCACCACGGCATCGACAATCAAATCCGTCTCAAGCGCAGCTTTGTTTCGCGCCAGATCGTCAGCGCTTTCGATAATGTGGACCAAGCCGTGCGCCGGACTGGTGAGTTCTCGCCAAGCCACAGCCGCGTCGCCGGTAAGCCCATCCCGCGCACCCAGCAGCAGCGTGGTCACCTCCAGCCCTGCCGAGGCCAGCAGCCGCGCCGTCATCATGCCGTCGCCGCCATTGTTGCCGCGCCCGCACAAAACCGTCACCCGCTTTGCCTGCGGAAACTGCTCCCGCGCAAAGCCAGCCACCGCCGCCGCCGCCGCCCGCATCAGTTCCAGCGACGCCACTCCATACCGCTCCGTAGTCAAGCGGTCACAAGCCTGCATCTCCGCTGCGGAAAGAATGTGCATGGAAGCTATGGTAGAACACAGGGCGGCTAGGATGACATCGAGATGTGTTTGCGAGTGCCCCTCGGTTACTGAAGACCTGCGGACAAAGGTGTCGTGTGCGTCTTGTATTGGGTCGCAATCACATTGAATAAGTATCCGCTGCGGAGGGGATACGGCAGCGATTGCAAATTCTTGTCCGAATGTTGATGGACCAGCAGACGCCACGCCTCAGGAGCCTGACTCGGATCATACCCCGCGTCGGCCATCAGTCCCACGGCAATACGATCCCTCTCATCCTCGATAGGATTATCCCTAATATTGACTCCCTCGTTCCAGGAAGGCACAGCCTCGGTCGCCAACCCAATCAGCGTCAGTGGACTAGTAAAGACGAGTATGCCAGACAGTGCTGATCCAAGAGCAACCGACACGGCTGGGCCAGTCTCCACTTTGTGATATTGCAGCGTCTGCGCCAAGCCTTCTGCGAGAATAGCAGCCATCTGGCTATCGTTCTCCTGCCGCTCAATCGCTTGCTTTGAAACCAGAATTACATGCTTATTAGAGATCGCGTATCCGCCACGCATCTTCTCGTCATCAATCACGATAAAGCGATAATCGATCTTCGTCCGGCCGATTCCGGCCTGTTCGCGCAAATGGCCAGGCACCAAGCTGGTCCCGATTCGAGTGGCGCGCTTCTGCAGGGAATCATCCGCAGGGATTGCACGCCACGAGTGTGCCTTGTCTTCGGCGGACGCGGAATCGCGCAACACGCCTCCATTCGAATGCGCCGCGGAATCAGAAGCCTTACTGTTTTGCGAATTAGAAATTTCTCCCGGAATATATTCTATTTGTGAGAAATTTGCTTTACTCGCTTCCAGAACTCCGTCCGCGCCGATTTTTCCTTTGTAGTGTAGCGTGGTATTCGCAGTAACATTCGACTTTGCAAGCGCCACAAACGAATCGGACAAAACTTTGCTCTTGGATTTAATGCGAATCAGATATCCGTCCGCTCTGAAAACTGGCTCTGGCCCGGTCGAAACCACACTAAGAATTAGTCCTGTCCCCGTGCGCGCCATCTTCTGCTCATTGCGGAGATAGATGATCCTGGCCTTGGCAGTTTTGTGTAACGCATCGTAATCTCCAACCACCTGTACATAGGCCCCAAGGCCCAGTCTCTGGCGCAGCGGGGTAACATTCACGGTAGACTTGTCGCCGATGTATCCCACGCTTGTTTGGGTCGACAGCACCACGTGGCAATCATTCATATCGAATCCGTCCGGCAGATGCACAGCGGTGATGTAGCCCCGCAATACTGGAGCTTCCATTTCGCCAGCTTTCAACGCGTGCGCCTGCTGCTTCCCACCTCCCAAAACGCCAAACGTCAGCAACAAGATGAAAGGAGAAACACGAAGCCACTGCAACTTACGACTCCAGCCCATGGATAGACTCCAGATTATTGCGATTTGAAGGACGCACCAATGCTACCATTTGTCTGCCACCCGCTCCAAAAAGGAACTGGCATGACCCCTGTTTTATCTCGCCATCAACACCAGCAACCACCCGTTCAACCCGACAATAAGCGCAGCAATAAACCACGCCAGTCCTTGCAGCCAGCGTCCATTCACAAACTCGCCCATCAGTTTGCGATTGCCGGTAAACAGCACTAGCGGCACCACGGCAAAGCTCAATTGCAGCGAGAGAATCACCTGGCTCAGAATCAGCAGCTTCTCCGTTCCCTGTTCGCCGGTGATCGCAACCACAATAATCGTCGGAACAATGGCCAGTGAGCGCGTAATCAGCCGCCGCAGCCACGGAGAAACCTTCAGGTGGATGAACCCCTCCATCACCACCTGCCCGGCCAGCGTGCCGCTGATCGACGAGTTCTGTCCGCTCGCCAAAAGGGCCACCGCAAACAGCGTGCTCGCCCCGGTTACACCCAGCAGCGGACTCAGCAGCTTGTAGGCGTCCTGAATCGCGGCAACCTCGTAGTGGCCGCTGCTGTGGAAGACCGCCGCAGCAACTATCAGAATCGCCGCATTCACAAATAGCGCCAAAGTCAACGCCAGCGCAGAGTCGATGTTGGCCATTGTGATGGCTTCGCGCTTGCCCTTCGAAGTCCGCTCGTATTTGCGGCTCTGTACAATCGACGAGTGCAGATAGAGGTTGTGCGGCATCACCGTCGCGCCCAGAATTCCAATCGCGATGTAAAGCATTTCAGGATTGCGGACAATCGACATCGAGGGAATTAGCAGACTCTTCAGCGCCGCCCAATGCTCGGCGTGCGAGAGCAGAACCTGCACCACAAACAACCCTGTAATCGTGCCAATCAGCGCGATCACCAGTGCCTCAATGTAGCGAAAGCCCCAGCGCTGCAAAACCAGAATCAGCAGCACGTCGGTGCTGGTAATCAGCACGCCGTAGATCAGCGGAATGTGAAAGAGCAGTTCCAGCGCAATCGCCGAGCCGATAACCTCTGCCAGATCGCAGGCGGCGATGGCAATCTCTGCGCCAATCCACAGCGCATAGCTCACGCGCGGGCCATAGTGCTGGTGGCACACCTGCGCCAAATCGCGCTCCGTGGCGATGCCCAGCTTCAGCGAGAGGCTTTGCAGCAAAATGGCCATCAGGTTCGAGGCCATGATGACAAACAGCAGCGTGTACCCGAAGCGCGAGCCGCCAGC
>CAYPYJ010000022.1:0-48351 GCA_964414945.1 uncultured Occallatibacter sp.
TAATTATCTGCAACCACCACCTGCGGTGGGGCCAATCGCTCGCTATTCGCTCGCATGGGCTTCTGTGCTATCCCCGGTCCCCAAAAGCGAGGGACCGGGGGCACCCTTATTTTGGTTTGAAAAGCTCATCGGGACCGAGGCCACCTGCCAAGTACTGAATCCCAGATCTCAGAGGTGAAACCCGGTAGATTAGTGAGAACGGGTGAATCGCAAGGTCAAGGTTCGTGGTCTCCCACCCTTGAATCAAAGAACGATTCAAGGATGGGGCACCCGGCACCCGGGAGTAATCGGCCAACTCGCCAAGATGTTTGAATGGTTTCGCGGGTTGGAGTACATTTCACCTTGAAGTGCCTAACAGCGCCTTTCCCACTTGCTCGGACGATTGACTCGCAAAAGGAGATAGATCATGCTGCACACAACTGCGCTAGAGCGGTATGAAAAACTCAAGATGGTTTTCGCACGTTTGATGAATTCTTTCAATCGTAATGATCTTGACGACTTCATCCAGACGGCGAACTCTCTACCTGAATGGATCAGACGCGACGGCACCTTAAGTAAAGAACAGAAAGATGCCCTTGAAAGGTTTGTAGTGGCTCCGAGTTTGGACTGGCAAATTTGCCACCAAATCGCCAACTCTCAGAAACACGTAAAAGCCAGCAACAGAGGACGGCCTACTGCTGCCCCGGTTGTGAAGTCAGTGAAGCATAAGCAAGGTGGATGTGGCTTCTTGGAACTTCCATCGATGCGGATTTTTGGAGCGGGTGAGGAAATCTTAATTGAGTACGATGACAGGCGAGAACCCGCACTCGGATTTGTGATTAGGACATTCAAACACTTCCATTACATCTTTGAAATGGCACCTGTTCCACTTACACGCCGTGTCATTCCGCGCAGCATGACGGAACTCCTCGGCTGAAACGGTGAAGTTGGAAGGCTGGCGCTACTACCGGCTGCCCGCAATCATCTGGGCGGCGTGCTGGAGGCTGGTGTCGGTTACGGTTGCGCCGGAGAGCATTCTTGCAACTTCGTGCGTGCGGGCGCGGTCGTCTAGGAGGCTGACTTTGGTTTTGGTGCGGCCGTCGGCTTCGCGCTTGTCGATTAAGAAGTGCTGGTCGGCGAAGGCGGCGATTTGCGGGAGATGCGTTACGCACAAGACCTGCTGGCCGCGGCTGAGGGATTTTAATTTCTGCCCGACGGCTTCGGCGGCGCGGCCTCCGATGCCGATGTCGATTTCGTCGAAGACCAGTGTGCGAGGCGTGGGGGACTTTTTCTTTGGCTTGACTGCTCCCTCTTCGACGCTGACTTTGAGGGCCAGCATGACGCGGGACATTTCGCCGCCGGAGGCGATTTCGTGCAGGGGCTTGAGAGGTTCGCCGGGGTTGGTTGAGATGCGGTATTCGACGGTGTCCCAGCCTGTTGCGGTCCAGTGGGACACCTGCGGTGTGGCCAACTGCTCGCTATTCGCTCGCATAAGATTTGTGCGTGTGCCAAGGCCCGTACCCTTCAATTCCCTGCTCTCAGGGGCTAAAGCCCCCGCATTTTTTGCGGCGTTATCGGCACGACTAAAGTCGTGCCCTGACACAGGACTCAACTTTTCCAGGGCGGATTCAGAGTCAAGGGCAGAGTGCCCTTTCAAAGCCTCTTGCTCCTCGGATGATTGCGACTTCAAACCCGCCGAGTGGACTGTGATTTCGAAGCGGACTTTCATTGCGAGGGAGTTGATTTGAGCTTCGGCGAGCTTAGCCAGCTTGGCGGCGGCGGCTTTGCGGTCGGCGCTGAGGGCAGAGGCGGCGGTTTGATAGGCCTTTGCAGCTACATCGAGATCGGCACGCAGCGTTTTGAGAATTTCGTCGCGGTCTTCGACTTCGACGAGTTTGCGGCTGACGTCTTCAGCGAAGGCTATTACCTCGACGACGGTTTTGCCGTACTTGCGCTTGAGACGGTCGATGAGGGCGAGGCGGTCTTCGATTTCGGCGAGGCGCTCGGGTGAGGCGTTTATGCCTTCGGCGTAGTCGCGCAGGCTGGTGGCGATGTCGTCTACGGTGGCGCGGGCGGAGGCAAGCTGCTGAACGGAATCGGTGAAGCGGGCGTCGTAGCGGGCCAGTTCCTCAACGTTGCGCAGGGCGGAGCGGAGGGCGGCTTCAGCGGATGAGCCGCCTTCATACAATTGATCAAAAGCCCCGTTCGCGGCAGCGTAGAGTTTTTCGGCGTTGGCCAGGACGCGCTTTTCTGTCTCCAATGCCAGATCTTCATCGGCGACAAGATGGGCGGCTTCAATCTCTTTGCTCTGGTAGCTCCAGAGATCGACCATGCGGAGGCGGTCCTGCTCGCCGTGGAGCAGTTCGTCGAGCTTGGTTGCGGCTTCGCGCCAGCGGGCGTGGGCCTCGGCGACAGAGTCTGTTGCAAGTCCGCCGAAGCGATCTAACAGGTCGCGCTGCTGAGCTTGATCGAAGCTGCTGAGGCTCTCGCTTTGGGCGTGCACGAGAGCCAGTTCAGGGGCGAGCTGGCGAAGGACAGCGACGGTGGCGGGCTGGTTGTTGACGAAGACGCGGCCTTTGCCGGTGGAGAGAATTTCGCGACGGAGAATGACCTCTGTGCCGCCGGAGTCGATGCCGTTCTCTTCGAGAATGTTCTCGGCGTTCGGTGTGGACTCAAAGACGCACGCGACGACTGCTTTGTCAGCGCCGTGACGGACGAGATCGGCCGAGATTTTGCCGCCCATGAGAAGCGAAAGCGCGTCAACGAGGATGGATTTGCCCGCGCCGGTTTCGCCGGTGAGCAGGTTCAGGCCGGGGCCGAAGGAGGCGATAGCGTGATCGATGACGGCGTAGTTTTCAGCGCGGAGTTCGACGAGCATGGAGTGAATCTCCTGAAAAACGGCGGTATCAGGTTTGTGCTATCCCACCCTTTTCGCAAAGTGCGCGAAAAGGATGGGGCACCCAGTCATCTCACGAACTAGCGATACGAAGTTCGTGGTTTCCCACCCATTCGCCAGAAAAAAGGCGAATGGATGGGGCACGGCAGAGCCGAGGGACACCTTGGTCGCGGTCGTTCGCAGCATAGCATGAAGGGCGGTTGTTCTGGCATATAGATGGAGTGGGAGTGCCGTGGGGGGACCATATCGATAACTTGGAAGGCGCTACTGCGTCTGCTACCGTTGAAGGGTGAGGTGAGACCAATTTTGATTGCCGCATTTGTCTTTCAATTGCCGCCTGACGGGGGCGCAAGCCAAGGGGCACCGCCGCTGGCTCAGAGTTCGAGCGCGCTGGTGGAGATGGTCCAGAACAGTGGTCCGGTGGCGATGGGCGTACTGGTGCTGCTCGCCATTGCCAGCCTCTACTCGTGGAGCGTGATTTTTGGCAAGATTTCCACCTTTGGCAAGGCGACCAAGCAGAGCCAGAAATTTTTACGCGGATTCCGCAAAGCGACCCGCTTGCAGGAGATGACGGCACTGTCCGCGGAGTGCAAAGCTAGCCCGCTGGCGCAGGTTTTTGAAGAGGTGTATGAGACCTACAAACGGCAGACAGGCGGGTCGGGGCCACCGCGCAATTTGACGCCGCTGGAACGCTCGGCACAGACAGCATCGAGTGAGGCTATTACCAATCTGGAACGGCGAATGACCTGGCTGGCGACGATAGCCTCTTCCAGCACATTTGTCGGCTTGTTCGGCACGGTGATCGGCATTATGGACGCCTTTCACGGTCTGGGAACGGCAGGAGCGGCAACGCTACGCGCTGTGGGTCCGGGTGTGGCAGAGGCATTGATTACGACGGCCGCAGGGCTATTTGTGGCGATTCCGGCTGTGGTGGCTTACAACCAGTTTTCAGCGCGAATCAGAGTCTTCGCTGCAAACTGCGATGACTTTAGCCGGGAGCTGCTGAACTCGCTGGATGAGATTCCAGTGCGTCCGGCTGTTGTGAGGCCGGCGGGCGTTGAGGCACCAACCAGGGAAGCCACACGGGAGGTTGACCGTGGCCTTTACAAGTAGCAACGGCCAGACGCGGAGCTCGCTGGCAGAGATCAACATTACGCCGCTGGTGGACGTGGTGCTGGTGCTGCTGGTGATCTTCATGATTACCGCGCCGGTGTTGCAGTCGGGCATTGAAGTGGCCGTGCCCAAAACGCGGACCGTAAAGGAAGTGACCGAGCAGCGGATGGTGGTGACGATTGATCGCGATCAGAAGGTTTTTCTGGGCGATCAGCCGGTGAACATTCATGAGCTGGCAAAGAAGCTGCGGAGACCGGGCGAGGAAGACGCCAAGAAGGTGATCTATCTGCGGGCCGACGAGCGGGTTCCCTTTGGAGCATTTGCCAACGTGATGGACGCGGTGAAGCAGGCCGGGATCACTAACATTTCAATTGTGACGCAGCCGCTGGATACCAAGGCTGCTGGAAATTAGCCAAGATACCTCGGCATGAGCCTTTCTTGGTGCAACCAACATTCCCTCAGGGGCTAAAGCCCGGCTTTTTTGCGGCTCTTACGGCACGACTGAAGTCGTGCCCTGACACAAAGCTCGAATTGTGAAGAGGTTTCATAAAGGATTCATGGACACTCTGCTGGGCAGCGGCGAGCAACTGGAGCGGGAGTTGGCAACGACGGGCGAACCGTTGTTGGCGCCTGCCGCTGGATCGCTGTTGCTGCATTGCGGACTGGCTGGCGGCTTGATGCTCTACGGACTTCTGGGCGGGTTGTTTCACCATGACCAGTGGGGTGGCTCCGGCGGTGGGGCGATTCAGGTGAGCCTTACCAGTGCCCTTCCCTTGCCCAGCGATCAACCTCCGAATGAGAATGTGCTGGCCACCGATACGCCGAGTCAAGCGCCGGCTGAGCCCGAACCCAAGACTAAGCAGGCGGTGGACGAGACAGCGATTCCCATCAGCGGCAAACAGAAGGATGCAGAGCTGCAAAACAGGCGTAGACTACTGCTCCAGCAACAGGTGGCGAACAACAGAGCGCAGTATGGCGAGCAGGCTGGCTCATCGATGGCGCGGGCTGCGCAGTCGCAGGGCTTCAGCAGCGGACAAACGACGGTGAGCGATAGCGGATTCGGCAGCCGCTTTCCCTGGTATGTGGACAACCTCAATCGCAAGATGGCTGCCAATTGGTTCAAGGCAGAGGTAACGCCGACTACGCGCAAGGGCGCACGAGCTTATATTCAGTTCGCCATCGGTCGCGACGGGCGGGTCTCCAATGTGCGGATGGCACAGACCAGCGGGTTTTCGACCCTCGATACTTCATGCCAGCGAGCGGCCCAGCGCGTGGGGAACTTTGATGTGCTGCCCCGTGAATACAACCAAAGCACGCTGATGGCGTCCTACTATTGCGAGTATTAGATTGCTCAGTCGTCTGAAAATTCGGACGTAGAATGAGGTTGTGGACAAGATTGAGTCCGCAGAGATGGTCAGCATTTTATTGAGGAAGGATTGCGCACTGCATGAAGGCACATTCCCGGATTTTTCCCTATTCCCTGATCGTTTTGGCAATATTGGCAGCGATGCACGCAGCCGCCCAGGATTGGATTCATACTGGCTCAAACCTCGGCAACGACCGCATTCGCATCGCCGCTGCCGACTTCAAACCTGTGGGCAACGACCCTCAGACGCCTGCCTTGAAGGCGACATTTGACACTACACTTTACAGCGATTTGGCCAGCGCAGGCATTTTTGAAATTGTGTCGAAGAGCCTTATGCCGCAAGCTACGCCTGGTTCGCCACAAGAGATTGCGTTGACGCAGTGGTCGGCTACGCCGTCGAACGCGGCAATGGTGGCCTTCGGAGCGTTCTCGGCCACCAATGGAAGACTGGTTGTCTACGGCTGGCTGGACGACACGCGCAATACCGTGAATCCGCAGGTGCTGGGCAAGCAATACAACGAAGAGGCCAACCAGGATATGGCGCGGACGGTTGCCCATCGGTTTGCCGATGAGATTATTCAGCGACTGGGCGGCGGCGTCAATGGCATTGCCGATACCAAGATTTACTTCATCAGCTCACGCAGCGGCAGCAAAGAGATTTGGGCGATGGACTACGACGGACAGAATCAGCATCAAGTGACTCACCTGGGCACGATTTCGATTTCGCCGCGCGTTTCACCAGATAATTCGCGAATCGCCTTTGCTTCGCTGGGCCGCGAAGGATGGTCCATTCGCATGTACTCGCTGGAACTGGGGCGGATGGTGAGTTTTCCGGCGGGTACGACGGGAGGGAGCAATCAGTCTCCGGCGTGGTCGGGAGACGGAACGCGGATCGCGTTTTCGTCGTCGCGCACCGGAGACCCAGAGTTGTGGATTGCGGATGCAAGCGGCTCCAATCTGCATCGGCTGACTAATTTTGCCGGACCGGACGTTTCGCCCACATGGAATCCAAAGACGAACGCGCAGTTGGCGTGGGTGAGCGGACGCACCGGGTTGCCGCAAATCTACACGATGGATGAGGACGGCTCGAATGTGCAGCGAATGACCGACGGGGGCTATGCGATTTCGCCTTCGTGGTCGCCGAGCGGATTGTTTTTGACCTTCAGTTGGAACCGCAAGTATGGTCCTGGCGCTCCCGGCGGGCAAGACATATACGTGATGGACATTTCCAGCAAGCCGCTGAAGTGGCTTCAACTCACGCACGACGCGGGCAGCAACGATTTTCCGTCGTGGGCGCCGGACACCCGACACATCGTCTTTCAGCGGGAGATCGGCAAGCATACCGAAATTTGGTCGATGCTATCTGACGGCACCGAGCAGCATCAACTGACCCATACGGGAGATAACTTCATGCCCAACTGGAGTTGGAAGTGAATCCCGAATGCGAAAGACCGATTACAGGCTTGGTTCGCTACTGAGAGCATCCTGATTTTCTGAATTATGATGTTTACGTTGGCATAACCACTGTGCTGCTCGCGATGAAAGCTTGAGACTGGTATTCACAACAAACGCTGGATTCTACGGAAGGAGTAATCCATGAAACGATTTAATAGCATTTTTGTTCCTGCTGTTGTTCTTGTTGTCGTGATGAGTGTTGCAGGTTGCGGCAAGAAGAAAACGGCACCGCTTCCCTTCGAGGAAACAGCACCTGTGGCAGTGGCGCCTGCGCCTACCGCGCAATTGACAGCTACACCCGCATCCATCTCGGCCGGAGACCAGGTTCAACTGAGCTGGCGTACGACCAACGCCACGGCGGTCTCCATCAATGGCATTGGCGATCTGCCCACCTCGGGTGTGAAGAGCGTATCTCCGCCGGTTACGACCACCTACCGTTTGGTGGCGACTGGCGAGGGCGGCACAGCGAATGCCACTGCGGAGGTTTTGGTGAATGCGCCGCCGGCCGTATTGGTGCCCACCACCACACTTAGTGCCGAAGAGGAATTCAAGGCCAGCGTGCAGGACGCCTTCTTCGACTACGACACATACGACATTCGCGGCGACGCTCAGGCTACACTCTCGCGCGATGCTTCTTATCTGGTGACGCATCCCAATTTGATGGTCGTCATCGGCGGATATTGCGACGAGCGTGGTTCCAATGAATACAACCTGGCGCTTGGCCAGAACCGCGCCGATGCTGCCAAGAATGCTTTGGTGGCGGCGGGTGTAGCGACCAACCGGATTCGCGTGATCAGCTATGGCAAAGAAAAGCCGTTCTGTGCCGAGTCGACTGAGGCATGCTGGCAGCAGAATCGCCGCGCCGGATTTACGTTGGACAGGTAGAATACAGCTAACAGTTATCAGTTGACGGCTTACAGTCCACGCGAGACATCGACTGTAAGTTGTCGGCTGTGAGCTATAAGCTTTTCCATAGGTGAATCATGCAAAGAATCTACACCCTTCCCTATCGTTTCTTGACGATTGCAGTTATTGCCTTGCTTTTGGGCGCGGCGTCCAAGTCGGCGCAAGCGGCGTCGAAAGAGATCATCGAGTTGCAGACGCAGGTGCAGCAACTGCTGGACAATGTGCAGCGCATCCAGTCGACGCTAGACACGCGCTTTGGCGTTCTGCAAAACCTAGCGCAGCAGACTGCGGACAATGCAACACAGATGAATGCGGCAGTGAACTCGCTGCAACAGAAGCTTGCCCAACAGAACGAAGCAATGGGCGGCAAGCTGGACACCGCCTCAGGCCAGGTGCAGGCGTTGAACGACTCGGTGGACGAATTGAAGTCACGCCTCTCCAAACTGGATAAGTCGATTCAGGATTTGCAGACGCAGTTGCAGAACATTCAGACTCCGCCACCGGCGGCCAATACTCCGGCACAGACCGCCTCGGGTGCGGCCGCTATCCCATCGAGCAATGCCACAACTCAGGCTCCTCCGCTGAAAGAGACCCTTCAGGCAGGGGTTCGCGATTACAACGCGGCCAAATACGAGCTCGCATCCAGCGAATTTCAGGATGTGATTCACTACTACCCGATGGACGATCTGTCTGGAACGGCGCAGTTCTATCTGGGCGAGATTGCTTATCGGCAGCAAAAATTCGACGAGGCTGTGAAGGCCTACAACGCTGTACTGGAAGCCTTCACGGGCAATCGTAACGCCCCCACCGCGCAACTGCACAAAGGGCTATCACTGCTGAAGTTGAACAAGAAGGAAGCGGGCGTTGGCGAACTGCGTTCGCTTATCAAGCGCCATCCGCAGACTCCCGAGGCTGCGCAGGCGCGTGCCAAGCTGAGTGCGATGGGCGTTAAGGGTTCGGCGGCGCACTGAGAATTTTCGGTTCTGGTGTTTACCGTCGAGATTGACTGTTGTGCTATCCCACCCATTTCACAAAGTACGCGAAATGGATGGGGCACCCGAAATTCGGCGGATCAGTGAGAAGATCACCCAGCTGCAACGAGATGAATTCAGTTCATTCAACAGAAAATCCCCGCCAGCGCGGGGCTTTTTCGTTGAATGAAATTCCGTTACTCGATTTCCATTCGCTCAATCAAGCCTTGGCGGATGGTATACCCATGGCGCACCGTGGTGTCAACCAGCAGCTTGCCGCTCAAATCATGAATCACCTGGTGGACGTGAACAACGGTCCGGCCCCTCTCGTCCTTTTCCATCTGCAACGGTTCGACGAGCGGGTCGAGCACTTTCCATTGGCGAGTCCAATACTGGCGCACTGCATCGTGCCCATAGACGTACCCACCTTCCATGCCATTCGGCCAAACCACCGACGGATGCATTAAGGCCAACACTGCATCGATGTGCCTTGCATTGAACTCTCGATAAGCAGCGACTAGAAGCTCGCGGTCATCCATGATGGGATCATTCGCCATGGGATCACACCTTACTTCAATGCAGCCATCAACATATCAAGTGCTGAGCTGGGCGGACGCGTAATGGACTCAGGCAGCGTGCCCAACGGAACGTCCACCAGATTCAACTGATCGATGAATGTCGGCTTCTCAGTGTCGATATAGAAGACGCCGGTGAGGATTTCGTCGTGATCGGTGGCTTCCATCAGGGTGCGCACGGCGTTGGCCTTGTCCGTTGGGTCGTAATCTTCCAGCAGTTTGCGAAGGCGCAGGTTGGAGCCGTCGTGCATTTCCACTTCGTAAACCTGGCCGGAATCGTAATCGACTTCGATCTCATCGAAGCTGGCGACGAAGCCAATTTCGTTGATTGGCTCGTCGTTTTCCTGCATGAATTTGTAGCTTTTGGTAGAGCCCTCGTGGTCATTAAATGTTACGCAGGGGCTGATTACGTCGAGCAGCACCGTGCCTTTATGCGCGATAGCGGCCTTCATCATGGAGAGCAACTGTTTTTTGTCGCCGGAAAACGAGCGGCCCACAAACGTCGCGCCTAGCTGGATGGCCAGGGCGCAGGTGTCGATGGCAGGCAGTTCGTTGACAACGCCGGTTTTGAGTTTGGAGCCAAGGTCCGCGGTGGCCGAGAACTGGCCTTTCGTCAACCCGTAAACGCCGTTGTTTTCGATGATGTAAATCATCGGCAGATTGCGGCGCATCAGATGCACAAACTGTCCCATGCCGATAGAGGCTGTATCGCCGTCTCCGGAGACGCCAATTGTCGTCATGGTGTGGTTGGCCAGGATTGCGCCGGTGGAGATGGCAGGCATGCGGCCATGCACGCCGTTGAAGCTATGCGCGCGGCTCATGAAGTAGGCCGGTGTTTTCGATGAGCAGCCGATGCCGCTCATTTTCATTACACGTTCCGGTTCAACACCCATCTCAAAGAATGCGTCGATGATGCGCTCGGAGATTGCGTTGTGGCCGCAGCCGGCGCAAAGCGTGCTTTTGCCGCCGCGATAATCGAGAACGGGAAGGCCAATATGGTTGACTTTAGGAGCAGAAGCTGCGGTTGCCATTTAGAGGCCCTCCTTGATGACAAAATCTTCGGTGATGGATTCAGCGTCGATCGGCAATCCGTTGTAGTGGAGAATGCTGCGCAGCTTGACCACCTGGTCGGCAGGCAGATCGAGCTTGAGCAGGCTAGCCAACTGGGCGTCGCGATTCTGCTCTACAACGTAAACGCGCTCGTGGGCGGCAATAAAGTCGTGAATTGCGTGGGTAAACGGATAGGCGCGAACGCGCATGTAATCAGCTTCCACATGATGCCGCTTGCTGATCTGGTCGAGGCTTTCCGTGAGTGCGCAATCGGTGGACCCGAAGGCCAGAAAACCGATCCGGTTGCCGTTGTTCCTGACTGTGACCGGAGCGGGAACCAGCTCACGCGCCTTTTCAAACTTGAGCGCCAGCCGTTCCATGAGAGCCTGATATTCATCGGGATCTTCTGTGTAGAGAGCGGAGTCGTTATGGCCTGAGCCACGAGTGAAGTACGAGGCCTTGGGATGAGGCGTTCCTGGCAGCGTGCGCCAGCCAATCGCATCGCCGTCCACGTCGCGATAGCGGGCAAAGCCGCCCAGCCGTTCCACATCTTCCGCAGTCAGCACCTTGCCGCGATCCAGAGGCTTCACCGGATAGTCGAAGGGCTCTGACATCCAGTTATTCATGCCTAGATCGAGGTCCGTAAGCACGAAAACCGGGGTCTGCATCCGCTCGGCCAGATCAAAGGCAGCCTGCGTCAGCTCGAAACACTCCTTGACTGAACCGGGCAGCATGATCGGGTGTTTTGTGTCGCCGTGCGAGAGGAAGGCGACAGAAAGCAGATCGGACTGCTGAGTACGTGTCGGCATTCCGGTCGATGGTCCTGTGCGCTGCACGTCTACGATTACACCGGGAATCTCAGTGAAGTATCCCAGACCGCAAAACTCCGCCATCAACGATATTCCGGGGCCCGAGGTCGAGGTCATGGCACGTGCGCCAGCCCAGCCAGCGCCCATCACCATGCCGATGGCTGCCAGTTCATCTTCTGCCTGAATGACAGCAAAGGTCGCCTTGCCCTCCGGTGTAACGCGGAGCTTTTTGAGCAAGTCGGAGGTGGCTTCAATCACCGAAGTCGAGGGCGTAATCGGATACCAGGCGACGACTGTCACGCCAGCAAATACTGCACCCATGCCGCAGGCCGCATTGCCGTCGATGATTATCTTGCCCTTGGTTTCATTCATCGGTTCGACGAAGAAGGGATCGCGCTTGGTAAGGTTTTCCTGGGCGTAATCAAAGCCCGCTTTCACCGCGCCAAAGTTAAGGTCGAAGACTTTTTGCTTTTTGGCAAACTGACGTTGCAGTCCGGCTTCTACCACGCGCAAATCGATGGCCAGCAACTGAGCGACGACGCCCACGTAAACCATGTTCTTGACCAGCTTGCGCAGTTTGGCCTCGGGACATACCAAAGCCGTGATCTTGTCGAAGGGCACCGGATAGAAGACAACGTCACCGCGCGATAGGTCGAGCTTTAGATTCTCTTCGCAGATGGCCACGCCACCGGGGGCTAATGCGAGCACATCGGCTTGAGCGGTCTCGGGATTCAAGGCCACCAGAATCTCGGCGTCGCGTTTGCGTGCGACATAGCCGTCTTTGCTGGCGCGAATGATGTACCAGGTGGGTTGACCGGCAATATTCGAGGGAAAGAGGTTTTTTCCGCTGACCGGGACTCCCATTCCGAAGATGCTCTTCAGCAGCACGCTATTGGCGGATTGCGAGCCGGAGCCGTTCACCGTTGCCACGTTGATGCTGAAGTCGTTCGATACGCGCTGCTGAGTACTCAATGCGCCCTCTCGTTGACCGAGGGCCAGGTCGCCTGTCGCCATGTGGCGGAATTCCCTTCCGGTAGACTCTGATAAGAGTCTATCTCCTGCTCAGATGTGATTATAGTCACATCCACACTATTTCTTTGATGTGATTGAAGTCACATCGGCATCAAATCGTTCGCCATAAATGAACCGAATTGGGCATCAACAGTACCGCAGGGTGGGACGAGGTTCAGTTCATCGTTCATAGTTCCAAAGCTTAAAAATCTCACATAACTACCCCGAAGACTCTGTCGTTACTACAAGCCGGTTTGAATCTCTCCGCCAGCGTACTAACAGAGTAGTTGCAATCATAATCAGCGCCAGCGTGAGACCGATCCACAATCCATAAACACCCCAGTGATAGACAAAACAGAGCGTCAGGCCCAGTGGTAATCCCAGCACCCAGTAGCCTACCAGATTGGCCAGCATTGGGACCCGCGTCTCGCCGAGTCCGCGCAAGGCTCCTGTAGAGACAGTCTGGATGCCGTCGAAGATTTGGAATGCCGCCGCCAGACCCAGCAAGCTTGGGCCGACGGCCATGACGCGCGGATCGCTGGTATAGAGGGCAATCAGCGGCCCCGGCGCTGCCAGAAAGGCAACCCCAGCTAGCAGCATGAAACCAACGCCGAGTGCCAATGCCAACCATCCTGCGCGACGGGCTCGCTCGGGATCTTTGGCGCCAACGGCATGGCCCACGCTGACAGCCGCTGCTGACGAGATACCCAGCGGAACCATAAAACTTAGACTGGCGTAGTTGAGAGCGATCTGGTGAGTGGCCAGTGCAACCGGCGTCAGCCAGCCGGCCGCCAGCGTCATCAGGTTCCATCCGCCTACTTCGCACAATATCTGTCCCGCGGCGGGCGCACCCAGCTTCACCAGCACCTTGATTTTTGCCATGCAGGGGCCTGCCCAGTGGCGGAAGAGCGGATGACCGCGATTTCGTTCATAGCGCCAAGCAAAGCCAATCAGCGCCAGCGCCATGAAAACTCGCGACCCCAGCGTGGAATAGGCAGAGCCGTTGACGCCCAAGGCAGGGAATCCCCATCTGCCGGTAATCAGCAGCCAGTTGCCAAACCAGTTCAGGATGTTAGCCGCAACATAAGTCAGAGTTATTACGCGCACATCGCCCACGCCTTGCAGGTAGCGGCGCGTGCCGCCGTAGAGCATAAGCGGCAGAGTTCCGTAACTGAGGATACGCAGATAGCTGCCCGCCGGAAGTGCCATTTCGCGTGCGATTCCAAAGGGCGTAAAGCCAAAACTAGCCAGAAAAAAGAGCAGCATCATCGGCGGCGTCAAAATACACGCCAGATAAATGCCCTGGGCCAGCCAGCGATGGCATTCGTCATGATCCTTACGCCCGTAGGCCTGCGACACAAGCGTGTCCAGCCCCAGCAGCAGGCCTATGCCAACAATCGCCAGCGTGTAGTAAACGGCATTGCCCAGTGCGACCGCACCAATGGCTGCCGGCCCCAGCTTGCCGACCATGATGGTGTCCACGATACCCTGGGCAACCCAGCCAAGCTCGCTCAACACCACCGGAATGGCCAGCGTTACCATCGCGGCCAACTCCAGCTTCCATTTAGATTGCGCTTGACCCATGCTTCCAATCTAACAACTAAGGCTGCCTTACCACTGTGCCCAGTCGCCGAGGCCAAGAACCCAGGCAGCCAGCAGCAGATTGCTGACGGAGTGTGCGACGACGGCATCGCCGATACGACCCCTCCAGCGAAGTGCGGCGGCAAAAGCCAGGCCAGCCAGAGTGCCGAGGATCAGGTGTTGCCAATCCTTCAGATCCTTCATGTGCTCCAGGCCGAAGACAACGGAGGACAAGCAGATCGAGAGTGCCGTAAGGCTGGAAAAGGAGACCTGGTCAAACTCCTGGCTTATCAACCGACGCGCCAGATAGCCACGAAAGGCCAGTTCCTCGGCGATGGGCACGGTGACAACGGCGGCGGCTATGCGAATGGCAATCCAGGCCCAGCGGGCTGTGGGCGAAAGCCGAGCCAACTCCGCGCCCAGCGAACTGACAGCTTGCTGGTGCGACCACCAGGATGGAGCAATCCACGCCACAAAGACAGCCACTCCGGCAGCCGGGCCGAACCAACCGAAGCGCCAGTTGAGTTTTTTCAACTCCGGCCAGAACAAATGGATGGCGATGACGGCTGCGACAAAACGCAATGGGTAGAGCCACTCGAAGTTTCCCGAGGCAGCCTTGGAGACAAACGTCGCAGCCAGAATCGCGAGAAAGGGCAGCAAGTAAGCACGGATTGCGGGAGATTCTCCCTGATGCGCGCTCCATTCTCCTGTAGCGTCCACTGCCTCCGTCTTGCCACTTGGCGGCTGGTTGCTGGTCGAGGCTGGCGCCTTGCGAACCCAAGAAAGCCTTTGGGTAAGCAAGGAAAAAACTAGCGCGATGGCAGTGAATGAAATCCAGCCGAAACGGGAGTGGAAGCCAATCTCGGCGACTTCAGGCAAACCCGCATTGCCGATGATCACCAGAGCACAAAGCCGGACGATATTCAGCAGCCAGATACACACCAGGGCGCAGGGGACGAGCAGAAGCGCCTGCGGAAAGCGACACTCCTTTCTGGAGTACCAGAGCCAGACAGAGGTGAAGACAAAAATCAATCCCAGCCCCTCCATCCCAGCGCATCCATACCCAAGAAAGAACGTATAACGGGGAGTCCCGATCAGAAAAGATGCCGAATCGGCTACAACATTTGGCACGAAAAGGCCAAGAACCATTTGCACCGCGGTAAAGGTGGCAGGCTGCAAAATGCTGCCCGGAACGACGTCTGACTGGCTCCATAAACTCTGTGACGGACCAATCAGGAACGAAGCAGAACAGCCTGTAAGACAAGCATAGAACCACAATGGATTGGTGGCACGAAATGTCCTGATCCAGGAGCGAAACGGAATGCAGGCCAAAGCCAGAAGAGGCACTTTCAAAAGAATAAGTGCGTCCAGGATGAGATATGAAGGGCGAAAAGAGTTAAGAACATCGCCTTGCGGTGGTGTCATCAAGACGTGAACGCATAACTCGGCGGCTGTGCAAGCTAAATAGCCGCCAAAGAAGATGAAGTTAAATGGAAGATCTTCCTGCTGAGCTTTCAGCCCCGAATACCCGAGGCCCAAAAACACTGCAAAGGAGACTATAGCGATTTGAAGCAGAGGCGAATGAAAACTCAGCCTGACATGTATAAAGCCAGCTACAAGCACTGATTCAAATGCAAGAATTATGGCAAAGATATAAAGCCGCCCGAGAAAATGGCGGAAAAAATTGAAACAAAGCCTAAACCGGACACGATCGTTCTCGGTCAGGGCGCGATTAGAACCAATCATAAGTTTCAGTATTTATTTCGCTTACTTCTTTCTCCGAATGCGCAAAACCGCAAGCGATCCAGCTAGCAGTGTAAACGCGCTGACCGCTAAACTGGGATCAACCTCGGGGTATTTAGGTCTGAATGCCAGTCCATGGGCCGCAGTGCACGAACACAGCGCAAACCCAAGCAGTACGAGCGAATATTTTTGAAGAATCTTCATCATGTACAAATCCTTTCTGATGATCTAGCAATAAACCAAGATCGTCCCAAAACCACTGAACCAAAGGTTCCATGTGGTCCAATTTTGCCTTCAGGAATTCAATCCCAATGTTTCTGGTTGATCATTTGAATCCAACCAAGAGCCAATACTCACTTAGGCTTCACGGCCGCCTCCGATTCAGTTCGCGGTGAGGGAAACCGCCAAGGGAAACAAGACTCCGCACAGTAACACGAATGTCTTTGTACAAAATTTTAGCACGACATGTAGCAAACCGCGCAAGAGCTTTTGGAAACAACAAAGTAACCTGTAATAGGGTACTTCAAGACGCGCTGTGTTCTTCCCAAGTTCAACTGAGCGGAAGCAATCGGCATGACTCCTGAACGAGGTATCAAGCCAAAAAACAGCGCGCCGCCAGCCGTTTTTGCATTTTCCGGCAAAGATCAGCAACTTGTCCGGGTCAACTCGGCCCATCCAGACGTCCGTCACTTTTCGATGTGAATCTAGCGCACTTTTTGGTCGTCTGCATAGTCAAACAGATCCGCTCAATAAAAAACGAGGGTGCTTGATAGCACCCTCCGTGGTTTGCTGAACCTTATTGTGAAACTACTCCGCTCAATTCAGGCTTAGCCGGTTTTTCCGGAAGAGAAAGCCAGCTATGCAAAGCAGTCCGGTACCGAGCAACAGCATCGAGGACGGCTCCGGAGTCTGCGAGACGTGAAGAGCATTAAGCGGATCGCCGAACTCGTCGTTCTGAATGAGCCAACTGTATTCTGTAGGACCGTGGATGTACTGATTCCAAACGTAATAGCCATTGTAGGCGTCGCCGTAACCGTCGAAAAATATCTGAATCAACTCTCCATCAGGGAGCAAGAAAAGAATTCCTAAATCGTCAATATAATTCGGCGCTTGCGGAGAAAGGCTATCGTCATAGCCACTGACGCCACTATACACAGCCTGATTGGCCGGAGTGTTCGCGATTACGGTTGCGCTGAGGGAGGGCCCCCCGCCAATGGAAAATTTAATATCAATTCCACCGTCGATGCTATACACACCCCCAATAGGCGGAAGATCGCTCGTGAGGATGCCGGACCCTGAGATAGCGGGACCGCCTGCGGGGCCGGCAATGGCGGAGCCATTAAGGCTAAAGTAAAACGCAGTGTCAGCCTTTGCGACTGGAGAAACTGTAAGAGCAGTTGCTAATGATAGTCCAATTAACCAGAACTTCTTCATGATTTCTCCCTAGCCCGCCTTCGCGGGCATCTGCTCTGCCTAAACCCATTTTGGCTGCCACAACAAACCGTTATGCCTCGCACCGGGCAGTACATCGAAAAACCTATGCACCATTCCGGCCAAGCATTACACCGACTTGGAGCGATAGGCAAACAGTGAGCATTCCAGATACAATACTCACACCCGCCAACCGTGGCGCTCCAATTCGACTTACGCTGTAGGTAGCAGGTAGCTTGCCAAAGCGAACTAACTATAATCAATAACTTACATATACAGAAAGGAGAATAATGTGCAATTATTTTCACATTATTTCTAATTAAGTTCCTATCCTCAGCATGGCAGAACCCATTCGGCTACCCGTCGACCTCCCCATAAAGCTGACAACAATGCTCCCTCCTTGGTAGAGGATGAGCGCCATTGTCTTTGTAGATTTAAAGGCTGACGCTGGGAGCATTGCTGGAACCGCCGAACGCTCAGCTCACCGTCGGTCGTTTTTGCGCCTTTGATGTGACAATAACAAGCTTGGCCGGCGTCAACTCCGGCCCATCCCAGCCTTCTTTTACCGCTTCAACACGAATCTCTCCCGCCTCTTTGGCGGCCTGCACGATCACCTGCGCAAGCCCGTTGAAAAGTGACCGCTTGGCTCCCTTGTCGCTCTCCTGACAGTTGGGGTCGCCATTGCCTACTCCAATCAGAGAGCCAGCGCCGGAGACCTTAAAGCCGATCAGGTTGCCTGCCGTCGGAACCGCGCGGCCTTCTTTATCGAGAACCTCAACCTTCAGAATCGCTACGTCCTCGCCGTCGGCGTTAATCTCGGCGCGGTCCACGGTAAGGCGGATGGAAACAGTAGGACCGGTAGTTTCGCGTTTCCCAGTCAGCACCACCTTGCCGCCCTTTGAACCCCGTGCCTCGATCACTCCCGCTTCGTACTTCACCTTCCACGCCATGTGGCCTAGATGCGGCGTCTTCTGGCTTCCCAGGCTTTTGCCGTTGAGGAAGAGCTCAACTTCGTCCAAATTCGAGTGGACCCATACCGGGATATCCTCCCCTTCTTTGCCCTCGAAATTCCAGTGAGGAAAAAGGTGCAAGACAGGCTCGGAACCCCACCAAGCTTTGTAATAAAAATACGAATCCTTGGGAAAACCGCACATGTCGATAATGCCGAACTGCGAATTGATCGAGGGCCAGCCGTAAGGAGTTGGCTCGCCGCGATAGTCAAAGCCCGTCCAGGCAAAGCCGCCCGCCGCCCATTCGCGTGTCGCGTAAAACTTCCACCACTCTTCGGCCTGCTCGCCCCAACCGGGGTTATTCACGTCGTAGGCGCTCACGGTATTGCGCAGCTTGTCGGTTGAATAAACGCCGCGCGTCGAGACGGCGCTGGCCGTCTCGGACCCATAGATTGGCCGATTGGGATTCTTCTTATGAAAATCATCGGGGTATTCCAGCCTATAGTTGAAGCCGATAATATCGACTGCGTCACTGACACCTTTTTCGTTTGTGCCATTGACTGCAGCTGAGACCAGACGCGTCGGGTCCAGTTCGTGGCAATGGCGTACCATGGTTGCCGCTATCTTCGCACCCTCCTCCGCCATATCATTCTGTAACTGCCACTCCTCGTTGCCGATGGACCAGAGAATGATCGACGGCGAGTTGCGATAGCGTTTCACCATGTTTTCCAGTTGCGCAAGACCTTCAGGACTGGAACTCATCTGCCGCGTCTCGCACATCATCATCATGCCCATGCGGTCGCATGCCTCCACCCACTCCGGCGTCGGCATGTTGTGCGAAGTACGCACGGCGTTGCAGCCCATCTCGCGCAGAACTCCCAGTCGGAACCACTGCAAGCGGTCAGGAAGAGCCGCGCCCACGCCCGCGTGGTCCTGATGGTTGCAGGTGCCCTGAATCTTCAGCGGCTTGCCGTTGAGGGAGAAGCCCTTGTCGGCGTCAAAGACTGCTGTGCGCACGCCAAAGCTGACCCGTTCGGCATCGCGCACCTTACCGCCGGCTTCGACGGTCACAATCGCCGAGTAAAGATTCGGCGCATCCACCGACCACAGCTTTGGATTGCTGATCTTAGCGGTCGCCGTAAAACTGGCTGAACCATCCAAGTCGATTGATTGCGCCGTAGCTTCAGCCGCAACCACTGTTTTGCCCTCGGCGTCGAAAATCTGCCAGCTTACCTTGGCGCTTTCCGCCAGCCTGCCTTCATTCGCCACAATAGCGCCAAGATTCAGAACGGCGGAGCCACCTTTCAAATCGGCGCGCACATAACTTTCCCACCGGCCGAGGTGCAGGGCGTCGGTCTTGGTCAGCCACACATGGCGATAGATGCCCGCACCCTCATAGAACCAGCCGTCGCCAAAGCTCGCGTCCACGCGGGCCACAATACAATTCTTCTTGCCATAACTAAGGAAATCCGTTAAGTCAAAGCGAAAGGGCGCATAACCGTTGTCGTTGCGACCAATAAAGCATCCGTTGACGAAAATCATTACATCGCGGAATGCACCGTCAAACTCGACGGAAATGCGGCGGCCCAGGTCGCTGGCCGGAATCTCATACTCACGGCTATACCACCCCACACTGGTCTCCGGGTAGCGGCGGCCAATGGGTTTGTAGCCGTGGGAATTCTGCACTTCGTCGCGTACAAAAGGCAACTCAACGGCCCAGTCATGGGGTAGATTCAGTGTGCGCCACTTCGAGTCGTCGTAACCGGCCTTTGAGAATTTGAAATCGCCCGTCTTGGCGAAATCACCCTGGCCATTACCGAATTCCAGATCGCGAGCAGGATCGGCGCTGTGGCCAAACTGAAACTTCCAGTCGAAGTCAAAAAGCAATTGCTCGCGCGGGACCAGCGCCGCAAGTTGCTCCGCAGAGCCGGAATTCGCGACTATCATTGCAGCGGTGCGCCCCCAGGCTGAACGAGCCAGCAGGGTTGAAGCGGAAAGAGCCAGTCCGGAGGAGAGTAAATCGCGACGAGAAAAATATGTCATGGAAATTCCTTTCAATAAGTTCTCGTCGCAGACGGCGAGAGAATCCAAAACAGCGGGCAAAGTGAACTATAAATCAGACAGCATGAGCGAGTAAACGAATTCCAGGGTTTGCCCAGATTCATGGAGACGCTGCCGTCAGGGTATGATTTCCGCCCAACAGTGATTTGATAATTAGACAGGATAGAAGCTCTGTATCCAACCCAGGAGCAACGCAGGGAAACAGCCCAGAACAATCACTGCCGCAGCAATCGCCAATAATACGATCATCGTCACCGGATGCGCATGGATAGGCGTTTCGTCGATGGCAGGCATCACATAAGCCCGTTTGAGGACTTGCAAATAATAGTAGAGCGAGACAGCACTGAGCGCGACGGCCAACGCAACTAATGCAAACGGGACCGGCCCTGCTGAGACGCCAAGCACCGCTGCAAACAAATTGAACTTGGCCCAGAAGCCGACCAACGGAGGAATCCCGGCCAGTGAAAGAAAGAGCACCAGCAGAACAGCGGCTAGCAGCGGGTTGCGTTTGTGCAGTCCAAGGAAAGAGTCAAGCCGGTCGCTTCCGGTAGCGCGCTCGACGACGGAGACTACGCCGAATGCTCCGATGGTGGTCAGGCCGTAGGTGAGGACGTAATAGAGGACGGCGTTGGCGCTACGAAAAGCTGGCTCAGTCGCACTCAAAAAAAATGTAAATGCACTTCCCTGCCCTGTGTAGGCACGTTGAGTGGCAATTCCAAGCAAAATATATCCTGCATGGGCAATGGCCGAGTAAGCAAGCAAACGACGAGCACTAACTTGTGCCAGCGCTGCCAGATTACCAACAATCATTGAAGCCGCTGCAACTATCAGCAGAATCACAGCTAACTGAGGCCAAGTCCTGTAGAACCCCAGCAAATAATGCTCTATAACATTTTTCTGGCCTGTAATCGGACCGCCCGGCATCAGCAAGTTCCCACTGATTGCAAGCAGCAAAGCGAAACTCGCCACCTTGGAGACGGATGCTATAAATGCCGCTGCCGGAGCCGGTGCGCCTTCGTAGGTATCTGGCGCCCACAGATGGAACGGAACTGCTGCGACCTTAAAAGCAAGACCCGCGACTATTAGAATCCAAGCAACATAAAACAGCGGGCTCGCACCTGACTCCGCAATATTCCATTGAATCCAATACAGGTTCGTGCTACCGCTCAGGCCATAAAGATAGCTGAAACCGAAGAGAAGAAACGCCGCAGACATTCCACCGAAAAGATAGTATTTCATCGCTGATTCTGCGCTCTTGCCGGAGCTCTTTGCAAAAGCAGTCAGAATATACAACCCAAGACTCAATAGCTCAAGTCCGACAAAGATCACTAGCAGATCTCGCGCTGCGGCGACAAGCAAGCCTCCAGAAGCCGCCATCAGCACCACGGAAACAAACTCGCCAACGTGCTTGGTAAAATCTGAGTCAATCAATAACAGAAGCGTCAACGCTGTCAGTACCAAAATTCCAACCTGAGCAACAGCAACGCCGCCACCATTCACAAGAACGAGAGATTCATCAACATATAGCCCAAACCCGGTCTGGAGACTAATCGCCCACAGCGCCGCCCCGCAACCGGCTACTCCAAGAAGCGCCGCAACGGCAACGCGCACCTTCAGCGCAACCTTGCGCAGTAAGCCAAGATCCACTACCAGCACCAGCAGCGCTGCAACTTCCAGCATTGTCTCCGGCAGAGTCACGCGGAAGAGGTCTGCGTAATTCATTGCACACCTCCCGCAAGCAGCGCCTTCACGGCGGGTTCAATCGTGTCGAGCAAAATTTTGGGGTAGAGACCCACGGCCAGACTGACACCGGTCAACAGCACCACGCCGGTCACTTCGGGCCATGTAATCGGCGCAAACTTCGGCCACCCCGTATGTGGATGTTCGTCGGGCGTTGGAAGGGCATCGGCAAAGAACGCCTTTTGTAGCGCGCGCCATGTGTAAGCTACTCCCACAACAATGCCGACGCCCGCGAATGCGACCCACCAAGGATTCACCATCCACGCGCCGACAAGCACTTGCAACTCGGCAACAAATCCAGAAAACCCAGGCAGACCCATTGATGCTATTCCGGCAATCGCAAACGCCCCTGCGGCAAAGGGTATTCGCTTCGATAAGTGCATCGTCTCTAGTTCGGCTAACTGGCGTGTATGTGTACGGTCATAGACGATCCGCCCGACAATAGCGAAGAGCAGTCCGGCAATGATGCCGTGCGAAAACATCTGCAAAACCGCGCCGGTCATACCGATCTGATTCAGCGTCATCAGCCCCAGCAGCACAAAGCCCATGTGGCTGACGCTCGAATATCCGATCACGAATTTAAAATCGGTCTGAGCCAAGGCAACCAGCGCGCCATAGACGATGCCGATTACCGCCAGCACAGCAAAAACATCGCGCCAAGAACCGATGCCTATGAATGAGAATCCCCACGGGTCGAGGCCGCGTGGAAACAGACCAATACCAACTCTCAAGCAGCCGTAAGCACCCAGTTTCATCACCACACCCGCCAGCAACATCGAAGCGGCAGTAGGCGCGGCCACATGACCGGTGGGTGCCCAGGTGTGGAAGGGCCACATACCAGCGAGAATCGCAAAACCTATAAAGACCAACGGGAAACACCACATCTGGAAACTAACTGGCAGATTGGCGTGACCGAGAGCAACTAGGCTGGTGGAGTGGCTGCCCGCTGTTGCGTAAGCGGCCAGTAAACCAATCAGCACCATCGCCGAACCGGCAAAGGAATAGAGCGCCAGCTTCATTGCAGCATACTCACGCCGCGTGGAACCCCAAATTGCGATTAAGAAGTATTTAGGCACAATGGCGATTTCGTAAAAAACAAAAAGAAGAAATAGATCGTAGCTAAGAAAAACTCCGTAGACCCCACCGATCAGCGCAAAATAGAAGGCGAAAAACTCGTTCGCGCGCAGCTCGATATTCCAACTGAATAAAACTCCCGCGACTGCTGCGAGGCCAGTGAGAAGAACCAACACTCGGCTGATGCCGTCGGCTGCCAACAGGAAGTGAATCCCCATCGATGGCACCCAGGGCAAATCAATCAGCACAGCTCTTCCCTGCCCGATACCTGCCACAAAGCCTTGCACAGCCAGTGCCAGCCCGCCTACAGCTACTACCAACGCCAGCCAACGGGCAAAGGCAGGCTTCTCCCTTGGACTCAGCGCCAGCACCAGCGCTCCGGCAAACGAGAGATAAATTGTCCACGCTAACATTAAAATCTCCAGTGAGCCAAGAGGTTGACGACCGTTGGATTGACACTGTCCACAATTAACTGTGGCAGTACGCCAATTAGTAGCATAAGGCCGATCACGGGGGCGAGTGCCATCCGCTCGCTATGGTGCAAATCAGGGAAGTTCGCATAGTGCTCGGACACAGGCCCAGTAAAGATCTTCTGAATCACGGTCAATATCACCGTCGCCGTTACCAAAAGTCCGAGAATCGAAACTGTGGCCGCAACCCAGGTCAGCGGAAAGACGCCACGGAAGATGAGAAACTCGCCCACAAAGCCATTCAGACCGGGCAACCCCAGTGAAGAGAAAAGTGCAATTCCCATCAATCCGGCAAGTACCGGAGCGGGCTTGCGCAGTCCTCCAAAGTCGTCGATGCCGCGATGGCCACCGGTGCGCTGTTGAATCATCGCCACAAACCAGAAGAGTGCTGCGGCGGTGATACCGTGATTGAACATTTGCAGGACGACGCCGTTGAGCGCAATAGCCTGACTGGTCAGCGCAGCAGGTCCAACCGCCGGCACTGCGAGCGCGAAGATTGCCAGCAAGCAATAACCTAAATGGTTAACCGAAAAGTAAGCAAAGATACGCTTCAAATCTTTCTGCGCTGCCGCAGCCCATGCTCCCATCACTACGGTGGCTACAGCAAGCACTAACAGCGGAGTACGAATCTGAGCGATCTGATGACCGAAGAGCGGCAATGCTATACGCAACAGGCCGTAAACGCCCATTTTCGACATAGCGCCAGTAAGCAGCATTGTTACCGGCGAAGGCGCTTCGGCATAAGCTGCGGGCAGCCAGGTATGAAATGGAATCATCGGCACTTTGATGGCAAAGCCAGCCAACACGCCAATAGTCAGCCATATTGTTACCGGGCCGAGGTGCGTAGTTACCATCTGCTCTAACTCGCCGGTTGAGGCAAGCAACGTCAGATGCGGAAAATCCATACTTCCCGTAGAAATATAGACAGCCAGAAATGCAACGAGTAAAACCACCGATCCTGCCATGGTGTAGACGAAGAATTGTGTTGCTGCCGGTCCACGCCGCGCCCCGCCCCACAGTTTGATGAGGAAGAAAGCCGGGATCAAGCTCAACTCCCAAAATAGAAACCAATGAAAAAAATTCAGCGCCGTAAAGGAACCGAAGAGACCTGCTTCTAGTACAAGCACCAAAGCAAAATAAAGTCCCGGCTGATGATGTACGCGGTGTGCTGCATCGACCGACATCAAAGTCACGATAGCCGAGAGCACCAGCATCAGCGCACCCAATCCGTCCACGCCTAAATAATAGTTAATACCCAGCGACGGCGCCCATACGTGCTTTTCGACGAGTCCGTAGCCGCCGATAACGGGAAACCTGCTCCACTCGGACCACACCGTGAGGGCCAGCGCCAGACTGCAAAGCGTCGTAATCAGAGCTACCCCACGCGCGTGTTTGCGAGTGATAAGCGCAATCGCCGCTCCCGCAAGAGGCAGAACGGTTAATAGCGTCAGTGCAGGAAATCCGTTCATGCCTTACTGCTCCAAACTAGAATTGCGGCCAGCACTATCACGGCCAACGCTAAAATTCGCAGGTAAGTTTGCACGCGTCCAGTCTGCACGCGCGCAAGCAGGCCACCACTTACCGCTAACTCATCACAGCCTTTGTCAAAGCTTCCATCCACAACATTCGTATCGAGAAAGCGGTTCAGTTGCGCACACCGGCCAAAGGTCCAAGCAACTCCAGTTACTGCGCCCCCCCAGACCCTGTGATCAAACCAGTCGGTAATCCACGCACACCACCTATAAAAAGCTATCACTGTCGCGTGATATAACTCGTCGACATAGAACCGGTCGCGCAACCATCCCCAAGGCACGGGTATAAGCCGTTCCAACGCATCCGGTTCCGTTGGTTTCGGAGAGCGATCTCCGTAAAGTCGCCAAGCTAGAATCATTCCGAATACGACCACTACACTCGACGCTCCCATCAGCATCGCTAACCCTGGCTCAATAAACTCGCGCAGCGCAAAACCAGCCGCGTGGCCATCGAGGAACGCTCTAAACCACGGCCATGCGGGCGTTCCAATCAACCCAAGGGCCATAGCGAAAAAGGCCAGTATTGAAAGTGGAATAGTCATGACCGTAGAGCTTTCATGCGCAGGTTTACCGCCCCGCCAGTAGCCAAAGAAGACATATGCGACCTGACGTGTCATGTAAAACGCAGTAAGCAAAGCTCCGAAAACCAGCATATAAAACGGCGTCTTCGCCACGCTCCAATGGAACGCCGCTTCCAGAATGCCGTCCTTGCTCCAAAAGCCTGAAAACAACAGCGGAAATCCACAGAGCGCGAGCATTCCAATTGCATAAGTCAGAAAGGTCAGGGGCATATCGGACTTCAACCCGCCCATGCGCCGGATATCCTGCTCCTGATGGCAGCCGTGAATCACTGATCCCGCACCAAGAAACAAGAGCGCTTTAAAAAATGCATGAGTTATCAAGTGGAACATTCCAACGGCCACACCGCCCATTCCCAAACCAGCCATCATATAACCCAGCTGGGAAACGGTCGAGTAAGCCAGAATCCGTTTAATGTCGTTCTGCGCCACGGCAATCAGCGCCGCAAAAACCGCCGTGAATGCTCCCACCCAAGTTACAACGGTAAGTGCTACGGTCGAGCTGCCAGGGTGCGGTCCGAACTGCAATAACGGATAAATTCGAGCTATCAAATAGACGCCCGCTGCCACCATCGTCGCAGCATGAATCAGGGCGGAAACGGGTGTGGGGCCTTCCATCGCGTCCGGCAGCCATACGTGCAGTGGAAACTGTCCGCTCTTGCCGGCCGCTCCAGCAAAGATTAAGAGGCCAATCGCACTCGCAGCGGTAAGTCCCAGCGCTGCGGGCTGCGCGAGTAAGAAAGTCAGCGCATTATGTTCAATCGAGCCTGCTCCGTTGTTATAAAAAAGCAATGTGCCGGTTTGCGCAAAAAGCCAGACAATTCCCAACAAAAAAAAGACATCACCGACGCGCGTGGTGAGAAATGCCTTCTTTGCCGCCGCAGCGGCCGAGGGCTTCGGATACCAGAAGCCAATCAACAAGTAAGAGGTAAGTCCAACCAACTCCCAACACATAAAGAGAAGAAGCAAACTATTCGCAATTACCACGCCCAGCATCGCCCCTGCAAAGAGGGACATAAAGCAGAAGAATCGAGTGTAGTTCTCGTCGTGTTCCATGTAGCCGGTGGAATAGATGAAGATCAGCAAGCCAACAAAGGTGACCATCACCAGCATCACTGCCGAGAGCGGATCGAGCACCCAGCCAAGGTCAACATTAGCCACACCCACTTGAATCCAAGTAAAGTTGACTGTCTCTCGAACGGCTTCACCATGCGCCCATCCAAACACAACATGTATAAAAGCAATCAACGACAGTACAAACGACAAACTCATCGACCCAATGGTTAGCGCGGCAGAAGTTTTACGCTTCTTCTGCTTCAGTAACGCGGATAGCCCCGAAGCCACAATCGGTAAGGCAGGGATCAGCCAGAGTATCCCCGTGACAGGAGAAGCCATCAACTGCGGAGTGAATGAAATTGTCTCCTGCATCAACCTGTCACCCCCTCATCCTGTTCATGGCGTCCAAGTCCGTCGTGTGCGCATGGCGATGGATCTGAATTACCAACCCAAGCCCCACCGCAGCTTCCGCAGCCGCCACGGCAATCGAGAAAATCGCAAAAATCATTCCATTTAGTAACTCCGGATGTGGCCCGAAGCGCCAGAATGCAATCAGGTTCAAGTTGGCCGCGTTGAGCATTAACTCAATGCCAATCAGCACAAGAATGGCGTTGCGCCGAGTGAGCGCACCAGCAAGGCCAATCGAGAACAGCAGTGCAGCCACCAAAAGATAATTAGCGAGAGGGGTCACTTTGGGCCTTCTTTCTCGTGCATGGCCACAATCACCGCGCCAATGGTGGCTGCGGTCAATAACAAAGCTACAATCTCCAGAGGCAGAACGTACCGGCCTACGAGCGCATTGCCAATCTGCAAAACTGTTACTGTCGGTACGGCTGTTTCATGCGGCAATACTCTAGCGCTTTGTAGCACCGCCCAACTCAACACCGCAAACACTCCGGCGGCAATCACTAACCCAACGAACCAATTGCGGCTATAAACTCCGTCTTTAGGCGTCTCCGAACCGCGCGTAAGAAGAATCGCAAAAACGACCAAAATCGCTACCGCGCCGATGTAGACCAAAATCTGCGCAAAGCCGGCAAACTGCGCGTCCAACTGCATGAACAGTAGCGCAAGACCGGCAAAGGCCACGGTCAATGCTAGTGCGCAATGCACGGTGTTTTTGAGCAGCACGGCAGCTAGACCGCCAATCACCGTCATGGCCGCGACAAGATAGAACGCTATGCTCATCGGCGGTCGCTCCTTTTGCATATTGCAAAAAAATCACTCAGCATAGCGATAACTCCTCCGTCCGCGATGCTTTCGGCGCATCTCTCCTAATCCCATCGCGATATAAGCAACAAGCAGAATGGCCGAGCAGTCCACCCAACGTTGCCACCCATCGCCAAGATATCGCCACAATCCCGCGACAAACAAATTCAGCAAACATAATGGCAAAACGAACTTCCAAGCAAAGTTCATGAGTTGATCTTGTCTTAACCGCGGCAAGGTTCCGCGCAACCAGATAAAAACAAAGATGGAAAGCATTAGCTTGGAGAAAAACCATAACCAGGATGGAACCCAGGTCAGAGACGCAAAAGGCGCCGCCCATCCGCCCAGAAAGAGCGTAGTGCCCAATCCTGAGATGGAAAACATGGCAAGGTATTCGCCCAAGAAGAAGAGCGCAAATTTAAAGCCGGAATACTCAGTGTGGTAACCGGCCACTAACTCCGATTCGCCTTCCGGCAAGTCGAAAGGCGAACGGTTCGTCTCCGCCATGGCCGCAATCGCGTACATTACAAAGGCAGCCAAGCCCCACGGCGTAAAAATGTACCAGTGCGGGAGCCCGGAGGTGTACTGATTTTGAGCCTCAACAATTTTAGTAAGCGAAAGCGAACCGGCCATCATCACCACGGTGACGCTCGATAACAGCAGTATGACCTCATAACTAATCATTTGCGCCACAGCGCGCATTGCACCCATCAATGAATACTTATTGCGGCTCGACCATCCGGCCATAAAAACCGATAACTCCGTGGATGCGCCCATCGCGAAGTAAAACAGCAGGCCGGCGTCCATATCAACCAGAACCATGTTGCGACCCATGGGCAGAACAGCAAAGCCCATGAAGACAGCCACCACCAGCACAATGGGCGCCAGAAAATGTACGACCGCGTCGGCGCTGGTGGGAACAATATCTTCCTTCGTCAGCGATTTGATGCCGTCAGCTATTGGTTGAAAGAAGCCGAAAGGTCCAACGCGGTTCGGACCGAAGCGATTTTGGATACGGGCCAGGCCTTTGCGTTCGAAGACCGTGGTCAATGCGAAAAGCGCTGGAAAGAGGCCGATGATAACAACTACGCCTAGCAGTACAGAAGCCATAGGCTGTAACCAGACGGGCAGAAAGCTCACTAGCCAATGTTGAAGAAAAACGAAGATCTGGTCCGCCTGCGCGAAGATGGGATTACCGATCATTGATTACGCTCCCTCTCCGGCAATGGCTGCGGCTTTGGCGGCTAGTGCATCGGCGGCGACCTTGGCTTTGGCATCAGCCTTAGCTTTCTCAGCGGCTAACTTCGCATCCACCGCAGTCGCTTCCGTTTCATGAATCTGGTGGAAGTACTCGTTCGACTTGGCCAGTTGCTTACGGTCGAGCAGCAGACCGCCAAAACGGTCGCCGGTGGCCAGTTCAAACTCAGTATTCATTTTGATTGCTTCAAAGGGACAAACTTCTACACATATCTGGCAACTCATGCAGACAGATATATCAATGTCAAAACGTGCCGGATAAAACTGCGGTTTGCCGAGTGCGTCTGGCTTCTTGTCCGTACTCTTGACGATAAAGATGCACTTGGGCGGGCACTCTTTCTCGCAAATCTGGCAAGCCACACAGCGCAACCCTGCAGCCCAATCCGGGCTATCGTAAACAAGGAAGGGAAAGACGCGCGCAGCCTCGAAGGGAGCGATCCGATCTTCCGGATACTCGACCGTGGTCAGTCTCTGGGCGAAGAAATAGCTTCCGAAAAAATTCTTCGCCGTCTCCGCCAGACCCTTTAGTATGCCTTCGCCTAACAACGCATCCTCCAAAAACTATTCGCTACCGATCCACTTCTCCCAACACAATATCCACGCTGCCGAAGATCAGCACCACGTCTGCCACATCGTGGCCTAAGCACATATCTTCCAATATTGTCAGGTTGATTAAACTCGGCGGCCTGACACGGTAGCGATAAGGATTGGGTCCTCCGTCACTTATCAGATAGAAACCCAGTTCGCCTTTCGGCGCTTCAATTCGGCCATAAGCCTCGCCCGGTTTGGGACGGAAGCCGCGAATTTTCGCCGTGGGGCTCATCACTGGACCACCGGGTATATCTTTGAGTGCTTGAGTTAGAATCCCAATCGACTCTCGCATCTCAAGCAGGCGAATCATGAAGCGGTCGTAAACATCGCCATGATCGCCCAGCGGCACGCGGAAGTTGAAACGGTTGTAAATGCTGTAACCGTCCACTTTGCGAACATCGTAGTTCACGCCAGAGGCGCGCAACATCGGCCCGGTAACTCCGGCATTGACAGCCAGATCGGCCCGTAGCACGCCCACGCCCTGTGTGCGTGCCATCAATATTTCATTGGTTGCCAGCAGCCGTTCAAACTCGTCTGTGAAACCGCCAAGGCCTGCCACCACTTTGCGCGTTCTGTCGAGCCACGCGGACGAAGCGTCCACGCGGCAGCCGCCAAAGCGCATGTAATTAACCATCATGCGCGCGCCAGTCAGCTCCTCGAATAGGTCGAGAATCTTTTCACGCTCGCGGAAGGCGTACATCAATGGCGTGCCGCTGGCGCCCATCTCCTGAATCAAAAATCCGATCGACGAAGCGTGATTCTGATAGCGAGTAAGCTCGCCGAGGATCACTCGCAAATATTCAGCGCGCTCGGGAACCTCTTGCCCCACGAGCTTTTCGACAGCCAACGCATAAGCCCAGTTATTAGTGATTGGGCAAATGTAATCCAGCCGGTCGGTGTATGGCATTGAGCCTAAATAACTAATGCTTTCGGCTATCTTTTCGTGATTGCGATGCAGGTAGCCGAAGACCGGCTTGAGGCGAATCACGCGCTCACCGTCGAGTGCCACGTCCATACGAAAGACGCCATGGGTCGAGGGGTGGTGTGGCCCCATAGCCACTTCCAACAGTTCCCCATCGCCAGTCGGAGTAATAACAGCCGGACGGTTCCAGCCTTCGGGCCTTGCCTGTTCAATTACACCCATGCGCCGACCTCCGAGCTTGCTTGGCCGGCAATCGCTGACTGATGCGCTTGAACGCGCTTGAGTACCTCGTCGTGGGCCGTCGGTTCGTAGTCGAAGTCATCCGGATCGACATAATCTCGCCGCATGGGGTAATCCTTGAATTCGTCCCACATCAAAAGCCGCCGCAAGTCCGGGTGGCCCGTGAAGACAATTCCATAGAGATCGAAGACCTCGCGCTCTTGAAACTCCGCCGAGCGCCAAAGTGGCGTCAGCGACGGCAATTCGACTTTATCGGTACGGTTGACGGTGTGCATCCGCAGAATCACCGGCCCGTGTTTCTTCTCCATCGAAAAAAGGTGATAGACGGCTTCGAGCGAGTCAGGCCAATCCACGCCGCTTACATTCGAGAGAAAATCAAGCTTGAGTTCTGCGTCATCGCGCAAAAACTTCGCGACTGCGAACGCCGACTCCGACGCAACTCTGAGCGAGTGCTGACCGGAAACGCTGGAATTGGGCGCAATCTCAACCACAGCGCCCGGTAAGGCAGCCTTAATTGCCGATTTAATCTCTTCGACAGTCTTCAATTCCAGTTCCTCAAAACTGTTTGCTGTTCACTGAATGATTACCGGCACGATCCACACGCCAGGATTCGACGCAGGTTCCAGATCGTGCTCTCCCTGAACCGGGACGGGAAACTCACCTTGGGCTTCGGAGTTCAAATGCCGCGGCCGGTCCTCACCGGTCAAAGACTGGCCGTCGATCTTTTTCTGTAGCGTCATAAAAGCCTGGATCAGCGCCTCAGGGCGAGGCGGGCAGCCAGGAATATGCACATCAACGGGAATATAGCGGTCAATCCCTTTGAGCACGTTGTAGCCTTGTTTGAATGGGCCTCCGCTGATGGCGCAGGCTCCCATCGCAATCACATAACGCGGCTCGGCCATCTGGTTGTAAAGTCGAACAACCTGCGGCGCCATTTTTTTGGTCACGGTGCCGGAGACAATCATCAGATCAGCCTGACGCGGTGAAGGACGAAATACCTCCGCACCAAAGCGGGCCAGGTCGTAGCGCGCCATGGTGGTGGCAATCATCTCAATCGCGCAGCAAGCCAGTCCGAATTGCATTGGCCAGATCGAGTTTTTGCGGCCCCAGTTATACAGTTCCTCAATGGTCGTCACGAAGACCCCTTGCTTGCCGAGTTCAATCTTCAGACCTTCATCGACCGCCATTGTTTGCTCCGTAAGGTTTTCCGTCCGCATTTCCCTGCTTTTACGCCCAGGTCAGCGCGCCCTTAGCCCAGGCCCACGCTAACCCCTCGACCAGCAGCAGCACAAAGACCAGCATCACTACACAGGCGGCGGGGCTCACTCCGGCAAAGGCCACGGCGAAAGGAAGCAGAAAAACCGCTTCCACGTCGAAGATCAAAAAGATGATCGCATACAGGTAATAGGCCGAGTGGAACTGCATCCAGGCATCACCCTTGGACTCCAAGCCGCACTCGTAAATGGCGTTCTTGACAGCGTTGGGTTTGGACGGCGAAAAGGCCTTGGCCCACAGCCACGCCAGTCCTAGCGGAGCCAGACCGAAGCTCAGCGCCGCCACAAACAGAACTGCCAGAGAAAAATATGGGTTAGAAGCCATCTTTGAAATCAAAATCCTTCTGAATCAACGTATCAGTTGGATGGCAATATTGGCGAAAAGATGCGTCTGGCAGTTGCCGTCCAGTTCCATTTTCGTCCATTTATCCCACTCTGTGAACCATTCGCTGCATACATATTCCTGAAATCTGATTCCGGCTCAACCCTCGATCTGCGCGGCAATCTCGTGGCGCACCGTTTCATGCATATCAGGCATGGCGCCAGTCTGCTGGGCCACCCATGCTCCCCAGCGATTACCGGCTTCATTCAGCGTGGCCAGGTCGGCACCGCGCAGAAGATAGTGCGTCATTGCTGCTGTAAAGGCATCGCCTGCGCCGATCGTGTCGGCCACTTGGACTGGAAAGCCCGGGTGCTCATGCCACTCGTCGCGCGTCACCAACAGGCTACCGTTGGCTCCACGAGTCACGGCCACCATCTGCAATGAGGGAAACTCAATGAGCAGACGTTCAGCAGCCAGCCGAAGCACACCAGACGCAGACGGCAAACTCGATGGCAGTGGCAATCCAAGCAGCGTCAAAATCCGCGGAGCCTCCTCGTCGTTCATCTTCAACACCGTGGCCAGTTCCAGCGATTCCCTAATCACTTCGCCAGAAATAAACGGAGTGCGCAGGTTCACATCGAAAACTCGCACGCACGTTGCAGCCGTCTGCGCCACCAGCGACTGAATCGTCTGTCGCGACTGATCCGAGCGCTGCGCCAGCGAGCCGAAGCAGACGGCGTCAGCCCTTTTGGCCAGTTGCACCCACTTTTCGGTCAGCTCCAGAAAATCCCACGCGGCCGGTTGATGGATCGTATAGCTCGGCTGCCCGCTTTTGAGGGCCACCGTCACCCGGCCTGTCTCCTGCGCCGGGTCCAGTTGCAAATAACTGGCGTCAATAGGCAGCGGCTCAAGACACTCGACCGCCTTGCGACCCAGTTCGTCCTGCCCGATCCGGCTCAGGATGGCGGCGTGATTGCCCAGTCTGGCGGCCATCACCGCAAAGTTGGCCGGCGCGCCGCCCAATCTGGGCCCTTCCGGCAACAGATCCCAGAGCAATTCGCCAATTCCGAGAATCAGATGCGGTTGCTTCAACGCAAACCTCCGGCGATGCTTCTCCTACTTTTTGTTCTTATCCCAGCGCCAGATCGAGCAATCCTCGTAGTTCGACGAGGCATACTCGCCCTCCGGCTGGTTAGCCATGATGCGATGGTCGGCAATCGCGTCCACTCTGGAGCGCGGCACCTTGCCCAGAAACAGCCGGGTAAATCCCGCCTGCCGCTCCAGCACATGCTCCTGCTCATTATTCACATAAATCAAGTTCAGTTGTCCCGCCCGTCTGGACAACGACGTGCTCCAGGACTTGAGCAGCCGCCGCATCACCGGCGCGCCAAAGGGATTGAAGAGAAACGACAAACAAGGCCCCGGTGGAAGTGGAAACTCAACCGCATCGCCACAGACAATCTTCATCCGCGCTATCGCGCGCCCCGAAGCACGCCACGCTGTCAGGTTCCTCCGTGCAATCCGTACTAGTGTGGGATTGAGTTCCACGCCCACCACCTGGCGAAATGGAAATTGCGACGCCAACAGCATCGCCCGACCCATTCCAGCGCCAACATCAATGAAGCTTACGTCTTCAAGACGAACGCCCGGACGGCTCTTCTGCCAACGGCGAACCAGCGCACGGAAGACCGACGGAGCAACTCCAAAATAGGCTGTCGCATGACGGTCATGGGCATGGCCGCTCTTCAAGTGGCGACCAGCCACCAACCCGCTAGTTCGCACACCAAACTCTTCGTCGAATGGATGGCGGGTAAACCCATCCCCTAGTTTGAGTCCCGGCAGCCACCGCCGCCCCTCTGCTGCCTTGGTTAGCACGAAATCTCCCCCGCCTCGTACGCACAGAGGCCTCCCGAGTGGGGAGGCCCTGTGATTTTTGTTGCCGAATTTTCTCTAGCGCGGACGCAGAGCTTTAATGGCCTCGGGGAGCCGCTCTTCGATCAGTTTGGCGCGTTCAGCCGCAATGCCGCCCAGGTAGGCCGGAGCCGGCGTTGTGGTGAGCACCAGCAGTAGAGCGATTACTGAAAAACATAGCCCTGCAACGCCCGCCGAAACCAGCATGTGATAGGTGTCGGCAACATCCAGCCCAAAGACGTTGAAGGCCATGTGCTCAACCGGTTTGATGTGCTTGAGCACCGCCAATGCGAAGAGGAAGAAAAAGATTGCCAGTGAGGTCAACACAGCCAGACTCACATCCAGGCTGCGATGAAACTTCTGCCGCGCGCTACAGTGGGGACATTCGGCAAAATGCTGCTCGTAATCCTTGCGCATCTCCGGAGAAATCCCTGAGATGTCATATCGCCAGCTTGCCAGAATGGCACCCGCGACTGTGTTGGTGCATTTTGTTGTTGCCATAATTTGAACGACTCACTTTGCAAAGGATGTGTTTCGCAGCCTTGATCTTGCTCGGCTCACGCGGCAACGGAAGGTCAAATTTAGGAGTTCACCCGTGATATCGGTCGGTGAGTTCCGCTCTGTTTTGCCCTGCCTTGGCGAAATTGCCTCGGCGTTTCCCTTGCCAATCTACCTGGTACAGAGTGATGCCCGTGTCTTACCATTGTAACTTATACCATTAAAAATCAATAGGGAAAAGTGGCTCATGTTGAGCGGCCAGCAATAGGCGGTTGGCCATCAGGCTTGCGCGGCCAATCAGCGCGCGCTCGGCAGCCACTCTTGCCAGCTCTGGAAGATTATTGCTTTCAGAGAGATGTGCCAAAATTACGTAGGCTGCCTGACCGTCGTAGCCGTTCTCCAGAAAACCCGCCGCCGCCTCGTTCGAGAGATGTCCTACACGCGAAAGTACCCGTTGTTTCACAGCCCAGGGGTAGGGACCGTCCTTCAGCATTTCCAGATCATGGTTGGACTCCAGCAGCATTAGGTCCAGCCCCTTGAGTTGCGCCTTCACGTTAGGCGAAATATAGCCCAGGTCGGTGGCGACGGCCAACCGTAACCCTTCGGACTGAAAGACAAAACCGCAAGGGTCGGCTGCATCGTGAGGAATGGTGAATGGACTAACCGTAATGTCGCCAATCTCGAACGGCTCCCCGGCCTGAAAATACTCCACTTCAGGAAGCCATGTAGGATCTTTTTCTTTGACCGGCGCAATCAGCTCGACAGCTTCCGGCTTAACTTCCACCTCCTCCACCAAATCGCTCTCGTCTGCCTCACCCTCTTCGGTCACCGCCTCCGCCTGCCGCTCAGCGGCCTGCTTGCGCGTTTGCTCCAGCCATTGTGCATACGTCATCTGCCTGCGTGGCGAAATCCAGCGCATCCACGCGCGATGGGTTCCCTCGGTGAAATACACCGGAATCCCCAGCTTGCGCGCCGTCACTGCCACGCCGCCGACGTGGTCAGAGTGCTCATGGGTAATGATGATCGCATCTAGTGTCTCTGGCTCCTCGCCCATGAGGCGCATCCTCCGGAAAAGCTCCCGGCAACTCAGTCCGCAATCGACCAGAATCCGCGTCCTTCCGCCTGTGAGAACTGTAGCGTTCCCTTTCGACCCCGACGCCAGCACCGTGAATCGCACCATGATTCGAGGATACCGCGATGGACTGTTGATCGCACAGAAGAACTGGATCACCAGCGGTACTCTGATTGCATTTCGATTGACAGGCTTGGATAGGAGTGAAACGATAACTGGAACCAAACGGCACAACCTGAAATCTATGTAGAACTCGCGCTGAGGAGGAGTTATGGGTACTTGGCTGAATTTGGAACCCGTGGATTACGCCGCATATATGGTTTCAGATATTCTCGGATTGGTCGTCTTTTTCTGGCTGATGCCAAATGTCACCCTGGCTGTGATAGCTGCCACTCTTGTCTCATTTCATCTTTTCCTTGCATGGCTTGTGATAACCGCCGATCGCGAGATAGGCTTCTCCATGCCGATTGTTTCGACGATTTTTACGCACCTTGCGTGTCTGATGATCGTCTTCCTTTGTTCCACGCTCATCATTGCACTTTCAGGAGCAGGACTTTTCCTCCCATTTTATCTCTTGATGATTCTTCGCCCCATCCGTTACATTCTTGCCATCTGTATTCCCGGCATAGCCGTCTTTGAGCGGTTTTGGCTCTTCAGCGGAAAAGTGACGAAAAAGGAAGTGCTTCCGATCTCCGCTCCGATCAAAGTCATTGTCGCCGAGGCAACAGCAGACGACCACGCGGAGTGGCTGCAATTTGTGACCCGGCAACCGCGCCCGTTCCCTCGGCCCGGAACTACGCTTCAATCGGAATATGAACGCTGGATGGTCGCACGCACCAAAATCAAATCTGTGACCTCGTAAAGACTGAATCCTACCTAGGTTGTCTCTGCTAGATTCGCCGGTATCTCAATCGAGACCAGCGTTCCGCGGCCAGGGCTGCTAACAACACTGAAGTTGGCCAGATTGCCATAAAGCACCTCAAGCCTCTCCTGCACATTTTTCATTCCAATGCCAGCTCCCGTGCGGTGCAGTGCTGAAGCTGGCCGGTTGCCCATGCCGACGCCGTCGTCGGCTACCTCGATGCGCACGCGGTCGCCTTCAAGCTGGCTACGGAGCGTGACGGTTCCCCCCTTCAGACGCGGCTCCAATCCGTGCTTGATACTGTTTTCAATTAGCGGCTGAAGAAGAATGCTAGGAACCAGAACTCCCAGCGTCCGGGGGTCAATTTCTTTCTCCACACGCAGCTTGTCGGCGCCGAAGCGCACTACTTCAATGTCCAGATAGTCGTCAGTAAACTTCAATTCCTCACTCAGCGGCACATAGCTGTCGTGCTCCTTGAGCAGCGCGCGAAGAATGTTGCCCAGCTTGACAATCATCTCGCGGGCCAACTCCGGCTTCAAGCGCACAAGTGAAGCGACGGAGTTCAGTGTATTGAAGAGAAAATGCGGATTGATCTGGCGTTGCAGCGCGTCAAGCCGCGCCTCCAGCAGCAGGCGCTTTTGTTCTTCAAGTTTGAGTTCAATACGCAGCGCATTCCACACCTTCAGCGCAATGCCCACCGCGATGGGCGCGCTGAGCCAAACCAGTGCCTGAATCCACCATTGGCTGGCGAGTAATGCAAAGAGCCGGTCGGGAAAGGCATGGGCGATCCAGTCACGGATGGCCTCGGCCGCCACAATAAGAAAGAGCATGAGAAACTGGCGGTCGATGCGCGGCTTGATCAGGTTGCGGCGAATCCAGCGGTAAAGGCTCAGGTCGACGAAAGGCGTGAAAGACCATATCTCTTCCTTCTCAACAAAGCGGCCCAGCAAACCCGCAGCCAGTCCGAGCGCACCGTTGAAGGGCAGAGCCAGGTACTCGTGGTGAAAGATCGCCGGCCCTGCGAGTACCGCGCCGCCCAACATCGCCCAGCCCGGCCCCAACAGCAATCCCAACAGAATCACCGTGGCAAAAGAAATGTCGGCGGCTAGAAAGTTGGGGACCTCGATCCGAATCCATACGCCGAGCGTCAACGGTACAAGAAAAAATGCTAAGAGAGCCAGGGTCTGGCTGGGAGTGCGCCGCTCGGCAAAGAAGAGCCTGCGAAAAGTAATAACGCGCGCCAGCACACTGGCCATTGCGGCCACTACAGCCAGCTCTACCAGTAAAGTAATCAGAATGAGATTATCGGTCACCGCGGCGTATCCCGATGCAGAGCCTTCACCTGATATCCGGCCTGCTTAAGCGCCGCTGTAATCTCCTCGACCATCATCACGCTCCGGTGCTGGCCCCCGGTGCACCCAAAGGCAACAGTCAAGTAGCTCTTGCCCTCTTCAATGTAGTGAGGCAGCAGATAAAGCAAAAGGTTCGTAACCCGGTCAAGAAACTCCTGCGTTTGCGGAAAGCCACGCACATAGGCAGCCACCCGGGTGTCGAGCCCTGTCAGTTTGCGAAACTCCGGAACAAAATGCGGATTGGGGAGAAAACGCACATCGAAGACCATATCCGCGTCAAGCGGCACGCCGTTCTTGAAGCCAAAACTGAGACAGGAAACCAGAAGCCGTTTGGTCTCTTCTTCCCTGCCAAAGCGGGTCTGGATGTTGGCGCGCAGTTCATGTACGTTGTAGTTCGAGGTGTCGATCAATGTGTCGGCCACGTTGCGGATGGGATCGAGCAGTTGCCGCTCTTCGACGATGGAGCGAGCGACCGTCTCCATGCGGCCCAACGGATGCGGCCGCCTGGTCTCAGAGTAGCGCCTGACCAGCGCGGCATCCTGCGCATCCAGAAAAACTACGCGAGTGTGCAACAGCTTTTTCACGCCTTTGAGGATCTCAGGAAGACGGTCGAGTGTCTGGCCCTCGCGGACATCCACCACAATCGCCGCACGTTGAATCTCGGCGGATTTTTCAACCAGTGAGGCAAAGTCGGGCAACAGCTCCAAGGGCAGGTTATCCACGGCATGAAAGCCCAGATCTTCAAAGGCTTTGAGCGCCGAAGCCTTGCCTGAGCCGGAGATTCCAGTGACAATAATCAGTTCTTTGCGGGGCTTTTTGGCTGCCTTATCTAGTTTGGCGGCCTCACGGGCTTTGGTTGCCGGGGGCGATGGTTTGGAAGGCGTCATGGGCAACATCCTACACCAATTACGGTCCGTTCGCGCTAAGTCAGCGAGGAGATAGATGAAGGCCCGAAACTAGAGAGCGAGCTTCCACAAGCCCTGCTCGGCGAGCTTCTGTGCCAACATGGCTTCTAAAGCTGGCGAGAGCAACGGTCCTTGGCCAAGTTCACAACCCATACCGACGAGCGCCTCCAATTGTTCCCTGGTTTCGATTCCCTGCGCCACCACCTGCACGCCAAGCTTGGCTGCCAAATGAATCAGGGATTCCAGTACGGCTGACTGGTGGCCGGACTGGGTTGCGGACAAGGATAGTTTGGGGTCCAGTTTAAGTACGTCGATGGGTAGGCGGACCAAGTGGCTCAGCGGCATTAAACCGGAACCGAAATTGTCCACCGCCAGCCGTACGTCGCACGCCAGCAAACGCTCAAAGATTGCCAGAGCCTCATCGGGATTCTCGCTCAACGCGCTCTCACCAACCTCGATGAGGAGTCGCGCCGGATCTGCCCCGCTGGCCAATAGAGACTTCTTTACCTGCGTAACAAGATCGGAGTGGTAGAACTGCCGTTCCGTCAAATTGATGGACAAGGTGAGTCTCGCAAGCGGCAGAGCTTCGGTCCAGGTCCGCAACTGTTTGCAAACCGTCTGCATCTTCTCGCGTCCCAAGCTGATGGAAAGTCCCGTTTCCTCGGCTACCTGCAACAGGTCGTGAAAGCCGGCCGCTGAGCCGTCTGCCCTGCGCCAGCAGAGCCGCGACTCGAAGCCTTCCAGTTTGCCTGTCTGAAGACTGTGGATAGGCTGATACCAGACCTCAAACTCGTGGTTATCCAGCACCCGACGCAGTTCCAGTTCGCGCTCCTGAATACTGGCAACAGCAACCTCCAACTGCTTGTCGAAGATTTCGAAACGCCCGCCGCCCGCCTGCTTGGCCCTATACATGGCAAAATCGGCATCGCGAATGAGCAGTTCAGGCGCCGTGTGATCTGGTCCTGCTATCGCCACGCCAATCGATGCGCCAACGTGAATCGCGCTGCCACCAACCATGCAATCGCGTGCCATTGCCTGCAGAACACGGCTTGCCACGTGTTCAATATCGGAGATTGACAGGATGTTCTCAACCAGGATGGCAAACTCGTCGCCGCCCAGGCGGGCTGCCGTGTCCTGAGGACGCAAAGCAGCGCGTAGCCTCTCGGCAACCGCGATCAACAACTCATCCCCCGCCGCGTGACCCTGTGTGTCGTTAATCTCCTTGAAGTGGTCCAGGTCTAAAAAGAGCACGCCGCAATTCTGGCCGCGACGGCGCGATCTTTGCGCAAATGCCTGCTTCAAGCGGTCAAGAAACAACGCGCGGTTGGGTAATCCCGTTAACGGATCGTGCAGGGCATCATGCTGCAGCTTGGCTTCTGCCCGCTTGTGGTCGCCTATGTCCCGGTAACTGAGAACGTAGCCGGTCTTATCGCCGTTCACCACCAGTGGCCCAGCATGAACAGCCACATCCACCAGAGTGCCATCCTTGGCTTTGCGCACCGTATCGAGCATCGCATAACCATACTGATCGACGGCCTTTTCCACCTGCGCGATGTCTTGCTGGCGATCCTCTGGCACAATTAGATCCCGCAGTCGGGCGCCGTTGAGCTCTTCCACTGTGTAACCAAAGATGCGCGTGAAGGACGCATTGGTGTACAGCACATGATTATCACGCACAACGGCTACAGCCTCAGGAAGGCAGGCCAACAGATCCACCGCCAGCGGAGGAGTGATATCCGAGTTTGGTAGATTTAACCCCACGATCCTCCAAGGAACGTTTAGGCAATGAACGGCCAGGTACTTGGCCCAGCCTGCTCCACTTACATTTTTCGCCCACGCGGCTTCTCCACAGAATGCCAAATCGAATAAATTCATTGGAGCAGGCACTTTATGCTACCAAACTTCAGCCCTAACCACGAGGTGAGCAAACGCACACATCCTCGCGCCAGCCTTAGGGCTGGCGCAGAATGGGAGAACTGTCAGTGTGGGAATTTTAGGGAAGCTCGACCAGTTCCATCTGGCCGTCGCGGCGGCGGTGGAGTACATACTGTTCTCCCGACAGATTGCGGAAGATAAGCAGGTCGCGATCACGAAATTCAGCCTCCTTGACCGCCTCTTCTATCGTCATGGCCTTGAGAGCGATGGCCTCAGAGCCGGAGACAATGTGCGGCTCGACAACCGTTTTGCCGGCAGGAAAGGAATGCACGGCGATTACCGCGCCGGCTTTCTTGCGAGTGCGAACAGACTTGGTCTCTGCGGCTTCCTCCTCTTGTTGCGTGGCGCGGGCCTTGGGGCGAGACACAGGAGGCGCCATAAGCACCTTCTCCTCCTTGGGCAGCCGCTTGCCCTCTATACGCCGGTCGCGATGGCGGCGCGCTTGATTTTCCGCGTTTACCAAAGCCTTACGCAGCGCAGACTCCAGTGTGTCGGCTTCGCCTGAGGCGGCAATAGTCAGAAGCCGAGCCTGGATGGTCAACTCGGCAACCTGCAAACGTTTTAGCGCGCCAAAAACAATGCTGGCGCGCGCGCTTTTGCCCAGTATGCGGGCAATCCGTTCCATCCCCTCCTCGGCCTGCGTGCGCAGTGCCTTGGAGATCTTCACTTGTCGGGCGGTGTACTCCACTTCCATGGTCAGCCTCCGCTTCTTGTTTTCGGTTCTCGCGGCAATTTTCTGCTGGAGAACTCTGGATTCTATAGCATCTGTCAAGAAAATGTATCGAGAATCGACAAAAGCAGGAATTAGCGTTCCCGTCGACGGCGCTGATGGGTGCTGGGAATGTTCATATCTTCGCGGTACTTGGCCACGGTGCGGCGGGTTAATTGAATCCCCTGGGACTGAAGCATGGCGGCCAGCAGGTCATCAGTCAGCGGATGGCTCGCGTCCTCCTCTTCGATCAACTTGCGAACTTTGCGCTTCAGAACCAATAGAGGCGTGTCCGCGCCCTCCGGCCCGTTCGAACCCTCGGAGAAGAAGAACCGCAACTCGATAACACCTTGCGGGGTGTGTGCATATTTATTGGCCACCGCGCGGCTAACCGTCGAGGGATGAACGCCGATCTCTTCGGCCACCTCCTTGATCATCATCGGGCGGAGTCCCTCGATGCCAACTTCCAGAAAATCTCCCTGGCGCCGAACAATAACCTCGCAGGTCCTGAGTATTGTGCTTTTGCGCTGCGCAATGTTGCGCATCAGTTGCAGCGCGGAGCGGAAGCGCTCCTTCACGTAATCCTTTACTTCTTTGTCTGTTTCTTTGGCAGTGAGCATCTGACGATAGCGCCGGCTGAGCCGGAGACTGGGCAGGTCTTCTTCGTTCATTGACACCACCCAGGTGTCGCCACGCTTGATAAAGACCACATCGGGCTCAATCAGGCGCGACTGTTCGCGATTGTATTGACGGCCGGGCCTGGGGTCGAGCGTGCGAATGAATTCTACTCCACTTTGCGCCTCAGTAGCAGTAATCTGAGCCGTGTGCGCCAGATCTTTCACGTCTCGCTTCTGTAACAGGTGCAAGTACTGATCGACAATCAGCGCCCCCACTTCCATGCAGCGTCGCCGCTCCTCTAGCTGAGCCTCGGCCTCAGCGCGGAAGCTGCGATGCACATCCTCATCCGACTCAGCCACCGTCCTGGCAAACAACTGGCTAAACTCCTGCTGCTGAGCCGCGATCTGAATTAACAAGCACTCACGAAGGTTGCGCGCTCCCACGCCAGCCGGATCAAGATGCTGCACCAAGTCGATGCCGCGACGAAGCAACTCAAGAACTACCCCTGTCTCTAGTTCATCCTGGATGCTGCTGAAAGCCTCTGCCAGCTCTTCCTCGCTGCTGGCTAGATACCCATCCCCGTCCAAATTGCCGATAATAAACTCAGCTGCCGCGTGCAGGCTTGGCTCCAGGGTCAGAGCTCCCAACTGCCACGCCAGGTGATCTGAGAGAGTTGTAGGCTGGGAGAGAAAGTTTTCAAACGAGGGCTTTTCGCTCTCTTCGTACTCCGGCTGTGTACGGTAACCGGGATCAAGGTAATCCTGAAAGTACGATCCAAAATCGACTTCGCTGAAAGCATCCTTGGGCGGTTCCGCGGGTTCCTCGACGATGCGCACTTCAGCCCCACGCTCATCCAGGCCGCGCTCCATGCGTTCCTCGCGGCCCGCAACCTCATCCAGCATCGGAACCGTTTCGTCAATCTCTTCCAGGACGGGGTTTTCCACCATCTCGGCATCGATCATCTCCTTCAGTTCGATCTTGTTGAGCGCCAACACGCTCACCATCTGCATCAGGCCCGGAGTCAAAATCTGACGCTGCGAGATCTTCAAGCTTAATTTGGGTTGCAGCAGCGCCATAATAGGACTCGATTCCCGTTTGGACTAACCGTTAGTGTAGCCGGATGAGAAAATTGTTAAAGGTTAAAATGCCGCAAGCCGATTCATTTGTTCCGGATTGGGCAGCACTCATTCCGAAAATCTCTCTCTGGAATGTTTTGCTCAGCTTTCAACTCTGAGGGATTGACGAAATGCATCTTACCATCAACCGGTATTTCCACCTGATGAGCCAGCATCCCGCTTCACCCCAGCGTAAAGCCCTCTCCCAGATAAACTCTCCGTACCTCCACGTCGTTACCCAGCTCATGCGGCGTTCCGGCGCGGAAGATTCTTCCTTCCGCGATAATATATGCCCGGTCGGTTACGCTCAACGTCTCGCGTACGTTGTGGTCGGTAATCAGTACTCCGATGCCGCTGGCCTTCAAATCAAAGATGATCTTTTGCAGCTCCAGCACGGCGATGGGGTCGATGCCGCTGAATGGCTCATCGAGCAGAATAAAATTGGGCTGGATGCAGAGCGAGCGTGCAATCTCCACCCGGCGGCGTTCGCCCCCGCTCAGCGCATAACCGCGGGTAGAGCGGATGTGCCCCAGGTTGAGCTGGTGAATCAGTTGCTCAGCTTGTGTGCGCCGCTCCCGGCTGCCCAGCGGCTGCGCCTCAAGCACCGCCAAAATGTTCTCCTCGACGGTCAGCTTGCGAAAAACAGATGGCTCCTGTGGCAGATAGCTTATCCCAAAGTTGCGCGCCCTGAGGTACATCGGCGTCGGCGTAATCTCTGTCTGGTCCACCAGCACGCGCCCGGTCTCAGGCTGCACCAGCCCCACAATCATGTAGAAGATGGTTGTTTTGCCAGCGCCGTTCGGCCCCAGCAAACCCACCACCTCGCCCCGCGAGATCTTGAGGTCGACTCCGCGGACCACCTGCCGTCCCTTATAGCTCTTGCCGATTCCCTCGGCGATCAATGTGTCCATCAAGTGGATCGTCCCATCAATTCGTGAAAGACAAATCTATCACCCCTGGCTCCGAAAACATCTTTCATCGTGAGCCGGGGCAAAAGTCGAAGGACCTGCCATTGCTTTTCTACAGTTTAAGTGTTTTGAATAGATTTACCAACCCCCAACCATCATCGCGCTCGCCGCATCACCGATTCAATCTGTTCATCGCATTCCATCATGGCTCAGAAGGGCAACATGAACGCATCCTATCACATACCGAAACCATTGATTTTCAGGCCGTGGCAACGCTTCATCGCTTCACAAACTCTGCCACTTTCGGTCCGATCAGGGCGGTGCACTGGACGGGAGCCAGGTGTCCGCAGCCAGGGATGATCTCCAGTTGCGATTGCGGAACCAGGCGATGCATTGTCACTCCCTGGTTGAGCGGAAAGATGCGATCCACATCGCCCCATACAATCAGCACCGGCATTCTGAGTTGCGGCAGGAGATCGTCGATGGCGTCCTGGCCGGAAAGCATCGATGCCACTGCGCGATGAATGACCCAATCTTCATCTTTTCTAATGTGCAAAATCAATCGTCCGGCAAATTCGGGCAGCTTAGGCGGATTTGGCATCAGCAATGCAAAGAATTGGTTCACTTCTTCAGGTGTCTGAGGAGTGAACAGCCGAGTATCCCAATCGGGCTGGACTCTAAGCCCACCGCTGGCAAAAAGGATCAGCCGCCGCACACGCTCTGGATGCTCGCTGGCTGCAAGCTGCACAATCCAGCCGCCCATCGACCATCCACCCAAGTCGACTTGCTTCAGCCCGAGCGCATCCAGAAATCCAACAACAATATTGGCTTCATTCTGCACCGAATAGGAGAAATCAGCAGGTTTTTCGCTGCGACCATATCCGATTAGCTCTGGCATATAGACCCGGAAGCCAGCCTTTACCAGATAAGGAGCCAGATTGCGCCAGTCATCGGCGTCGCCACCCAACCCATGCACCAACACTACTACCGGCCCAGCAACAGGCCCTTCGGCAAGGTAGTGTACGCGGCGGCCGGACACCTCCACGGAACGATTCTCGATGCCGCGAATTGCTTCGACCACGCAATTTTTCCCTTCGAACAATACTGACGGTCTCACCCAGAAGATCAGCAGTATCGTCGAGAAAAGCAGTAGCACCGTATATCGGAGCCACCTGCGCCGTGCATTTTCTTTCATTATCGGCACTGCTCTTTCAGTATTTGCGCTCGCTGCCAGCCAGCCTCGATGACTCGCACCGTAACTGGATCAAGCTGAAGCGTACTCGGCGACTTCCATTCCGCACGCTCCACCCATCGCACTGCGTCAGCATCAGATGCCGCCTGCAATGCGCCGCCGACAACGCGGCATAGATAATCGGCAATCACATAATGGTAGCGGACGCGCTTGCCTTCATGATGAATTCGGTCGAGCACTTCGATGAGTTCCAGCGGCTCAACCAGCAGGCCGGTTTCTTCCCGTACTTCGCGCACAACTGCGTTGTGCAGTCCTTCGCCCAGTTCCAGCAAGCCGCCCGGCAGCGACCAGTGGCCTTTGAGCGGCGGATTGGCGCGACGGACCAGCAGGACGCGGCCTTGCTCTACGATCACCGCTCCCACGCCAACCAGCGGTGCTGAGGGAAACTCTCTCTGCATAATCCTCCGGCAATCGAACCTTCTCTTACGATAGCGTCTTTTCTCGCGGCGTATCATCAATATAAACAGGAGAAACGATGGCTGAATTCACGCTGCACATTGATGGAATGCACTGCGGCTCCTGCGTTCGTCGCGTCACGCAAGCGCTGACCGCGGTCGAGGGAGTGGTGGTCAGCGAGGTCAGGGTGGGGACGGCGCGATTCAGCACCAATCTTGCTCCTGCGCCTATCGATCTTGCCGTTGCCGCGCTCGCCAAGGTGGGCTTCGCGGCGCATCTGGAAGCCTGAATCAAGCCATGAACGCACCCGCAACAGAATCTCTCACGCTCCCCATTCTGGGCATGACCTGCGCCTCATGTCAGCATCATGTCGAAGAGGCGCTGCGCTCAACCGCCGGAGTCGAGTCCGCGCACGTTGATCTGATGGCCAATCGCGCCAACGTGATCTTCGACCCAACGCTCGTCACACCCAGTTCACTCGTTGAAGCCGTTCGCGGCTCGGGTTACGATGCAGTGCTTCCCCGCCCCAATGCATCGGCTGAAGCTTCAGCCGACGCGCTTCCCTCTGAAGCCGAATTTAAGGCCTATGCCACGCTCATTACAGGTGCGGCAGCCATGCTACTGGCCATGCCGCTCGGCACAAATATGGGCGCATTCGATCACGCTCTGATGCATCTCACGCCGTGGCTCTTTGCGCTACCGCCCGATCTTCTGCGCTGGTTTCTGCTCGCGCTCACGGCTGGGATGATGCTCTGGGCGGGACGTGACATCTATCTGAGCGCCGCTCGCGGCCTGCGCCATGGGACCACGAATATGAACACGCTGGTCAGCATGGGAACCGGCGTTGCATTTCTCTATTCCGCTTACGCCACCCTCTGGCCCGCACCTGACCGTCAAGTTTACTTCGATGCGGTTCTGTTGATCATCGGGTTTCTTTTGCTTGGCAAAGCGCTCGAAACCAGAGCAAAGCGCCGCGCTTTGGCTCAACTTGACTCGCTCTCCCGGCTCCGCCCCGCTACCGCCCGCCTCCTCCGCAACGGCGTGCAGGTCATCGTCCCTCTGGAAGAGATTCAAATCGCGGACAGTGTGCTGGTCCTGCCCGGGGAACGCTTTCCGGTGGATGCAACGATTCTTGAAGGCCGCACCACCGTGGATGAATCGATGCTGACCGGCGAATCCACGCCGCTCGACCGCTCAGTTGGCGGACGCGTGCTGGCTGGAGCTTTGAATTACGAAGGCGCGGTGACTTGCCGTGCCGAGTCCCTAGGTGAGGCCACGATGCTGGCGCAGATCACCCGCATGGTCACGCAGGCGCAGGGCTCGCGCGCGCCGATGGAGCGACTGGCCGACCGCGCCAGTTCCATCTTTGTTCCGGTCGTGCTGGCTCTGGCCGCGCTCACATTTATTGTTTGGATCGCCGCCACGCACTCGCTCGAAATGGCCTTGGCCGCGACCGTCGCTGTGCTGGTCGTTGCCTGCCCCTGCGCCATGGGATTGGCCGTGCCCGCCGCGCTAACCGTAGCCGTGGGACGAGGCGCACAACTCGGCGTTCTCTTCAAAGGCGGCGAGGCGCTGGAGCGCCTGGCCCATCTGGACGCTATCGTGCTGGACAAGACTGGTACGCTGACCGTGGGCCGGCCAGTGCTGATCGCCGTGCATCCGCTGGGCAGCAACTCCGAAAACGATCTGCTGCGCTTGGCCGCTGCCGCCGAAGAACGGTCTAACCATCCGCTGGCACACGCCGTTGTGGATGCCGTGCGTTCCCGCCACCTCGTCTGGCGGTCTGCTGAGGAAGTGCAAGTTCTTCCTGGTCGCGGGCTCACCGCAAAAGTTGAAGGCCGCATTTGCCTGCTAGGCAACGATGCGCTCTTTCAGGAATTCGCAATTCCACTGCCAAAGGAAATAGTGCCACCGGGGCAGGGTGTAACTCGGCTCTGGATGGCTCTCGACGGTACACCTGCCGGGTATTTTGACGCTCGCGACGCGCTGCGCCCTGATGCCGCTGAGTCCGTCTTGTCGTTGCGGCGCGCCGGTATGCGAGTGCTAATGCTGACAGGAGACTCGGCCACCGCCGCCGCGCCAATCGGTCAACAAGCTGGCATCACAGAAATCGAAGCCGGTCTCGACCCGGCCGGCAAGTTGGCCCGTATTCGCGCCCTGCAACAGAGCGGTCTACGCGTAGCCATGGTGGGCGACGGCATCAACGACGCTGCCGCTTTGGCTCAAGCCGACGCTGGTATCGCGATGGGTTCCGGAGCAGATCTGGCTCAGGAGGCCGGTGATGTGCTGCTACTGAGAGCCCGACCCGCCGCCATCCCCGCCGCCATTGATCTGGCCACGGCGACTCTGCGCGTGATGCGCCAAAACCTGATCTGGGCCGCTGGCTACAATCTGCTCGGTATTCCGCTAGCCGCGGGCGTGCTTTACCCCAGCTTTCACATCTTGCTCAGCCCTTGGCTTGCCGCCGCTGCCATGGCCCTGAGTTCGGTCAGCGTTCTAGCGAATAGTTTGCGCCTGCGTACCTGGCAGCCTTACTCATAGCTTCGGAACGCGCGAATCGTCTCGGCAAGTTAAACTAGCTAAAGAGCCTCTTTGTGCGCATCCTGACCCGTTACATCCTCGGCGAAATCCTCTCACACGGCCTTATCGGTGGCGT
>CAYPYJ010000023.1:0-44963 GCA_964414945.1 uncultured Occallatibacter sp.
AAGACCTTCAAGCTGACCAATAACGAAACCAAATCGGAGAACTTCACACTCAACGCGACTGGCGACTTCACCGCCACCAGCAACTGCGCTACGGGCGTTATCGCCGCCAAATCATCCTGCCTAATTTATGTTGTCTTTGATCCCAGTTCAGTGACCCCGACTACGCGCACTGGCTCTCTGACCGTGGCGAACACCGCACCCGGCGGTCCAGTGCCCACGGCATCGCTCAGCGGTTCGGCAGTTGCCACAAATCTTCCCCCGGCTGTCTCCGTGGTTTCGCCCGGAGCGGGAGCCGCCGGCACAACCATCAGTGCGGTAATTACCGGCAACACGTGGACGCACTTCAATGCGTCGTCGCTTATCACGTTTACCCAGACGGACAACTCTGGAACACCCTGCGGCATCACTGCTACGATTCCCGATACGACGACCACCACGGCCAACACGATCAACGCCCAACTGGCGATCTCCGGCGTGAATCCTGTCTACGGTGCCTGTGACATCAGTGTTGTATCCACGCTCTCGGGCGGAGGAACGGAAACCGCGCTGCTGAAATTGGCCTTTATCATTGCCGATCCAGACAACGCTCATACCATCACCGATATCAGTCCGAATTTCGGCACTCAGGGACAACTGTCTCTGAATGTGGACCTGACCGCCACGGGCACGAACTTTGTGGATGGCGTTACGTTTGCCAACTTCGGCGACGGCATCACGGTGAACTCGTTGACCGTTTTGAGTGCGACTACCGCGCAGGCCAACATCACCATCAGCAACACCACGACCGTCGGCTATCGCACCATAACACTGGTGACGGGTGGCGAGTATGCTACCTCCAGCGCGACGGCCTTCCAGATCAATCCCAACAGCGCGGCGCTGCTCAGTATCAGCCCCACTCTCACTCCTGTATCACCTACCGCCGAGGCGCAAGGATGGAGCGGCGTGGTCTATCTGACGGCCTCAGGCACTCACTTCCTGCAGAATGCGACCCAGGTTTCGTTCACTGGAGGCATTCTCACGCCTGAAGTCACCGTGACCAGCCCGACGACGGCCATCGTCAATGTAGCCGTGACGGGCAGTGCGGCGGTTGGCTTGCAGAACGCGACAGTCTGGACCGGCGGAGAAATTGCTTCTCTCAACAACGCATTCACGGTGATCGGAGCTACGCCTGCACTGCTGGGCGTGGTACCGAGCTCAGGTGTGCAGGGCAAGACGCTTGATTTAGTCATCACAGGCAACTCATTTACGACGTTCCCGGTTGGTGTCTATACAAATCCCGCCACAGACCCCATTGTTGCGGATCTTACCGGCATGATCACGGTAAATAAGATCACTGTGACTTCGGCGAGCAGCGCGACCGTCAACATTACCATCAGCCCGAACTCCAATGTTGGAAGCATTGCTGCGAAACTCACAGTCAGCAATGGCGTAGGCGGCGCAATCATATTCCCATTTGGTTTCGCGATCACGCCATCAAATGCAGCAATCACAAACGTAGTGCCTGGCTGTGTGCCGCAGGGCGGACAGATGACGCTTGCCGTGACAGGCGTGAACACCGTCTGGTTGCAAGGCAATACCATGGCCGCCTTCTATCCGGTTCCGTATGAAAATATCAGCGTCGACGAGATCACCATTACCGACTCAACAGACGCGCTCCTTAATGTTGCTGTTTCCACGGATACGCCGGCCGGAACCTACAGCTTCTACATGGTCACCGGCGGGCAGTTGGTCAACTCCGCCATCAACGTATGCGCAGCGACGCCGACCCTGACGATGAGCCCCGCCAACGGCCTGCTTCCGTCCGGATCGGCTGTTAATAGCTTCAACGTTAGCTTTACAGGGCAGTTCACGCACTTCGACCCCGGCACTTTGGCGGTCATGGGTGGCGAAGGCGTCAATTTACTGAACTTTAATGTCACGGGCCAGAACAGCGCTACCGCCACAGTGCAGATCATCGCTGGCACCAATGGCACTCCTACTGCCACTGGTCCGCGTCTGGTCACACTGACAACAGGCGGCGAGATCGTCAAAACCTATTTCAACGTAACTCAAACCCCAGTCGGAATCATCAGTGTTACTCCATATCACGCGCTGCCCAGCACTACGACCAGCGTAGAAATCATCGGCTTGAATACGAACTTTACCAGTACTGGCGCGAACCCGACACAGGTTCTCTTTGGACCGCAGATCACCGTCGTTCCCGGCAGCCTCGTTGTGAAGAGCGCGACCGATCTAACTGTCAGTGTTACCACTAGCTTCATCGATGGCGGCACGCTTCCAACTCCCACTGGATGGCAGAACATCTACGTCAACACCGGTGCTGAGCAAGTGATGGCCGGCTTCCTGGTGGATACGCCGGCTCAGCCAACGCTGGTCAGCGTGTGCGTGACCGGTTCAGTTCCATGCGTGTCGAGTGCTCAGCAGGGTGCAAGTGTGGACGTTACGATTACCGGTTCCTTGACGAACTGGGTCCAAAATACGACGGAAGCCATTCTCGGCGCTGGCGTCAGCGTATCGAATTTGCAGATCATCAACCCGAATACTGCTACGGCGACCATAGCCGTCAGCCCCACGGCTCCTGTCGGCGGCAACAGCGTCATCATGATTACCGGTTCTGAGATCGTCAGCGGCACCGGCTTCAACGTGACTCCGGGCGGGGGATCTATTTTCAGCGTCGGGCCCAATGTAACTTGTGGTAGTGAGTTTTTAGTGGCCAATGTTTGTGGCACATCCGGCGGAAGCGGATCGCCATATGTTGTTTCGCAACTGCAAACAGTGGTTCTGAATGTGGTCGGTGTTGGCACTCACTGGCTGCAAGGCGAAACCGCGTTCAGCTTCGGTCCGGGTGTCGTGATCGACAGTCTAAAAATATTTACTCCCATCAAGGCCCAGGTTGAGATCACCGTGCTCTCCAACTCTCCGGTGGGCTTTGTCCCGCTGACCACGACCACGGACGGCGAAGTGGTCACACTTCAGCAGGCCATCGACATCGAAGAGGGATTCCCCGCGATGCTGGCTATCTCTTCCAACGGGCAAGTGCAAGGCGATACCTTGAGTTTGCAGGTTCTGGGACGTTATACCAACTGGCAGGCAGGAGTTACTTCGGCCGCGTTCAACCGGGACATCACAGTAAACTCTGTCAACGTGATCGACTCAGATAACCTGATTCTGAACATCACAATCAGTCCCCTGGCCTATGTTGACTACACTTTCCCCTGCGGTCATATTCTGACCATCACCACGGGCACGGTGCAGGTTGCGGGCAATACGCCGCCCTCCGGAGTGGCGCCGTCCTATTTCTGTGTCTCTCAGGGCGCAGAGGAGATCACCAATGTTTCGCCGAACACGTTCGCGCAGGGAACAAGCGGAACTGTGAACATTACCGGTTCGGCTACTGATTTCCAGCCGGGCGTCACCTCGGTCAGCTTTGGCGACAGCAGTATCTCGACTGGAACAGTGACGGTGAACTCAGCCACCAGCCTGTCGGTTCCGATTGCTGTTTCTACCTCTTCGACCGTCGGCTACCACACGGTCACGGTGACGACGCTGGGCGAAGTAGCAACCCAGCAGTATGGCTTCTCAGTGTCGCCCAATGTTGCCACGCTGAACGAGGCCATCCCCAACCAAGCCGAGCAGGGCGCTCCACTCAGCACCCAGCCGCCTTTGGTCGTCCGGTTAATTGGGCAGTACTCGCACTTCAGCGGCCAGAGCACCGCTACCTTCGGCGCGGGCATCATCGTTCAGTCGATCGCCTACGTGAGCAACACTGAGGTGGATGCAACCATCACCATCGATCCGCTTTCCTACACAGGCGGACGGCAGGTTACCGTGACAACGCCGGGAGTATCCTGCGCCTTCCAACCCACCGTTGCCACCACGAATGTCACTTACGCCGGATGCACTCCCGGCAGTTCGGCGGGCACCGGCAGCGAGATTGTTACGAACAACATCTTCGCCATCATTCCCGGACCGGCAATCATCAGCCAAGTTGCGCCTGCCACCGGCAACGAGGGACAGGAAGTGGTCTTCAACATCACCGGAGCATTTACGCACTGGGCGCAGAACTTTACCCAGTTCTATATCGCGGGCGGCGGCTACGATTTGACCGTTAACTCGGTGGTCATCAACAGTCCCACCAGCGCCACGGTTGATCTAAATATCTCTCCGACAGCAAACCCCGGGGCGCGCTCCGTCTATATGGTCACGGATGGAGAAGCTCTGACGGATAGCGGCGCATTTGTGGTAACCGGCGGCGTTCCTGTGATCACTTATGTCAGCCCCAACAGCGTACAGAACAATCCCGTTACCGGAACAACCGGCATGCTGGTAGACATCTATGGCCTCTACACGAATTGGGCTCCGGGTAGCACATCAATTTACTTTGGCCCCGGCATTACCGTTTCCTCGTTCCAAGTGGACAACACGACACACATTGAAGCCGTGCTTAATATCGATCCCTTGGCCCAGATTGGCTGGCGAACAGTGCAGGCCACTACCACTGGGTTGCCGGCCGGAACGCAGGTTCTAACTGGCAACTTCTTGGTGAGTGCACCCGCTCCTCCGCCTACACCTTACATTTGGTACGCATCGCCGGGGTCGGGACTTCCCGGCCAGACATTCACCATCACCTTCTACGGCTCGAACACGCATTGGGATCCTGGCACAGGGCAGGCTTGCAGTCAGTCGAATACGACTCTGACAGGCTTCAACGCCAGTGTCTCGGTGAATTGCTTCCAGGTTCTCAGTCCGACATCGGCTATCGCCAATGTCACCATCGATCCGGCGGCTACTGCGTCGGTAAGCAATTTGAGTTTCACCACCAGCCTCGCAGGCGGCGGCACGGAGGTGGAATACGCCAACTTCAGCGTTGTGGTTGCTCTACCGATTCTGAGTGTCGTCGATCCGAGCTCGGGGATGCAGGGTTCGCAGAATCTCGTGGTCAACATCATCGGAAAGTACACAATCTTTGATAGCACCACAACTTTCAACTTCGGCTCCGGCATCACACTCAACGGGGCGCCGACGATTATTGGGCCTACCATCGCAACCCAGAGCATCAGCGTCGGGCAACTGGCCACGCTCGGTTATCGCACCGTTGTTGCCACTACACCAGATGTAGTTGGATCTGCTCAAGTGGTTAGCGGCGGGTACTTCTACGTCTCGCCGAGCTTGGCGCTGATCCAGGCCGTCACGCCTAACCTCGCCAAACAGGGCGACACGCTTACCGTGGATGTTACTGGCCAGAATACGCATTGGGACGGCTCAACGATCTTCAACTTCGGTGCCGGCATCCAAGTAACCCACACGCAAGTGAACGGTTTCACCGATGCAACACTGACGATTTCTATCCCAGCACTTGCTTCCGAGGGTCCGACGTGGGTAACCGCTACAACGCTGGGCGAAGTTGCCAATCTCAACAATGGCTTTGTTGTGGAGGCCGGAACTCCGCTGCTGATATCTACCTCGCCGAATTCCAGGCCGCAGCAAGGGAGTGCCGTTTTCACGATTCTTAGTCAGGCGACAACATGGACACCAGCGACTCCGCCCACAGTATCCTACGGCGAAGGAGTTGTTGTTACCAACGTCAATGTCACCAGCGCCACATCGTTGACGGTGAGCGGATATATTCAGCCCACCACCAGTGTCGGCTGGCGCAATGTGACGGTCACTTCCAGCACCCAAGTTCTGGGCTTGAATTATGCCCTCTATGTCACACCTGGACCGGCGGTTATCAATAACGTTACGCCCTCGTCTGCCGGCCAGGGGCAAGGACTCATAGTAACTATCACCGGCACCAACACCAATTGGCAGTCAGGCCTTACAACACTTACCTTCCCCCACGTACTGATTAACTCCTGGTCCGTGACATCGCCAACCTCGATCACCGCTGACATCACCGTCAACACCTCCGCACCCGCTGGCGAGGAATCAGTGACCGTGACTACGGGCGGTGAGGTCGCTACAGGAGTCAACGTCTTTACGGTGATCCAGACCCAACCGGAGCTGCTCTCAGTAGTTGCGTCCAGTCATGTTCAGGGCTGGAACGGCACAGTCAATCTTACTGGCATGTACACGCATTTCAATACCGCATCCGGCTGCTCTCCCAACTGCACAACAGTCAACTTTGGCACGGGAATCACCGTTAATTCTGTGACTGCCAATGATTCATCTCACGTCTCCGCTAACATTACCGTGCAGCCGACGACGACGCTGGGTTATCGCAACGTCACCGTTACAACGGGAACAGAAGCCGTATCCATCAGCAACGCATTCAATGTCTCGGTTGGTCCGGCAGCGATTCAGGGCGCGTTGAACCCGTCTAACGGCGCGCAGAATTCGTCGCTTATTGTGCACGTTACCGGCAGTCAAACGCACTTCCTGCAGGGAACGACTACAGCCAGCTTCGGTGGCGGCATTCAGGTAACTGGAGTCACGGTGATCGACTTGCTGCATGCCGATGTAGCCATCACGATTCCGTCCACCACGACGCTGAATTTCTACGATGTTTCTTTGACTACGAATGGAGAAGTTGCCCGGATTCTAGGCGGCTTCACGGTAACATCCGGTCTTCCTGTCATTACTGCTGTGAACCCACCGACCGGCCATCAAGGTGACGGTGCCACGTCCTTCTATGTCAGCCTCACCGGTCTGTATACGCACTTCAACACTGCTCCTGGCTGTTCGCCGTGCAGCACGGCCAGCTTTGGCGCAGGCATCACGGTCAACAATCTGACGGCGAGCGATGCTACTCGCGTGGTCGCCAATATCACCATTAGTCCGGTTGCGGCCATTGCCTCGCGCACAGTTTCCGTGACAACGGGAACAGAGACAGCCTCCATCACCGGCGGCTTCAGTGTTCTAACTGGCATCCCGGCGCTGGTCTCCGCAACCGCAGGGTCTGCTCAGGCGGGAACCACAGCCAACATCGTCATAGTTGGACAGTTCACCACATTCCAGCCGGGCTTTACATCAGTGAGCTTCGGACAGGGAATCACTGTGAACTTCGTTACAGTCAACTCGATGACGAACCTGACCGCCAACATTACCGTCGCACCCAACGCGACTGTTGGAAGCCGCGACATCTCGGTAACCACCAATAGTGTGCCTCTTACACTGTCAGGCAGCTTCAATGTCACTGCAGGAACGCCGGTTATTACTCAGATTTCTCCCAACATCGGCAACCCTGGGCAAACCAACCTCACCGTCACCCTCACCGGCCAGTACACCAACTGGACCTCCGCCTCCACAGTCACCATCAGTTCGGCCAGTTCGGGAATCAGTGTGGGTGGCTCTGCCGCTGGCACGGCAGGACCAGTTGTTACAGCTACCGCGACCAGCCTTACTGTTTCACTGGCAATTGCCTCTGGCGCTCCGCTTGGTCCAGTGGATGTTGCCGTAACCACGGGTGGTTCGACGCAAACAGTCCCAGGCGGCTTCACGGTGCAGACGGCGTCAATTCCCGCGCCTTCGTTGCTTTCGCTCAGTCCCGGCATGAATGCCGGCAGCACCGGACCAAGTGGCACAGTGCCTATCAACAGCAGCTTTACAGCAGTCTTCAGCCAGCCCATGAACCGCACCACGTTCACATCCAGCACGGTGCTGCTCTATCTGGCCAGCAATCAAAACAGCGGATGGTTCACGGTGCCGACTACTATCAATGTGGATGCCTCTGGCCGCGTGCTGACTGTTACCCCCAACAGCCTGATGGCTGTCAATTCTCAGTACTACCTGAACCTGACTAGCGGCATAAAGGACGCCACCGGCAACTCGTTCAGCAGTTACGGTCAGTATCTCTATACCAGCTACACCGCCAACAGCACGCCAGCCACTGTAGTTGCGGTGAATCCGCCAAGTGGTACCAATGGCGTTGGCACCAATGTGACGATTCAAATCCAATTCAGCACAGATATGAATCAAGAGACTCAAACTGGACTCACTGTCAGCACTAGTGGCGGAAACGTTGCGGGAAGCTATAGCTGGAACAGTTCTCCCTACGGATCACCCAATTGGGGACCGGGCACGATTCTCACCTTCGCGCCCACGGTGCCTCTGGCGACGGGCACAATTTACACGGTGAGCTGGGGCGCTCCTCTGGCCGATACGGCCGGTAACGCCGTGACTCCTGGTTCGTTTACCTTCACCACTGGCAGCGGCGCGGATACCGCGCAAAACAACGTGGGCGCAGATTTCGCGAGTGGGATTACCAATGTTGGCACTAACTTTGTGCCCAGGGTGACCTTCTCCAAGCCGATTAATATGCTCAACATCAACACCGGCACACTGATGGTTTACAACGCCGACAGCGGCAAGTACGTCCTTGGCGCGGTCAACGTTGCTCCCAATGGCATGAGCGCAACCTTCACGCCCGCGTATCCGTTATTGCCCTACACGTATTACTACCTGCATATGGCGTGGGGTAACTACGACATGGATGGCAACTATCTGAACGGCATCAACCAGTACTTCACCACCGGCGACGGCTCCGATCTTGCTCCGCCTGCTGTTGCTTCCGTCTCTCCTGCCGATGGCAGCATCTCAGTGCCGCTGAATGCTCAGATCGTTGCGCACTTCAGCGAGGCAATCGACCCGACCTCTGCATATTCAATTACGGTTACGCCAGTGGGTAGTTCGCCCATTATTGGCACAGCCACCCTGGGTAGCGACCAAATGACCCTTAACTTTGTGCCCACCGGCGGGCTGCAGGGCGCTACGCAATACACTGTCCAGGTCAGCGGATTCAGTGACCTGGCAGGTAACTCGGGCGCAGCTTACTCCAGCACCTTTACCACTTCGACATCCATCACACCGCTCAACGTCTCGACTGGTTTGGATTCTACTGGCAATCTGATCACCATTGGCAACACTGCCGATGCACACTGGGTAGTAGTGCCGGATGGGTCGAGTACTCCGCAGCCGCTTCTAGTGGTGGCGTCAGGAAACGCCGATTGGTGTTGCTGGCAGGCTAATGGTCCGAATTCTTCGTGGGTTGCGCTGAATCCGAATAGTGGCTCCGGGAATGAATCGGGCACCTATTCGACAACCTTCGATCTAACCGGAATGAACACCAGCAACCTTTGCTTTGGAGGGTCCATGGGGGTTTCCCCGAACGCTACTCTCATGCTAAACGGGACTCCAATCACGAATAGTCTCAACTCCTATTCCAGTCTCATTCAGTTATCGATACCCCTTCCGCAGTTGCATTTGAATGCAGGTTCAAACACGCTGTCGCTCCAGTGGGATTCTTCTCCGACCAGTTGGGGAGTCTTCCGCCTGCAGGGCAGCATTCAGACCTGCGGTGCCATCTTGACTGGTGGTCTTACTCTGAGCAGCTCAACGCCTGCTTATAATGCCAGTAACGTTTCACCCACCACGACCATCACGCTCAACTTCAGCAATACGATTGATCCGGCGACGGTCAATTCCACAACGCTGCCGGTCATGGTCAACTGGAACAGCGGCCAGGCGATTGCTGGCAACTACCAGGTGAATGGCAACCAGGTGATCTTCACGCCCAACACCCCGTTCCCGCTTAACACACAAATCTGGGTTGGCGGCTGCAACGGACCGCGCGATCTGGCTGGAGACAGTATCAACGGTTGCTACACGCAACTCACCTACTTCAACACCGCCTCTTCGCTTCCACCGGGAACTCCGGCTCCAGTACCTTTCCAGGTCGTCGCCTTCACCCCAGCTGCCAATGCAACCAACGTCGGCCTGCGTGCGCCCGTGACGGCTACATTCAACCACTCAGTCAACCCGGGCACCATCAACTCCAGCGACTTCGGCCTCTTCAACGGCGATTCGCAGAGCCCATGGTGCACAAGCGTCAGCCGTTCGCAGGACAATACGGCGATCTCGTTTAATTGCGGCGCAATGCCTTCCAGCGCAGCCATGACCGCAATCCTAACCAGCGGTATTCAGGATTGGAGCGGCAATGCGCTGCCCAACTTCACCAATCACTTCACCACAACCTACTACGACTCCAATACGCACGGCTCGGTGATAACTGAGCGACCCGGCAACGGCGCTAGCGGCATCAGCGCCAATGAACCACTCACCATCTTCACCAACCTTCCGATCAATGCCGCCTCAGCCAATTCCGGCTTAGAGGTCGCGCAGAACAACGTTGCCATCCCCGGCTCTGTGCAAGTGCTGGATAACGGATACACGTTGGTGTTTACGCCCAGTTCTCCTTGGACGCCGGGCGCGCTGATCCAGTGGTGGACTACCGGAAGCCTGACCGATACAGCTTATAGCACTTACTTCAACAGCTCCTCAGGCTACTTCACGGTTGCCGCTGATACCAGTGCGGCGACGCCCACTGTGCAGGTGATATCGCCATCGAATGGAAACTACAACATCGCGTTGAACACAATCTATGACGTTCAGTTCAACACTTCGCTGAATCCGGCGACGGTTACCAGCGCCAACATCTACCTGTACGATTCGTCTTCCGGCCTGCATCTGGCTGGAACGTATTCAATGCCGCAGGCAAACGTTGTTCGCATTGTGCCGTCGAGCAACTTCTTGGCTAGCAGGTACATCTACCTCTACATCAATACCGGACTGCAAAGCGCCACCAGCGTGCCCGCCGTCAACAACAACTGGTATGCCTATACCGGCAATCCCGTTGACACAACACTGCCGACGATCACCAGCGCGGTGCCTTACAACGGCGCCACCGGCGTGGGCGTCAATATCGCGCCGGGTGTTATCTTCAACAAACCCATTGATCCGGTGAGCGTCAGCAGCACCACCTTCCAGGTGTTGCAGGGAGCAACGCCACTGGCGGGTAGCTACTGGTTCAATTCCAACAATACAAAAGTCGAGTTTGTTCCCAATGCTCCGCTGCCCGCCAACGCTAATCTTACGATGAGTCTGAATGGTGTTCTCGACTTGGTGGGCAACCCCGTCACGTTTACCTCCACGTTCCAGACAGGTCCTGGTCCGGATTTCACAGCGCCATCCGTGGTCTGGACCACTGTTTCCACTAACGAGAGCATTCCGATCAACTCCTCGATTACGGTTCAGTTTAACGAATCGATGGATACGACCACTTTCAGTTCCGGTAACTTCTACATCTACGACAACCTGCTCGGCACACGCATTGCTGCCACGCTTTCCTGGAGCAGCGATCAATCCACCGCCTATCTGACCCCAAGCTCTGCTTTGGCTGCGGGGCGCCAGTATTACCTTAATGTCAGTGGCGGAACAGACCTTGCGGGCAACCAAGTCAACGGCGTGAGCTACTACTTCTACGCCGAATTCACCAGCGCAACGGCCGCTCCCACAGTCCTCAACTTCAATCCTCTGAATGGAGCTACCGGCCTGGGAACCAACGTGATCGTTGAAGCACAGTTCTCTGGTCCCATCGATCCGACCACTCTCTCCAACGTCACGTTGCAGCGAGGAGGCGTTACAGTACTGACATCGCCTTCTTTGAGTGCCGGCAATTCCGTCCTTCAGCTTGTGCCAAATATTCCGCTAGCGGCGAACACTTCCTATGTGATGACGATTGCGGGTGTCAAGGATCCGGCCGGAAATACGGTTGCCACAGTATCCAACAGCTTCCAAACCGGTCCTGGATACGACATCTCCAACGCCTCGGTGGTCACCATTGATCCACCGAACAACGCCAGGGTTGGTACCAACACGGTTCCCAAGCTCGTCTTCAACAAGGCGCTCAACCCCATCACAGTGAACAACAGCAACTTCCGTATGTACCTCAATGATGTTGGCCAGTGGATTCCGCTCACTGTTACTCCGTCGGCCAACGGGTTGCAGGTTACGCTAACGCCGCAGATTCCGCTGCTGCCTTACACGGAGTATTACTACCAGGTTTGTTGCAGCCTCCAGGATCAAGATGGCAACAGTGTTAATGGCGGAACATGGTACTTCTATACTGGCGACGGCGCTAACAACACACATCCAACGGTTGCTGTTAGCCCGTTGAACGGAGTCGGCGGCATTCCGATCAATGTCAGGATAAGGGCCAACGTCAGCGCGCCTATCGATCCCATTAGTTGGAGTCAGAGTTCGATTCAACTGCTAGACGCGAGCAGCAATCCGGTGGCGGGTACTGTAAGCCAGCCAGACAACCAGACGCTCGTCTTCACGCCCACTAGCCTTCTGGCTTCGAGCACCACTTTCACGGTGAATATCTCCAACTTTACAGACGCCAACGGCAACACAGTGACGCCTTCCAGCACCACATTCACCACCTACAGCGGAACTTCTGCATCTGGCACAGGGTTCTCGGTGATCAGCAGCAATATCGGCAACGGAGCGTCTAACATTTCACAAACCTCGCCGATCATTCTCACCTTTAGCCAAATCCTCGATCCGGCGACGGTCAACAGCAGTACGCTGGAAATCATGGACGGATGGAACAGCAACCGCGGCCTCGCTGGGGCTTACGCAGTCAGCGGCAATCAGGTCACCTTCACGCCATCCGCTCCGTATCCGCCGGGCGCACAGATTTACGTCGGCAGTTGCAACGGGCCGGTCGATATTCTGGGCGACGCAATAAGCGGCTGCTATAACCAGTTGTTGTACTTCAACGTGATTAACGGCACGCCAGACTCCACCCCATTGACGGTGCTTTCTGTCAGCCCAGTAAATGGCGCCACAAATGTGCGTCACAATCAGCCGGTCTCCGTCACTTTCAACAAGTCGATCTACAACACCTCGACGGGCAGCTACAACACGCAACTATACGCAGGTCAGGATTTGCAGACCAACGGCAGCATGACTATGTCGTCCGATGGGCGAACCATCACCTTCAACGTTGGCGCACTCAATAACGGCACCACCTACACCATCGTTATTCCCGCCGGTGGAGTCTCCGACGTGTCGGGTAATACTCTGGCCAGCAACTTCATCAGCACATTCACAACCGCCAATAATCCAAGCACTGGCAACGGAAGCGTGCAAAGCACCAGTCCTGGCAATACGTCGGGAATTCCGTCCAATTCGCTGCTGACACTGTTTATGAACCGCAAGCTCAACCCCGCCACGGTTCCAGGCAGTCTCACGGTTACCGTGAACGGCCAGGTCTATGCCGGCAATGTTTCCACAATAGGTAACTATGAAATTCAGTTCATGCCCACCGTTCCGTTCCCGTATGGTGCGGCCGTGCAGTGGTTCCTGTCGAGCACTGTGACGGATGTTGATGGCAATCCCTTCAACAGCACCAGCGGCAACTTCTACATCGTGGGGGCTCCTGGTAATCCTGCGACCACACAACCGCAGGTAGTCGCAATCAGCCCATATTGTTGCGGCTCGTCCAACGCACCCACCAACACTGTGATCGACCTCCAGTACAACGTGCCCATCGACGCAACCACGTTGAGCGGCAACGTATATCTCAATAGCGGTACCGCTGTGCCGTACACGGTTGCACTGGCTCCGGGCACATCAAACGTGGTTCGCATTACGCCTACTACAGCATGGGCTGTCTCTACTTGGTATGGCTTCTGCGCCAACTCCAGCGTGAAAGGCGCCAACGGCGTTGCGGCTCAGAGCGATTGTTGGGCTACCTACTTCACCACCACTACCGCTACCGACACAACCTCCGGCACTGTCATCATTGGACCTCCGGACGGCGTTGTGAATGTCGGCACCAATGCGCACATCCGCTTGCAGTTCTCCAAGCCTGTGGATGTGACCACCATCAACGCCACGAATGTGGCTATCACGACCGGCGGCATAGCAATCCCAGGCACGTGGTCTTACAACATCAGTAACAGCGACGTTGTCGGCGCCAACTTCTACCCGGTGAATCCTCTGCCGCCATCCAGCACAATTCAGGTCAGCGTTAGCGGGTTGCTGGATTATGCGGGCAATACCTTTGCGACAGCGACGGCGACGTTCACCACCGCGACGGTGCCCGACTTCTCAACACCTAGCGTCACGATGGATTTCCCCTACGGACAGACAGGTATAGCCACCAACGCGTCGTTTACCTGCCGCTATAACGAGCCTATTGATCCAAGCAGCGTCAACTCCAGTGGCGTTTTCATTTGGAGTTACGTGACTAATGCACGGGTTCCGTTGAATCCTTATATCTTCTCTTTGGATCTGATGTCGGTTACCATGACACCAAGTACGCCTCTATTCGCCGGAGGCTCCGAGTACTACTACGCTTGCTACAATGCCATTGATCTGACCGGTAACGGGCAAAGCAATGCCAACGCCCATTTCTACACCGGCAATGGCCCCAGCAGCTCGGGACCGGTACTGCTGCAGGCTAACCCGCCCAACGGCATGACCAACGTGGCCATTAACACCAACAACGGCCCGTGGAATGGCTCGAGTCTCGGCCTGCTCTTCAACGAACCGGTAATGAGTGCCTCCTTGGGCAATATCACGCTCACTGCGGTTCCGCTTGGAGGCGGTTCGACAAGCTCGGTACCGATCAGCGTTTCTCCCGAAAACGGCAACACTATCGTATGGGTGCAACTGTACTCTGCTTTATCGCCGAATACCACGTACACCTACAACGTTTCCGGAGTCACCGACTATAACGGCAATCCAATGACACCGGTTACCAGCACCTTTACCACAGGATCCGGCTTCGACTTCACCAATCCGACCAACACATCCACAGTTCCGGTCAATGGAGCCTCGGGAGTTGATGTCAATACGTCGCTGTCGGTGACTTTCAGCGAGGCCATGGATCCGGTCCTCATCACTTCAAGTCAAATCTATCTGCGCACACACAATACATCGACTACGGTTCCAACTACTCTCAGCTTCTCGGCAGATTACAAAACGGTCTACCTCACACCCAGCGCGCCGCTGGCTGCTACGACGATTTACGACATCGTGTACTGGCCCAACATCTGGTACCTGTACGACATTGCCGGAAACGCTAACAATAACTACGGTGTGGAGACTACTTTTACCACCGGCACACCCACCGCGGTCAACGGTGTATGCGGCACGGCCGGTGGTGGAACCTTCTCCGCCGCGCCTATGGCCAATCTGTGTTCGGCAGGCTCGGCCTCGGCGGTCACCAACACGGGTTCGTGGGGTTGGAGTTGTAACGGCTTATATGGGGGCACAACCGCCTCATGCTCGGCCACAGTATCACTGCCGAACGCTTGCTATCCACAGCAGTCCGGTTTGGTCTCTTGGTGGAAAGGGGACGGCGACGCCACCGACCACATGGGGAACAACAATGGAACGCTGGAGAATGGCGCATCCTTTGCTCTCGGCGAAGTTGGAGACGCATTCAGCTTCAACGGCAGCAACCAGTTTGTTCTGATCGGCCAGCCAGTGCCCACTGACCTGCAAATTCAGAACGCCTTTGCTTTTTCAGCTTGGATTTATGTCACAAGCTATCCAGCCAATGTGGGATCAGGACCGTACGGAACCATTGTCGGCAGTGAGAATGGTAGTGCGCACTCAGGCATTGGGCTTTACCTGAATGGGGCTGTCAGCTATACAGGCGTTCCTCCGGGAAGCCTCGATCTGGACATCGGAAATGGGAGTTCATGGTACTCAACATTCACCACAACGCAAATCCCGCTCAATCAGTGGGTTTTGGTTACTGCCACAGCGATAGCAAATAATCCGGCGCAGATTTACTACAATGGCGTGCTCCAACCCACAATGACCCCATCCGGCGAGACGGTTTGGAACGGCACGGTTGCCTATACCGGATCTGGGTTCGCAATCGGACAAACAGTCACTGCTAACTACGCCTTCAACGGCCTGATCGACGATGTTCAGGTCTACAACACCAACCTGACAGCCGCGCAGATTCAGGGTATCTACAACGCGGGCAGCGCAGGCGTCTGCCCATAGCATGAATATTTCTCCAAGTCTCACATCAGGGGCTGCGCAAGCGGCCCCCGGTGCGTTCTGCAATGCGCAATTCGCTTCCAGTCTGAATATCTCGATAATTTCAGTGCTTCAACTGCCCGAAAGGGTGCAACTGAACAACGCTTTATTGTCCCTTCTTCTGGCGGCCCCAGTTGAAGCGCCTGCCAATGATGCCTTTCACGATCCAATGATCGGTGGCGGCAGTGGGGCCAATGCCTACGCCGAAGTTGATCTCCCAGTCGGGGCTTACGTTGAGGTCGATGGCTGGGAAGAGTTGCTGCTGCTGATTGTGAAGGCTGGCGATGTTCATGATGTTGCCGTAATCGGCATAGTACTCGAAACCGCCAGCGATCTTCTTCGTAAAGTCGTAGCTGATTTTAGCCGCTGGAGAGAAGCTGATCCCCTGGTTGACGTCGGGCCCGTGCCAAGTGCGCTCAAGGGCCGGGTTGAAGGCATAGTACCAGCGGCCTGTCTGTTTATCGACGATGGGGCGAATCTCCCAGGTCCATGTATCGGGTGAGAAGAGCGCGCGCTGGTAGCCGATCTCAGTGGAAAGGCTTACGCCTACTGGCCAGCGCCACTTTTCCGGAACGCGGACCCTGGGACGGATGTGGTCGCCCACCCACTGCATGCCGAGGCCGCTCTGCTCGTCGGTGAAGATATAAAAGCCCACTTCAGACCAATCGTTGATGCCTTGAGTAATCTCGATGGTTTCGTGTTCAGCATGATGGGTAGGAGCAACACCGTCAATGGTCTTGCGTTGGCCGTTGGCGGTGAAGTTGGAGTGTAGTTCTACCATGGTGTTGCGGGGAGCGACGGTGTCTGAGCCATAGACCTGAATCTCGTAGTTGCCTTGAGCGTGAGCGACAGTGACGGCCGCGCTGATTACAAATAAGGCAATATGAAAAATCTTCAAGATCGTTCCTTTCAAGCGAATCGAAGGAGGGCCGTGAAGCCAGGGCCCATGCGGTCCTGATGGCGGCAGTGAAAGATAGTGTTGCCGGTCGGCGGCGATGAGGTCGGCCTCCACCCTGTTTCCTGCTTCCACAATTACCACATCCTTGCGAACGACACTTTGCCGCATTCGGACTGACGCGAAGTGGGATGCGCCGGATACAGTTGCAAGACATCGGAGATCTGCGGTTGAATCATGCGGCGGGACGGCATGGCAATGCCCGACAATATGCAGGATTTTGAAGGAGAGTCCCTACAAAAGTCCTCTCAGTCGGCGAATTTCGAGAATTTTAGGAGATTTGAGAAGATGCGTAAGTTGTTGATTTTATTTGGTGGACGCGGTAGGAATCGAACCTACAACCTGTCGGTTAAGAGCCGAATGCTCTGCCAGTTGAGCTACGCGTCCATGCCATTTAAAAAACCGTGCGGCAGGGTTGCACACACTTTAAACAGGCAGAAATTTCCTCCCGCCACTTCAAAAATATAGCACAGTAACGGGGCCATCTCAAAACGTTAGCAAATGGTTGGCAGCTTACTTAAATCGCGTTATGCACCGGCTTTTTTTGGCGCGGGTCCAGTTCGGCGTCGATCGCGTGAAGGTCGGACTGACGGTCCATCCACTCGTCCAAACGCGAGCGCTTGAAGCGCCAGCGATTGCCTAGTTTGAATGCGGGCACAAAGCCTTCCGACGCGTACTTGTAAAGCGTGTCGGAGGAGATGCCAAGGTAGTCAGAGGCTTGGCGAATATCCAGAACCTCGCGCACCTCTGGGACTAGCAGATTGGAACGAACCGCGGCACTACGCATGATTGCCTCCTGAGATGAGAGGTACCCCAGACGAGATTCCGGCACTTCTACCGGTACTCTTGTATATAGCGCGGTTTCACCCGGCAATTCAAGGGATTTCAGGCGTTTACAGGAAATTCATCGGCTTTCCAACTTCCATTATGGGCGCTTTTCCTGGTCAGTTCCAGAGGAAATCGCAGCAGGTTGTGTCTGAATGATCACCATGCCCTAGCTGTTGCGTTGTTATGACGGATGGTCCACTTCTGCTCTACTTCTTCTCGTCACGACCGCGCAGTGTAGGTTCGTCTCCGGTCGGGTCGCGGCGCAGCAAGGGCTTCTTTACGTTCGTGGAGTCGATCAGCCAGCGTTTCTTCTCGATGCGAGCCAATCGCGCCTTCACATCCTCAAACTCCGAGGTGGTCACCAGGTACTCTTGCCGGGCAGGCAGAATACGGGCTATCTCCTCCTGGGTGTTCTGAATGCGATCGGGGGTCTGAGGGTGGTCGCTGAATGTTTTGGCTACCAATCCGGGCTTGCGTTTCTGCAACGCCTGAACTTTCTCAAAGAATGTGATGAAAGCCTGCGGGTCGTAGCCGGCGCGATACATGTATTGCACCCCCAAATAATCCGCCTGCTCCTCAAATTCGCGAGAGAACTGCATAAAAGCCGCCGGAACGCCGATCACTGCAACGCCAGCCCAACCGCCGATCATGATCAGTGGTGCTGCGCCCAGTTGGGCGAGGTTCAAACGCGTCAACTCGCGAGCCGCATGGTGTGCGCAAACGTGCGCAATCTCATGCGCCATTACCCCCGCCAACTCCGCCTCTTCATCCGCATTCAGAATCAGGCCTGAGTTGACATAAAAGTACCCCCCCGGCAGTGCAAAGGCATTGATCTGGTCAGAATCGATGACCTTAATGGTGAAAGGCACCTTGCAGTCGGAATTCTTGACAATCTTCTGTCCAATGCGGTCCACGTATGCCGTCACTACTGGGTCGGTGATGAACCGAGAGTTTTTTTCGATCTCCACGGCATACATTTTGCCCATCTTGATCTCGGTTTCGGTCGAGTACCAATTGCGCCAGCCTCGGCCTCCGATCTTGCGATTGCCCGTGGCGTTTACGTCATCGATTGTGCCCGGCTTCACGTTAATCTTTTGGCTGCCCGGTTCGATCGCGGTCTCTGGCTTAACTGCGGCGGCTGGTGTCTCTGCCGTAATCGGTGTCGCTCCGGCGGAAGGATCGGCACTCGCCGCCGGCAGGTTCGGCGGAGTGGATTGCGCCCCCGCTCTTAGGGCCAGAGACAGCGCCAGCACAAACCCTGCCAAAGCTGCGGCGGTGCCGACAATCCTAAGTGCGCTCATCCATTCACCTTCACTGCAATTTTATTCTCGCAGTTCAAGCTTTCGGGAGCCTAAGCCTAAAACGTATCAGGCACGAAATCAGCGAGTTGAATCTGCGTCGAACGGGCTTCAACGACAAATATCTACCCATAACGCTCATTCTCTGAATGCCTGAGCCGATGTACATATTATGCTCTCGGATTCGCGGCCTGTTCTCTGCGGACCTCGCAATAATCCCATGCCAGGAGGGGATTCACAATGAAGATTTCACGCCGTTCTTTTGTTGGGTTGTCCGGTGGTTTCGTGGTCTGCGGATGCGCAAAAATATCTGATTCCACTCCTCCCCCCACTGATAGCAGCTTCCCAGTCCTGGTTTTCTCGGATGTGCATTTTCAGCCATTCATCAATCCGTTTCTGCCAAATAGTACAACTCTGAATCCTGCAACAATGGCGGCTAATGTGGCGCTGGCAGCGCTGCTGGATGCGGCGGATGTCTCCCAGTGGCCGGCGATTTTTCAGGGGTCAGCGAATAATACAGCTTCCGCGGCTGGCGCTGACACCAATTACGCGCTGCTCACTCTGGCGCTCGCTAGCATCAAGCAGAACCTGGGAACCAGTACGGCGATCCTTTATACGGGTGACTTTCTCGGACACGCCATTGACCAGATTTACCCTGCCTTTTCGGTGAACAAGACACCTGCCCAGGCAGCTGCATTTGTCAACAAGACTCTCACGTTTGTTTTGCAGCAGATCAGAGCGGCGGTGGGAACGGTTCCTGTCTACTTCGCGCTGGGCAACTGCGATTCGTATACCGGTTATGGGCCGGACCCCAGTTTTCTTGCCAGCAATGCGCAGCAGCTATACACGCTCGCATTGAACGGGGCAGGGAATCAGCAGGATATGATCAGCACCATTACCAATGGCGGATACTATTCCGTTGAGCCCGCTGGAGTGAAGCTGATGATCATCGCGCTCAATACCATTGCGCTTTCCCCGCTTGTTGTTGCCAATCCAAGCATGATCAACGATCAATTTACGTGGTTTGACGCCAAACTTGCCGCAGCCAAAGCGGCCGGCAAGAAGGTCTGGCTGCTGATGCATGCGCCTACCGGGGCGGACGAAGGCACAACCGGCGGCGTTAGCAATGACACCGGCCAGATCGCGGCAGCTACCATGATGTGGGTGGACAGCAATCAGACAACATTCATGGGCATTATCGAAAAGTACCCCGGCGTGATTGCCATGACTCTCGCAGGCCACACGCACATGGATGAATTCCGCTTGATGTCGCCGGGCAATACGCTGGAAATTACCGCGGGAATCAGCCCGGTCTTTGGCAATAACCCCGCTTACAAAATCTTCACGTTGGATAGCCTGAGCCTTGCCCCCACGGACTATAGCGCGGTGTGCTTCAATCTGCCGGCGAAGCCTTCTCAATTTACCAACTTTTATACATTCTCGCAGGCCTATGACCTCGACGGCCCTCTCTCCACTTCATTGGCGGAGTTGTTTCCGGCGCTGATCGCGTCGAACGCAACAAAGGCGCAATACGAGAATGCTTTTTATTCCGGCAATCCAACCGGAAATCCCATCACCAGCCTCAACTGGCCGGTTTATTGGTGCGGCATCGGAATTATGGATCAGCAGGAGTTTTTCACTGCCGTGAATGCTTTCTGACATTCCGTCACGCGACGTTTTTTCTTTGCTCATTGTAGGTTCTTCTTGGAGTTGGCATCCGTCTGAATTACAGTGAAGAACAAAGAGTGGTTAGGGGGACGTCGTGCGCCAATTTCTGGCAATAGCAGCCATAGCCGTATGCGGGGCGATGCAGCTTGTTGCCCAGCCGCCTCATCCTAATTCACCGCTGGTGAATCTGTTGACCCCACACACCCATTCCCAGCCTCTCCCCGCCGATGTTAAACACACCCCTGAAATCTTCTTTGATGCCACCGGGCTCGGTTCACCACTTCTTCTCGACAAAAGCTGGCGCGTCGGAATCACCGCCAACCCAGCCGCCGCCAACCCCGACTACGACGACTCCACCTGGGCCATACGCGACGCCCAGGAGTCCTTTGCCGATGTCCCTGACGAGGATCACCCTGCCACTGCTGGCAATCAAACCGGGCCGTCGGGCAGTCCGGCTTCTTTCCATCGCCATCAGCGTCCATTTGCCTGGTTCCGGCTTCATCTCAAGTTCGCGCCAAATCACGGACCGCTCGCTCTGCTCATTGAGTTGCCTCCGTCCCAAAGCGGCTCGTCCAGTTCAGAAACGCTTAGCGTTGATGTTTTCGCCAATGGCCAGCGGGTTCATCCGGAAGGTCCGCACGGAGATGATCTTGAGCACTATCAGCAAATCTCGCGCATCTACGATCTAAATCTGGCGTCCTCGGAGACCTCGCTTGTCCTGGTGGTGCGAAGCATTTATATTCCAATGGGCTACGGTGCCTATAACAACTTCTTTGCCGGTCGAAAACTGCATTTGGGCAGCCGTGAAGACCTGGATCGCAAGCTTGAGCTCTGGTCCAATCACAGCCTGTTTGAACGGCTGCCCAGGCTGGTGAATGCCATCCTGCTGGCCATCTTGACACTCTTTCTCATAACCCTTTATTTCACGCAAAAGGGCCACGTCGAATATCTATGGCTGGCTTTGTATGAGTTGCTTCAAGCGCCTCTCGGCTTTATTGAACTGGCAGGAAACCTGGCATGGCTAGACCACGTATGGTATCTCGCGTTGGTCGTTCAACTCACGGCGGCTTCGGCGTACGTCTATTTTGAATTTCTGATCGCCTTCCTCGCTTTGCGCAAGCACTGGACGAGCACTTTACTGCGATTTTCCGCGATCATTCTTGCTGGAATCACTCCCGGAATCGTGGTTTTCTTTTCCGTTCCCTTCCATGGCGCGTATGTGTGGATACTTCTTGGGATGCTTTTTGTCGGCAGCATCATGTGGCTTCTGGGCTGGTTTCTGTTTGTGTTTGTTACACTCCTCAGAGCAACGCTGCGCCGCAACCTTGAGGCGGGACTGTTGCTGATTCCCCTGGTGTTGAGCATGGTCTCGGTGATCGAAGGACTGCTCATGGTTGGCATGAGCGACTTGGGTGGGGGTTCCTACCGCTCACCGCTCACCCTTTTTGCCGGACCCATTCCCATCCATGTTGCTTCCATCGCCGATTTCACAAGCATCTTCGTCATTGTGCTCATCATCTTCTTCCGCTTCCTGCACGTGCAGCGTGATCAGGAGCGAGCATCCAACGAACTGGCGGCTGCCCGCAGCGTGCAGGAACTGATGATTCCCCAAGAGAGGCTTGAGACCCCCGGTTTTGAGGTGGAATCCGTCTACAACCCCGCCAATGAGGTCGGAGGCGACTTCTACCACGTGCAGTCCACCCCCGACGGCGGAATGCTGGTGGTCATCGGTGACGTGGCAGGCAAGGGCCTGCAGGCCGCCATGAATGTTTCTCTATTGGTGGGAGCTTTGCGCAGTACTCCAGAGCGCAGTCCGGCAAAAATTCTCGCATCGCTCAACCGTGTACTGGTGGGCAGCAACAGCTTCACCACTTGTCAGGCCGCGTGGTTCAGTGCCAACGGTGAACTGGTGCTCGCCAACGCTGGCCATTTGCCACCCTACCTCAACAGCCAGGAAGTCGCGCTGCCCGGCGGTCTGCCTCTGGGTGTTCTTGTCGGCGTCAGCTATGAAGAGGTCCGGCTCTATCTGCACCCCGGCGACCGCATCCTGTTCATGTCAGACGGTGTTGTTGAGGCACGCCAGTCTTCCGGCGAACTCTTCGGTTTCGACCGCGTCCACAATCTCAGCAATCAATCGGCTTTCTACATTGCTGACGCCGCCAAAGAGTTTGGCCAGGATGACGACATCACCGTTCTTACCGTCCGCCGGCTTGCCCATGCCGTGGCGGCGTAGGAATCGCTTCTGTCGTTCGCTGTTTTCTGCCAGCTACCGGACTAACATTTTCGTGAATAAGATTTGACCAAAAAAGTCCCCCTCTCCGTCAGGAGAGGGGGTAGGAAGGTCAACATTCTTGAAGCCTCGAAGTGCGCATCACAGGGAATCGCCAACAAAGAACTGATGGCTCTCACCACTTCAAAGGCTGATTGCTAAAGAACCAGGCTGACGTTGCTCAACATAATGACCTGAAGCACTTCCTTGTCACCGTTGGCGTTTGTCGTTACGCCTGTGTGGTCGTGTTTCTGTTCCACAACCTTCGCCGAAACTGTGACAGGCTGAACGCCCTTCTTCGCCAGAGTGACCTGTGCGCTGGCGCCTGTTCCTGTCCAGGTAACCTTGTAATCACCGGCAGGCAACTGGGTCTGTCCAACCTGCACGGCTGAAGGAAGATTTACTGTTTGTGAGTTGGTTGCGGCAAGAGCGGGAATCGATAGAACGGAACAAATCAATGCGAATCCGAAAAAGCGTTTCATGTTTATCTCCTCAATTGCCCCGCCAGTCCTGCGGAATACGCGAAGCATCTAAGGAAATTAAACCACCCACCTTGAAATTTGAAGCTTAAGAAAGATTAAGAGGCGAAGCTGCACGGAAGGGAATCGTAATGCGTATCCTGAGGCCCGGCGACGCATTCTCAGCTTCGATGCTGCCCCTGTGCAGTTGCACTGAGCGCTTTGCAATCGATAGTCCCAGTCCCGAACCTCCGCCAATGGAAACGCGTGCTTCTTCCACGCGAAAGAAGGGATCGAAGATGCGACCCAAAGATTCCGCGGGAACTCCCGGTCCGAAGTCCCGCACCTCGATCACCGCTTTCTGGCCGGTTTCTGAAAGCGAGAGCCGGAGAGTTGAGCCATGCGGCGAATAGCGGATTCCGTTGCGCAGTACATTTTCAACTGCACGGCGTAGAAGTTCTCGATTGCCTGTGACCGGATGCATCAGCGCGCCGTCCACGGCGATATCGCAGCCGTGGAAATCAGCTTCCAGCGAACAGTCTCGCACCACTTCGTCAATAATCTCCCGAAGAGGTACAGAAACCATTTCCTGAGCGGCGGGATCATCTTCGAGAGAAGTCATCTCAATGATTTCGGTCACCAGAGAAGTGATGCGGTTGATGTCGCGCTCAATTCGATCAAGCGCAGCTTTGCTGTCTTCCGAGGTCCGGGCCAGTTTCACCGCAAACTTCAAGCGCGCCAGCGGCGAACGGAGTTCATGCGAAATATCCGCGAGCAGCCTGCGTTCGCTCACAATCAACCGCTCCAGCCGTTCAGCCATTTGATTGAACGAACGCCCCAGTTGCCCAACCTCATCCTCTCGCCGGGAATGAATCCGCAAGGAAAGATTGCCTTGGCCAAAGACTGCAATGATGGCGGCAATTTTTCGAATCGGTGACACGATACCGATCCAGGCCAGCCAGCCAAGAATGGCTGAGGTGCCAAGAACAATGAAATAGTAAGGCAGGAAGGTAGAGATGTGCGTTCGTGGTACCTGGCCCGTTGCCACAAACCAATATCTCCCATCCGGAGATCGATGCGTGATGATCCATGATCTGCGCATCTGGATTCTGGACTTGCTCGCCGGCGCGAGAGGAAGAAGGGCAAATCTATTCTGCCCGGAAAAAATATCTACTCCAGACGCATTCAGTAGATAATGATTTCCGCCGAATGTAGTGTCGAGGCTGGTCAAATAATCATGCAGCGCGTTCATGCCTTTTTCCTCGTAAGCATTCTGCGCGCTTTCTAGTTGGAGTTCGTCGAAGTCGTCGAAGATGGGGTTAAGAATCTTGCTCTCGATGTGTTGGGAAACGAGACGAAAGGCCAGGAAGGACAGCGAGAGAATGGCCACCATCGCGAACAGCACGCGGGCATTCAGCGACTTAAACACGATTGCTCTAATTTTTTCCGGTAAGGACATAGCCAACTCCACGAATTGCACGAATCAGGCCTCGACCGCCGCGCAGTTTGGTGCGCAAATGGCTGACATGGACATCCAGAAAGCGGTCGTAGGGCGTAGCCTCGCGCTCAAATAACCGTGCCGTAATCTCCTCCCGCGAGACCACTCTGCCTTTGGAACGCATTAGCAGTTCAAGTAAGTCAAACTCCATCGAGGTCAGTTCAACCGAAGTGCCGGCGCTCCAAACTTCGCGAGTGGTGAGATCGATACGGATTTTGCCTGCGTTGAGAGTCGAGTCTGCTTGCAATTTGACGGCTGAGGTCCGCCGCAATACGGCTTGAATTCGCGCCATCAATTCATCGGGATCAAACGGCTTGGGAAGATAATCATCGGCACCCATGTTCAGCCCGAGAATCCGGTCGTCGCGATGAACCCGCGCGGTCAGCATGATCACGGGAAGGCTCTTATTGCCTCGTAACTGCTGCAGAATGGCGAAGCCGTCGATCTCCGGGAGCATGACATCCAAAATCAGAAGATCGTAGCTGCCATGGAGCGCACTCGCAAGCCCTTCGCGGCCGTTGTGTGCGGATTCCAGACGATGACCTGCCCCGACGAAAAACTCTTTCATCATCGCGCACAACTCGACATCGTCGTCCACCAGCAGCAGCGACAACGGCTTTTCACCAGTTACCATTGCAACGATCTCAGCCCCTCTTGGATTGCCAGTTCAAATTGTCGCACGGTTCTGGTCAAATAATGCAGGAGCTAACAATTCTTAAGATTTCTCGGAAGAGAGAATTTGAACCCAAACAAAAACGCCCCACCCAAGAAGGATGAGGCGTTGTGCTGATTGTGCGTCGGCCATCGGGAGGCGCGTTTGCTTTTGCGACCAACGGGAGCGGCCGCCTGAACGGCAAGTTCAGTCGTAGTATTCCAGGCCAAGATGGGTGATCAGGTCCGAGCCCATAATGTGTCGCAGCGTGTTTTTCAGCTTCATCGACTGGATGAACAGATCGTGCTCTGGATAAAGCCCCGGCGCAGATTGCGGCGACTTCAAATAGAAGCTCAGCCACTCCTGAATGCCAATCGAGCGCAACGATGGAGTCCGCTTGGCCAGATCCAGAAAGAGAACCAGATCCAGCGCTACCGGCGCGGCCAAGATCGAATCGCGGCAGAGGAAGTTCACCTTAATCTGCATCGGATAGCCTAGCCAGCCGAAGATGTCGATGTTGTCCCAAGCTTCTTTGTCATCGCCGCGAGGAGGATAGTAGTTGATGCGAATCTTGTGGTAGAGATCCTTGTAGAGGTCGGGATAAAGCTCCGGCTGGAAGATATATTCCAGCGAGCCCAGCTTCGACACTTCCTTGCTCATGAACGATTGCGGATCGTCCAGCACTTCGCCGTCGCGGTTGCCCAGAATATTGTCTGAGAACCAGCCCCGGACGCCAATCATGCGTGCCTTCAAAGCCGGTGCCAGAATCGTCTTCATAAAAGTCTGGCCGGTCTTGAAGTCCTTGCCGCAAATCGGCGCGGCAAACTTCTTCGACAGCGCGACCATCGCCGGAAAGTCCACCGTCAAACCCGGTGCACCGTTGGCAAAGGGTACGCCCTCGGTCATCGCCGCATACGCATAAATCTGCGAAGGCGCAATCCCGATGTCGCTGTCGTCAAGACCCTTTTCGAAGGCCTCAATCGACTGGTGCACTGCCGTCGGCTCCAGATAAATTTCCGTCGACGCAGCCCAAATCATTACCACGCGGTCCACGGTCTTCTTGAAAGCCTGAATGTCGGCCTTTACCTGGTCGGCCAAATCGCGCTTGCTCTTGCCCTTTTTCACATGCGTGCCGTTCAGGCGCTTCACGTAATACTGGTCGAAGACCGCCGGCATGGGCTTGATTGTTTCCAGATAGGGCTTCAGTTTCGCAAGAGTCTTCTCGTCCAGAACCTTGGCGTGTGCCGCTGCCTCGTAGACGTTGTCTTCGAAGATGTCCCAACCAGTAAAGACCACGTCGTTCAGGTCGGCCAGCGGCACAAAATCCTTGATCTTCGGTGAGGTATTGTCGGTACGCTTGCCTAGGCGAATGGTGCCCATCTGCGTTAGCGATCCGATTGGCTTGGCCAATCCCTTGCGGATGGCATCCACTCCCGCGATCATCGTTGTGGCCACTGCGCCCAAGCCGACAACCATGACTCCCAGCTTGCCTGTGGCGGGTGCAACCGCTGACGCCGCGGCTGTCTTTTGTCCGCCTTGCTCTTCAGTTCCCATCTTTTCTCCTAACCTCAACTTAATTTGCTCCGGAAATCCGGGCCGTTCAAGCCTTCATCAGGCAACCGAAACAGTGTACGCCTTGCCGCGCACCCTAGTCTTCATTGCCGTCCCACTGGCTGCACTACGCTGCTTCTACTCGTCTGCCGCGCTTTACGTGTGACCACATAAACCACACAATCGCCGCCACCAGCGCTATTTCCACGCCCAGATGAAAGCGGTGAAATGCCGCGTGAAAACGCGGATCGGTATGCCATGCCTGTCCCAGCTTCATGCCTGCATAAGCCAGCGCGAAGCACCACGGCCAGGAACCCACAAAAGTATAAATGTGAAAGCGAAGCTGCGGCATCCTCGCAATCCCCGCCGGGAAGGCGATAAACGTTCGTACCACCGGCAAGAGGCGCGCTATCAGCACGGTGATCGAACCATAGCGATTGAAAAACACCGTCATCCGGTCCAGATCGTGGTGGTTCATCAGCACCCATTTTCCGTAGCGCTCCACCAGCGGCCGTCCGCCCTTGGCGCCAATCCAATAGGCCACCAGCGAGCCCAAATTGCAGCCGATGGCTCCAGCCGTCGCCACCCACACCAAGCCCATCCAGGAGTCGCCACCGCCAAAACGGCCAAAGAAAACCAGTGAGCCCGCAAACGGCAAAATGATCTCTGAAGGAAGCGGAATGCACGCCGACTCGATCCCCATCAGCGCGGCAATTCCCGCATAGCCGCCGAGGTCGATCACGTGAGTTACAAAATGCACTAGAAAGGTAATAATCTTTTCGTTCATGCGCGTTCCTAGTATATCGCGTGAGACTCATCAGTGGTCAGACCTCAATCTTCCGTAGAGATCTGGGGCTGCCCCGAGGGCGAAAAACACGATAAGAAAGACGTTTTGCATTAGAGCACGGCTTTTGTTGCGCTGAAAACGCAACAAAATGAATGGAGTGCTTTAGCGTCGGAGGGATGATTTTGTTAGGATGAGTTTGTAAACAAAGGAGATCACCGTGGCCAGCTTTCCCCCTGTCCCGCTCACGCTTGAAGGCTCATTCCTCCTCCACCAGTTCTTCCGCTTCGACTGGAAGTCCTGGCACTCCTGCGCGGAGGGCGAACGCAACAAGATTGCTGCTGAAGCTACCGCAGTCCTGAACCGCCTCGAACGCAAATCGCCCGAAGCTCAGGTCCAGACCGCCCTCTTCTCTCAACTCGGCCACAAAGGCGACCTGGTCCTGATCCACTTCCGAGATTCGCTCGAAGCCCTCAATCAGCTTGAACTCGACCTCGCCCAGACTGGTCTCTACGACTACTTGACCCTCACGCATTCCTACGTTTCGGTTGTCGAACTCGGGCTCTACGAATCCACCCGTAAAACCTACGAAGCCGCCTCTGCCAAAGGCTTCGCCGAGTTCACGCCAGAGTGGACTGCCGAGGTTTCCGCCACGCTCGCTCGCTCTTCCTCCGCCATGGCCCCGCGCCTCAACCCCGCCGTTCCCGATGCCAAGTATCTCAGCTTCTATCCCATGGACCGCAAGCGCGGCGAGACTGTCAACTGGTACTCCGTGCCCTTCGCGGAACGGCAGCGCATGATGCACGAGCACGGACTGATTGGGAGGCGTTACGCCGACCAGGTCAAGCAGATCATCTCCGGGTCGATTGGAATGGACGATTGGGAATGGGGCGTTGATCTCTTCGCCGACGATCCAGTCGTCTTCAAGAAGCTGATCTACGAGATGCGCTTCGACGAAGTCAGCGCCATCTACGCTCTCTTCGGCCAGTTCTTCATCAGCGTACGGCTGCCGATTGAGAAACTAGGCAGTTGGCTAGGTGGCAGCTTGTAGTCAAAGGAGAATATATGCTTGAGAATTGGCTAGGACCCAATCAAGACCTCGCGACCCGAGATCTGATTGCCGGGATCCCTTTTGTCTTTAGTGGTTTTCTCTGTTTCATACTCCTTCTCTCCTATTTCGCAACTCATACGCTTAACCCAGTAATCTTCGTTTTTTCATTTCTCATTTGTTTAACCTCTTTCGCGTTTGTAAGAAATAGAAATAGAAAACCAATGATGCTGGCGTTGGTGGTGTTTATTGCAATTAGATTCGTTTGGTCACTCTTGATAATGGCACTACACGCTTTGTGACGAGATTGTTGACGCAGAAGCTCCTAGCAAAGCTGGGAGAGCACAAAGCTGACCGAAGGAACAAATGCGATGCGACTGAAGAAATCATCGCCGAAGAAACGCGCAACCAAGCCTGAACGCGGCTCGCTCGCTCCCGACCGCATATCCGCCATTCTCGCAGCTCTCGACGAAGCCTATCCCCACGTTGAATGCGCGCTTACCCATCGCTCGCCATGGGAGTTGCTGGTGGCCACTATCCTCTCCGCACAGTGCACCGACGTGCGCGTGAACATGGTGACACCGGAGTTATTCCGCCGCTTTCCCACGCCGCAAAAAACGGCCAAGGCAACACTGCCGCAACTGGAAGCCCTGATCCGGACGACGGGATTTTTTCGCAACAAAGCCAAATCCATTCAAGGCGCGGCACGCAAAATCGTCGCTGATTTCAACGGTCAGGTCCCGCAAACACTGGCGGAGTTGATCACCATTCCCGGTGCTGCTCGGAAAACGGCCAACGTCGTCCTCGGCGTAGCCTTCAACAAAGCTGAAGGAGTAGTCGTTGACACGCACGTCTTGCGCATCACGCGCCGCCTTGCCCTTGCAAAAGGCGACACGCCGCAAAAGGTCGAACAGGAGTTGATGCGCATTCTGCCGAAAAACCGCTGGATCGATTTCTCTCACCAGATCATCCACCACGGACGTGCGGTCTGCATTGCTCGCAAGCCCAAATGCGACCACTGCAATCTGGAGCAGCTTTGCACTTCTAAGGACAAGACATGGCAAAGCTGATGGGAGTGAATAACTCCCAAATTGTGTTCCTCAAACAGCTATTGCAGAGCTTAAAAACTGCGTGATTCTGACTAAAAAGGCTTGAAAATCGGGATTTTTTGGCTAAAAAAGGGGCAAAAATCGAGGTTTAACGTTACCGATCAGTCAACATACAAAAATGCAAGTTATTGATTTATTGTTAGTTGAAGGAGATAAAAGAGCCCAAAAAGTGATTCCCACAGGGTAGGGGGGTGGGGGTAGCAGCCCGAAAGGTGAACAAACGGCGTAATAAGGTCAGTAACATTCCGCTGCTTTGGTGGTTGTTCATGCTTTGAGCGTGCGCCGGTTGAGGGTAATTTTCTGCAAGGTGGACGAGAACTTTTTGTTAGCGAAATAGTGTCCGCTCTATTGCAGCGATCAGTCCCGGAATGTCGGATGGGTCTGCTTCGGCGGTGGGCGGCCAGCCTAACTCACGCAACGTCTGGCTGGTGATTGGGCCAATCGAGATTGCTGGAACGCCCGCGAAAGGCCATGCAACTCCCGCCGCGCGCGCTGCTTTGGCCAGATGCGTTGCACTGGAGCTGCTGGTAAATGTTGCTACATCAATTCCGTCCGCCAGCGCTTGCCGCAGTTGCTCCGGCGCGGCTTCAGGAAGAACGTTACGGTATGCGTCAACGACATCGACTGTTGCGCCTGATGCGCGGAGAGCGTCGGGAATCACATCGCGGGCAACGGCAGCACGGACGATCAGGACTCGGTTTCCTGAGACCTGATCGCGCAAGCAGTCAACCAAGCTTTCGGCAATATAGCTTTCCGGAACTATTGTTACTCGAAACCCAGATTGCCGCGCCGCCTCAGCAGTTGCACTGCCAACCGCAGCCACCTTCAACCCTTCGGCATCGGCCAGATGCACGCCTGAATGCGCCGCGCGAGCATTGACTGCCGGAAGTGTGTTGGAGCTTGTAAGAATGAGCCAATTGTATCGATCCAAATGTTGTAGCGCGTCGTCCAGAGGCGTGTATGACTCAGGCGCAACAATCTCCAGTACCGGAACCTCGACTGGCACGGCTCCCAGTGCGCGCAGGCCTTCGCTGAGTTTGCCAGCCTGATGCTGGGCGCGAGTCACAAGCACTTTGCGCCCTGTTAGCGGCAGCGCACTCAACGTGGTTCTCCTGCGGTCGCAAGAAGGGGCGCGGCTCCTGCGTCTAACAGTTTTTGCGCAACAAGGCGGCCCAGTATCGTTGGGTCTACGCCAACATGGAGCGCCATGTGAAAGATGCGGACAGATTTCCCGGTATCTGGAGCGGCGACGACGGCAAAGAATTCGTCCCAAAGAGGTTCATCTGCGTCGGAATCTTCATTGATCCATGGCCGACAGTGAATCCCGATGGGAACCTGGCAACCGCCGCCGAGCGCCTCCAGCGCGGCCCGCTCGACTGTGACGGCAAAGCGCGTGGTTTCATCGTCGAGGAAGGCAACCGCGGCTATCGTTTCCGCGTCGTCCTTGCGGGTTTCAATACCCAGCGCACCTTGCCCTGCCGCAGGGCAAAACTCTTTCGGCTCAAGCCGCTCGCGCACCCACTCGGTCTTCTCCAGCCGGTCGAGGCCCGCCGCTGCCAGCAGAATTGCGTCAACTTGACCCTCGGCCAGTTTACGTAGGCGCGTGTCTACGTTGCCGCGAAACTCCACTGCCTCGATGTCAGGCCGGATTGCCATCAACTGCGCCCTTCGTCGCTGACTGCTAGTGCCGACGCGCGCGCCCTGCGGCAATGCGGCCAGACTAGCAAAGTTCACCGAAACGAAAACGTCGCGCGGGTCCACACGCGCTGGGGTTGCCGCCAGCACGAAGGGCTCCGGCAGTTCGGTGGGAAGATCTTTGAGCGAGTGCACAGCCAAGTCTACGCGCCCATCAGCCAGTGCTTCTTCAATTTCTTTGGTGAACATTCCTTTGGAGCCGACTTGCGCGAAGGTGACTTCCTGCAGGCGGTCGCCGGTGGTCTTGATGATTTCGATTTCGACCGAATGCCCCTGAGCACCCAGCAGCGCGGCAATGTGGTTGGCCTGCCACAGGGCCAGTTGCGAACCGCGACTTCCGATGCGTAATTTCATTTGTGGCCTGCCTGGCTGCTTTGCTTCACTGCTTCTCCTTCACTCTCAGAGCTCTCACCGCCGATGGGCAGCGACCATGTTTCGCAGAGCGCCGCTAGTCGCGCCTCGTCGTTCTCTCGCGCGGCTTGTTTGAGCGCCTGCATAGGCGGATGAAGAAATTTGTTGACCAGGCCGTGAGTCAGCGCTTCGACAGCGGCGATCTGTTCTGCAGTAAGCGAACCCAGCTTAGCTTGTGCGCGCTTGAGTTCAGCCTGACGAATCTCCTCGGCATGACCTTGCAGCGCCACAATGGCCGGAGCAACATTGACGGTGAGCAGCCGCTGATGGAAGCGCTGCACCTCGGCGGCGATCAGCGCCTCGGCATCGGTGGCCTCTCGGCTGCGCTCCGTGAGGTTTGCCACGGCCACTTGCTGAAGGTCGTCGATGTCGTAGACAAAGATACCTTCCAGCTTGCCCATCTCCGGGTCCACGTCGCGCGGCACGGCAATGTCGATGAAAAACATAGGCCGATTGCGGCGGCGATGCAAGAACTCCTGCCCGTGCTTTCGGGTAAAAATATGGTGTGGCGCGCCGGTCGAACTGATGACGATGTCAGCCTGGCTGGCAACTTCATGGAGCTGGTCGAAGGGAATGACCTGCCCCGTAAAGGATTCAGCCATTTTCCGCGCCCGCTCCAGCGTCCTGTTGGTGACGAGAATCGCGCCTGCGCCCTGCTGCACCAGATGCCTTGCGGCCAGTTCGCTCATTTTGCCCGCGCCGACGAGAAAAACCGTGCGCCCTTGCAGCGATCCGAAGATTTTGCGGGCCAGGTCCACAGCCACCGATGCGATGGAGACTGAGTTCGATCCAATCTCAGTTTCGGTGCGAACCTTTTTAGCGGCAGCAAAGGTGCTTTGCAACAGGTGCTCAAGTTGGCTGCCCACAGTGCCCGAGGTGCGCGCGACAGCAAAGGCTTCTTTGACCTGGCCCAGAATTTGCGGCTCGCCTACAACCATCGAATCCAAACTGGCGGCCACGCGGAAGAGGTGCCGCACTGCCTCCTGATCGCGATGCTGGTAAAGGTGCGGAGCGAGCAATGTCGGCTCCAGACCAAAGTGGCGATGGAGAAAGCTGGTCAAATCTGCGGCGCTGGAGTCTACTGCGGCCAAAATCTCCACGCGATTGCAGGTGGAGACGATCATGCATTCGGTCACTCCCGGCACGGCGGCAAGGGCGCGCGTCGTTTCCGGCAGCGCCTCGCGCGAGATGGCAATCTGCTCGCGCAACGCAATGGGCGCGGTCTTGTGGTTGACGCCAATCAGCACCAGACTCATTGGGGGCCGAACCTGTGAACTCTGCTGAGAACATTGGCGGCCATCACGGCAAGCATCACTAGAAAGACCGCGCTGGACAGATAAACCGCGCGGCGACCACGCAGGCCGACGGTGCGGCGAACGAAGAGCAGCGTTACGTATACAGCCCACATTGCGAAAGAGGCAATCACTTTGGGATCGTAAAAGTAAGCTGCGCCGAGCGCTGTCTCCTGCGCCAGAACCGAGCCGATAATCAGGCCAACGGTCATGCAGGGAAAGCCAAATTCCAGCGTTGAGTGGGCAATGCGCTCCAATGTGTCCAGCGGCGGAAGCCAGTCAAGCGGCAGCCACCAGGAGTCTTCGCCGGGCTTGTGCTTGCTCTTCAATCGCCGTTCCTGCGCGAGATAAAGCACGGAGGCCAGCAAGCTGAAGCCGAGCGCAACGTAGGCTGCCATAAGCGCGGCAATGTGCGCCACCAGCCAACTGAACCGCACTCCGGCAGAGGGAAATGCATAGCGCTCAGGCCCCAATGAAGGCACAAACACGATGAAGAATGTGATGGGTAAAACAAAAATGCCGAGCGAGATTGCGTCGTAAAACCACCAGACCAGAAAGAACAGAGCGGCCACTGCAAAGCCCAGGAGCGACTCCACCTCGCGCACTCCCACCGGCATCCAGTGATGGGCCTGGACAAGCATTTCAACGCACGATACAAAATGAAAGAAAAATGCCAGCCCTGCCACGTGAGTGCAGGTCTTACGCCAGCGAATTAGTCCATACAGCACGGCCGGGAAGACCGCAATAGAGGCCGCCGCATATAGGATTGCCGCAACTCGAAGCCAGAGCAAGTACATTTCGATTCTCACCTTACTGTCGCAAGAAACAGTATACTGTGATGCAAATCACTCGGCGGTCAGAAGCTATGGAATCTGCGCCATCGGCAGTTCGAGCACCGGAGTTCGCTTGCGATCTTTCACGGCGTAAGCCCATAGCCCATGGAAGTTATCTTTCAGCCCCGGCTGCGCCTTCAGAAACGTGCTCAGAACGGCAATCGCCTCGGTTCGCTGAGCAGCCGGATCGGTGACTCCTGTTGATTCAAAAATCACACCCAGATCGGCATGTAGCAGTGATGGGTCAACGCGCACGGCATCGATCTTCCAGGTGCGCGCGCCGTCCTGAAGCGTCAACGGGAAAGCATCCAGTGGAGAATTTTTGATTGATCCCTGCTCGGTCCCCAGCTTATCCAGATTCGGCGAAGAGAGAAAGTCCACCGGCAGCAATAGCATTCGAGCGGTCTCGTAGGCGTACCATGCGCTCCACGACTGTCCTTCTTTGGCGAGTTCGCGCGCCTGCTTCCACCAGGCCGCACCGTCCTGCCCATCAAGAATCCCAGGCCGCGCCGTCAGGCCACCCAGCTTCCACCCGGTTGCTGGGCCGTCCCAGACCAGAATGAAGCCCAACTGGCCGTCGTAGGGCGCTCCGGCTGATTCGGCCAGCATCACTGCATAGCGGCCCGGCGGCAGTGCCCGCATAGTCAGAGTGACGGTAAGAGAGCCATCCGCATTGGAGCAAAAAAACTGTGTGTCGGCAGGGGCGGTCAGGCTGGTTGCGTCCAGCAGAAAGACGTTTTGCAACTGAATCTTTCCGCCTTTCATCAACGCCGCGCCAGCCTCGGCAGCTTCGTGAATACCGTCCCAATCCTGGGCTACGGCGGGAAGTAGAGCGGCCTTTAGCGCGGCATAATCCTGCTGTGCCACAGCCTGAGCCAGCAATCCCCCAGCCGACGCTAGTGTCGCGCGGTCTTGTGGCGTAAGCTCTGCCTGCATAGTGCAACTGGTGGCGCGGCTCGCCGCAGTGGCTGAGAGCAATACCAATAAAACAGTCGGCACGGCAAAATTCTTCAAGCAGAGGCGCATCTTCTGGTTCCTTTCAGGGATCGTTCGCGGCTGCAAAAACTCCTGGTGAGCGTTCGCGAGTCACTGTTAGTCTAGTACAGTAGTGCGGCAGCGGATTGCCGCTTGCAAACGGCGTTTCCATGCTTTGACGTTTTGTGTCGCAAGACAGCTAGTAACCAGGAGCCGATTCTTATGCGCGTCATTATCCCGCTCAACTCGCTTAAGTCTTCTGGGATGTTTTGCGCGCGCGGTTTCACGCTGTTGACGCTGCTTGCTGTTGCACTGTGCGCTCGGCCAATCCTGACTGCACAGACAGCTCCGTCCCCGTCGACTACGGCGCACAAGCCGGTTCATCATAAGCGTCTCGTTGCTGCTCCCGCTTTATCTTCCGAGACCAAGGTTGAACCGGTTCCGGCAGCGCCTGCCCCGACTAAGCCTGCTGAGCCTGAACTTCCGGTCTGGCCTGCCAACCAGAAGGCTGTCACAGCCACGGTAACGTGGAACAGCCAGGGCTTGCACATCGAGGCAGACAACTCCAGCTTGCAACAGATTCTCAAGGATGTGGCTACCGCCACCGGGACAGAGATTAATGGCAACGTCCCAGACCAACGAATTTTTGGTGAGTACGGTCCCGGGCAGGTGAGCGAAGTGCTTTCTCAGCTTCTGCACGGCTTTGGATACAACGTCCTGATGGTGGGAGATCAGGGGCAGGGAACCCCGCGCCAGATCGTGCTCAGTTCGCGCAACGGCGAAAAACAACCGGCTGTCTCCAAGGCTGCTCCAGTCGCAGAGGAGGATGCAGATACGGAGGAGCCTCAGCAGCCTCCGCAGCCAAACCCACCTCGGCCCGATTTCATTCCTACCGCTCCTCCGCGTACTGCGCAGGAGGCCATGCAAATGCGGCTGCAGCAGCGTCAGCCACAGCCCAACAATCCACCCAACCAGCCACCTAACTAGCCTCCCGACTGGGGCCGTTCCCTGCCCCCGTTCGAGCAGCCTGTTATCCTTGGCAAGTGGACCACTCTCGTCGCATAGGCCAGCTACGCCGCCGTTTGACCAAAGCCGGACTCGATGGCCTGCTGGTCACTCATCTTCCCGATCTCCGCTATCTCTCTGGTTTTACTGGGTCGAGTGCCGCGTTGGCCGTCACCCGCCGGGCCGTGCGCCTGTTTACCGATGGGCGCTACAAGACTCAGGCCCCGGAAGAGGTTTCAGTCGCGGGAATCGAGATTGTCTCCAGTTCTCCCGCCATTGCCGCTGCGCAATGGCTGGCCGCGCAATCCGGCATCGACACAGTCGGATTTGACCCTACTGAGACCACAGTGGCCAACCTGACCCGCTACCGGGCCGCTCTGCCCGCGCGCCTGCGTAAGAGCTTTCTCTCCGCACTGGCCGCGCCCCTGGTTTTTCCGCTGCGCCAATTAAAAGACGACGCCGAACTGGCTGTGATGAGCGAGGCGGCTCTGATCGGGTGCAAACTCTTCGACCATATTCTCGGTTTCATCCGCCCCGGCCTTGCCGAGTTGGAGGTTGCTGCCGAGTTGGAGCATCAGGCCCGTCTTCTGGGCGCTGAGGGAATGTCCTTTGACACCATCGTTGCCGCGGGCCCGCGCTCAGCTTTGCCCCATGGCCGCGCCACCGCCGCCAAGCTGCCGCGCAGAGGCTTTGTGACCATGGACTTCGGTATAATCTTCCAGGGATATTGCTCGGATATGACCCGTACCGTGCACCTGGGACAACCCAAAGCCAACGAGCGTTCTGTCTATGAAGCCGTACTGGAGGCTCAGGAGGCTGGCGTCGCTGCGGTGGCTGAGGGCGTTCGTTGCACGGATGTCGATGAGGCAGCCCGCAGTGTGCTGCGCAACGCAGGTTTGGCCGAGGCATTTTCCCACTCCACCGGCCACGGCGTCGGACTGGAGATACACGAATCGCCGCGCATTGGCGCCGGAGAGGCATCCCGGCTGCTCGCCGGCATGGTTATCACCATTGAGCCGGGAGTCTATCTGGCAGGCCGCTTTGGCATTCGCATCGAAGACATGGTGGCCGTAACCCCCAACGGTGGACAGGTGCTTACCCCGGCGCCCAAAGCTTTGATCGAACTCTAACCAGCGCTGCACCGCTGGCCCAACCCATTCCGCCCCGATTCAGGAGAGTAAAGGAACGTATGAAACCACAAGATATGGATGATTTGAAACAACTGATTGAATTTTTGAAGGAATATCAAGTTGCCGAGTTTGATTTGGATCGTGGAGACCTGAAAATTCGCCTCAAGTTCAATCAGGCGGAGGCTGCTTCCGGGTTGACTGATCTGTCGCGTCTGCTCAATTCTGCTCCGCGCCCTGTAGTGCCAACTGCTGCCGCGGCAACTCAGCAGGTGCCAGCGGCAGCAGATGCAGAAGCAGGATTGCATATCGTCAAGTCGCCCATGGTTGGCACATTCTTCAGTTCGCCTACTCCCGGCGCGCCACCGTTTGTCTCTGCTGGAGATCGCGTGGCCAAAGGGCAGGTGGTTGGCATCATAGAGGCCATGAAGCTGATGAATGAGATCGAATCCGACGCCGCCGGTGAGATCGTCAAGTGTCTTGTTGCGAACGGCCAGCCTGTCGAATTCGGGCAGCCTCTCTATTCTGTCCGGCTGGGATAAGTAAGACGGCGGAGCTGGCGGGGTTAGCCGCGCTTTGCGCGTGTTAGCGGCGTTGATCCGGCTTATAAGCGCAATTAACTCCGCTAGCTCCGCTAACCGCGCTAACAACGCTCAAAGGGTCCTCGAATGTTTCGTAAAGTACTGATTGCCAATCGTGGTGAAATTGCGTTGCGCGTCATCAATGCCTGCCGGGAACTCGGCATCAGCACGGTCGCCGTTTACAGCGAGGCCGACCGCGACTCGCTACACGTTCGCTTTGCCGACGAGGCCATCTGCATTGGCCCGCCACGCCTTGCCGAGAGCTATCTCAACGTGCCCGCCGTTATCTCCGCAGCGGAAATTGCCAACGTGGACGCCATTCATCCCGGCTACGGACTGCTCAGCGAGAACGCCAACTTCGCCGAGGTTTGCCGCGCCTCCAACATCAAATTCATTGGCCCGCCGCCTGAGGTTACGCGCCTCATGGGTGAAAAGGAAAAAGCGCGTCAGGCGATGAAGCGCGCCAAGGTGCCGATTTTACCGGGCTCCGACGGTATTATCGCCACGGTTGAAGAAGCGCAGCAGTGGGCCGCCAAGGTTGGTTTTCCGGTTATCCTCAAAGCCAAAGCGGGCGGCGGCGGACGCGGCATGAGAATAGTGCGCGCTGCCGAAGAGTTGCCCAATCTATTTCATGCGGCGTACTCCGAGGCGGCCAACGCTTTTGGCAACGGCGAACTCTACATGGAAAAGTTTGTCGAGAATCCGCGCCACATCGAGTTCCAGGTGCTGGCCGACGAGCACGGCAATGTCCGTACGCTCTTCGAGCGCGAGTGCTCCATCCAGCGACGCCACCAAAAGCTCATTGAAGAAGCTCCCTCGCTCCAAGTCTCGCCGAAGATGCGCGAGGAACTGGACCGGACAATTTGCCGCTGTCTCAAAGAGATCGGTTACCAGAACGCTGGAACGGTTGAGTTCCTCATGGACGACAAAGGCCAGTTGCATTTCATCGAGATGAATACCCGTGTCCAGGTTGAGCATCCCATCACAGAGGCCATCACCGGCGTAGACATTGTGAAGGCGCAGTTGCTGATCGCGTCCGGAGTTCCGCTGAACCAGATTCTGCCCGCTAAGCTCGAAATTCGGGGCCACGCCATTGAGTGCCGCATCAATGCCGAGCATCCGCAGAAGTTCACCCCTTCAGCAGGCAAAATCACGGCCTTCAACGTTCCCGGTGGCAACGGCGTGCGCGTGGACACGGCTCAATATGCCGAAGGCGTGGTTCCGCCCTACTACGATTCACTGGTCGCCAAGCTGATCGTCCACGGCCGTGACCGTGCGGAGGCGATTGCAAAAATGGAGCGCGCTCTGGATCAATTTATTGTGCAGGGCATCGAGACTTCGATTCCGCTGCATCAAGAGATCTTTGCCGATGCCGACTTCCGCAGCGGCAACTTCGACACCAGCTTTATGGAGAAGTTTCTGGCCAATAGAAGCTAAAGACCTTAAACTAGACTCTTCGTAGAGGACGATTAGTCATGCTAATTCGTAAACGATGTATAGCTGTAACACTACTTCTTGTTATGCAATTTTCTGCGAATTCTGAATTGGTGCGACAAACCGCATTACTAGAAGTTGGCTCATTTCATGGGGATGAAGTGCCGCTCAATGAACCTAAGGATTGGCTTGGAGTCTTCTGTAAGCAATTAGTCTGCGATGCTCGGCATACTACAATTAAAACCGCTCGTGTGCATGATGAGGTTGTAGACGAGGACACAAAAGCAAACACCGGAACTTCTGTTTCGGTTTCCTCGCAAGAGCAGCCGCTCTTTCTTGTCCGTGGAATTGCACCAACGTCTCGCTCGATTCCAACCGTCTTCCAAGGCGAGAAAAACATGGTTGCCGGCGACCTGCTTCCAATCGGTTTTTCAGGCGCCAATTATGAGTTGCGCGTGGATGGAAAGAAGATGGAAGATGAGCCTTTGCCGAAAGGATCGCGTCTGATTTTTTCAAATGGGTCAACAATGCAGGAAGTGTTTTCGCTGCCAGAGGGCGGAAACGACCCATATATTACAGTTCTCTGGGTAGGAGATATTGATGGCGATGGCAAACCAGACCTTCTCGTAATTACGAGTTGGCATTACAACGTTTCGCATAAGGTTCTGTGGCTATCGTCTCTGGCAAAGCCTGGCCAACTCGTTGGGCTTGCCGCAATCTTTGAAACCACGGGTTGCTAGGCCTACACGATATTTTGCATTTCTTTATTTACTCTCCGGTTATTCTCTTGTACAGTTGCAAACCAAGAGGAGGCACGGACGATGATGAGTGGGTTGCAGGATTTTCAGTTAGGTCAAGTTATCACCGCGATCGGCGGGTTGGGCACGGCGGCCTTCGGTTTAGTAGACGCGGCTAAGTCGGCTTTCAGAGGCATCAATCGCGTCGGATTGGCTCACATCCATGAAGTGGTTGCCGATCTGGCTCCAGAGGGAGCGGGTTCCGGCGGACCGGTGAACGCGCTGCCTCTGCCCAATATTCTGCAAACAATTGAGGCGAACTGGGTCAATGGCGTCGATCTGGCGAGCCAGAAGGCGATTGCCAAATCTCTCATCAAGCTGCATCTCAGTCCGGCCAATGCGGCGGCTGTTGCGATCAAGGCGAACGTCGATCCGGCTCTCTTGACATCGGTGGCGGCCAGTCTTACCAACGGAACGCCGCTTTCGCAATCCGAAGGCGACGCCAACTCGCGCTTTGATCTGATTGTGACCGCTTTGCTGGACGAGGCCTATCAACTCTCCGATCAGGTCTATCGCAACTTTACGCGCTCGTTTGCAGCGGTGTTGGCCGTGGCGCTGGCCGTTGCCGGTGGATGGTCGCTGGTGGGAACCCAACAATTCTGGCACTCTTCTGATCCTGTTCTCGCGGTGCTTGTGGGACTGCTGGCCACTCCGCTCGCGCCTATCGCCAAGGATCTTGCCAGCGCTCTTTCTACGGCTGTGAACACCATGCAACTGGTGAAGAAGTAGGCCGCCATGACGCAATTTCTCGATCTACGCATTCAGCCGGTTGGCGGAGGCTTGGCAACCGCGGTCAGCCTCGACCAGGGAACCAGTATCCGCGACTACGCGGGCCTGAGCCTCAATGACCTGCGCAGCGCAATTCAGGGCCGTCATGTGCTGTTTGCGACGCACGGCTTCAACGTGAATCGCTCTGACGGAATCGACTGCCTGTCGAAGTGGGAGAACCTGCTGCAATTGCCGCCCTCGTCCGCCTATCTGGGCCTGCTATGGCCGGGAGATTCGGTTTGGGCGCATGGGCTTGATTATCCCGACGAGCCGAAGGTTGCCGATCATGCGGGGCCGCTGCTGGCTGCGTATATCGACGCCAACTTTGGCGGCGCGGCCAGCATTTCCTTTGCTTCGCACAGCTTGGGCGCACGCGTGGTGCTGGCGACGATCTCCGCTCTCAACCGGCCGGTTCGCCGCGTCACGTTGATGGCTCCGGCCATTGACGACAATTGCCTGAACTACGAGTATCAGCAGGTGGCGGCCAAGATTGGCACGATCTCTGTCCTCGCCTCGAAAAAGGATAGCGTGTTGTCGGTAGACTTTCCGCTGGGCAATTTCATCTCAGGCATTATCGCCGTAGGGCATCCGTGGTGGCGCGCTGCGCTGGGCCAATGCGGTCCCATCAAGCCCTGGCCGGCAAACTTCCAGCCGCCTTATGAGCTCCCCGACGATTGGAAATATCAGCACGGCAATTATCTGCAAATTGACAGCCCGCAGCCAGCTCCGATTGTGCTTCCGGTAGACGTGCCGCCGCAAGGCACACTGCCACCCGCTGGCAATGGTTGGCAGGAAGCCTTCTCGTCGGCGTTTGTTTCTACGCGGTTTCGGTAGACCAATCGGCTGGTAGCCTGTGCAAAATAATTATCGCTTTTTCTTCGCTTTTTACCTTTTATTGTTGTATGCTGGTTTCGCAATATTGGAGGTTGCACATGGACTTTCAGAAAGAACTCATTGCAGAATACGACCGTGAGATCGCTACCACCCGCAAGATGTTGGCGGCTATCCCTGCGGACGCTGACTTCACTTATAAACCCCATCCCAAATCCATGAGCCTGGGCCGGTTGGCTGGGCACGTTGCCGAGACAGCGGGGCACTGGGCCACCACTACCTTCACCACCGACAAGCTGGAGTTTCCAGCCGATCACAAATGGGAGGCCTACATCCCAGCCTCTACTAGCGCTATGCTGGAACGCTTCGACAAAGAAGTGACCGAAGCCAAGGCCGCATTCATCGCCTTCGGCTCGAATCGGTGGGATGAGAATTGGAAGTTTGTGGCTGGTGGTCAGGCCTGGATCGACGACACCAAGTACAACGTCTTCCGCATTTGGGTGCTCGATCACTTGATCCACCACCGCGCGCAACTTGGCGTTTACCTGCGTCTGCTCGGCAAGCCTATTCCGGGCTCGTATGGGCCATCGGCGGACGAGAGTTAGAAAAATAGGGACTAGGGAATAGGGAATAGAAAAGTCAGGCGGAGGTTCATCGGCCGATCCCTGTTCCCTTGGTCTACTCTTGTTCTATGGCAATCCTTCTCAGCAAAATTTATCCCATTCTGGATTCATCGTTTATTCCTCCTACTGGCCGTGAGGAATTCCTGCGGCGACTCGGCGGCTCGCTGGCGGAGGCTGGCGTGACGCTGCTTGAATATCGCAACAAGGGCGGCTCCGATGCAGAATTGATATCCGACGCTCAGATTCTGCGTGCCGCGATGCCTGCGGGACAGGTGAAGTTGATTCTTGATGATCGCGTTGATCTGGTTGAGCAGATTGGTTTTGACGGCGTTCATGTGGATGCGGGCGACCTCAGGCCAGCCGAGGCGCGCAAACTGCTAGGGCCAGATCGAATTGTCGGCACTTTTGGCGGCAGCGCGGCGCTTTTGCCGGGAATTCTGGACGAACCTGCGGATTATTTCTCCATCGGTCCGGTCTTTCCTACTCGAACCAAACAAACATCAACGCCGCCCATCGGAATGGAAGGCGTGCGACGGCTGCGTGCGGAGGCTGGCGCAGGTCCGGCGCTGGTTGCCATTGGAGGCATTACGCTGGCCACCGCGGCTGAGGCGTTCATCTCAGGTGCGACAACCGTGGCCATAGCTGGAGCAATCTTCCGGCAGCCCGACCCTGCGGCTGAGTTTCGCCGCTGGCTCGCAGAAGTAGGATGAACGGAAATTTTTTAATAATTGCTCGTTGAAGCCGTGCCCTGACGCGCCCGCGGCGGAATTGAATATTTGCTTATGCTGATGCCTACGCCGCCGCTTCGAGCCTCTTTGCCTTAGACTTAATAGATGGAAGAGTTCAGCAGAATTCAGCGCCTGCCGCCTTATGTTTTTAACATTACTGGAGAGATGAAGGTCAACGCCCGCCGTCGCGGGGAAGACATCATTGACTTCGGCATGGGCAACCCGGACGGGGCAACGCCCAAGCACATCGTAGACAAACTGGTGGAAGCGGCGCTGAAGCCGCCTACGCATCGCTATTCGGTTTCGCGCGGCATTCCGCGCCTGCGCAAAGCAATTTGCAACTGGTACAAGACACGCTACAACGTCGATCTGGACCCCAACTCTGAGGCTATCGTCACCATCGGATCGAAGGAGGGGATTGCACACCTCTGTCTTGCGATTCTCGATTCACGCGACACCGTGCTGGTGCCCAATCCCAGCTACCCGATTCACATCTACGGGCCGGTGATTGCGGGGGCGCATGTGGTGAGCGTGCCGATTCACGACCGCGAGCAGTTTCTGGCACAGCTCGAGGATCTGATTCCGCGTATGGTGCCGAGGCCCAAGGCGCTGATCGTCAACTTTCCGTCCAATCCAACAACCGAGTGCGTTGACCTGCCATTTTTGGCGCGGCTCGTGGAACTGGCCAAGGAGTACGGCTTCTACCTGATTCAGGACCTTGCCTACGCCGACCTGGCCTTTGACGGCTACAAGCCGCCCAGCGTGCTGGAGGTTCCGGGAGCCAAGGATGTGGCCGTGGAGTTCTTCACGCTAAGCAAGAGCTACAACATGCCCGGCTGGCGAGTGGGTTTCATGGTGGGCAATCAGGTGCTGGTGGCAGCGCTGGCGCGGCTGAAGAGTTACTTTGACTACGGCACATTTACGCCGATCCAGGTGGCGTCGATTGCCGCTTTGGAAGGCCCGCAGGAGTGCGTGCACGAAATTTGCGAAAACTATCGCAAACGCCGCGACGTGCTGGTGGAAGGCTTGAACAAGCTGGGCTGGCCGGTGGCTTTGCCAAAGGCGACGATGTTTGTATGGGCTTCGATTCCGGAGCAGTACAAAAAGCTGGGCTCGCTGGAGTTCTCCAAGCTGTTGCTGACTGAGGCCAAGACAGCGGTCTCGCCGGGAATCGGCTTTGGCGACTACGGCGACGGGCACGTGCGGTTTTCGCTGATCGAAAACGAAGAACGGACACGACAGGCGCTGCGCGGAATCAAACAGATGTTCGCGAAGGGGTAAAGCGAGTCCCAGATCTCGAACTAATGGTCTTTGTCACATTCTATACATCCGATATTTAAAAGGTAGGGGTATGATGCCCTCATGCTCCTACGTAAGAGTCGCGTCATTTACGTGGTTGTAACGGTGGCTTTGCTGGTTAGCGGAGGATGGCTCACTGTGGCTCATGCCTCTCAGCCAGCGGAGCTTACCTCCAAGCAGATTGTGGATGAGATGCAGCGCCAGAATCTATTGCGCATCAATGAATTGAAAGCTGCGAAATCAACCCGCCATTACGAGGTCGAGTATCAGGGATTCTCAAAAACGATTGCGGCCAAGATGGAGGTTGAATACGCATTTGATGCTGCCTCAGGGAAGAGCTTTCGCATCGTTTCGCAGAGCGGATCGAAGATGCTTTGCGACAAGGTGCTGAAGAAGGCAGTGGAGAGCGAAAAAGAGGCTTCGCAGGATAAAAAGGCAATGGCTCTTACGGCGGCCAATTACAAATTTCAACTGGAGGGAAGTGAGAAACTGAACGGACGGCCTGCGTACATTCTGGATCTGGAACCGCTGACGGCGAGCAAGTTTTTAATTCGCGGCAAAATCTGGGTGGATGCGGCGGATTTTGCTTTTGTGAAGATT
>CAYPYJ010000023.1:44973-45519 GCA_964414945.1 uncultured Occallatibacter sp.
TGAAGCGGAGCCGGCAAAAAGCCCTTCATTCTGGATTGCACGGACGCGGATTGAGCAAATCTGCGCGCTGGTAAATGGCTTCTGGCTGCCGGAGCGAAACCGCAGTGAGACAAAGGTACGGATCGGCGGAACTGCGATTTTGACAATCGACTACGGAAGCTACCAGATTGAGTCGAATGGGTTGCATCGAGTATCGACTCCACTTGCCGGAATGCAGGCCGACGCTCGGTAAGCGGACAGGCCGGAATGGGCGGTTGCTGTGTTACCGTTGCAGTACAGCGTCCCTGAGCCGGCCCATGGATGGGCCTGTGCTAAATGCCTGAGAAATGGCAGAAATCAGGGGCGGCGAGCGAACACCAACAATGCCCCAGAAGCCGGAACAGACATCACTTTCTTTCGCCCCGAACCCGGCGTCCGAGCCTGAGTTCGCTCAAGGTTCCGCGCCCCAGCGAATTCCCCGGTGGTTGGAGCGGTTTGAGCTTTTTTTGCGAGTGCTGGTCAGGGTATTCATTGGGCAGTGGCTCATTTTTGCGCCGTGGACGCTGC
>CAYPYJ010000024.1:0-44884 GCA_964414945.1 uncultured Occallatibacter sp.
AAGCGGGAGTAGCTCAGTGGTAGAGCATCGCCTTGCCAAGGCGAGGGTCGCGAGTTCAAATCTCGTCTCCCGCTCCAAATCGCCCTCCGGCGCCCGCCGGGTTGGCTACGGCGATCTGGAGCGAACAAAAAAAGACAGCCCTGCCAAGGCGCGGTACCCAAGTGGTAAGGGAGAGGTCTGCAAAACCTTTATGCGCCGGTTCGATCCCGGCCCGCGCCTCCAATACTTTCAACAGCATACGAGCAGCCAAGTGAGAGGCTCATCCATTCCATGTGAGGACTCTTGTGGGGACCATTTGCATTCTCCCCTTTGCCCCCTACTTCGTCTCGTCAGGCCGCGCAGGGATATCGAAAGTCTTGAGAGACTTCTCAAAGGTATTCAAACCTTTCAGTCCCATCGAGCATTTGGTCTCATTGAGTTGATTTCAAAGACACCGGAGCTAATCCCAAGCGCAGGTTGACTGATGTTGAAAGGAGTGGGACCACATAGGCTCCACGTTCAATCGTCAATTTCTCTAGCGGCTGAATCGCAGCTGCGGCATCCGCCTGCGTGGATGGGGCAGGCTGTTCAATGCGCAACAGGGCCTTGGGCGTGTAGGCATCCGCTGGTGCAAGCCGCACCTCAACGATGCCGGTTTCGTTGTCCAGCGTAACCTGCTCGAACTCTCCGCTGTCCAGGGTTAGCCACAGGCCGAGCGGCGCCAGGTACACGCGCTGGCGGAAGCTGTCGCGGGGTTCTACACTCACTTTGCCGCCCTCCGTTTGCAGATTCCCGCCGAAGGCCAGCCAGCCAAGTTCCGCGTCGTTGGCTACATAGGTTGCAGTGGTCCAGGCATGGCCAAAGAAGTTCGGGCCATAGTCTCCGGTATATGGGTCAAAGGCCATCCGATCGGGATAACTGTGAAAGGCAGCGGAGGCGAAGCCGTCCTGATCTATCCCGCTGATTGCGCCCATGCTTCCGCCATAGCCGATACGCAGCAGATATAAGTCGCCTGGGTTGCACCGGTACGCGTCGAGGACGGGAATTGCATTGATCCCCGAACCGTAGTGATGAACCTGCCGTTCGATGCGAGGATACTTGCCCCCATACAGAAAATCCCAGTAGCGCCGCGCGCTGCCGTTATAACCCCAACTCGGAATGGCAGGCATATAGCCAACGATTGCGTCCAGTGTCGTCTGCGCCTTGTCATTCATGCCAAAACGCGAAGTCCATGCATACACTTCTTCCTGTCCAGTCGAGTCCCAAGGCATTTCGCTGCCAAACGGAAAGGTCTTCTTCTGCCAGCCAGCGGCGCGGGCGCGCATGGCGGCTTCCAGCGTCCTGGCCTCTTCGTTCTTGCCCTCGCGCTTCAGGTCGTCCAGCACGGCCACAAAGATGTCGCCTTCCATCAACCCCGTATCCAGATAGTCCTGCGCCAGATGGGTCATGGCCATAGTGGTCTCATAGGCCTGATTCAAGTACCACTGCCAATCGTGATGCGAGACCAGCCCAGGATGGTTGCGCGCCACGCGATAGAGCGCCCAGTAGGCTGCTACCACATGCGGATAATTGTACGTGCGCCCCAGATACTCACTGGCTTCCTTGTCCCAGCTTGGGAAGCCGGGAGACCAAGTCAGATCCTTGCGATAGTAGCCAGCGGGAAGTTTGTCCGGCTGATAGTAGAATAGGCTCTTGCGAACACCGTACTTTCCTGGTCCCTCTTTCTGCTGCAAACCGCCCCACAAAACCTGATCCACAAACTCTTCGTACTGGGCGATCTGTTCTTTGTCGGGGCGTCCATACTCCTTCATCGCCGCCGCCAGCCACGAACCTGAACCTGCTTCGTCCCCCAACCCCGCGATCCATACGCGGCTGTCCTGGGTCACGATTGCGTTTGCCTCGCGGTCATAACTCATCACCGACGGACTGCGGTGAAAGGGATCGTCCTTTACGTCAAACCACTGCTTCGTGAAAAGAAAGCGGCCCATGTCGTCAACCGCTTCGGCCTCAGGCTTGATCACCCGGTACTGCACTGTCTCCACTAGCCCATCCGCATACGTTACGGTGAGCCGCGCACGTCCCCACAGTTTTCCGCGTAACTGGTATCGCTGCCAACCATGCCCGGTAGTCCCTGCTACGGAAATCTCGATGGCACCAGCGGGTTCCACGTTAATGTTCTTGACTGGTTGAGGATATTTGAGGAAGAGGCTGCCTTCGATGTCCTGGGGCAGAATGTAGCCGGGGATACCGATGGCGACCGGCCGCCGATTCACGGCAAGCGTCTTCTCGATGGCGCGAATTGAATCCGAAACCAGGAAGCGCAGACCCACCGTGCGCTCCTGCCCAGGCTCCAACACGATACTGGTCGGCGGGTTCCACGGCTCTGCCTGCTTCCACTCGTTTTGCTGATAGGCGGCAGAGGCCACCATCCACTCATAAAAGCCCTCAAACGTGATGCTGCGCGGCGTAAGATCCTCAAAAAGCCCCGCTTTTCTTGCAGCGGCAATTGGCTTGTAGGCCTCGAAAGGAGTCTTCCCGTCGGGAACCACCACCAGCGCCGGCTCATGCCCATTGAGCCGCGTCACCTGGACGTAGCCGCCGTCCTGCGCGATCGATGGATCGGAGAAGCTGCACAGTGCGTGAGCCTCCTCCAGATTTTTGCCGCTGATGACGTGGCCGAAGACCAGCGGGATACCCAGCGCACCGATCTCGATGGGCTTTATGCCGGAATTAGTGAGCGTAAAGCGCAACGCCAGCTTGCCCTCCACCACCACCCAACTGCGGGTGACCTGCAGCGGAAAATCGGCTGGCAAGGTCGGACGCAAATCGTCCTTTTCCAGTTCGCCCGGTCCCACCGGCAGAGTTTTCACCGGATGGCGTTCAAGAGCCGTCGAGTATCCCCGCCACTCGGCACTCCCTTTCTCGCGCAGACGCAGGTCCAAATCGCCCAGGTGATAGTACCCATCGATGGAACGCGCTGCCAGCAGGTCGGATGGAGTAAAGTCGAAATTCTCTCCACTTTCGGCTGTGGGATCTTTGGCTTCCAAACCGGCTACAGTCCCCGAAGACCGCACCAGGCGCAAGGTTAGTTCCGGCGTCTCATACCGCACCAGTCCCTGATCAAGCAGGTCGCCAAGTTTCGCGATTCGCCCAGCCGGATATGACTGCCCCAAAGACGCCGCAGCCATCGTCAGCAGCCCGATGCACGCCAGCCATTCTGCCTTCGCTAAAGACCCCATCTACGTTCTCCTCAATTGAGCCCATCTGCGTTACGTCGCGACGTTCAGGCTTTGCGCGCCTTCTGCCAATAGACAGAGTAGCGCTCGTCCATTACCTGATAGAGCGGCCTCAGCTCCATCTCTTTGAATTGTCCGACGGTGCGAAAACGCAGTTCTCTGTCTCCAGCTTTCTTCACCCATGCCGGTTGATCCTTGCCTGCTATGGCGCCTGCCACGGTGGTAGCCTCGAATCGGGGCATGGGCAGAACCGGCAGACGATCCATGTCCGGGCCTTGATTGACGATCATGTCGCTGCTCAATCCGTCACGGCCCATGCTCGCGGCCAGCACCAGCGGCCCATAAGCCAGCGTGGCCAGTTCAGGACTGCCGGGGACCGGCTCCTGGCGAAGCGTCATCGGCAGGAGCGCCTCGACCCGGTCGCCGCTCTTCCAGGTGCGGTCGAGAACAAGATACCCGTCACTCCCTAAAAGAGCTTTCTCCGGAATGCCATTCACAAGGATCGCCATCTTCGGTGCCCAATGTGGCTTGCGAAGCTTGAGCGCAAAAGAGACCGGTTTTTCGGAATGCACCACGATGGAGGTGCGCTCTTCCTCTGGAAAGCTCGTTTGTTGCACCAGACGCACACGCTTCTCCGGCCAGCTTACTTCGGAAGAGACAAATTGATTCACATAGACTGAATTGTCTTCGTGGAAGTAGATCGTATCCACCAGCTTGGCGTATTCTTCAGCGCCGGTGCCAGTGCAGCACCAGTTCGAGTCAAACTGGTCGCCAAAGGTCTTCCATCCGCCGGGAACTGTCGGCACGTAGTACATCAACATGCCGTCTTCGTTTTGCGTGCCCGCGCGCACATTCCACAGCAGGCGTTCGTAGTAATCCATCCAACGCGCATCCGGCTTCCACCCGAAGAGATGGCGTGTGAGCTTGAGCATGTTATAGCTGCAGCAGCATTCTTGCCCGCCCGGTCCGAGATGGCTACCCGCCGTGTCTGGCGCGCTCCACCCTTCGTTTGTATTGGAGGTCCCGCCAGGAGCAAAGCTGTGGTGATCGACCACAGTCTGCCAGAAGTATTCGGCTATACCTTTGTAGCGTTCATCGCCGGTCAACTCATAGCCGCGCGCCGCTCCGATTACCTTGGGAATGTTGGTGTTCGAGTGCAGGCCGTCGAGCTTGTCTTCATGTGCGGCCAGCGGCGTGAAGAAGCGCTTGTGTTCGAAACGGTATCCGCCGTCCAGGTACTTCTTCTCGCCGGTGATGGCGTAAAGATTGAAGAGTACCTCGTTCATTCCGCCGTGCTCGATCCTCTGTATCTTGTCCAGTTCCTCATCGGTGAGGGGGGCAATCCACTTGATCGCCCAATCGGCCATCCTCGTGGCGGTATTCAAAGCTGTCTCGCTGCCGCAATGAACATACATATCCAGGTGGCCGGCGATGATCTTGTGATAGGTGTAAAAGGGCGCCCAGACGTGATCAGCATAAGAAGCCTGGCCTTTCTTCATCCGGTCATACATACTATCCGGATAGGCGCCAAGATAGCCGTCCTGCTGCTGACACTCGGCCAGCCCTGCAACCAACGCCTCGGCCTTGACCCGCAAAGCTTCGTCACCCGTTGAGGCGTACATCAGCGCACAGGCGGAGAGATAATGACCGCCGGCATGATGGCCGCGCAAATCGCAATCGGGAGCTTCCCATCCGCCCAGTGGCTGGGCCTTAGAGGGCTTGCCCGCCGTAATCCGAAAGCTGTGCAGCAGGCGGTCGTTGGGGAGCATGAATAGATAAACACGGTCGCGCTCCTGCATATCCTTGAGCGGCCCCGGCTTGAGCCTCACCTGCGCCATTGGAAACGGGCGCGCCTTCCATTCCACTTTCTCATATCCGGTGTGGTTGTTCGAGCGCGGCACATTCAACACCGCATCCTGGCCCGCCGCCCAGAACTCATGCGGCATCAGAACACCGCTCGCAGCGACGGCTGCCGAGGTTTGCAAAACAAATCTCCGTGTAACGTTTTCTCTGCTCATTGCCTCTCCTTGTTTCCCCCAGCCGGATTTGGCCTCGCCAGAACTCAATCTCTGTTACAACTCCGCTTGATTCTAGCGGGATTGGAAGACTATAGTCTCCACTTTTCATGGGCAGCTTTTCTCGCTGCGCAAACACTCGAGCCAATCAAATATCTCGAGAAATAGACGACGCGGAAAAGGCAGATATTTTGCAGAACTTATTGTATCCAAACTTGTATACTTTGCAATAGTACCTGTATACCGGGTCGATTTTGGGTCCGGCTGGCAGGGGTTTTCCGTAGTGGCCTGCGTTGCAAAGACTCGCCTGTTTTCGCGCGCAAAGGGTTTCTTTTATTTAGGATGCAGGAAGAGGTTTTTTCAGAATTGATGGAAAGCACACAAATCCATCTTCGCTTGGATGTAGTCGATTCGCACTCTGCGGGTGAACCGACCCGCTGCGTACTGACGGGCGGACCTAATTTAGGTTGCGGACCGCTTGCCGAGCGTCTCGATCTTCTCTGCCGCGACCACGATCACTATCGCCGCGCCATCCTTTGCGAGCCGCGCGGTTCAGACGTATTAGTGGGCGCATTGCTGGTTGAGCCCTCAGACCCGGAATGTGCCGCTGGCGTCATCTTTTTCAACAATGCCGGATACCTGGGCATGTGCGGTCACGGCATCATCGGCGTCACGGTGACCCTGGCCTACCTGGGGCGCATTGGACCAGGAGAACACCGGATTGAGACGCCCGTGGGAGAAGTAAAGGTCCTATTGCAGCCTGGCAATCGGGTCACATGCCGGAATGTCCCGTCTTATCGCCATTTCGCAGGAGTTCAGCTTGATCTTCCCGACTACGGGAAGGTAGCGGGCGATGTGGCCTTTGGCGGCAACTGGTTCTTCCTGGTGCGCGAGTATTCTTTTGAGGCTGCCCGGAGTCTTGCCGTAAGCCAGGTCGAGCCGCTTACTGCTTTCTGTTGGGAGATCAGGCGCGCTTTAACGGCAGTAGGCATCACTGGAGCCAACGGCGCAGAGATTGACCATATCGAACTATTCACTCCCCCTCAAGATTCTGCCAACGACAGCCGCAACTTCGTTCTCTGCCCGGGCAAAGCGTATGACCGTTCTCCTTGCGGCACCGGAACCAGCGCCAAGATGGCTTGTCTGGCGGCCGACGGTCTTTTGAAGTCCGGCCAGCCCTGGCGTCAGGAGGGCATTCTGGGTACTGTTTTCGAAGGCAGCTATGAGAGGTTTGACGAGAACACGATTATCCCCTCCATCACCGGCTCTGCTCATGTGACGGCCGAATGCACCTTGATCTTCGACCCTGCCGATCCATTTCGGCTCGGAGTGCCAGAGTGAGTACTGCCGCCGCCCAATCCTTCGATGTTGTTATTGTGGGAGGCGGCATTGTGGGCGCGGCCTGCGCGTTGGTCTGCACGCAAACAGGTCTTCGTGTGGTCCTGGTGGAGCGTGAGTTTCCGGGGTGTGGCGCCACCGCCGCTGGCATGGGGCATATCGTTGTTCTTGACGACTCAGAGGCGCAGTTTGCACTAACCCGCCGCTCTCAGCTTTTGTGGCAGGCTCTCAGCGCAGACCTGCCGCCGATGGCCGAATATGAGAACCGCGGAACCCTCTGGGTGGCCAGCGATGAAGAGGAGATGGCGGAAGCAAAGCGCAAGCACGCCTACCTGAGCGAGCGCGCGGTCCCCAGCCGCCTACTCTCCAGCTCGGAGCTGGCCACCGCAGAGCCGAACCTGCGTCCGGGACTGGCAGGCGGATTGCTTGTGATCGAGGATGCAGTCGTCTATCCCCCCGCTGTCGCACTCCATCTTGCCCGGCAGGCTGAGTCCTTGGGCGCGATTCTGCTACTGGGCCGCTCAGTCAAATCCCTGGCTGACGGCGAAGCGCTGCTGGAGGACGGAACACGTCTGCATGCGCCCGTGCTGATCAACGCTACCGGAGTGGAAGCCTCAATCTGTTCTCCTGGCGCGCCTATCAACAAGCGCAAGGGCCACCTGGCCATCACCGATCGTTATCCCGGCTTTGTTCATCATCAACTGGTCGAACTTGGCTATCTCAAAAGTGCGCACTCGCTCACGTCCGACTCGGTGGCCTTCAACGTTCAGCCTCGGCGAAACGGCCAGATCCTCATCGGTTCCTCTCGCCAATTTGGCATTGAGGAGAAGAACGTCGATCAAGCTATGCTGAGCGCCATGCTGCAACGCGCGGCGCTGTATTTGCCTGCTGTCTCCTCGCTCAATGTGCTGCGCGTTTGGACTGGCTTCCGCGCCGCCACACCAGACAGGCTGCCGCTGATTGGCCCCGTACCCTCCGACCCCACGCTACGGCTGGCCACTGGCCACGAGGGCTTGGGCATCACAACCGCTTTGGCCACAGCCGAACTGCTCGCCGCAGCCTTGAGCGGCCGTTTGCCGGCGATTGCCCCTGAACCTTATTTGCCGGCTCGTTTCTGGCCGACGCTCAACCCAGCCCCCCATCCGGAATTCGTCCCTCAGGAGAAGCTATGAACTGGACAGGTGTTTTGCCCGCCATGACCACCGCCTTCGACAAAGACTCCAACGTGGATCATGCTTTTGTCGCCAGACACGCCCAGTGGCTCATCGAGAACGGCTGCACCGGCATCGTATGCCTGGGTTCGCTGGGCGAAGCCCCTACACTGAAATTTCAGGAGAAGATTGAGATTCTCAAGACCGTCCACACGGCGCTCGGCGGCTCTGCACCTACTGTTGCGGCGATCTCCGCGCTCTCTACCGCCGAAGCGGTGGAGCTTGCCCAGGCCGCCCATTCCGCTGGCTGCGAGGGGCTGATGATCCTGCCTCCTTATGTCTACAAGGGTGACTGGCGCGAGAACAAAGCGCATGTGGCGGCCATACTGCAAGCCACGCCGCTTCCCGGCTTGCTTTACAACAATCCGGTCGCGTACGGCACAGATTTTCTGCCCGAACAGATTGCGGAATTGGCGAGCGAATATCCCAATCTGGCCGCAGTCAAGGAGTCCTCGACCGACGTTCGCCGCGTTACCGCAATCCGCTCCCTGCTGGGCGAGAGGCTTGCCCTGCTGGTCGGAGTCGATGACGCGATTCTGGAAGGAATTGCAGCCGGAGCCGTGGGCTGGGTTGCCGGGCTGGTCAACGCCTTGCCTCGCGAATCCGTTGATCTCTTCAATCTGGCCCGCGCTGGTAAGACCCAGGAAGCTTTTGAACTCTATCGCTGGTTTCTGCCGCTGCTGCGCATGGACACTGTGCCCAAATTCATTCAGCTCATCAAACAGGTGCAGCAGCAAGCCGGGATCGGTTCGGCTCGCGTCCGCGCCCCGCGGATGGAAGTAGTTGGTGAAGAACTCGCAGGCACGCGGAACGCCTTTGCGTACGCCCAGACCAGCCGTCCTGCAATCGCCAAAGCCAGCACGCCATTCAGCCTTTAATCTAGGTGCTTTGGCGATCTTCTGCTGCTTGGCAGGTTGAGACTATGCCGGCGTCAGCATGGAATGTGCAACGTCCTCGTACTCGGTTCGCAGGATGATCTCGTTTTGCAGGGCGCTCGTCAAGTCACAGAAGTAATCGCTGTACCCAGCAACACGCACGATCAGATCGCGGTATTTCTCCGGCTCAGCTTGAGCGGCACGCAGCGTCTCCGTCGTGACTACGTTGAACTGAATGTGATGCCCCCCCATGCGGAAGTAGGCGCGGACCATCTGCGCCAACTTGTTGAGCCCTTCCTCGCCCTCCACAAGCCGGGGCGCGAACTTCTGGTTGAGCAGCGTCCCGCCGGTGCGGCTATGATCCATCTTGGCCGCCGACTTCAACGCCGCGGTTGGCCCTTTCCGGTCCGCGCCCTGGACAGCAGAAATACCGTCGGAAAGCGGTTCCCCGGCAAATCGTCCGTCCGCGCTGGCTCCAGTCATCGAACCGAAGTAAACATGGCAGGTCGTCGAAAGATAATTGATCCGGTAACATCCGCCCTTGGTGTTGTTTCGCCCATCCACTTCCTCGAAAAAGGCGTCAAAAAGATCCGTATAAATGGCGTCCGCCTCGTCGTCGTCGTTGCCGAACTTAGGTGTCTTGTTCCACAAGGTCAGACGCAGCTTTTCGTGACCTTCGAAGTTGCGGGCCAAGGCTTCCAGCAGGTCGTCCATGGGAATCGCTTTTCGGTCGAAAATATGGTGTTTAATCGCGGCCAGACTGTCAGAGCAACTCGCCGGTGCTACGCCCATGATGTAGGTCGTGTTGTATTTCGGGCCGCCATCGTTGTAGTCCTTGCCTTTTGTGATGCAGTCGTCGACCAGCAGAGAGAGAAACGGCGCCGGCATATATTCCGCGTAGAGCCGCTCGATGACATTGTTGCCTCGCACTTTGATATCGATAAAGTAATGCAGTTGCTCGCGGAAGGCCGCAAACAACTCAGGGTAGGAAGTAAACGCTCGCGGATCTCCAGTCTCTTTGCCGATCTTCTTTCCAGTACACGGATCGACACCGTTGTTCAGCGTAATCTCAAGCACTTTGGGAAAATTGAAATATCCGGTCAGGATATAGGCTTCCTTCCCGAATGCCCCGGTCTCCACACAGCCTGATATTCCACCGCACCGCGCCTCCTCCGCCGTCTTTCCCTGCCGCATCAGCTCTTCGACAACTTTATCGGCGTTGAAGATCGAGGGTTGTCCCCAGCCCTCGCGCACAATTTCCATGCCCCGACGCAAAAACGCATCCGGGTTCTTCCTGCTCAGTTGCAGATTCGAAGAAGGCTGCAACAAGCGCATTTCATCGATGACATCCAGCATGAGATAGGAAACGCTGTTCACGCCGTCCGAGCCGTCCGGTTTCAATCCGCCGGTGTTGATGTTCGCGAAATCTGTGTATGTACCACTCTCCTCTGCCGTAACTCCTACCTTGGGAGGCGCCGGCTGATTATTAAACTTGACCCACAGGCATTCCAGCAACTCCTTGGCCTCGTCCCGGCTGAGTACACCTTCTTCCAGGTCATTGCGATAGAAGGGATCAAGATGCTGATCGAAACGCCCAGGGCAAAAAGAATCCCAGGTGTTCAGTTCAGTCACCACGCCTAAATGGATGAACCAATAAGACTGCAAGGCTTCCCAGAAATTGCGCGGGGGATGCGCCGGCACGCGACGGCACACCGCTGCGATCTTGTGCAGCTCCGCACAACGTGCAGGATTCGTTTCCTTATCGGCTAACTCTTCGGCCTTTTCGGCATGGCGCTCCGCATACCAAATCACGGCCTCGGCGGCAATCGCCATGGCGCGCAGTTCGTCGCGTTTCGCCGAGGCATCGGGATCGCCAAAGTAATCCAGACGCGATAATTCAAGTTCCACCTCTTCCTTTAGCTGCAGCAGGCCTTTGCGATAAATAACATCACCGAGCACGGTGTGACCGGGAGCGCGTTGTTCCATGAATTCGGTGAAAACACCGGCTTCGTATGCGTTCTTCCACGCCGGGGTCATCTCTGCGAAGATCAGATCGCGTATCGAGCGGCCTTCCCAGTAGGGGATCACCTCGTTCTTCTGCACCTGCCGCGCGCTTTCATCCACGGAATAGGAGATCTTCTCGCGCGAATTCAAAATCTCGCAGTCCTCAAGGCTATGACAGCAGAGCTCGGGGAAGGTGGGAGTACCTTTAGGCGCGGGGCCGCGCTCGCCAACAATTAGCTCCTCATTTCCGATATAAATCTGCTTGTTCTCCATCAAATGCTGAAGGACGCGAGCACGGCGGACAGGAATTGAAGCCGTTTTGTCTTGCCGGCAAAACTCGGTAAGAAGAGCTGCTCGTTCGATGGAAAGCCAAGGCTTGGTTTCTAGGGTTGCTTCTCTCAGTCTGCGCACGCGTTCGTTCATCTCAGGCTCCTATTCGCACATGAAATCCATCGCGCCTCAGCCGCGCGGCGATCGTTTCCATCTCTGCCGCGGTGGGCGGGTGAATGCCCTCCATGCCGCAGGATAGATTCAATCTGCGGTACTTGTCGTTGCCCAGTTCGTGATAAGGAAGAAGATCGATATCTCGAATTCCGAGAGGGAATAGATATTTGGATAATGCGTCCAAATTCTCGTCATCGTCGTTCACGCCGGGCAGGATTGGAACCCGCGCCGTGACTGCGCTTCCACCATCAGCCAGCATCTTCAGGTTCTGCAGGATTACGTCGTTGTTAACGCCGGTAAGGCTCAGGTGCTTTTCGTTGTTCATTATTTTGATGTCGTAGAAAAACAAATCGACGTGCTGGCTGACTCGGCGCAGGACAGCGGGATCGGCAAACCCGCAGGTATCGAGAACGGTTTGCAGTCCTCGGGTCTTGCAGGCAGCTAGCAGCGCTTCAACAAAATCCGACTGCAGTAGAGGTTCACCGCCTGAAATTGTAATACCGCCTCCGGACTCTTCGTAAAACACTTCGTCCTTCAGCAACTCTGTCAGTACTTCCGCCACCGTCATCCGGCGTCCCGCAAGTTGACGTGCGCCGCTGGGGCAGGCTGCAACGCACTCTCCGCAAAGCTGGCATAACTCAGCATGATGGAGGTATTGCTGGCCCGCGTCCAATGCGCCATGCGGGCAGGTAAGAACGCATTCGCCGCAGTGAATGCAGCGCTCACCCAAAAAGAGAATCTCCGGCATACGGGATTGACTCTCGGGATTATGACACCAGCTACAGTGTAGGGCACAGCCCTTGAGAAATACCGTGGTGCGAATTCCCGGGCCATCATGAAGTGAGAATCGCATGATGTTGAAGACCAAGCCAGCCTGCGCCACCCCAGAGGATAGAGTGGTATGATCCTGTGCGCCGGTTTGCGGTTCGCTGCTCATCGAACGTGATCCTGAATACAATATAGTATACAATATTTAGGCTTATTCGTCCGTTTGCTGAACACAGCCAAGAATATTTCATTGCAAACGTTAGCGAGTAGCCTCAGAGAACGCTATTCACTGGAGTCACTTGTTTCATCTTTTAGTCGGGTAAGCTACCAACTGCCGCGCTCACCAAAAACGTCGATGACCTTGGCCAGCCTGTTGCAGCCGTTCACCCAGTTGTCAGAGAGAGCTCTCTCCAGCCGGTCCGGCTTCCCCTCCACCAGCGCGGCGATAATCTCTTCGTGCTCCATCACCGAGACGTGCAACTCGTTGATGATCGAGCTGGAATAGAGACGCCAGTAGCGCTCAGTTTGCGGCTCGATTGCGTGGTGCAAGGTGTTCAGCCGCGGCCCAGCCCCAGCGACTACGATCAGGCGATGGAACTCGTGGTCAAGGTCGAAAATCTCCGGACCGTGATAACTGCGCTCGCGCGCAATCACATCCAGCTTTTCGTTCACCAGTTTCAGCTTGGTCGCCAGTTCGTCGCGCTCGCTCTGCAGCAGCGCGGCGGCACGCCGTCCGATCAGTCCTTCAATGCGTCCTATGATTGGATAAAGCTCGTTGGCATCTTCTTTGGTCAACGGCGCAACGATCATGCGAGACTTGCTGGAATTGCGGTGCTCAACGACATAGCCTTCGCGTTGCAGCAGGTAGAGTGCGCCCCGCACCGGAGTCCGGCTCATATTCAGGTGTTCGCACAGATCGCCTTCAACGATCCAAGTGCCCGGAGCCAGCCGGCCGTGAACGATCAGGTCGCGAATCCTCTGAAACGCCGTATCGACGCTGGTTCCGTGCTCTGCCTTGGCAGAGCTCTTCTTTAAACTCTTCGTATTTTTTGTTGCTAATAGCGCCATTCGTCTTCACTCTCAGCCTGCAAGCTGGATTGAAACTGCTACAAGTATCTCTTCGCTGGTATCCTACCATCAATACCGGCAGAAAACATAACCGCCATGGTTCCGATGCTGCATTCATTGGTCAGAACCGGGGTCTGTTGCATTTAAAAAATCTGCCGCGCTCACAGGAACGCGGCAGTCAAAGGAATCGCTATAGAAAACTGCTGTTAGAAGCTGATGTTGGCGCGAAACTCGATTACGCGGGGACCGTTGGTTACCTTGCTGGTTGCCCAGCCGGGTTTCGTCACATCACCTCTGCCAGAACCATCAGTGTCCGGATCAGGGATAAATGCGCCGGAAGTGCTGCCGAAGACCGGATGATTCCAGACGTTCGTGGCTTCGGCCTGAATCTTCATTTTGAACTCCCGGAAGATGGGGAACTCCTTCGACACCGACATATCGTTGTAGAAGGCATGAGGACCATACAGGTAGATCGGATGATTGATCGTGCCTGGAGTGGTGTTGGGAGTGATGTAGGCGGGGTTCGCGCCGCCGGTTCCGTCTGCTGCCTGCACATACTTGGGATCGATCAGCAGGGCATAGGTTTGGCCCGGAATGCGATGAACTCCAATGGCCTTCTGTAACTCGCCGACGGTGACACCGGTCAGCTTGACGCCGCCGTCGCCGTAGTCATTGAAGGTGAGGGTGTTACCAATGAGCTGATTCGGAGTGCCGGTCTGGAAGGTGACGATATAGCCCACAGTCCAGTCTCCAAGAACTTTGCCGGCCATGTTGTTCTGGTTGAGCAGCAGCTTCCCCTTGCCGATGGGCAGATCGTAGGTGCCACTCAGGTGTGCGGCGTGGCGGATATCATACTGAGCAGGTCCGTAAGCCAGGCGAGTATTGCGCAGCGTCAACGTGCCCGGCCAGCCGCACCAGCCGCCATAGCCGTAATAACCGCACCCATAGCCGCCAGCGGCCGCGCCATTGGTGTTCACCATATATCCCAGGGTATGTGCCCATGTGTAGTTGAAGTTGTACTGCAAGCCATGCCACTGCTGCTGACGCACTTCGACCCGGAGGGAGTGATAATTCGAGTACCCGGACGCGACCATGTATTGGGTTTCGCCGCCAGTGGAATAGGGGTTGGCCTGGAAGAAGTTGATCGGCTTGCCGGCACCCGCTCCGCCTGTGTAGCCACCGTTGGTGCCGCACGGAGCAAAGCTCGATCCCACCAGGTTGCAGAGGTAGTTGGTGGTGCCGATGCCAGTCATGGCTTGCGCAAGAGCACCCGCTTGACCGGTTTGCAGGTCATTGATGAAGTCGCTATTCGCATAGTCGGCCAGCGGAACGCCCGCGCCACCCGCTGCTTCGCCGGCGAAGGCCGCATTGAGAATCGGCAGGCTGGTTTGCCCTGCCAGACCATTATTGGCAAAGCTGCAGGCAGGATAGCCCTGTTCACCGCAATGGGGATTGGCAGCCTTGAAAGCGGTCAGGTTGGCCTGTGCCTTTTTGAATTCGTCCAGGAAGCCATTCTCGAAAATATTGACTTCGTTGGTGTTGTTGTTGACCCACTGGTGAATCGAGCGGTTGCCTGCATAGCTGATTTCCAGCGCGCGAGTGCCGAACTGGCGCTGAATGCCGAAGTTCCAGCTTTGCGTATAGGGCTGTTTGATGTGCTCATCGATGCCGGTTACACCGGGGTATTGGTTGCAGCCGGCGCCGCATGCCAAAAAGGTATAAGTAGACTCCGGCAGCGAAGTCTGATAGCTGGCAGGCGCATAAGCATAGTTGGTGGAATCGGTGACTGCGGTATCGCCCAACTTGAGTGAGCCAGGAGTAAAGGTTCCCAGAACTCCTGGAGATGCGACTCCGTTATAGGCGAAACTTTGATAGTAGAAGGAAGCTTGATCGGATGCGTTGTTCCAGTAGTACTGGTAGGGCTCGGTGAAGCGGCGCAGGCTGTAACCAGCGCGAATCACCATCAGGCCGTTTCCGGTCAACTTGCCCAGCCAGCCTTCGGTCTCCTTGGGATTCCACGCCAGCCCAATGGCCGGTTGCGGAGTCACATGAAAGGGATCGAAAGACTGCTTATGCACAGCCAACGTCGGATTGGCATTGCCATTCAGCGCGCCGGGCTTGAAGAGATCCGTGGGGGCCGTGGGGCCAAAAACCGAACTGGTGTCCGCGGAGTGATAGAGCCCGGACTTGTCCTCGCTTGCCGAGGTGAAATCCCAGCGCAATCCGTAATTCAATGTGAGCGTCGGCTTGATACGCCAGGAGTCCTGTGCGAAGAGTCCCCAGGCCATGGAGACTTCGTCCAGCGCATAGGTGCCAACCTTGTGCGCATAAGTGTTCGCGGCGGCGTTGTATGCGTACTGTCCCGACACAGAGGCAACGCGGCCGGCAAGGGTCGCATACAGCTTTCTTGCATTGCTCAGATCGCTTGTGGTTGCGCCTGGCATGTTTGTCGTGCTGAATGCATTGATGGCGGCAGTATCGCCGCTTACGATTCCCAGGGCAATATCCGCCCAACCGCTCGGCGCATTCCAGTAATGATCCTGTTCGTGATATCCGGTGAAACCGAATTTCAGTGTGTGTGTTTTCTTTTGCAGTGTGACGGTATCCGTCGCGTTGAAGGCGGGGTAATAGGAGGTGACAGGAAGCCGGAAGTCTGCGTTTCCCACTGCAGAGTCGCCTATGGCCCAGTCCACCATTTGGAAGCCAGGCTGCAAGTAGGGTTTATCGGCGTTGAAGTTGTTGAATGTGGCGTTATACAAGAATCCGAGCTTGAACTGATTGACCAGGGACGGCGAGATCGTGTAATCGACGCCGTAGGAAGTGGTGTAATTCAATGTCTTGTTTCCCGCTTGGGAGCGGCCAGGATACGGCGCGCGATTGATTCCCGGCTCAATATCCTCGGTCATTGAGGTGGCAAGATTCATACGAAGCTTCTGCGTCAGGTTGTAATCGAGCCGCAATGCGGGATAATAGATTTTTGTCGCGTTGGGGTTATCCCAGGTTACACGGGCCAGGTTAAGGTTCGACCCGGTACTCACCGTACCATTTTTTGCATAACCATTGACCGCCGCTATCTGCGTTGCGATCGTCGCATGAACGCTGCTGGGCAGACCGGCTGCTTGCGCCAACGTCAACACATTGACAGGGTTGCTGTTCCCGGAGTAGTGGAAGATGCCAGTCTGCGCATCGGTGGAGAGCATATTGCCATTGGTTACGCTGGTGCCGCCCGGCACATAACGCATGGAGTAGGTGCCGAAATAGAAGAGCTTATCCTTCAGGATTTGCCCGCCGACCGATCCGCCGAAGTCGTTGTAGATGCTCTTGGGCCTTTTCCGGCCAAGTGTGTTGTTGGCATAGCTGTTGGCATTCAAGCCGCTGTTGTGGAAATTCTCATAGGCGCGGACGTGCAGTTTGTTGGTTCCGCGGCGGGTAACGAAATTGATTTGCGACGTCGCCTGACCAAAGCCCTGATCCAGATCCAACTGGTCGGTCTGCACAGTCATTTCTTCGATGTTTTCGATGCGTGGAACGACTGCGGGCTCAGCATCGCCGAAGATCTTCATGCGACTGGAACTGCCGATTGTTCCGTCGATGTTGGTTCCCTGGCTGATCAGTGGCTGTCCGTTCCACTCACCCGTTCCCCCATAGCCGCTGTAACCGGCGGTCATGTGCGAAAGAGCCGTCAGATCGCGGCCGGTCATGGGCAGATCTTCAATCTGCTTCAGGTTCACTATCGAGCCGATGGCGTTCGAAGTGGACTCTAGAAGCGGAGTTGCAGTCGCATAGACCTGAATCGATTCGCTCGACGCGCCCACTTTCATCGCCACCCTCACATCGGTGGTCGTCGCGGAATGCACATCCACGTTGGTCACCGTGGTCGCGAAACCTGCATGCATGGCCGTTAGCTTATAAGCACCGATGGAGAGATTGACGAAGGTGTATTGCCCATTCTCTCTCGTCGTTGCCTTACGTACGTCATTCGTGGATATATCGACCAGTTCCAGAGCGATTCCAGGAACCGCGCCTCCGCTGGCATCCACCACTGTGATCGAAATCGTTCCTTGGGAACCAGACTGAGCACAGGCTGATCCCACTGCTCCAACCAGCGTCAACAGCACCACAAATACGCTCATCAGTTGGCATAATCTTTGCGTCGTCATTTTTCTCTCCTCCAAAACTGGCCTTTAGCCGATGAAAATGGAGCAACCTCAAGAAAACTTGTACCGTGGAAAAGGGATATCTTCTTAAAAACTGTTTACGGTAAAGCGTTTTCTCGATGGCGTCCAACCATCAGGAAACGAGCCGACGCACGTGAAGCCGAATTTGATTCAGCGCACGGCGCACACTCGTATCCCACTTAGCGTAAAATTATGTATCCAAGATTGTATTTTTGGCAAGCACTTTCTCATTATTTCTCCCTGCAGCTCTGGGCTGGCCGCCTCACAACTCCTGAAATCGCCCTGCGGAAGCTACGAGGCATGCATGTATCTAATTTATATTTAATTAGATACATGCAAAAATCGATTTTATGCTCCGGGTTATCGATTCCACTCGGGCGTCGGTTCTCCCAGTAGGCTGCGGACAAAAAAAATCATCAGTTTGTGCTCTCCATACCGCCCTCCAGCACCATGGCCGCCCCCTGGGACTAAGAACAAGTCAAAGTCTTTGTTGGCCTTGATCAGACGGTCGGCTACCTGAAAAGTGCTGGCCGGATCCACGTTTTTGTCCATCTCGCCGACCACGAGCAGCAGCTTGCCCTGCAGGCGCCATGCGTTGTCCACATTCGACGACTCGGCGTACCACGGACCCACCGGCCAGCCCATCCATTGCTCGTTCCACCAGATTTTATCCATCCGGTTGTCGTGGCAGCCGGAGTTGGCAACTGCTGCCTTGTAGAACTCCGGGTGAAAGAGCAATGCCGCGAGCGCGTTTTGTCCTCCCGCCGAGCCACCCATGATGCCAACTCGCGAGATGTCATACCAGGGATATTTGGCAGCGAGAGCCTGGTGCCACAGGATACGGTCCGGCAGTCCGCCATCCTTCAAATTGCGCCACGCCACGTCGTGAAAAGCGCGCGAACGATTATTGGTGCCCATGCCGTCGATCTGAACGACGACAAAACCGAGAGCCGTCAGCGGCTGGACACGCGGCGTAAAGCTCTTGGGCACAAAAGACCCCTGCGGTCCGGCATAGATGTCCTCGACTACAGCGTATTTTTTAGTCGGATCGAAATCCAGCGGCCGGTAAACGACGCCCCAGATCGGCGTCTTACCATCGCGTCCCATTGTATGAAAGGGTTCTGCCGGCTGCCATCCCGCAGCTCGTAGCAGCAAGTCGTCCGCACGATCGACAGCCATCACCAGCTTGCTATCGGCGACGCGGTGCAACTCCATTACCGGAGGAAGGTCCAGTCGCGAATAGGTGTCGACATAGTATTTCCCGTCCGGCGAGTAGCTCAGCGCGTGATCGGCGTTTGCCGGGCTAAGGGGAGTCAGTCCATTTCCGTCGAAGCCAATCTTGTATCCGTGCACGTAGTATGGATCCTCGTCTGGATTCATGCCGCTGGCCTCGAAGTAGATTGTCCGGCTGGCCTCATCCACTCGGTCCACCGCGCGCACCACCCAGTCGCCTCGAGTGATTTGCCGCAGCAGAGCTCCACTGTGCCCGTCGCAGAGGTACAAGTGCTCCCAACCGTCGCGCTCTGAAGCCCAGAGAATCTCCTTACCATTGTCTATGTCGCGGCGAAAGTACTTGCCGTGGTCGTGCTGATCGCGCGTCAGCGGCTCGTAATTGACAAACGTTTTACTTTCCTCTTCGATCAACACACGCGCCTTGCCTGAGGCTGCATCCACTTCAATAATCCTGTAAATCTGATGGCCCCGCTGGTTGTACTCAAATGTGAGCCCTCGTGAGTCCTTCCACCAGACAAAAGGTGTCATCTGGTAGGGATTGAAAAACAAGGCATTGTCGATAGGCAGCTCACGATGCGCCGCCACATCGAAGAGAACCGGCTGAAAGAGCGCCAGCACATCGCCAGCCTTGGGATAAACCATGGTTGAGTGCTTGGGCTGAAGCTGATCGGCAGGCGAGGACTCGATGTAATGCACCTCGCGCCGGTATCCGGGAGTGATGCGGTAAGCGGCCAGATGCTTCGAATCCGGGGACCATGCCAGTGTTTCAAACGCATAGTAATTGCCCTCGGTTCCCTCCATACTTAAGAGCACAGTCTGCCGCTCGGCATCCGCGGGTTTCGCATGGGCCGGACGTAAGGCCACGTTGTAATCGTTCACGTAGGCCAGCCAGTTGCCATCGGGCGAAAGGCTGGCATGGGCCGGACCGTTGATTGCGCGAGGAGTGGAATCGTAGCCGCCATCGTCCTCGGCAGATTGCTCCGGTGCACCAGGTTGTTTGGCGCAGGTGTAGAGGGTCAGATCGCAACGCCAACGATCTTTACCGTGCTCGAACGTGAAGGCCATTCCGCCGGCTTCCAAGTGGATATGGTCGAACGGCAGCGTCTCTGGCTTGACTGTCTCGCCAAACGCTTTTGTTAGCACCTGCGCCAGACGTGCGGCATCGAAAGCTGGTTGGCTGGTCTGCTTCTCCGCATCGACGAGCACAAACTCAGCTCCGCCAGGAATCGTCCTGCGATAGACAAAGCGGCTGCTCCCCTCAATCCACTCGACCGCATCCGGCAGGTGGAGAACGAGGCCCTTATACTTATCCCGCAGACTGAGCGCCCGCTCGTAATCGGCTGGACGAGGCAGCGCATTCAACACAACAGAAGACAGAGCAAGTGGAAGTAGAGCTGCAAGCAGGCAACGCCGAAGCAGCACATTGGTGAGCAGGTGGATCATAATAAATTCCTTTCAAAGAAGAGTGAGCTTGAAGCTGGAGACGGCTCAGGGTTGCGCATCCTGATGAGAAGCCACTTCAGTTCCAAGAGTCGAAACCATCGCCGGGTAAACCGGCGGTCGCGCACTCGTACTCTCCCAGCCGTAGAGGAATTCCGCCGCGCTTCCGCAGACCCTCCCCTGGCAAGGCCCCATTCCGCAGCGGGTGTGTAGTTTGGCTTCGCGCCACGAGGTACATCCTTCGAGTTCTGCGTGCGTCACATCCTCACAACGGCAGACCACAGTATCCGCGCCAGACAACACGCGCAATGCGGGACGGAGTGCGAAGGCGCGGTCCAACCTCTGGACAAATCGATTCATCCGTAGCCGTTGCGGTGCTAAGACAAGGGCTTTAGCGAAGCATCCCGCAGCCGCCCAACCAGCGATTTGTCCTTCCAGCAGAGCTTTATCCAAGCCTCCAATGCCCGTAAGTTCGCCTACGCATGCAACCCCTGGCACAGAACTTTGCTGCAGCTCATCAACAGCAACGGTGCCATCGGAGATGCGGCAGCCCAACAAACGCGGAAGCTCCAGATTGGGCACGAGATGAAATCCGCAGGCCAGCCAATTGCAGGCCAGTGTCCACTGCTTGCACCCGTCGGTCAGCGTGACCCGCTCAACGCGGCCCTGTCCCTCAGCGCGCATGACCCAAGCACCAGTTCGATAGGTAGCGCTGAGAGTCTTCATTCGGTAGCGCACGCTCTCAGCCAGTTTGGCGGGCTGGCCAAGCAACGTGAGGCCAAAGCCTACCAACCGGGCCAGCGGAGCCTGCTCATAAATTCCGGCGATTCTGGCGCCCGCGCTCACTAGGCCGGCCGCCGCCGCCAGTAGCAGTGGTCCGCTGCCAGCCATCACCACGCGCATGCCTTTGGGGTCAAGCCCCCCCTTGACCAGAGCTTGCAAGCCGCCCGCGCCCATCACCCCGGGCAGCGTCCAGCCTGGAAAAGGTAAAAAGCGTTCTCGCGCTCCAGTGGCCAGGATCAGGCTGCCAAACTCAACATCTCGTCCCTCGCCCTCGTGCTCCAGGCGTAGCAGATTGAGCGCGGGCCGATCAACTACTTCCCAGCCCTGCCAAACCGTGCAGCCGGTCCGCTGCAATCTAGAAGTCCAGTCAAGGAACCCTTTTCCGTGAGGGTGCTTGGACGCTGTTTCCACCAGTAATCCCCGCCAAATCTGGCCTCCCGGTCTCGCACCGCTGTCTAGTAGGCATACGCGCAAGCCCGCCTCCGCGGCAATCGTCGCCGCCGCCATCCCGCCGGGTCCGGCTCCCACCACCACCAAATCAAAGCTTGCGCTCATCCCGTGACAACTTCCATATCCGGCTCACAATCCAGTTGGCAGGTCCGGCGATGCGCCACCCCATTGACTGTGGCGCAGCACTCCATACAGATACCCATGCCGCAGAAGGGCGCACGCGGCTCTCCATGCACTGAACGCCGACTGAACTCACCGGCCATCATCATCGCGGCTGCCACACTGGTGCCATCGGCCACCCAGACTGGTTTGCCATTGATCGTGATGGTCATGGAGTTCCCCCCGGCGCAGAATTGAGGCGAATAATTCCAAGCGCTTCGGTGCCGCGTCTATAATTGCGTACAATTTTGTATATCACGGAAGTTGCGAGAAGAAAAACGAGTCTGTCTTCCGGTTTCAAACCAAGGAGAGTTCTAGTGTCCCTGCCGACCTGCCGTTTCTTCATTTGCTTGCTTGTACTTGTCACGGTCTTTCCGTTGCTGCTTCAGGCCGAGCCGGCAGCCCAGGTGACCAACGCTCCGAATCCAGTACAAGCGCTTATCGAACGCTACTCGGCCGACCACGATACCCTGACCAGCGTGTATACGGACCCGTTATCGCCCACCACGCGCAACCGCATGGGCCACTTCTTCGCGGATTGGCGGCAGCAGTTGTCCGCCGTCGATTTTGCGGCCCTCGATCAAGAAAGCAAGGCCGACTATCTGCTCCTGGCCAACCATCTGGATCGGGAGGCACAGGGTATGGCCGTGGCGGCCTCTCAATGGAAGGAGGTCGAGCCGTTGTTGCCGGTAGCGTCCGCCGTCTTCCTGCTCGAAGACGCCAAACGTCGCGTCGAACTCCCAAACGGCGAAGTGGTCGCCGGCCAATTGAACACCATGACCGCCGCATTGACCGCGCAGCGCAAGGAACTCGATATCGCTTTGGGAAAAGAGACCGCCGCTCGCCCCAGTCGCATCGCCGCATGGCACGCCGCAGATGACCTCGATCAACTGCGCGCCCAGCTTCATAGCTGGTTTGAGTTTTATAACGGATACGACCCAGCTTTTACGTGGTGGGCGGCGCAGCCCTACAAGCAGACCGACCAAACGATGAAAGACTACGCAGCCTTTCTACGCGAGAAGGTCGCCGGTATTGCCGCAGATGACAAGACAACTGTGGTGGGTACCCCGGTGGGTCGCGAGGCTCTGTTGTCCCAACTCGCCACCGAAATGATTCCCTACACGCCCGAAGAGTTGATTGCGATGGCCAAAGAGCAATTAGCCTGGTGCAGGCAGGAGATGTTGCGCGCCAGCCGCGAGATGGGCTACGGCGACGATTGGCGCAAAGCACTGGAAAAAGTGAAGAGCTCTTACGTGGAGCCGGGCAAGCAGCCGCAGCTTATCCGTGACCTTGCGGTTGAGGGCACGCAGTTTGTCGAAAATAACGATCTGGTTACCGTGCCCGAGTTGGCCAAAGAGGCATGGCGCATGGAGATGATGACGCCCGAGCGCCAACTCGTGAATCCTTTCTTCACGGGCGGCGACACCATCAGCGTCAGTTACCCCACTGACACCATGACCTACGATCAGCGCAGGATGAGTATGCGCGGCAACAATCCCAGCTTCGCGCACGCCACCGTCTTTCATGAACTGATTCCCGGTCACTGGCTGCAACAGTACATAACCGCGCGCTACCGGCCCTACCGGCAACTGTTCTCCACAGGATTCTGGATCGAAGGCAACGCATTTTATTGGGAGATGCTCCTTTGGGATCGGGGCTTTGACGCCACCCCGGAGCAGCGCATTGGTGCTCTCTTCTGGCGCATGCACCGCTGCGCCCGTATTGTCTTCTCGCTCAGTTTTCATCTCGGACGCATGACGCCGGAGCAAGCCTCCGACTTTCTGGTGGACGAAGTGGGCCACGAGCGCGATAATGCAGTCGCCGAAGTGCGCCGCTCCTTCAATGGCAGCTACGACCCTCTCTATCAAGCCTCTTATATGTTGGGAGCCTTGCAGTTCTGCGCGCTTCATCACGAGTTAGTCGACTCAGGCAAGATGACCAACCGCCAATATCACGATGCCATCCTGCATGAGAACATGATGCCGGTCGAGATTCTGCGGGCAATTCTTACCAATGAAAAGCTAACCCCGGAATTCAAGGGAAGTTGGCGCTTTCTAGACGAGCCGCTCCAATAAGGATTCGGGAATAACTGAATTCTGTCTTAGGGTAGCCTCCGGTTCCCATCGCAGCCCGATACTGAGAATCCTACGACAGTGCGTCGCCCGAACCTGCATCTGTCGCAGACTATAAAAATCAGATATGGACAATGCATCCTGCGGAGAAGTACTTATGTTTGCTGCAGGTCAATAAGACTAGTAATCGCGAGTTGCACACTGAAATGCGACAGTAATGGTGCGAGGGTATCCCGCTGCGTTTTTCCAATCTCCATGGAAGGGATTTGTATGGTCAAGATATTGTTTACAAGTCGTGTGAAGATCGCGTCCTGGCTTCTCTGTCTGTGTGCGGTGCCGGCGCTGGCAGGAACTGAAAGCAAGCCATTGCCTTCGAATCAAGTTCCGCACATGGCCCCGCAAGTAACAAGACCACCAAGGCAAGCCGCTCGTCCAACGGACGATTTTGCCGGGCTGACACTCACCGAGGAGCAGAAAGTGAAGGTCGATCAGATTCATCTGGAAATACGGTCGCGCATGGAGATCGTGTCCAAGGATCCGGCAGAAAATAAGGAACAAAAAGGGGCTATGCTTGAGGGGCTTGCGCGCATGGAGCGTACTCAGATTTACGAGATTTTGACCCCTGAGCAGAAGGTAGAAGTTCGCAAGAAGATAATTACCAGACACGCGGCAGAAAAGGCGAAGAGTCAGACACCGCTGAAGCCGCCACAGCCAAGATAGCCGAACAAAACGACTCCACCATCTGAAGGCGGTCAGTTCGCCATCTCAAGGAAAACAGCGGCTAATGCTATTTTGCACAGGTGCTTAGCGGGCGTGTGACAACGTATCGCGCCGCGCCACAATTATGCGTTAGATCATCGCGGGTGTCACTCTGAAACCGCTCTGACCTTGTGTGTGTGAGGGGAAAGTTGGGCACAATTTATACACTGCCGATTCCGAGGTATCTCTCCAGGCATTTTTTAGCGAATGGGATTGCAGAGTTTGTAGAGATGCTCAGCTGGCAATTGAGGGCGTTGGCAAAGGCTGGCATTCGAACCGCGTCCGGATGGATTCGTAGCAACTCGGCTGCATGATTTGAAGATAAGGCTATTGGTTTCATATTCGGACACTACCGGCAATCCATTTTGTGGCCGAAACTGCTTAGTTGGTGATAATGTACAGACGTGCAACACTCGGCGCGCACCGCCCCGAAAGGCATCATTTGCACGCGCTCCCCACGTCTTTCGGGAGACCGTTTCGAAGCGCTTTCCTCCGCACGTTCGCTCCAGCGCGACCCGTTGCATCCGAGGTCAAACTATGGCTACCATCAGCATCGATCCGCTGGTCAGCGGCAGAACCGCTGGCTTCGTCTCACAAGCTCACCGCATGTATATTGACGGCCGCTTCGTCCCCGCGGCCTCTGGCAAAACATTCCCCGTCTTCAACCCCGCGACAGGTGAAGTGATCGCCCATGTGCCCGAAGCAGAAGAGGAGGACGTCAACCGCGCGGTTCTTGCTGCGCGGCACACCTTCGACGACGGAGTGTGGACTCGTATGTCGCCGTCTGAACGCGGTCGCCTACTGTGGAAGCTGGGCGACTTGCTGGAGCAGCATCTGGATGAATTCGCGGAAATTGAATCTCTTGACAATGGCAAACCTTACTCCGTCGCTCGGGTTGCGGATGTCCCGCTGGCCGTGGATATGTTCCGCTACATGGCCGGATGGGCCACAAAGATATCCGGAACCACACTGCCACTTTCCGCCGGCTACGATTTCCACTCCTATACGATGCGAGAACCCATCGGCGTCGTTGCCCAGATCATCCCATGGAACTTTCCTCTGTTGATGGCCGCATGGAAGCTCGCTCCCGCTCTTGCTTGCGGCTGCACAGTCATCCTCAAGGTTGCGGAACAGACTCCGCTCTCCGGTCTGCGCCTTGCGCAACTTATTGATGAAGCCGGCTTCCCGCCCGGCGTTGTCAACATTCTCACAGGCTATGGCGAAGGCGCCGGCGCGCCACTCGCTGCACATGATTTGGTGGATAAGGTTGCCTTCACGGGTTCGACGGAAGTTGGAAAGCTCATTGTCAAGGCTGCTACCGGGAATCTGAAAAAGGTTAGCCTTGAACTCGGCGGAAAATCACCCGCTATTGTCTTCCCAGACGCGAATATCAACCAGGCAGTCTCCGGCACCTCCAGCGCGATTTTCTTCAACCACGGTCAATGCTGCTGCGCCGGTTCTCGCCTCTACGTACATGAAAAGGTCTTTGACAGGGTCGTGGAAGGCGTAAGCGAGGTGGCGTCAGAAATTCGGCTCGCGCCGGGTCTGGATCCCTCGTGCCAGATGGGGCCGTTGGTCAGCGACGAGCAGTACCGCAAAGTGGTGGGCTACATCGAATCCGGCATTGCAGAGGGCGCACATATCGCCGCGGGCGGGCCTGTCTCCGGAGTGGAGCGCGGCTATTTTGTCCGCCCCACAGTGTTGACCAACACCAACCCGGGCATGAAAGTCGTGCAGGAAGAAATCTTTGGTCCGGTGGTGTGTGCTGTGCCCTTCGCAGACGAAGATCTTGACCGCATTGTCAAACGGGCTAACGACACAATTTATGGATTAGCCGCATCGGTCTGGACGCAAAACATCAGCTTGGCTCACAAAGTTTCGCGCAGCCTTCGTGCAGGAACGGTCTGGGTAAACTGCCACAACGTCTTTGATGCCTCGCTGCCTTTCGGCGGATACAAACAGTCTGGCTGGGGTCGCGAGATGGGCGAAGAGGTTCTTCACAACTACACCGAAGTCAAAGCAGTCACAGTAGCTCTTTGATCTTTAACCGCATGTTGCAACGGGTAGGTGGATGGCAATCCAAGTATGAATGGGATAACGCCGAAACTTCGGGCAGGGACCGCCATCCACTTATCATCGGCTATGAACTCCTCGCGATTCGTCCGCACGATGATTGTCCTGGAGGGTAACCTCAGCCATAGTGCTCGCGAACAGCCAGAGCAACTCTAGCTTAACCACATCCCGTCATCTCCACACAGACTTATCGAGGATGCCAACAGAGGCAGACACGCTCGGGCAGTTTGTGATGTCGAACACTATCTCTGAAAACAAACCGGGTAGAGCGTTTCGGCGGCGAATTGCCGGTGAGCGATTTTTTCACTTTACAACCATTTAGAAATGGATTATAAGGGGTACTCAATCCGCGGTGCCCCGCGATGATTCACCGGGGAATTTCCACTCAGCTGAGCAGTCAGAGTCGCCATGAATACCGCAGGCGAAAACTCCCGTAGGAGAGTTGTGATCTAGATAAGATTGGGAGGGAACATGTCGAATAATGGCGAGAGCCTCAAGAGCGATGGCAGTTACATATCGGAACTTGCAATTCAAGCTGTCAATGGGGTTATACCAGACGATCTTGTGGTCGATCAAAAGGAATATGAGAGCCTGCGCAAGGAGGTTGTGGAAAAAAGCGACCTCGCTCCGATGGTTAATTATCTCGCCAACAGACCTCGACTACAGGAGCAATTAGCCTTCTTTTTCGATTACGTTCCGAGTAAGTGGCTCCTCAATCGGGAGATTTCGTCAATCATTGAGAGGCGAACGATCCATGAAATTGCTACCTCCCCTTACAAAACCGGTGCCAATCCATACATCTGGGCCAGCGCGAACAATCTCCAGGGTATCTGTCTATCAGGCGGAGGCATACGTAGCGCTACATTCAATCTCGGAGTCCTGCAGGGACTGGCAAAACTTGGAATGCTTCATAAGTTTGACTATCTCTCCAGCGTGTCGGGCGGCGGATACATCCACGAATGGCTGGCAGGCTGGATAAAACGAGAGGAGAAGAATAACGGGGCGGACGAATGTGAGACAGCTCCTCCAGAAAGCGGTAAACCCGCTGCGCGCGGCGGCTTAGGAAGGGTGCAAAACAGGTTAAGGCCATTGCCTGCGGGCGCCAAACTTCCCTTTCAACCCGCTCAGATCCGCTGGCTGCGACGCTATAGCAATTACTTGACTCCTCAGAAGGGCTTTCTCACCGCCGACACCTGGGTCGCCATTGCGATCTGGCTCCGCAACACATTTCTCAATCAGTTGATTCTGGTTTCCGGACTTTTCTTTCTGATGCTGGTGCCATATCTGTTGAACCCCTGCCTACTGAAAATCCCTGCTTGGCTTGCAGGGCTACTCTCGTCTCTCCTTTTCGCATTGGCTACAGGTGTGATGTGGACCGCCCTCCACCGTGAATACGAAAGGGTCCGCTTTCTGGACATGTATGGCGAGCCGCCTGCGCAAAAGCAGCTACGTATCTTTGGTGGTGAAAAAACAGTACAAGGGCTGATTGTGCTTCCCCTGTTATTAGCTTCGACCTTGTTCTTGATTGCGATCCTTCACCGCAGTAATAATGTATCGCCTTTGCTCTCGATTTTTGTTCTGCTGACTGTGATGCTCGCAGGCATCGGCTTTGCTGGAGGCGTTGTTCGCTCCTACAAGGCCAATCATGGCCTAATCTCGGGTCACGACAAGAAAAAGGTTTCTACAACTCTTACCACCGTTTGGCAGCGTGTCGTTAATTTCTGGAATTGGAGTAGATCTTTTGCCGTTGGCTCCGCGCGGCTGTTTGCCAGAATCGTGGGGGTACAAATAGAGCCTCTTTCCGACGATGAACGAAATGCTAACAAGGCGTGGAGCGTATTCTTCGGCGCCGTCTTATCCTCGGCCGTGATCAACGGGGCAATCGCAGCGGCAGCCGGCGTTGCTGTATTGATCGCCATTGGTGCGATGCTCGGAATGCCTTCCTTTTGGCTTGGCAATATTGCCCCATTGCACATCCCCACGTGGTTTCCCTCGACTCCTGAGATCCCAGCAATGTGGCGGGTACAGCTTGTTATCGGACCGCCTTTGTTCCTCTTCGTTCCTTTCATTAGCATTGTTTTGGCGGCTGGACTGGTGGGGCGAAACTATCCTGACTGGCTTCGCGAGTGGTTGGCCAGGGTGCGAGCCTGGAGCCTGCTCTTCGGGCTTGGCTGGCTTACCTATATGGGGATTTCTTTACTTGGACCGTCTGTCTTTGAGTGGTTCAACACGTCTGAATATAAGAAACTCGCCGCGTCGATCAAATGGTCCGCGGTTATTGCCTGGTTGTCTACCACTGTCGGCTCAGTCTTAGCTGGTAACAACCAAAAGGTTACTGGCACGCCGAAGGATTCATCCGTTGTCTTGAGCCTGGTTGCGAAAATTGGTCCTTATATATATATCTTGGGGTTGCTGGTGATCTTATCTTCAATCGCAGACTCGGGCTTTCATTCAGCCCACGGCGACTACCGCGCGCTCTTTCTTCTCATACTGCTTCCGTTGGCAATTTTCTTGTTATTCGGATGGCGCGTTGACATCAATGATTTCTCGATGAATCCGTTCTATCGCAACCGGCTGACGCGCTGTTATCTTGGCGCCACCAATGCACAGCGCGATCCCAATCCGCTCACTGGTTTCGACGACCGCGACACCCAGGACATGCAGATTTCACAACTTAAGCCCAACCCTGACAACCCCGGCAAAGGATACAGTGGTCCTCTTCCCATAGTCTGTGCGACGCTCAACCTTTCCTTCGGTGAAGATCTCGCGTGGCAGGAACGCAAAGCGGCGTCATTCGCCTTTTCCCCGCTCTTCTCCGGTTACACCGTGGGATGGACATCCAGCAAAGTTGGCGAGCGGCTCAGTTTTAATGGATTTGTTCCCACAGATACATATTTCAATCCTGATGGAGGCATCAACATTGCGACGGCCGTCTCTATCTCGGGAGCTGCCGCCAGTCCTAACTGGGGATATCACACAAGTCCGGCCACCGCCTTCCTCATGACGATGTTCAACGTGAGGCTGGGATGGTGGCTCTTTAACCCTCGTAAGTCGAGGCTCGCCGGGTGTCTCCCCGGCACCCCGATCAAGAAGCCGGAGTGGCCTTCGCCGCGTTTTGCTCCGCTGCAGCTTGCCAACGAGATGCTAGGAAGGACCAACGATAAGTCGAAGTACGTCTATCTGAGCGACGGGGGACATTTCGATAACATGGGACTGTACGAGCTCGTGCGCCGGCGCTGTCACCGGATTGTGATCTGCGACGCGGAAGAGGATGAGAACTATATCTTTGAAGGCCTTGGCATGTCTATTCGCAAGTGCCGGGTAGATTTTGGCGTGGAGATTACGCTCGATTCGATCGGTGACCTGCGCCCCGATCCGACAAGCGGTAATTGCAAGGCGCATTTTGCGCTTGGCACAATTCGCTACCCCGAAACACCTGATTCGGACAAAGAGAAATGCAAGGACGAAGGAAAGATTCTATACATCAAGTCCTCGGTGACAGGAAGCTTCAACTGGGAAAATGCTAAGAAGGAGTTATTTGCGCTAGGCGCGGAGCCGTTGGACATTTTGAACTACAAGTTACAACACTCCAGCTTTCCTCATGACTCAACTGCCAACCAGTGGTTCACAGAATCACAGTTCGAAAGTTATCGCCGCCTTGGCCAGCACGTCGTTGAGGAAATCGAGAAATGTGACAAGTGGGTTGATTTTCGCTAAACCGGAGGGGGCGCGCGACCAGCCGACCGCATTCCAGGGTTGATTCCACAGAAGACTACGTTCAGAGATTTCGAAATGACATCAGTCAGGCCAATTGGACTCGTTTGCAGACTAGAAGACATACCCTGAGAACACCTATACTTCGGCAGTTGGTATACGTTTCATTCGCCGGTTACCTCGCAAGCCTACGGCGCGGCTCAGCACGAGCGAAAAAATGGGTCAACGATTTCAATAGGAATCATTGTTTGAGCAATCTTTTGGGCCCGCTGATGTGTTCATTGCCACGTTCGTAGAAGCGTAATAAGCTGTCCGCTCCGTGAGTCAGACCAATTCGCACGCTTTTGCCAATGAGGCCAGACTTGGACGCCGTTGCGGCCAGATAAAGAGAAGACTCTGGACTGCACAAGTCCAATCCCTCGTGTATGAGGTCAACCTGGATTGCTTTAGTCAATCGTCCCGGCCCCCTTCCTATGTCGGCCCATTGTTTCCTTCGACGCGTGCTATTCATGAAATCGAGGCCATCAAGAGGCTCAATAGCCCGCAATAAAACTCCTGCACCAAGTCCAGCCCTCTCGCTTGTCACATTCAATAAGTATGAGACGCCATAAATCAGATAGACATATGCGTGTCCTCGCTCTAGGAAAAGAGTGCTATTGCGAGGTGTCATGCCCTGGAAAGCATGTCCAGCTGCGTCGCCAACCGGATATGCTTCCGTTTCGACAATACGTCCGCTTAGCCTGCCTTTCGTAGTGTCATGAACGATGACTTTGCCGACCAAATAGCGTGCCAATTGCACAGTATCGACAGAAAGGTCTGCACGCAAAAGACGTCGAAGGGCCTCGTTAGCGTCGAATCCCGCAAGCAACTGTGATGCAGAAGACATTGAACGTTCAACCTCATCTTAATCATGCAAATTCGGAAGGCTCGACCGATAGCGAAAATCCTCTGTCTTGTGTCATTGGTCGGTTATCCGCCAGGCAAATTTACCTTACATCTCCATGCTATTTTACGTCTGGCGGCGAATCTCATCTTCCATGTTCTGCGGGCTATTAGGCGATGGGTTATCCTCCCCGACTCTACTAACGACGCGTACACAGTCTGGTCCGCCGCGAGCCAGTCGACGTCCGGTGAGCCGAACGGAACCGGCAACGCGGAAGAGCTAAAGGCGCCCAGGCAGGTTGGCACTACCTCCTCAGGATCGACGCCCCTTCAATCGGTCCGTTTTTGTTGATTTCCATCGGATTGTCGTTTTAGAATTCCTTCAAGGGTGGGGCGTCATCATGTAAGCGTGCACGATAAACAATAAGATTAGGCACATGCACTGGGCCATGAAATGGGGTGACAGAAAATGCTGCAAGTCACGCCAATCGTGTTCGTTGTCGACGATGACGTCTCGGTGCGCGAATCGCTGGAATTGCTAATTCGATGTGAAGGCTGGCAGCCGAAAACATTCGCGTCCGCCCGGGAATTCCTCGACTACCCGCGAGTTCATATTCCGAACTGCCTAGTACTTGACGTCTCTCTTCCGGGTCTGAACGGGCTAGGCCTCCAACAGCTCGTCGCCAGCGAACGTACAGATACGCCAATCATCTTTATCACGGGCTACGGTGACGTGCCCATGACGGTCCAAGCCATGAAAGCGGGGGCTGTCGAATTCTTGACGAAACCCTTCAACGATGTCGTGTTGTTGGGGGCCATTCGGACCGCCCTCGAACGCAGCCACGCTGTGCTCGGTCAAGAGGCTCAGATGGGGGTGCTCCGGGACCGTTACACGTCGCTTTCCCAGCGCGAACGACAGGTTATGGCGCTGGTGGTTTCCGGGCTGCTGAATAAGCAGATCGGTGGGGAGCTTGGTATCAGCGAGATCACGGTGAAGGCACACCGAGGCAAGGTGATGCAAAAGATGAAGGCCGATTCTCTTGCCGATTTGGTGAGAATGGCCACGCGGCTTTGCCCAGCGCCCGCAGCCATCACGGCGGCGTAACGGCCATTTTTGCCGCCGTAACTATTTGTGACGACGCGGGATTCGCAAACATCAATATCTAAGTAATTGCGAAGGACTGGGCAAGCTAGTCGTGAAACCAGGCGAATAAAGTGAACAAGCTGGTGAGCCACGCCAGCACAGAATTGCGTTGCGGCCATCCCCGTGAAGAGGAGAACACGATGAAGAAGGCCATTGCACCGATTTCACTTGCTGGATCCCATCTCGGCGAAGTGCGTCACGTCTGCGCGTTTTTCAATAACGATGATGAGGAATATCGTGTGTTGCTGCCGTTCATCAAGGACGGGTTCGAGTGTGGCGACAAAGCGGTCCACGTGGTGAATCCGGACCAACGTCATGGCCATCTGCAACGGTTGGCAGCAATCGGAATCGACCCGAGCGCTGGCGAACTAAGCGGTCAACTCGAGATTCGAATCAACACCGAGACCTATCTTCGAGACGGCCGTTTCGATAAAGATCGAATGCTGGCGGCGTTTGAGCAGATGGCCAGCGGCAATGCTCAGGGAGGCTTCCCGCTCAGTCGTATCTGCTGTCGGATGGACTGGGCGATTGAAGACCGATCTTACATTGACGATCTGGTTGAGTTCGAATCGCATGTGAATGACGTGTGGAGTCGCCACGACGACGCGGTCATTTGCACCTACCATCTCGGCAAGTTCGGAGGCGATGCGGTGATTGACATTCTTCGGACTCATCCGATGATCATCATCGGCGGCATCCTGCACCGGAATCCTTTCTTTTTGTCCCCCAAGGAGTTCCTGCCCGAGCTTCGCGAACGTCGGGCCAAGCGGGCTTCCATCTCCTCCACGGCTGCCTGATATGGAGGTCCGTCTCGAACATGCCTCCGGAGAGATCAAGCAACTTCAGCGGTGCATTAACGATCTTGTCAGCCTGCTTGCTCTTCCTGCCATCTGGAGTGGCAGCAATCCAATTCAGATTCTTCATATCTTGCTCGACGCGCTCATGCGCATGCTGCGCCTGGACCTCGTCTCCGTGCGGCTGAAGAATCAAGTCGGCGAGCCGCCTGTTGAAATCGTCCGAGTCGCACAATTACGAGGACCGATGCCTCTGGAGCACGAGATATGCGAGGCGCTCGGCCATTCGTTGGCAGACCACTCACGGAAATGGCCTCCGTTGCTTCGAAACCTTTTGGGGGACAGAGACGTTTCGATCGTGCGTCTGCCACTGGGGCTGCAGGGCGAACTCGGCGTAATCGTCGCGGCGGCTGAGCGAGAAGATTTTCCACGTCAAACGGAGACGCTTCTTCTAAACGTAGCAGCGAATCAGGCGTATATCGGGCTACAGGAGGCGCAGCTTCTGAGTCAGCAGAAGCGTATCGCCAACGAACTCGATCGGCAAGTTGCGCAGCGAACAGCTGAGCTTGCCGCAGCCGAGGAGCGGTGGCGCTCGGTCTTCGAGAACTCAGCCATCGGGGTTGCCCTTACAGACCTGAACGGCCGATTCCTTGCGGCGAATCCCGTATACGAGAAGATGGTGGGTTATCGCGAGGAGGAATTGCAGAAACTCTCTTTCCTCGACGTCACCCCAGAAGAATATCGCGAATCGAACCGGACGCTTGTCGAGGAGCTATTAAGTGGAAAGTGCCGGCAGTTTCAGATCGAGAAGCAATATCGGCGGAAGAATGGGAGCCTGATATGGGTACGCAACAATGTCTCTCTGGTGCCGGACACGGAACGGATGCCGCGATTCCTTATGGCGCTCTCGGAGGACATCACAGAACGCAGGCGGATAGAGGAGGCGCTGAGCAAGGCTCGTTCTGAACTCGCACATGTGTACAGGGTGACAAGCCTCGGAGTAATGACGGCATCGATCGCGCACGAAGTCAACCAACCCCTGTCCGGCATTGTCACGAACGCCAGCACGTGTATGCGAATGCTGGCAGCCGATCCTCCAAACGTTGAGGGCGCACGCGAAACCGCACGGCGGACGATCCGCGATGGCAATCGTGCGTCTGAGGTGATCACTCGATTGCGCGCACTCTTTGGCAAGAAAGAAACCATGAAAGAGTCGATCGACTTGAACGAAGCTGCGCGAGAGGTGCTTGCACTTTCATCGGACGATCTTCACAGGAACCAAGTGATACTGCAGCACGAGCTTGCCGACGAACTACCGGCGGTCACTGGCGATCGAGTGCAACTTCAACAGGTCATCCTGAACCTGCTTAGGAACGCTTCTGACTCGATGAGCGGAGTTAACGATCGTCCGAGGCAGTTACTTATCAAAACTGAAGGAGACGAGAACGATTACGTGCGTCTGACGGTGATGGATGTGGGTGTCGGATTTGCCCTCCAGGATGCGGACAGGCTCTTCGAATCGTTCTATACCACCAAGGATGACGGTATGGGAATCGGGCTCTCGGTCAGTCGCTCCATTATTGAGAGTCATCATGGCCGTCTGTGGGCCACGCTGAATAATGGCCCAGGAGCTGCATTTTCGTTCTCCATTCCTCGTGCACCCAAGGCTTGACCCACGCCGGCAGCACTCGCGACATTCAGACGCCAACCGGGGCGGATGTGGCATGAAATACCCCTGGCAGTTTCCTGGCCGCATCTGATCCCGGCAAAAAAACGATACCAAGGTCCAATGGACGCCTTCCCTAGCAAGGCGCATTCTTGTGTCATGGAGTTGCGCCAAGAGAGGCGTGCCATGGATCGTCCACTGGTTTCAGTCGTTGATGATGACGAGTCTGTGCGTGAATCGCTGCCCGACCTTCTGGGTGAGTTCGGCTTTGCAGCCCGCGTATTCTCATCCGCAGAAGAGTTCCTTGCCTCCGACTGCATCGACTTAACCCGGTGCCTGATCTTAGACGTTGCCATGCCGGGAATGAGCGGACCGGAACTTCAGCGAGAACTAAAGCTTCGCAGGCGAGAGATTCCGATTATCTTCATAACCGGTCATCGAGAGGAGACCATTCGCCCACAAGTACTCAAACAGGGTGCAATAGAGTGCCTGCTCAAGCCATTCAGCGACACGGCTCTGCTTGAGGCCCTTGATTCGGCACTTCATCCGAAGTGAGAGTTTGGCACTTTGTTGATTGTGGGGAATGGAATGAAAACAGCGTGCGATTTGCAGGTCGATTGGAGTCGTCGAACTCGATGAATCTCCGCAGGCGGCGGAGGAATCTGATGGCTTATAAAGATGATGCGATGTGTTGCTTTTGGACGGATTGAAGACTCCTAAAGCGCAGTATTGAAGCCTTCTGCAAGGTACACCAGGAGGTAAGAATGGCAGATAAGAAAACTGTAGTCGTGACCGGTGCATCACAAGGAATCGGAGCGGCAGTCGTCCAGGCATTTCTGGATCGCGACTATAACGTGGTGGCGACCTCGCGCAGCATCTCCAAATCCGGCTTTGCACCATCGCCGAAGCTGGCACTCGTCGACGGAGACATCGGTCAGGCGGCGACTGCCGAGAAGGTCACACAAACCGCAATCGACAAGTTCGGTTCGATTGACCACGTTGTCAATTGCGCTGGCATCTTTTCTGTCAAGCCCTTCACGGATTACACTGCCGACGAGTTTCACCGATTTGTCTCGACCAATCTGGAAGGGTTCATCTTCATCATGCAGCACGCCGTCAGGCAGATGCTGTCGCAGGGCACCGGCGGCAGCGTCACGAGCATAACGGCAGCACTGGCCGATAACCCCATCTCAGGCTCTCCGGCGTCGATTCCGATGATGACCAAGGGTGGACTTGACGCGATTACCCTGAGTCTCGCTAACGAATACGCAGAGAAGAAAATACGCTTTAACGCGGTTGCGCCGGGCATCGTCGATACTCCACTGCACAAGAATGACCCGAAGGAGGTGTTGAAGACCCGCACACCGATGGGCACGATCTCAGACCCGAAAGACATTGCAGAGGCTGTCATTTATTTGGCTGAGGCCAGTCACGTCACTGGGGAGGTGCTGCACGTGGACGACGGTGCGCATGTGGGCAAATGGTAAGCACTCAAGGTCCGCAGCAGTGCAGCGCAGAACGCCGACTGCAGGAGCTTGGCATTCAGCTTCCGGTTCCGCCGACGCCGTTTGGCAGTTACGTGGAGACAGTGCAAACGGGCAACCTGCTCCATTTTAGCGGGATGCTTCCCGTTGTGGACCACATACCGAAATATGTTGGCCGCGTTGGCAAAGAGCTCGATGCCGAGGCGGGACGCAATGCAGCCTATACAGCGGCTTTAAGCCTACTGGCTGCTGCTAAAGAGCATTTGGGCTCGCTCGATCGAGTGACGCGCGTGGTTCGGCTCGGTGTATTCATAGCCACCTCCGGGGACTTATTCGACCAGCCGAGGGTCGCAGATGGCGCTCCGGACCTGTTTCGCGATGTCTTTGGCGTCGAGAAAACAGCGGTTCGGTTGGTGATCGGTGTTGCCAGCCTTCCCCTCGGCATGCCGATCGAACTCGAAGTCATCTTCGAAATCGCAGAATAAGCAAAGCAGGATTTCGCAACCTGCAACACACACCAAGAACAAAGGAGGAATTATGGCAACGGCAGCAATCGCAGTAGCAACGATGAAAGTCGCACAGATTTCAAAGCCGGGAGCGGGATTTCAGGTTTTTGAACGCGAGATCCCTATACCAGATGCGGGACACGTGAGGATCAAGGTTCAGGCCTGTGGCGTTTGCCACAGCGATGCGCTCACGGTGGAGGGCTACTGGCCCGGAATTCAGTATCCCCGCGTTCCAGGTCATGAAGTAGCAGGCATTGTTGATGAAGTGGGAACCGGTGTTTCCGAGTGGAAGAAAGGCCAGCGCGTCGGTGTAGGCTGGCATGGCGGCCAGGACAACACTTGTCCCGAGTGCCGACGCGGAGACTTTCGCAATTGCCGGAATCTGAAGATCGCGGGCATCAGCTATGACGGTGGATACCAGCAATACATGGTGGCTCCAGTGGAGGCGCTGGTGTCGATTCCGGACAGTCTCAACGACACCGAAGCAGCTCCTCTGCTCTGCGCCGGAATTACTACTTACAACGCTCTGCGGCATAGTGGTGCCTTCCCCGGAGACTTGGTAGCGGTCCAGGGAATCGGCGGCCTGGGTCATCTCGGAGTTCAATTCGCAAACAAGTTCGGCTACAAGGTTGCGGCAATCGGGCGTGGGTCGGACAATGCCGTGCTGGCAAAGAAGCTAAGAGCCAGCGTGTATATCGATAGCATAGCGACAAACGCAGCAGAAGAGTTGCAGAAGCTGGGCGGCGCAAAAGTAATTCTTGCCACAGCCCCGAACTCGAAGGCAATGTCTGAGCTGATCAATGGGCTGGGGCCAAACGGAAAGCTCATCGTTGTCGGCGCTACATTCGATCCTATTGAGGTCACGCCGGTCCAGCTCATCGGTGGGAGCAAATCAATCCAGGGATGGGCTGCGGGAACTCCAGCCGATTCCGAGGACACGCTGCGCTTTGCTGAACTCACCGGCGTGCGGCCGATGATTGAAACCTATCCGCTGGAAAAAGCAGCTGAAGCGTACGCGCGCATGCTCAGCGGCAGAGCGGAATTCCGCGTTGTTCTCACCATGTGAAGTTATACCCCAATGCAATAAGGAAACGCTGCGGGCGCGGGTTTGCTGGCTCGCATAGAGAGAAGGTTGACGATGCGTCTTCTCAGCTTACCTCGTTGGACCCGATGCCCGCAGGTTTTCTGCATCGCATTAGCTCTGTCTGTAATGGCCCAAGCCGACGGAAAGAAACTCCCCATGAGCACGTATTGCAAGGAACCTGTGAGGTGAGCCGCGTACTAACGCGGCCCGCACGGGTTTAGCTTCGGATAAATGCCAGGAGGTCCGCATTGATCACGTCGGCATGCGTGGTCATCAGGCCGTGAGGCAAGCCTGGGTAGATCTTGAGCGTTCCATGCTTGAGCAATTTCGCCTGCAACAGGGCAGCATCTATGTAAGGGACAACTTGATCGTCGTCGCCCTGCATCACGAAGGTCGGCACCGTGATCGCTTTCAGATCGTCCGTTTGGTCAACTTCAGAGAAAGCCTTTATGCCTTCGTAGTGAGCCAGCGCGCTGCCCGTCATCCCCTGACGCCACCAGTTCCGGATAACTCCCTGCAAGACCTTCGCGCCAGGTCTGTTGAAGCCGTAGAACGGCCCCGAAGCGAAATCGAGAAAGAACTGCGCTCGGTTCTCGGCTAGCACCTTGCGAAATCCGTCGAAGACTTCGATCGGGGTGCCCCCCGGGTTCTTTTCGGTCTTGAGCATGAGCGGGGGAACGGAGGCGATCAGCACAGCCTTGGCTACGCGGCCTTGAGGCTGGCCGTATTTCGCAACATAGCGCGCCACCTCGCCACCACCCGTCGAATGGCCGATATGGACCGCATTCCTAAGGTCGAGATGCTCGGCCACTGCCGAAGCGTCGGACGCGTAGTGGTCCATGTCGTGGCCAGTGTCCACCTGCGAGGATCGACCGTGACCGCGTCTGTCGTGCGCGATGACACGATATCCGTGGGCAACGAAGAACAGCATCTGATTGTCCCAGTCGTCCGACGAAAGAGGCCAGCCGTGATGAAACACGAGGGGCTGTGCGTTCTTGGGGCCCCAGTCCTTGTAGAAGATCTGCGTACCGTCTTTGGTTGTAATCATTGGCATACCATCCCCTCCAGTGTTTGGTTGTGAAGTTGTTGAAGCGGTCATCCCATGCAAATATGGGCCGTTTCTTCAGCGCCGACCTCACCCAGCTTCGATAAATTCATCGATCTCATCCGATTTGATATCGAGCGCGACGTGGCCTGTGTTGAGTACATGGTTAGTGATGCGGTTTGGACGCTGTGTTTCTTGGAACGACAAATGAAACTGTGGCTTGGTCAAGAGTGCGGTGGTTCGCGTCCTCCAATTGAAGCAGCACCTTGTGCGAGCCCTGGGGAAGGCCTTGGATAATGACCGGATTTCCGCTCGCATCCATCCAAACCCACGGGGCATCGTCAAGGCTCACATGAAGGTGCCCGACACGCGGCGAAGCATCCGTAGCACCGGCGCCAAACACCGGCACAAGATGAATGTTCCGGACACAATACTGAATAACGACCACTCCACGGGACGCAAGCGGTCCGGCCAGCGGAGGATCGGCAATGATCTTCGCTGGGGGCTCAGCGGTCGTGAGCGGGATAACGTGGGCGAGTCCGCACTTATCCGTTACGCTTTGTGCCGCCGCGCCGATTGCGAAAAGCGCTGTTGCAGCGATTGTTAGGAGAGACGAGCCTTTCAAACTCATGCATTTAAGATTTGCCATCTTCCTTCCTTCTTTGCGTTGACCTCACTCGAGGATGAAGTTTATTCATAGTCAGTACTGCCCGCTGATTCTCGCCATTAAGGTGCGTAACGGGTGAAGACAAAGTCGCGAGCTTTGACAGGCTCGTGACAGGGAAAGCAAGTCTTGATCTTCGCCTCGTCCGCGGGTTTGCCTTCCTTATTGAATTGAGCGAACCCCCAGCCGCCCGTCGCTGCATACTTTTTTGAGTCCTTGACCATAATCTGAAGGTACCAATCCGGGGCGGGACCGGGAACGAAAGATTGGGTACGGCCAAAGACCTTGTTGTTTTCCTCCGAGGGGACATAGCTCCAGGCTATTCGGGCAATGATCGTGCCGTCCGGGAACGGAAGCTTCTCTTGCCGATACGACTTGATCGCTGTGTCGTTGCCCAAAATGGCGCGAATGTTATTGAGGTTGCCTTCTTCGTGGGCCACAGAGATCAACCTCCAGTCGCGGTATCCAATGGAAATTTTGACTCCAAAGATCGGGGCAGTCTTCCCTTCGGCGTATCCAGATGCGTGGGCCATGTGGACAACTACGCCGAGTACCGCTACAACTGCAAATAACAAGAAAGCAATTCGGCTTGGCATGGTAAACAGGCCTCCTTTACTGCAGATTCAAACAACTCAGTACCCATCGACGTCTATCACAGCTTGCGCAAACGCTTGTGGAGCTTCATGCGGCAGATTATGGCCGATGCCGCCGGTGATGATCCGACTTTCATATTTGCCTGTAAATTTCTGGCGATAGGCTACCGGATCAGCAGGATGTGGCGCACCATTTGCATCGCCTTCGAGCGTAAGAGTGGGCACGGCGATATTCGGAAGCTGAGCGAGCTGCCTTTCGAATTTGTCATATTGCGGCTCGCCTTCGGCCAGTCCGATCCGAAAGCGATAATTGTGAATCACGATGGCTACGTGATCGAGATTGTCGAAGGATGTTGCGGTGCGATTGAATGTGGCATCATCGAAGTTCCACTTGGGCGAAGCGGTCTGCCAAATGAGCTTCGTAAAATCGCGGCGGTATTCCTCGTAGCCTGCCCGGCCGCGCTCCGTGGCGAAATAAAACTGGTACCACCATTGCAGTTCGGCGTTTGGCGGCAGCGGTTTCTTGTTGGCTTCAGGGCTGCCTATCAAATAGCCACTCACTGAGACCAGCGCTTTGCAGCGTTCGGGCCAGAGCGCCGCGATAATATCAGCGGTCCGAGCACCCCAATCAAAACCTGCGAAAATCGCCTTCTGGATCTTGAGAGCGTCCATGAGATTGATGATGTCGAGGGCCACCACGTATGGCTGGCCATTGCGAAACGTATCGGCCGAAAGAAAGCGCGTGGAGCCGTAACCGCGCAAGTACGGGACGATGACCCTGTATCCTTTCGCGGCCAATAACGGAGCGACATCGACGTAGCTGTAAATGTCATAGGGCCAGCCATGCAGAAGAATGACTGGAGGACCATCTGCCGGACCGTCTTCTGCGTATCCAACATTGAGGAGACCGGCGTCAATCCGCTTGATTGAGCGGAACGTGGTGCTCGTTCCCGGCTTGGTTGCGGGCAAATCGGCTGAGTCTGCCTTGCTGGAAATGCGCGGGACGCCGTCCGCAAAAAGTGCAGGCGGCGCAAGCAACGCGGCTCCAGCCGACAGCCCGGCCATGGCAAATCGACGACGTGAAATTCTTTTGGATTCTGTTTGCTTCATATGTGTCCCCTTTTCAGCTCCAGCGCTCAGTCACTTCGAGGCAGACGACATGAGGTCAAGGCTACGGATGACCGCATCCTAAGCAAAGTGTTCCAGTTTGGATAAGACGGTGGGCAGATATTCTGCGGCCGTCGGATGAATGTGCATAGCGCGCTGGATGACCGTGTACGGCGCCTTTGCATACATGACGTCCAGCAGAACGTGTATCACCTCATCGCCTCCAATTCCAAGAATTCCAGCGCCCAGAATTTGTTTTGTTTCTGCATCGACGCAGATTTTGATGAATCCTTGTGTTTCACCCTTTTCGTAGGCCCGGCTCACTCGACTCATCGGATATTTCACAGCGAGGGCACGCCGCCCGGATTTCCGTATCTCCGCGTCCGTCATGCCGCATCGCCCTAGCGGCGGATCAATATAAAGCGCGTAGGCTTGGATTCGGTCGGAAACCCGGCGATGGTCGGCGTTGAAAAGATTGTCGGCAACGATTTCGTAGTCGTTATAGGATGTATGCGTAAAAGCGCCGCGACCGTTGCAATCTCCCAGTGCCCAGATGCCGGGCACGTTCGTTTGCAGTTCATCATCAACAATGATGTAGCCACGGTGGTCGGTGGCAACCCCGGCGCGGTCCAGCCCCAAGTCGCCGGTGTTGGGAGTTCGCCCGACGGCCAGAAGAACGTGAGTGCCCACTGCTTCCGGCGTACCTTCTTCACATGTGACGCCAACGGCGACGCCTCTATCGCGTTTCGCCAGCGAGATACATTTCGCATTCAGCCGAATGTTTATGCCCTCGGCCTCCAGGATTTCGCGCACGGCTTGGGATACGTCTTCGTCCTCCCGTCCAATCAGGCGCGGTCCCATTTCCACAATCGTGATCTCACTCCCGAAGCGGCGATAGATCTGAGCGAACTCCAGCCCAACATAGCTTCCACCGACGATAACGAGATGCTCGGGCAAGAAATCGATGTCCATCATCGATGAGTTATTGAGAAATGGGGTATCGTGAATCCCGGCATTTCTGGAACCGAAGCGCGCGCGCCTACGTTGATAAAGATCTTGTCGGCTTCGATAACCTCATCGTTGACCACGACAGTGTTCGACGACTGAAAGCGGGCATGACCCTGAATGACCGTGCAATTTGTCGTTCCTCGGAGCCATTCCTCCACTCCCTTGTTTGACCTCGCGGAGGCTGCATCCTTGCGGGCTTTGACTCGCTTTATATCGACGAGCATGTCTCCAACGGCGAAACCATATTCGGCTCCTCTGCGGGCAACATGGATTGCATAGGCGCTCGCCACGAGAGTCTTTGTCGGGATGCATCCCGTATTCACGCATGTGCCGCCAAACTTATGGCGTTCGATAATCGCGACAGTTTTCCCCGCACTCGCAAACCGCGCTGCCATGGAGGGGCCCGCCTGCCCCGTCCCGATTATAATTGCGTCGAAGTGCTTCATCTGAGAGACGCTGATCGCAATGCTCACGATTCCTCCGATCAGCCTAATCTCGATTAAGCCAGAACCACACTGACAAATCTATTGGACGAAGGTATCGACCGGCACCAATATGCGGATCGGACAGATGGCCAGGGTGAAGGGTATTTTATTCCGCGAGGCGGCGCTAAGCGATCCCGATACCATCGTCCAATTGATTCTTCTCCGCACATCTGGCTTAATACCAAATAATGTGAAAGCGCGACTAATTCCGGCTTTCGTCAGGCAACTGTTCACTCATGCTTGTTTGTCCAACTTGGAGATGAGTTATGAAAGCAATTGTCGTCCACGAATATGGCGGTCCTGAAGTCCTGAAATACGAGGAGTACCCTGATCCGATTCCAGGTAAGGGCGAGGTGCTGGTGCGGGTAGCCGCAGCAAGCGTGAATCCCATCGACTACAAGCGGCGTGCGGGGTTAACCAAAGATTTCTATCCGCTCAGTTTTCCGGGATTGATTGGAGTCGACGTTTCGGGAACGGTGGTGAAGGTTGGACCGGGAGTTGAAGCTTTTAGTTCCGGCAACCGGGTGTTCTCAATGGCGGACAACACCTACGCCGAACTCTGCGTGGTGAAGGCGGACACACTGGCGGATATTCCCGAGGGGCTCGACCTGATCCAGGCAGCGGCGTTGCCTTTGGTGACTACGACCGGCAATCAGCTCCTTTCAGCTACGGGAATCAAAGCGGGACAGACGGTTATGGTCGTAGGTGCACAAGGAAATGTCGGGCGTTCGGCGGTATTCACTGCGAAGGAACGCGGGGCGACTGTGATCGCCGGGGTTTTGAAGAGGCAGATGGATGAGGCGAAGACAGTCGGTGCGGATCAGGTGGTCGCAACCGACGACGACACCGCGATCGAGAACCTTCCGCCCTTCGATGCAGTGGCGGATACGGTCGGCGGAAGAACCGCTGAGAAGCTGATCGCCAAGGTCAAGCCGGGAGGAGTGTTTGCTTCGGTTCTCGAAGCACCGCAGAACGTCGCGAAGTATCCATCGGTAAAGGTGATAGCAGTCTTCTCGAAATTCGACAGGAGCACGCTTCAGTTTATGGCCGAAGCGGTGCGAGATGGCAAGTTGGAAATCCCGATTAGCCTGAAACTGCCGCTCAGAAAGGCGGCCGCGGCTCAGGCAGCGGCGGAAAAGGGTGGCATCGGGAAGATCTTGCTGTTGCCTTGACATTGTTTTGCGAACTGAGTACACGAAAGGAAAATCGGAAGTAAAAAATGGCCAGCGCGGAGTTAGTCCCGCTTCGAGACCAAGTGGTAAAGGTTGTGTAGAACGCATGGCGAGGCCCGAAGGTTGGTGATTTCATCTCGGCCACATGCTTCTATGCATGTTGACTCGGAGACCGTATTTGTAATGAACACCGCATCGAAAGGAGCCATCAATGAACGCGGTTCAAGTCGAGCAGAAGAGCTATGAGATGCCCCCGCGCGAGGGGCTCTCCGTCGCACATTTCCTCACCGTCGCCGACATCGACCGGTCGGCTCACTACTACGAAAAGGTCTTCGGCGCTCGCATATTGAGCATGGGTGACGGCAACGCGCCTGGGTACCTTCAGCTTGCGAATATCTGGATGATTCTTAACGTTGGGGGCGGGCCGACCCCCGACAAGCCGACGGTAAAGCTCAGCGTGCCCGAGCCGAATCACATCAACAGCTTTTTGAATTTCCGCGTTGCGGATATCCAAGCGTGTTATGAATTGTGGAAAAGTCGGGGAGCCGAGTTCATCACGGAGCCAATACCCAAGTATGGCGAGATACGCTGCTACATCCGCGATCCAGACGGCTACATTATCGAGGTCGGGCAGAGCACCGATCTCACGTACGGCTAGCGCTCGGCGCGGATACGATGCGGATTTAAGCTGTTACGAATGTGCGCTTGCGGCCTTCCGGGCGGCAGTGTCGAGTTAGTGCTTTGGTCTTGATCAATGCGTTCATCCAAGGGATTCGTCTTCGCGCTTCCGCCACAACCCACATCACACGCGGTGGCCCGTCTTTGCACACTTTGGAGTGAAGGGTAGCTCATATTCAGGAGAACAGAATCCGATTTCAAAGAGGAGAACAAAATGACAACAAAAGGAAAGGTCTTAGTGCTGGTCTCGAGCGGCCACGGCTTGCCATTGAAAGATGGCAAGGTTTATACCGGCGCCGGTTACTATCTCAACGAACTGACGGTTCCGACTCGCGCCCTGATGAAGGAAGGCTACGAAATCACTTTCGCCAACCCCAAAGGCAACACGCCGCAACTGGATGTCAATTCCGCCGTCTCCGATTTCTTCGGCGGAGACGAGGCTAGGCTCCAGGACTATTTAAAATTCCGCGACAGCCTGATTGGGCTCAAGAATCCAACTCGCATCTCGGATGTCATCGCATCGGGTTTGGGTCAATATGACGCTGTTTTCGTCCCCGGCGGCCATGGCCCGATGATCGATCTTCTCGACGATCCCGACTCCGGCACCGTGATGAGACACTTTCATGAAACATCCAAGCCTACGGCGGTGCTCTGCCATGGCCCGATTTCACTACTCTCGGCTCTTCCAAATTCGGTGGAGGTGGTGGGAGCGCTGGCGGCGGGCGATGCCGCTGGAGCGCGGGCAAAGGCTCAAGGATGGATTTATTCTGGAT
>CAYPYJ010000025.1:0-44458 GCA_964414945.1 uncultured Occallatibacter sp.
ACCAGTCTTGCTGAAGCGCTTCTTCGCGCCCGTATGGGTCTTCAACTTGGGCATTTTCTTCTCGATTTTGTGCGGAGAGTTTGAATCCCCCGCGTTACCCGTGAGACAGGACTTCCCCTGCCCTCTTGAGGCTTCAACCAGTATAGCGCAAAACGGGGCTCCCCGCCCAGACCCCGCAGCTCAGGGTAATGGTGTATTTTCCGGATAGCCGGTGACTCGCCCGGAATGCCGATTTCCATTGCTTGGCCAGTTCAAAACCCCACGACCGATGAGTCCGGTATGTGGTTGTCTCACTTCAACGAGTCAGCAGCGCCCCCAAAGCCATCACGAGTAGCACGTACGCGGCAACCGTCATGACTCCTGCCACAATCCCTATGGCGGTGCAAAAGTAGGCAATCCGTACCATCCACTTGCCCATCTTTTGCCCCCTGCCCATCACATACAGCATTGATGTAGCCATTCCAGGAAGCTTCAGGTAGTTGTGGAGCAAACAAAGGGTGAATGAGGAGGCAAGGAGATAACACCCAGCCAGAATTCGGTCCCTCGACCAGACGTCGAGCGTCACCGTATGTTGGGATGCCAGCAGCGATGCCCCACCGACAGTTACGATAAGCGACAGTGTACCGCTGTTCACCAGCAACACGCGGTCGAAGAAGGCAACTGTGGCCTTATGCCCCTCAATTATCAAACTGTCTAGACGCTGTTCAGCTAACTCCTCAGGTGTTGGCATGGTGCACCTCTGTTGTGGTGTCTGGCATCAAGATACCATCCTCCCCGAATTTAGATATCACCATCACTTTAACTCTGATCCAATCGACGAATCCGGCGCGGATGGACCTAAGCCGGGATTGGTTCGACGCTGAGCCTGCCGACCGATGGGTAGCAGTTCTGGTCGAGTGGTTGCCTATCCGAAAACTGCACCATTACGCGGCTCACCGCATTCAAGGAATTGCAGCCGTTGGGTTTGCATCGCCTTTCTTGGCGTTCGGCTTAGGATTCAGGCGCAGAAACCACCCCACTCCGCGCGTGGATTTCCCCAGCGCTCCGGTTACGCCGCGATACGTTTTGCCCAACGCGCCGCCGGTTGCGTCCCCGGCCAGCGAAATAGCCGAATCTGTATTACGCTGGCTGGTTCCCAGCGCGCTTACGGTCGAACCGCCAGCGGCAATTGTCGCCTGCGCAGGACGTTTGGACGGGTACACCCACGCAATATCCGAGTCGGGCAGGCGCTCCAGCCTTGTCAAAACCGCCGGCTGAAAATCAGACCGCCCCATCTTGGTGGTCAGCGGCCATTCTGAAGAAGCGCTCCACAGCGCGCCGTTCATCGGTTTCGCGGGTTCGCCCAGATTCACAATCTCCGGCACTGCCAACGGCTCCATCTGCTCGCAGAAATCTCCCCCGCATCCATGCCGGCAGAGTTCTTCGTTCAGAAACGATGCGTGCTTGCCTTGCGAAATCCAGACGGTCGCTCCGTGATCTTCCGCATGGAGAGTGGATGCGCGGGTTATCTGGCTGGCGTCGCAGACCGTGTCTTCATGTGCCGCCGCATACCAATACACCGCCTCAAATCCGTGCGGGCCGGAGTCGTGCTTGTCCCGCTTCAGCAGGACGGAAACATGTTCCGTATCGAGCGTGTGCCCCATGCGTCCGCAGTCGCGGCTCCATAGATGGTAGTAATGCAATTCGACAAACCGCCGCGCGCCTTGTTCCGTTCTCTGCGGAGTCGCTTGCCCGTAGATTGTGCTGTTTTCTTCTCGCACCACAGGCTTGGTTTGGCCGGTGACAAAAACTGCGGGCACGTTGGCGCAATCCTCATGGCTTACCATAAATGCCGGTACAAAACGCACCAGCAGCGCCTGTTCAAGCGCATCACTCAACCCATCCCCGTCGGAATCCTCGCCCAAGGCGGGTTCTGGCGATGGTGCGATTTGAGCTGTGGCCGCAACAACCAGGAATGCTGTTCCAGCCAAACACAACGACGCCATCGCGATCTTTCGAATCATGCGCATGGTTCGATGCTACCGCCTCCAGCCACAGGATCGAAAGCGGCAAAAAATCACAATCCGTAAGCTCTTGCCCCGGGTTGTTTTCGTCGCCGCCCCGTGTCCCGTTTCGGCTCATGGTTTCAATTGCGTCAGACTCATCTTGATTTGCCGCACCCGGTCATTGTCCGGCACGCAGCGCGAAGGTAGTGTTAGGGAAATGGCCATCCTTTCAGTTGATCTCGCAACCCGGCGCTGGTCTGATCTGGGCATCGTGGTGCTCGATCGGGCACGCGCAGCGCAATCTGCTTCGTCCCAGGTGCTTACACCCAGTCCGTATCCCGGCCTGCCGGTCAAACAAAGTCTATTTCAAGCCGCATCCGATCAGCCTGAGGGTCCTATCACTTGCGAGACGATCTTTTGGAATGACCCTGGCCCGGTGGAGGCCGAGAACTTGGCTGGTCGGCTGAATCACCTCTGCGGCGTACGCGGCATCCGTGTGCTGGTGCTGGATGGCCCTCAGGCCTGGAAGTCGCGCACCAACGGCCTGGAGCACTCGCGGATGAGCGAGCGGCAACTGAACACGGCGGCCAAAACCGGCCTGCCCGGCATCGTCAAGCCAGTCAGCTACCGTCCATTTGCCGAGTTCTGCCTCGATCTATACGACGCTCTCTGCCGGCGCGGCTGGAGCAGGCTGGCCACGCGCGAGCAGCCCGGTTCGCTTCACGAAGAGCGCGTGCTGGTGGAGAGCTACCCCTTTGCGGCTTGGAAATCGCTGGGGTTGAAGCCTCTGCCCTCCAAGCGCAAAACCCGCGTCAGCGACCTGGCCGAGGCCTATGGCGCGCTGCGCGACCTGATTCCCTTTACAGTGAACCGCCCGCCCAATCACGATCAGCTTCAGGCCATTGTCGGCGGCCTGCCGGGTCTGGCTCTGGAAGAGCGCAACACCGCCGGAGCGCGCATTGTGGGCAACCCGCCCCGCCGCGAAGATGGACACTGGCGCGAGGGCTTCATCGTGCTGCCGGTTCCGCCGAAGAGCTCGCTCGGATTACGCTGGCTGCACTGAACGGCTGTCTTAGACTGGCGCAGCTGGTTAAGGTATTTGGATTCCTATGCTTGTGTCTTACGTTACGGATTGGGCGGATTTTTTAATTTTAGGAATTTGCAGAAATTTATTGTTGATTTTGATAGACTTCAACTAGTTCCATAGGTGATACTGGTGGTCCTAGAAGCCTTGTACTCTTTGAGGTTTCTTCTGCGGACAAACGTTGAGGTGCAACTTCTTGCGCCTAAGCCCATCTAAAGAGTGGAAGCTATCAGCCGATGAGCTGAGGAGACCATGAACAGAAAAGTACAATCCGATTTTCTCTTTGCGCAGCCGTCCTTCGCTTCAGGGGCTGCTCGTTTGCTTGATATGTGGGGTCAGTTTGACGATTACAATCGTAGCGATACCCCTGCTCAGGCAGATGCCAAAGCTATTGCCGCAGATTGGCTTATCGTAGGACAAGACCTGTCTGATGCCATTGAGCACCACGACGATGAATCTGAACTTCAGGTAGCCTAAATTTCATGAGTAGGCGTAAGCGCAATAATCCCCCCACACTCCCTCCTTCAGATACAACCTCGATAGCCACTGTGACCCATCAGTCAGTCTCATTTTCCGGCCCCTTGCCGCACCCTGCGCTCCTCGCTCGATATAACGAAGTAATTCCGAATGGCGCAGAACGCATTATGATGATGGCTGAAAGGCAGAGCATCCATCGCGAGTCTCTAGAAGCTCAAGTTGTGGCGGGAAACGTGACCAGTCAGGCTAGAGGATCGCTTTACGCTTTTATTATTTGTTTGGTCACCATCATTGGTGGATTTGTGTTGATTGGGATGGGCAAAAGCGTTATTGGGGTTTCGGCCATTATTGGCAGCCTCGCTACATTGGCTGGCGTATTCATCATTTCCAAGAGAGAGCAAACAAAAGAACGAGTCCAAAAGCAGGATGCCCTTTTGTCACGCAAGAGCCGCTGATCTCAGCAATGCAATCTTCGGACACACCCCGCCACCCTTAACGACAATACCGCGCTCAGAGTTACTTTGAACTCTGAGCGCGGTATGAAACGCTTTGTGGTTTGCTGAACGGCTTACTAAGCCTTAGGCGCTGCCGCAGCCTGCGGAGCTTCAACCGGCTTGGCTTTGGGGGCGTCCTGCTTTTTGGACGGCGCGATGATCGCGTGCAGGATGGTGCCTTCCATGCGCGGCATGAACTCGACGATGCCCGCATCGCCAATGTCCTGGATCAGCTTGTTGACGATGGCATAGCCCAGTTCGCGGTGGGCCATTTGGCGTCCGCGGAAGCGCAGGCTGGCTTTCACCTTGTCGCCCTCGGTGAGGAAGCGGACCGCCTGATTTTTCTTGGTCTGGTAGTCGTGCTCGTCCACGGTTACGGAGAACTTGACCTCTTTGACCGTGATTACCTTCTGCTTTTTCTTGGCGGCGCGCTCGCTCTTTTCCTTCTCGTAGAGGAAGCGGCCGTAGTCCTGGATGCGGCAGACCGGCGGGACCGCGTTGGAGGAAACCTCGACCAGATCGAGGCCGCGCTCACGGGCGATTCTCATGGCCTCAAAGGGCGCCAAAATGCCTAGCTGTTCACCGTTTTCGTCGATGACGCGGATCTCGCGCGCACGAATCTTCTCGTTGATGCGGATAAAGGACTTAGCAGAACGTTTGTCGAGTGCGATGGTGCTCCTCCAAAAGTCGCCGCAGCCCGCCTCCAGCCTCTGCCGGAATCAATGCGGGTACACGAGCGCACCCTGAGTATAGCATTGGTCAGGCTCGGCTGAACAAAGGGTTTATAGGGGTTTATTGCGATTTTTCAAGCGCACAGAGCCAAAATCGAAGCGGTGCGGGTGCGACAGTGGTTTATCTCGGGAAGATGGCGCGGGAAATCGACGCCTCTAGTGTCCCTTCGGCGTTCATTCCGGTCACCCGTAGCCGAACCAGCCGGTTGGCTTCGATGCGGTCTTCGATTTCGATGGGCAGAAAGTTCTCTGAGAGTGCAATGGTGCGGCCACGCGCCTCTGCCTCGGGTGGAGTGTGGAGCGTAATAGCGTCCAGTTCGCTGCCTACAAAGCACCTTCGGTGGGTTTTACTCCTTTGGGCTGCAAGAGTGCGTAGGGCCTTCATCCGCTCTTCGACCGCCTCTGCCGGGACCGGCCGCTCTGTGTGCAACGCCCAGCCGGGGGTACCCGGTCGCGGCGAAAAAGGGAACAGATGCAGGTAGCCGAAGGGCAAAGCCTCAATCAGCGCAACGGTCTCCGCGAACTCGGCATCGGTTTCGCCGGGAAAGCCCACCATGACATCCGCGCCCAGCGTGAGTTCCGTACCGGCAGCATGGACCAAAGCCTGCACTTTATCGGCGTAGTGCCAAGGGCGATAGCGCCGATGCATACGGCGCAGCACGGCGTCTGATCCGGATTGGAGCGGCAGATGTGCGTGCCGTGCCAACCGCTTGCCGCCGAACTCTGCCATCAGTTCGATCAGCTCAGCGTCCCAATCCATTGGCTCAATCGAGCTGAGCCGCAGCCGGGGTAGTGATGTCTGCTCGAAGAGGTTTCGCACCAGACTGGCCAGCGTCTGCGGAGCCGCTCCATGAGAGACAGAAAAATCCCGCCCCCAGCGGCCCAGATTGATTCCCGAGAGCACCAGTTCGTTGCCCCCGGCGGCGGTAAATCCCTCCACCTGATGGAGAACGGCTGCCCCGGGCAGACTTTTGGACGGGCCTCGCGTAAACGGAATGACGCAAAACGTGCAGCGATTTCCGCATCCCTCCTGGATTTTGAGGTTTGGTCGGGTCTGCGCTCCGGGCACAACCTGCGGTCCCTCCAGAAAAGAGTGGGCAAAAGCATCATCAGCCCAAACCACCTGCGGTGGGGCCAACTGCCGCTTGCGCGGCACGGGATAACTAGCTGAGCCAAATGCCACCTGCGGTGGGGCCAACTGCTCGCTGTTCGCTCGCTTGAGGTTTGTTTCCGCGTGTAACTGGACCAATCCATTACCCGCGTGTGGTGGCTCGCTCCCCGACAGGCTCAAAATAATCTCCGGGGCCAGCGCCTTGTAGCTGTTGCCTACCACGGCCGCCACGCCCGTGAGGTTCGCCAACTCCTGCGGCGCGCGCTGCGCATAGCAGCCGGTCACCACAATTCTGGCAGTTGGATTCAGACGGTGAGTCCGTCGAATAAAGGCTCGCGCCGCGCGGTCGGCCTCTGCCGTCACGCTGCATGTATTGACCACTACCACATCCGCCAAAGAGGGCTGCCGCTCGACAAGTCCGGAGAAGCGGAGACGGTCGCTGACCGCCTCGCCGTCAGCCCGCGCCGCCCTGCAACCGAAGTTTTCGACGTGAAAGGTGGACCCCATGACTTCAGTCTAAAACCTATTCATTCTCGCCGCACGCAACGCAAAATCATCCGGTATAATTAAAGTGGTCCTACCACCTTACAGGTCGCTTCCGAACTAATGCCCTCGCCGTCCCTAGCCACCGCGCCAGTTTCATCTCCTCCCGTCAATAACGGCGGGACATGGCATATTGTGAGCTTTGTCTACTTCACCTTTGTGGTCTACCTTTCGATTGGGCTACCGCTGGCGGTCTTGCCGCCGTATGTGCATCTGCGCATGGGATTTGGCGCGGCACTAGCGGGTTTGGTCATCAGTATTCAGTACATTGCTACGCTCTTCAGCCGCCCCTGGGCCGGCCGCATCAGCGACCGCGCCGGCGCCAAGGTTGCCGTGCTGTGGGGGATGGGGGCTTGCACCACCAGCGGAGCGCTGCTGATTGCCGCCGCCGTATTGCACTCGATTCCCTGGTTTAGCCTTGCGGCGTTAATGCTGAGCCGCCTGGTTTTGGGCGTGGGTGAGAGCCTGGGGTCAACCGGTTCCACATTGTGGGGCATCACCAGCGCCGGCTACGCCAACATGGCTAAGGTCATATCATTCAATGGTATAGCCACATTCGGCGCCATGGCCCTGGGCGCTCCTCTTGGCGTGGCTCTTGAATCAGTGTGGGCAAATCCGCAGTGGGGTCTGGCCTCACTGGGAATTCTGACTATGTTGATTGGCGCATTCAGCCTGACTGTAGCCAGCCGCAAGAGTCCGGTCAAAGTCATTCCCGGCGAGCATTTACCTCTTCGCGATGTCATGTTCCGCGTTGCGCCGCACGGCATGGGCCTAGCCCTGGGCGGCATCGGTTTCAGCGTGCTGGCCACATTCGTTACGCTCTTCTACCTCAACCGCCACTGGTCGGGTGCGGCGCTCTGCCTGACGGCCTTCGGTTTAGCGTTTATTCTGGCGCGGCTGCTTTTTATCCAGACCATTAACCGCTATGGTGGATTTCCGGTGGCGATGGTCTGTCTCTCGGTCGAATCGCTGGGCATGATGCTGTTGTGGCGTGCTTCCACTCCCTGGATGGCCCTGGGTGGAGCGGCCCTGACCGGCTTCGGCTTTTCGCTGGTCTTTCCCTCCATTGGCGTCGAGGTTGTCAAGCGCGTCCCCATCAACAATCGCGGCGCGGCGCTGGGCGTTTACACTGCATTCTCTGACGTTTCTTTCTTCCTCACTGGTTCTTTGGGCATCGTGATAGGCAGTTTTGGCTATTCCAGCATCTTTCTGGTGGCGCTCATCTGCGTACTGATGGCACTGAGCATCGTGATCGTCCTCAGGCTCAGACAAATTGACAGCAAGAAACGCTCTGCCTCGCTTTTGCCATCTCAGTTTTCCGACCGGAAATCCGCCTGAAGCTTACGCCTTCAATCTACGCTTGATGTGACCGGTCAGGTCACTGGGGATGGAGCACGCTTCCAGGCAAGCACGTTAAAAAGTCTAAAATACCGGTCTCTTCTCTCGCGGGTCTAAAAAGTTAGCGGACACATGACACAAAAGTTGCGATCTTCGCGCTATCTGAGTGTAGTCCTCCCCAACGCAGCAATGGCCACCCCAAAGGGTGGCCATTGCTGTCTAGCTTGAAAATAGCGCCTGCTTACTCGCTCTTGTCGCTTTTTTCGCTCTTCCAGTTGATCAAGTCGCCAAGGGTGGTGGTAGAGCTGGAGACGGGAGCCTTGTGGCTCTCCTTCTTGTAGCTCTCGACCTGAGCGCGACTGGCCTCATGGCCAGAAGATGCGGATGCGCGCAGGCTGAGGCCCACTTTCTTCTCTTCCACGTTGATCTTGATGATCTTGAACTCGTGCTCGAGTCCGGTTTCCAACTTCGACGGTCCGCCACCCTCGTCGCCAGCCTCGGAGATGTGGCAAAGACCTTCCACGCCCTCCGCGATTTCGACAAACGCGCCGAACTGCGCGGTGCGCAGAACCTTGCCGTGAACCAGATCGCCCACGCGATGCGTAGCGAAGAAGCTCTCCCAGACATCGGGTTGCAACTGCTTGATGCCCAGCGAGAGGCGGCGATTCTGTGGCTCAACGCCCAGAACAACAGCCTTTACCTTTTCGCCCTTCTTCACGATCTCAGAAGGATGCTTGACGCGCTTCGTCCAGCTCAGGTTGGAGACGTGCACCAGGCCGTCGATGCCGTCTTCGATCTCGATGAAGGCGCCAAAGTCAGTCAGGTTGCGGACGCGTCCCTCGACAATAGTCCCGGCGGGATACTTATCCGTCAGATTCTCCCAGGGGTTGTCGAGCAACTGCTTCATGCCCAGCGAAATGCGGCGGTCAGCGGGATTAACGCTGAGAACCACGGTCTCGACTTCGTCGGCCGGCTTGACCAGCTTGGAGGGGTGCTTGAGGCGCTTCGACCAAGTCATTTCCGAGAGGTGAACCAGCCCCTCGATGCCCTGCTCCAGCTCAACAAACGCACCGTAATCGGTAACCGAAAGTACGCGGCCATGAACATGCGCGCCAACCGGGTAGCGCTCGATGGCGTCCAGCCACGGGTCGGGCGTCAACTGCTTGAAGCCCAGAGAAACCCGCTGCTTATCCTTGTCGAACTTGAGCACCTTGACCTGAATCTCGTCGCCCACATTCACCAGATCGCGGGGATGCGTGAGGCGGCCCCAGCTCATGTCGGTGATGTGCAGCAAACCGTCGATGCCACCCAGGTCGACAAACGCGCCGTAATCGGTGAGGTTCTTCACGGTGCCAGTCAGCACCGCGCCCTCGCCCAACTGATCCAGGGTTGTGGAGCGCTTGGCGTTCTGCTCTTCTTCGAGGATTTCTTTGCGGCTGACAACCACATTGCCGCGCTTTTTGTTCAGCTTGATGACACGGACTTCAATCTGCTGGCCTAGATAGCCGTCCAAATTGCGGACCGGACGAATCTCAAGCTGCGAACCGGGCAAAAATGCCTTGAGACCGATATCCACCGTGACGCCGCCCTTGACGCGGCTCACCACGGTACCCATGACCGGCGTCTTGTCGGCTGCGGCCTTCTCGATCACGTCCCAGACGCGCAAACGCTGCGCCCGCTCATAGCTCACCAGGTAGCCGCCCTCCGGCTCCTCGCGCTCAATGACCACCTCAATCACTTCACCGGGCTGAAACTTCACTGCTCCAGTGTGATCTTGAACCTGTTCGAGCGGCACCAACCCCTCGGACTTCAGGCCCATATCGATGACCAGATGCTTTTCCGTCGTTTTGATGACTGTGCCGGAGACAATCTTGTCGCCATAGGCTTCCACAGCGGCGGCCTCTGCGGCCTGCTCGCGTTCAAAGGCCTCCAGGGCGGCTGAGAAGTCGTCCATGTGCTCCAGGCTGTGCTCCAGATGCGCGGCTTTGGCCGGCACCGCTGCGATTGCGGCTGGCGCGGGGACTTCCGTTGCAACCTCGGCTGCTTGCGTGGCTTCGACAGTGGCTTCCACCACGGGCGTAACCTCGACTACAGGTTCGGTTGGGGCATCGGCGTCCAGCGCGGGGGTTTCGACGGTTTCGGCGGTCTCTGTGTTGGACGTGGATTCGGGCAACGGCTGCACTTGCTCCGTCGCAGGTTCGAGGGTTAGGGTTTCCATTTCAGTGTTCAGGGTTATGCTCTCGGTTTCGGGATTGAGGAGTTTTGCCATGACTGCCAGCTCCGGGATTCCTTGCTCCCGCGACGGTAACGAGCCTGTCGCTGGGGGTGGCCCCTCGGCTGCGATTGCCGTCAACCAGGGACACTGGAGGCCAACTCCCTATCGGCAAACCACAACCTGTATCCGTGGTGTCATCACAAGAGACACTCCTCCCAACCGGATAGGTTGGCGTGGGAAGGAACAGGTCTCCTTGGAAAACACCCGGCAGGCTACGGCAGGCTGGAGGGCGGCCGCAACTCACTGCTGGAATCCGCGCAGGAAGCTACGCCTACCAGTGTAGCAACCGCGGCTTTACCCCGTCAACGCAACTGTATTGCGGGTTGCAATTGTCACCGGATTTTCACGCAGTCACGTAGAACCAATCGGAGGTCAAACCTCTCAGATATAATCCGTTTGACCCGACCCGCGGAATATTTCGCAGGTTCCAGATTTTTTGAGAGAGTACAAACCTTCAAATGGAGGTGAACTTGAAAAAGTTGATGGCGATGGCGATCTTTCTGATTTCCTCTGCGGCATTTGCTGAAAACTGCACCGTGCAAACGTATGCGTCTTCTTGGATGGTGACGGGGACGCCGTTCTCTGTGAAGTGCGACTCGGGTGTTTATACCGGCAAGCTGGTTTCTACTCCTGCTCGGCGGTTCTTTCGTCGCGGACACCTGATGCTCATCTTCGACCAACCGGTCATGGTGAAATCGAAGAAGGATTCCGACGAGGGAAAAATCCAGGCGGGGCACGGCAAGCAGGTTGCCAGCATGCTTACCGCCGGTGGTGTTGGGATTGGCGCAAAAGACTTGACGGATGGATTGGCCAGTGTTGCGTACAAGTCCTGGTACGCGATCCCAATTTCATGCGTCACGCTGGCGTTTTTCTCCAAGGGTGGCGACGTAAACTTGAAGCCGGGCGACCATCTGGAAGTGAAGTCGACCAAAGACTGAACACGAACGAATTGTGAGGTCAACGCAGCAATGGATTATCTGTGGACTCCCTGGCGCTACCAGTACATTACCTCGGCGGATGGCAAGGATCGAGCGGGCGTTCCCCCGAGCCTTGCGGCATGGCAGGGTGACCACCATTGCGTCTTCTGCAATCTGATGGCCTCGATTGACTATGCCATTGCCCAGGGAATGAGCCCGGAAGAGGCTGAAGCCGCAGGTGGTTTGATCTTTCGCGGACAGCACTGTTTTGTCTGCCTAAATGCCTATCCTTATACCTCCGGCCACGTGATGGTGATGCCTTACGCGCATCTGGACCGGCTGGCGTTGCTGCCCACTGAAGCTGCCCATGAGCTCATCGATCTGGCGCAACAAACGGAACGGGTGCTGGAAGTGCTTTATCGTCCGCACGGCTTCAACTTTGGCATGAATGTGGGCAAGGCCGGGGGCGCGGGCGTCGCCGGACATCTGCATCTGCACGCTCTGCCTCGCTGGGCGGGCGACACCAATTTCATGACAACGATTGCCGAAAGCCGGATTCTGCCGGAAGAGCTGGAAGCAACCTGGAAGCGGATGCGGGCAGCGTTTGCTGAAGAACGGAGCTAGTGAAGCGGGATTTATCGCCATGTGGTACAACGCCCCGGCTTGTGACCTTAGGCACAGGCGCTTTTGCTTCCCAAGCCGACAATCAATAGGTAAGGTCTGCCGGCTGAAAGCTGGCGGACCGGGAGAGTAATCGATGAGTGATCTTGCAGGGCTGGCTGAAGCCGTTGCCGTTGACCCTTTGGTAGGCCATCCGGCCGACTTCCACGTTTTTCACAAGTTTCTGGCGCGCTGCAAGTCGTTGCCCGCAATCACCACGGCAGTAGTCTGGCCTCTCTCTGGCGTGGCTCTGAAGGGTGCCGTCGAAGCCGCTCTCGAAGGCCTGATCCTGCCGACTCTGATTGGCGACGAGGCCCAGATGAAGGCGCTGGCAGTCAAGATCGGCGTTGACATCAGTCCCTATCCCATTCTGCAAGCCGATACCGAGCGCAAGGCCGCCGAACTGGGCGTGGCCATGTGCCGCGCAGGCGGAGGCGCACAGGCCATGATGAAGGGCAGCCTGCACACCGATGAACTGATGAAAGTTGCCATGAAGGGCGACACCGGGCTGCGCACCAGCCGCCGCATCAGCCACGTTTTTGTGATGGACACGCCAGCCTATGCACGCACGTTGCTGATTACCGACGCGGCCATCAACATTGAGCCGGAGCTTGAGGACAAGATTCACATTGTGCAGAACGCCATCGATTTGGCGCATGCGCTGGGAATCCCCGAGCCCAAGGTTGCGCTGCTCTCGGCTGTCGAGACTGTGAATCCGAAGATCAAGTCAACGCTCGATGCGGCGGCGCTGTGCAAGATGGCCGATCGCGGACAGATTACCGGCGGCATTCTCGATGGGCCTCTGGCCTTCGATACCGCTGTCAGCGTAAAAGCGGCCAAGATCAAAGGCCTCGTTTCGCCGGTCACCGGACTGGCCGACATTCTTGTTGTGCCCGACCTGGAGAGCGGCAACATGCTGGCCAAGCAGCTTGAGTACCTGGGTGGCGCGCAGTTGGCGGGCATCGTCCTCGGTGCACGGGTTCCCACCATCCTCACCAGCCGTGCGGATTCAGCCGAGACGCGGCTGACCAGTTGCGCGGTGGCCGTGCTGCTGCACTATGCGGATCATCCAATCGCGTAGGAAGTATTTTCAGTTGTGAAATGGGCGTCCTCTTGTAGGACGCCCATTTTATTTGGAGTCTGAATCTAAGATTTGTGACGAAAATTTCCCATAGAGAAATAAATAGTGTCGATGAACACCATTCGCGGCGTACACTCTAGATGATTTTTCGGCGTTCTCGAACTGGTCGGGAATCTGCGTCTTGCGGAATTCCGGGCAGACAGCCTCCATGATTGGTTGATTTCGCGTGCCTTCATGCAGTGTACTTCCCGTGGTTGGAGCAGGAGTTCGCCAGGGCCAGGAAGACAGAAATGCGCACTCAAGCGGAAGCCAATCTCGCTGCGTTAATCGAGAGCACAGAAGACCTGATCTGGTCTGTTGACCTGGATTACCGGCTGATGACCTTCAATCGGGCATTGCGGGAAAACATCGAAAAAAATTATGGAACCCAGGTTGCGGTGGGGATGGTGCCGCAAGATATGCTTCCGGTCGAGAGAGCGAAGCTATGGCCACCGCTTTACGAACGCGCGCTGAAGGAAGGTTCTTTCAGAACCGAATATATTCTGGTCGACGGGCGAACCCTGGAAATGGCGTTTAGCTGCATTGAAGTCGCCGACAAGGTAACAGGAATATCGGTCTTTGGCAAAGACATCACGGCTCGTAAGAAGGCCGCTGAGGCATTGCAGGAAAACGAGGCTCGATTCCGCTGGTTCTTTGAACAGTGCGGATATGTGATCTTGCTGGTGGACCCTGCAAGACGCGAGGTTGTGGACGCCAATCGCGCGGCCGCGCAATATTACGGCTATAGCAGAGAACAACTGACAGGCATGAACGTCAGCCGGATCAACACTCTCTCCGCAGAGGGAATTGCCCATGAAATGCAGCGGGCGCAGAGTGGAGAATGCAATTCATTTAGCTTTCGCCACCGGCTGGCCTCTGGGGAAGAGCGGGATGTTGAGGTCTCCAGCTCTCTGGTTAAGGAAGACCGTAAATCTCTCCTGTTTTCCATTGTGCATGATGTGACCGAGCGCAAGCGGGCAGAGGCCGAGCTGCGCGAGAGTAGCGACTTTTTGCGGGAAGCGCAGAGAATCGGCGACATGGGCTGCTATGTGCTGGATATCGCCTCTGAGACTTGGACAAGTACCAGTCCGCTGGATGAAATTTTGGGCATCGACGAGAGCTTTGAGCGCTCGGTATCCGGATGGGGAGCCTTGGCGCATCCTGACGACCAGGCGATGATGGCGGACTATTTTGCCAACGAGGTCATTGGCCAGGGACGGCCCTTCGACAAGCAATACCGCATCATTCGGCAGACGGACGGAGCCGTGCGCTGGGTGCATGGGCTGGGCAAGCTGGAGTTCGATGCCGAGGGCAAACCCCTGAAGATGCGCGGCATCATCAGTGACGTCACCGCGCACAGAGAGTGGGAATCGCAACTGCAGGAGAGCGAGGAGCGTTATCGGGCAACTTTTGAACATGCGGGGGTTGGAATTGTTCACTCTGCGCTTGATGGCCGTTTTTTGCGCTGTAATGTGCGCTTCGCAGAGATTATTGGCTATCCGCAAGAGGAGGTTCCAGGCCTGAATTTCCAGGAGATTACCGCCCCGGAAGATTTGAGCTCGTGCGAGGAGGCTCACCGGCAATTGCTGTGTGGCTCAGTGGAGACCTACATCATCGAGAAGCGCTTTATTCGCAAGAACAGCAGCCGTGTCTGGACTATGGTGACGGTTTCTTCGCAGCGCGATGGCGCGGGACGCATTCAATACTTCATCGCCTTCGTTGAGGAGATTCAGGCGCGCAAAGAGGCCGAGCAGCGGCTGGCTGTGACCCAGGAAGCCCTGCGTGCAAGCGAAGCGCGCTACCGCACCGCCTTTCAAACCAGCATTGACTCTATCAATATCAACCGCCTCGATAATGGAATTTATATCGACTGCAATCAGGCTTTCCTGGACACATTAGGATATACGCGCGAAGAAATTATTGGGCGGAGTTCGGTGGATCTGGGAGTGTGGGTGGACCATCGCGACCGGCAGACTATGACAGAGATGGTGCGCCAGGATTCAAGCTGCCGCAGCATGGAGGTTCAGTTCAGAAAGAAGAACGGGGAATTGATGTGGGGAGAAATGTCCGCCTCTCTGATGGATGTGGACGGAGTCCCCTGCGTCCTTTCAATCACACGAGATTTATCCAGAACCAAGGCCGCCGAAAACGAGATACAGAGTCTGGCATTTTATGATCCTTTGACCGGCCTGCCCAACCGGCGTCTGTTGCTGGAGAGGTTGCATCAGGCACAAGCCGCCGAGGCTCGCAGAAACCATTCGCAGGCGCTACTGCTCATTGATCTGGACAACTTCAAGATGTTGAATGACACTCTCGGCCATCAAACCGGCGACCTTCTTCTTCAACAAGTGGCCCAGCGCCTCGTTTCTTGCGCTTCGGAGGCAGAGACTGTGGGCCGACTGGGAAGTGATGAGTTTGTTGTGATGCTCGATGACCTGAGCGTAGTTGCCGAAGAGGCCGCGACCCAGGCCGAAATCATCGGCGAGAAGTTGCTGGCTTCAATCAATCTGCCATACCTGCTTTTAGAGCGGGAATGCCGCAGCACCGCCAGCATTGGGATTACGTTCTTCGGGGGCCAACGAAACAACACCGAAGAGATACTGCAGCAAGCCGATATAGCCCTCCACCAAGCCAAGGCGGCAGGCGGCAACGTGATGCGCTTTTTCTCCGTTGCCTTGCAAAACGCGGTCAACGCCCGCGCCCAGCTTGAAGAAGATCTGCGCCGCGCGATCAAGGAAAACCAGTTTCAGCTTTACTATCAGCCCCAAGTGGAGCGGGGCCGTTTGACAGGCGCCGAAGCGCTCATCCGCTGGCAGCACCCGCTACGAGGTATGGTGCAGCCAAACGAGTTCATACCCTTGGCTGAGGAATCCAGGCTGATTCTGCCCATCGGAGACTGGGTGCTGGAAACCGCCTGCGGGCAAATTGCTTTGTGGGCACAGCGGCAGCAAACCAACCATCTCACAGTCGCAGTCAACATCAGCGCCGTGCAGTTCCGCCAGCCTGAGTTCGTCGAGACAGTGTTGAATGCTTTGGATCGCAGCGGTGCAAACCCGAAAAATCTTAAGCTGGAACTTACCGAGAGCATGCTGGTTGACAATATCGAGGATGTCATCGCCAAGATGACCGCGCTGAAGTCGCATGGCCTGAGCTTCTCGCTGGACGACTTTGGCACCGGATATTCGTCACTGGCCTACCTGAAGCGTCTGCCTCTCGACCAACTGAAAATCGACTGCGTTTTTGTGCACGATATGCTAGTGGATGCGACCAGCGGGGCCATTGCGCAAGCGGTGATTTCCTTAGGCAGGGCGATGAATTTGTCGGTGATGGCCGAGGGCGTGGAAACCGAAGAGCAGCGGGGCTTTCTTACCGGCCTGGGCTGCCATTCATTTCAGGGCTTCCTGTTCAGCCCGCCGCTGTCGCTTGAAGATTTCGAGGCGTTTCTGTAGATCATTTTCAACTTAAGTGTTAACAAAAATTCTGGATGGGATAGCACGGCTGTCCATTTCGACGGTAAACACTGGAGCCGAAAATGCTCTAATCTGACCCTGCCTTTACCAGGCTCCGTCAATGTGAAAGGAACTTAGATCCTCGGCCTCGGTTTCAGCCATGGTGTGTTCGACGAGACGATCTACGCGGCTGCCGCGGGGTCCTGAACGCAGACGAGAGCGCAATTCAGCCAGGACTTCGGGCGTGCCAGAGGCTACCACCTCGACTTCGCCCTCTTCGGTGTTGCGCACCCAGCCGCGCAGGTCAAGCAGACCCGCCTCGCGCTGCACAAACCAGCGGAAGCCAACCCCCTGCACGCGGCCTTGAACTAGAAAATGAAGAACCATCGTTAGTGAGTTTTACAGATGCGCCGCTCCCATGCAAGTCTCGCTCCTTCAGTCTTACGCTACACTGAAAGTCACCATGGTCTTCGTTCTCGACAATTACGATTCGTTTACCTACAACCTTGTCCAATACCTGGGAGAGCTGGGGGCCAAGGTCGAGGTCTATCGCAACGACGAGCTCACCGTAGAGCAGGTCGAGGCGCTCCAGCCGGAGCGCATTCTGCTTTCGCCCGGTCCGTGCACGCCCAGCGAGGCCGGAATCCTGGTTCCGCTGATCCGTCACATGGCCGGCAAGGTTCCGATTCTCGGCGTCTGCCTGGGCCATCAAGCTATCGGCGAGGCCTTCGGCGGCGATGTGGTGCGCGCCAGCCACCTGATGCACGGCAAGACCAGTCCGATCACGCACGACGGCAAAGGCGTCTTCGCCGGATTGCAAAGCCCGCTGACCTGCACTCGCTACCACTCGCTGATTGTGGCCGAGGAGTCGCTGCCAAAGGAACTGATGGTCTCCGCACGCACGGCGAATGATGAAGGAAGCGGCTCGATCATCATGGGTCTGCGCCATCGCAAGCTGCCCATCGAAGGCGTCCAGTTCCACCCGGAGAGTGTGTTGACCGAGGGCGGGCACCAAATGATTCGCAACTTTTTGGAGATGTAAAGGCCATGGAAAGAGCGATGCGCCGCACGAGTTCGATCTCCTGCATCCACACTTCAGGATTACTTTTGCTGGCCACATTCGCAACCGCTCCTTTGCTCTACGCGCAGACCGGACCGATTGCGATTGTGCCGCTGGAGAACAAGAATCCGGACGCGGCGGCCAAGGTCACCGGCGCGCTGGAAGTTTCGCAGGGCAAGGCCGTGATTGGGGCCAGTGGAACTGTCACTGCGGGCAGCCAGACGACCGAAGTTCTGCTACCGCATCGCGGCGTGCTGCGCGTCTGCGCCTCGACAACCGTAAAGCTGGCCGCGGACTCAAGCGCTCCCGCAGGAGAAACACCTGGTCTGATGATGGCAATCGATCACGGGGCAGTGGAGATGAGCTTTGCCACAGCACGCAACGCCGACATTCTGATGACGCCGGATTTTCGCATCCTCATCGGCGGTCCCGGTGCGGCCGATGTCAAAGTGCGCCTGGGCCTGCACGGCGATACGTGCGTGGATAATGCAGGCGTGAACGCGCCGTATGTACTGGTGACCGGCATTTTTGACAGCGGCGATTATCGCGTGCAATCCGGCCAGCGGGTGATGTTCCAGCACGGCAGCCTGCATGAATTGGTGGACAATGAAAAAGAGTCGTGTGGATGCCCGCCGCCCACGCATCCAGGCACGAATGAGTTTCCGCTGGCACAAAGCGCGGGCCTGGAGCCCACGCCCAAACCGGCTCCCGGCATTGTTCAGAGTGGCACAACGGCTCCAATAGAACCTTTGATTTATAAGAGTCCAACGGCGCCCGTCGCCGAAGCCGCTCCAGTAGTTGCAACTCCACAACCAGCAGTTAAAAAGAAACCGGGCCGCTTCGGAGGGCTAGGAAGGTTTTTCCGTCGGCTATTCGGTGCGGAGTAACCTGTTTTTGCTCATTTGAAGTGTTCTGTTTCGCTACACTTCTTTCTTTGGTTTCTGGGCAGCCGCTCATGCGGTAGCTCTGACCAGTGAACCGGATGAAAGATTGCGCATAAAAGTATCCATCGTGTTCTGCACACGGGTCAGATTTCCGGTGCTGAGCGCCGTCCCAATCTGCGCCATCAGGCTGTAGAGTGAGCCACTTTCCGCGCAGCTTCCATACTGATTCGCAAAATCACTGACGCTCCCGTCGTTCGACTCCAGCAAGTTGTTCAGCGATCCATACGCGGATTGCGCGCTCGTTGTGTCTCCCGAACTGAGGGCTTTGAAGAGGTTGAGAAGGTCCTCGCCCAACGGAGTTACACCTGGGCGGGACTGCTCGCCCGCGCGCAACGACAGCGCCGCTGAAGAGGCTACCGGTTCAACGCGATTCGCCCCAGTGGATTCGAAAACAGCCAATGCCTGCTGCGCTCCGGCTATGTTGTAGCTGGCAAGCGAGTTGGCCGCGCTGACCAGAAAAGCGCCCAACGGACTGGCGGAATCGACGCTCCCTGTGCCGAGCATTCGCAGATCGCCGAGGCTGTTCTGGGCATCGGTAGTATTGCCGGACTTGATGGCCGAAATCAGATTGCCAAGCCCGCCATCAGCTTGGCTCTGGATTCTTCTGGAGTTAATGGAGGTGGTTGTCAACGAGAGCTGAGTATAGGTGATTGTGGTGCTCTGTAGGCTCGCGGTCAGCATAAGCGGCACTCCTATTCCTATAAACTCTTCAGGAATCTGGCCGCAGTAATTAGCCAGTTCCTGAACATGTGTATAGATGCAATCCAGTGCGCCATTAGGGTAATAAGGGGTACAAACGAAACCAAGCGATTCCGTAACGGGAGCGGCAAGGATTCGGTTCCGAAATGGGTGCCATTGCGCCCTTGAATTCACGGAACAGCCGGGCTGATCGCTGACTTATGGCTTACATTTCCCGTGCGCGCTCAATGGCGCGAATCACCGCAGAGGCTTTGTTGATGGCTTCTTGGTGCTCAAGCTCCGGCACGGAATCGGCAACGATCCCCGCTCCAGATTGCACGTAGCCTTTGCCGCCGACTGCGAGCATGGAACGAATCGCGATGCAGGAATCGAGGTTGCCACTAAAATCCGCGTACATCACCGTGCCGCCATAGGTCCCGCGTCGAGCGGGCTCTAGTTCTTCGATGATCTCCATCGCCCGAACTTTGGGCGCACCGCTGAGTGTTCCGGCTGGGAAGCAGGCGCGCAGGGCGTCAACAGCCGTCAGTGCCGGTTTGAGCTTACCTACGATATTGCTAACGATATGCATCACATGCGAGTAGCGCTCGACGTACATGAGTTTATCGACCTTGACAGAGCCGAATTCGCTGACGCGGCCCACATCGTTGCGGCCCAGGTCCACCAGCATCACGTGCTCTGCGCGCTCCTTTTCGTCGTGGATCATCTCGTCGGCCAGCACGTCATCCTCGGCTTCAGTTACGCCGCGCGGGCGGGTTCCGGCGATGGGCCGGTACTCGACCATGCCCTGATGCACACGCACCAGCAGCTCCGGCGACGACCCAGCCAGTTCCACAACCGCAGGTTTCTTAGTTGAGTGTTTCGATGAATTCTTCTGCCCGCCCAGCGGACCATCCGGCGCAAAACGCAGGAAGAACATATAGGGGCTGGGGTTGACGGTGCGCAGAGCGCGATAAACCTGGAAGCTGTCGGCCCCCGGCTCCACGTCGAAGCGCTGCGAGAGCACAACCTGAAAGATGTCGCCCGCCTTGATGTACTCCTTGGCGCGGTTGATGGCGGCCAGGAAATTCTGTTTAGCAGTGCGATGCTTGACCTTGAGTTTGCCTTTGCCGCGCGGGGCGGCGAGCTTGGGCAGCGGTTGGGAGAGGCGTTTTTCCAGCTTGTCGAGGCGCGCCACGGCTTTGTCGTATTCCGCTCCCGGCGTGCGGGCAGCCTTGCCGCGGGTGACATCGGCAGTGACCACAAGCCAAATTTCCTTGCGCACATGGTCGAAGGCCAGCACCTCGTCGAAAAACAGCAGGCAGGCGTCGGGCACGCCGAGTTCGTCTTTGGCCAACTCCGGCAGCCGCTCAATCTGGCGCACAGCGTCGTAAGAGAAGAAGCCTACCGCTCCGGCGGTAAAGGGCGGCAGCCCTTTCAGGCGCGCCGGCTTGTGGCCGCTGAGGGCGCGGCGCAGCACGGCGAAGATGTCGTCTTCGATTTTGACGACTTTTTTGCCTTCGGTGATGGTGATTTCGCGTCCCCGCGCCACAATGCGCTTGAAGGGGGCGAGGCCGATAAAGGTGTACCGACCCACCTGCTCGCCGTTTTCGACCGATTCAAGCATGAAGCATTCGCGCTCCGGCCATGCGGCTCGCAAAAAGGCCGAGACCGGCGTTTCCAGGTCTGCCGCGAGCGTGCGGCAAACGGGAACAAGCGTATGCTCTTTGGCGAGCGAGAGGAACTCTTTGCGGTTGGGCTGGACCGAATTGGCTGATGGCTTCACAAACTCAGTGTAATTGCTCACGACGCTGAGGGCTGACCGCGTCTATTATGTCTAGGTGGGTGCGCCCGGGAGTCACCATCGGGAAAGCCGCCCCCGGAAACTGGAGAATTTTATGGCTACAGTATCGCTTGAGCAAGAGATTAATCCCTGGGAAGCCCAGGAAGCTCGATTTGATTTTGCGGCGCGAAAACTGAATTTGGACGAGGGATTGTGGAAGCTGTTGCGCCTGCCGGCGCGCGAAGTGATCGTACACTTTCCCGTAACCATGGATAACGGCAAGATCGAAATCTTTACCGGCTTTCGTGTGCAGCACTCAATTGCCCGTGGTCCTGGCAAGGGAGGCATCCGCTACTCACCGGACGTGACACTGGACGAGGTCCGTGCCCTGGCCAGTTGGATGACCTGGAAGTGCGCGGTAGTTAACATCCCTTTCGGCGGCGCCAAGGGCGGCGTGATCTGCGACCCCAAGAAGATGAGCCAGGGCGAGTTGGAGCGTATGACGCGGCGCTACACCTCCGAGATTATTGATTTCATCGGACCGGAAAAAGACGTGCCCGCGCCTGACATGAACACCAACGAGCAGACCATGGCATGGATCATGGACACCTATTCGATGCACGTGGGGCACACGGTGACCAGCGTAGTGACCGGCAAGCCCATCAACATGGGCGGCTCGCGGGGCCGTACAGCAGCCACCGGGCACGGCGTGCAGGTGATCTGCGACGAGAGTATGCGTTATTTGAAAATGAACATCGACGGCTGCCGGGTCGTCATCCAGGGCTTCGGCAACGTAGGCTCGAATGCCGCCCGGCTGATGATGGAACATGGTTACAAGATCGTGGGCATCGCAGAAAAAGAAGGCGGCCTGACGAACCCCGACGGCATCGACATTCATCAGTTGATCGAGTACAAGCGGCGCAACAACACAACCTTAGGCTTCCGAGGCGCGGAAGCTATGCCCAGCGAAGAGTTGCTGGTTTCCGAATGCGAAATTCTGATTCCCGCTGCCATGGAGAATGTGATCACCAGCCGCAACGCCGATCAGATCAAAGCGAAAATCATCGTGGAGGGAGCTAACGGCCCCACCACGGCCGTGGCCGATCAGATTCTGGCCGACAAGCGCATTTTCGTTATGCCGGACATTCTGGCGAACGCCGGCGGAGTTACCGCCAGTTACTTCGAGTGGGTGCAAGACCGGCAGGGATATTTCTGGAAGGAAGCTTCGGTCAACGAGCAGTTGGAAACCATCTTGCGCGATAGCTTTGAAGATGTGATCCGCTACGCCGAGGCGCACAACGTCAACAACCGCATCGCCGCGTATATGCTGGCCATCGACCGGGTGGCATACACGATCAAGCAGCGCGGCATCTACGCCTAGCAGCACCTGCGGTGAGACCAATAGCTCGCTACTCGCTCGCATTGACAATCACGGATCGAGTCAACAGAATTACAACCGAGCGGGATGGGCGAATAGCCTATCCCGCTTTTTATTTATTCCCAACGCAACTATTCTTGCGCACTGCTGTTACTACACTTAGAAGTTTGAATGCCAAGGAGAACGAAGATGAAGACGCTAACTCGCACCTTTACAAGGTGCGTTGCCATGCTACTTGTGTGCGTGCTGATTGCGCCGGCGATGGCGTACGCATCGCAGAAATCGATAACTCCCGCAAAGGCTTATGCGCGCATTTCTAAGTTAGGTATGGGAGGCTGGGTAGGAGTGCGACTGCAAAGCGGTGTTGCATTTTCCGGCAAAGTCGTCAGCATCGACGAGAAATCCTTTGAGCTACAAAAATACAATGATCCCAAACCGGTAACTGTGTCGTACAGCAATCTCTTCGACTTGCAGACGGGAATGCCGATGGCAAGCGGGTCGCGGAACGTACTGACTCCTGATTCCGTTCACCAGCGCCTTCTCAAGCGCGGCCTGGGAAACTGGGTGGGTGTGGAGTTGCAGAACGGAGTTGCATTTTCAGGTCGAGTGATCAGCATTGACGAGGATAGCTTCGGCATTCAACTGTACGGTGATTCTGAGGTCACGCCGGTGGCTTATGACAATGTCGTTTATCTGCAACAAGGACCGTCGATGAAGGCATTCTTGATACTGACAGCGGCTGGCTTCGGGGGTGTAAGCGCAGCGGCAATTATTGGCTTTCATGACATTCACAAAAGAGAAGCGCAACAGCCGACGCTGACCACGCAACCGGTTTTTCCGGTCTACTAACTCATTCTTTGAGTTGCTGCTATCATTAACGCAAATAACAAGCGGGAGAGGCTGACAGCCTCTCCCGCTTGTTATTTGTACACTTTCCACCCTACCTGTAAATCTGTGGAATGAAGTTCTGCTCCTGAATCGGCGGGCGAACATATTTCGACTTTTCCAGCTTGGGCAACTCCAAGGGCGCCGGTGTTAGATCGCGGTAAACAAACTGCGAAAGCAAGTGGCGAATGACGTTCAGCCGCGCGCATTTTTTATCTTCCGCGTTGACGACAAACCAGGGAGAGAGCTTGGTGTCGGTGACGGCGAACATCTCGTCCTTGGCGCGCGAATACTCGGCCCAGTGCTTGCGAGATTCCATATCCATCGGGCTTAGCTTCCAGCGCTTGGTGGGTTTTTTCATGCGGTCCTGAAAGCGCCGCTCTTGTTCCTCGTCGCTCACCGAAAACCAGTACTTGATGAGGTGAATGCCGGAGCGCTGCAACATACGCTCAAACTCCGGGCAGCTCTGCATGAACTCGAGATACTGTGCATCGGTGCAGAATCCCATAACCCGCTCAACGCCGGCGCGGTTGTACCAACTGCGATCGAAAAGCACGATTTCGCCGGCAGCGGGCAGGTGGGCAACATATCTCTGGAAGTACCACTGAGTAGTTTCGCGCTCAGTGGGCGTGGTGAGAGCTACCACACGGCATACACGGGGATTGAGTGATTCGGTGATGCGCTTGATGGCGCCGCCCTTGCCCGCCGCGTCGCGCCCCTCAAAGAGCACCACTACACGCAGCTTCTCCTGGCGCACCCACTCCTGCAGCTTGACCAGTTCCACTTGCAGGCGGCTCAGTTCGCTTTCGTAATCGCATTCTTTTCCCAGTCGCAGAGGTTTAATTTCATCCTTCGCCGGGGAGAGCAGGTCTCCGCCTGGAATGACGGTTATGGAAGGCGTTGACTTACGCTCCACAACTGACTGACCCTTCTTGTCCTTGTTTTTCATGCGGCCATCTCACATTCTGGTTGCAAACACTCCATTTCTTATCGGCAGGAATATCCGCAACGAGAATGATAAACCTGACTATCAGACAGGATTGAGTACAGAATCGCCAGAAAGAGACCCGATTTTTGATTTCCGGGGCCGATGGCGGTCAAGAAGGCTTTTGTAGTAGTGCACGGTGCGGCTGAGAACCCGCCCATTAACGTAGTGGTCAAGCACCCAGGCACGCGCAGCCTGACCCATGCGGCACCGTCGCTGCGAGTTGCCAAGCAGCTTCAGCACAGCTTCGCTGATGGCAGCCGGGTAGCCCGGAGGAATCAGGAGGCCAGTCACTTCCGGCACTACTGCATCGCGGGAGCCGGTCGAAAGCGTGGTCACGACAGCAATTCCCGTGGCTGCGGCTTCCAAAACGGCATTGGGAAAGCCCTCCCGCCAGGTGGGCAGCACCATCACATCCATTACGCGGTAGTAGGGCGCCGTATCGGCGACAAAACCGGTCAGGTGAATTCGCGGATGGTTCCTGATGCGAGCGCACAAAGCGGGGTCGAGCGCGTCTTCCGCTGCGTCAAACCAGCCCACCAGCAGCAGATGTGCGTTGGGCTTTGCAGCCAAAATAGTGTCAAATGCTTCCACGAGTTCCGGCAATCCCTTGTCTCGGGTCAGCCTTCCCACAAAGCCAACTACAGGCGCATTCAGTGGTAGTCCCAGATGGGCGCGCAGATGGCCCGGTCCCGGGTGGAATCGCTCGACATCGACGCCGTTACTGCTGCCGCTGCCCAGCAGGCGCAGTTTACGCTCTGGCGCAAGGCCCAGATCACGGACTTCGTTGCGCAGGCTGTCGCTGTTGCAGAGCACGGCATGAGAACAGGCGGAGGCCAGCTTCTCAGCGGCCAGCAGTATATGCCGCTTGAGTCCCGAACTGGATTCGAGCTTCAGGCCGCGCAGAAAATAGACCCGCGTAGGCACGCCGCAAAGCAAGGCGGCAATCGAACCCAGAAGCCCAGCCTTGGGGGTGCTGAATTCCGTCATATCGGGCTTTAGCCGGAAGAGCAGCCACCACAGGCGCGCCAGAGAGACAAGGTCGGCAGAGGGCGCCATCTCCCGCTGCATGGGGATGGCAACCGACTCAACCCCTTCCAGCGCGGCGGTGCGGGTGAGTAACACGCCGGGGCTGGATACCAGCGTCACCCGGAAGCCCGCCTCGCGCAGTGTGCGCAAACGGCCACCCAGCACCAGACAGGTTTGCGCGCTGGTGATACCGATAACGATGTGCGGGCGTTGAGTTGATCGGGATGACTGGGTTTTGTGAAGTGTTGAGGATGGAAAGCTATTGCACACACCCCAGAATGTGGGCAGAATTGCGGAAACCGCAAAATCCATGCTGCGTTTGAACACGAGCCCCTCCCCAGAAAGGACCTTCGCGTTCCGATAGAAAATAGGCATCGGAAACGCGTATGGAAAGGAACTCGACGGTACCAAGAGCTTCTGCTTACAGGACGCGTTGCCGGTAAACTGGCGCGTCCACTCTCAATCACCGCCTGAGCCGCTCTCCTCGTGACAACGCAGAAAAGACCTAAATAAGTGGTCTCTCTCCGGAGATAAGCTGATTCAGTACTGTCAGGAAAAATTAGAAGACTTTAATTTGTCAAGAAGAAAATTATCGCTGTGGAAATTCGTATCGATTTAATATTGTTATAGATACTCCGATATACTTGCAACACTTCTATTGCAATCTTCGAGGTTTTCCACAGACCGATGCCTACCAGTATAAGGATTCTGATGTTGATTCCTCGTCTCGGTGGAGGCGGAGCAGAGCGCGTGATGGCTCTGGTGGCGCGGAACCTTTCCCCCGAGAAGTACGATCTGCATCTGGGTCTGGTGACACAGTCGGAAATTGATGCGGAGGCCATGCCAGCTTGGGTAAAAGTCCATCCATTGGGTGCTCGGCGGGTACGCAACGGAGCATTTGGTCTACTTCGGCTGATTCGCCGGGTGAATCCGGATTTGATTCTCTCCGGAATGTTTCACCTGAACTTTCTTGTGCTGCTGCTGCGGCCATTTTTTCCAAGAAGAACTCGTGTTCTGGTCCGCCAGAATGGGACAGTTTCAGCGGCATTGGCCTTTGGCGGAGTGCCTTGGTATACGCGTTTGCTCTACCGGCATCTGTACCACTATGCGGAACGAATAATCTGTCAGTCACCCGCCATGGCCGAAGATCTGGCTCGTGAGTTGGGAATTGCGGAGGGCCATCTGGCGGTGCTGCCCAACCCGCTGGATGTGGAAGAGATTCGCCGGTCCGTCGGACGGAATGATTTATGGCCTGGGCACGGGCCGCATCTGCTGGCGGTGGGAAGGCTGGCGCGGGAAAAGAGTTTCGACCTTCTCTTGCAAGCATTGGTTCAGGTGCGGACGCAATTTCCCGATGCCGATCTGCTGATTGCTGGCGCGGGACCCGAAGAGGCTTCGTTGAAAGCTGAATGCCATGCGTTAAGGCTGGATGATGCAGTGCGTTTTGCGGGCCACCTCGCAAACCCCTGGTCCTGCTTTCCCACTGCAACGCTGTTTGTACTTTCGTCCCGGCAGGAAGGAATGCCCAATGTGCTGTTGGAAGCGGCGGCTGCGGGACTTCCGATTGTGGCTTTACCGGCATGTGGAGGCGTGGTCAGCTTACTAAGCGGACAAGCTGGCGCGTGGCTTGCGCCTGAAATTACTGCGGAGGCATTGGCGGTTTCACTGCTTGAGGCGCTCACTGCACTCAAGCCGGGTGAGCGGTTTGTCCACACTTTTATCGACGAGTTCCGGCTTGATCGCGCGATTCAGGCGTATGAGAGTCTGATCGACCAAACGCTTGAACACCAGCCGCATCCAGCTTACTCGCGTGCCTGAGCCATTTTCGGCAGCAGTTTCCAGGTCCAGTACCAGAGGAAAAGGAAGGTGCTGACGGTCCAGAGCGAGGTGGCCAGCGCGATTCCAGCCACACCATACCGACGCATCAGAATCAGATTCAGAACAATGTCCAGCGCCAGATTCAGCGCACCGCAATAAAAGATCAGGTCCGAGCGGCGCATGGCGATCAGGAAGCGGTAAAAGACGCGGCTGGAGACGAAAAACGGAATCTGAATCGCATACATGGCGAGGACCGGCGTGACCAAAGCCGTGTCGCTGGGCTTGAAGACGCCGTGCTGGAAGGCGAGGCGAATGAGCCAGTGGGAGCCGGCAATCAGGGCCAGGGCGATGGGCGTGGAAACCAGCAGTGTCAGCCGCACCCATGTGCGCAGCGTGTGGCGGCATCCGGCCCAGTCATCATAGGCGATCATGCGTGAAAAATGCGGGACAATCGCAGCGGAGACCGCCCCTGCCAGCAGCGTGATCACAACGCTGACAAAGCGATTCGCATAAGCCAGAGCCGAAACGCTTCCTGCGGGCAGCATGGCGGCCATTGACTGATCCACCAGCAATCCGCCAGAGGCAACCACGCCGCTCAAAAGCACCGGGCCATACTGGCGTGCCACTTCTCTGGTCGATTCCGTTGCTCCGTGCCACCAAAGCCGAAAGCGATAGCCGCGCGCGTCCATCATCCATGCAACGGTTCCTGCATGAATCATCGCTCCAAGCAATGTGGCGTAAACCATCGCCCAGATGCCAAAGCGGCCGCCGAAAAAAAGAGCGCCAATAATAATGGCCGCCGGAGTAGCCACCGGTGCCAGAGCGGGTAGTGCAAAGCGGTCAAAGGTGTTCAGTACGGCGGCGCAGTTAGTGGCGATGCCGGTAATCAGCACGACCGGCAGCAGCGCATAGAAGAGCCGAATCGAGAGCGCAAGTTTTTCCGCCGGAAAATGCGAGGCGATGAGCGGAAAAAAGCCGTGTGCGGTGAGAGCCATCAGGGCAGTAGCCGCAGTGAGTAGCAGGCAAACCCAGAGCATCGAACTCGACAATAATTTCTGGGCGCGGTCGTGCCCCTCATGCTCCCGGACGCGGATCAGCGTGGGAACGAGCGCCTGGTTCATGGATTCCGAGATCAGATTGATGAGCAGGTTGGGAATCAGAAAAGCCGCAAGAAATGCATCCATCGCATCCGTACGCCCATAGACTCCGGCGACGGCGAATTCCTTAAACGTGGCGACAATCTTGACCAGAATCCCCGCGGCTGTAACCGACAAGGCCGCGCGGAAGATGCGGCGGTTGACACTGCCGCCTGAGTAGAGCTTCGTGATTTGCAAGGCAGAAACCATGATTGCGGACTTAATCCGCAAGTCTACAGGATTGACTCGGGAAATCTCTAAATGTAGGAGATAGGTGCTGAGAATGCCACAAATAAATTCTATGAAATGAGAGGCTGATCCTCAAGCACAAGACCAGGCTGCTCAAACCGCAGCTGGCACTCAATACAAGCGGAAGTTGACCTCAATGGTGATCGGAACCGCGACCGGTTTGCCGTTCTTTTTCGCGGGTTTGAACTTGTAGGTGCGGACCGTCTCTAACGCCTTCTCGTCCAGTCCCATGCCCAGTGCGCGCACAATATGCACATTTTGCGGATTCCCTTGCGCATCGACGATCAGACCAACCAGCACAACGCCCTGGTACTTGGCGCGCCGCGCCTCGTCAGAAAATTCTGGATCGGGATGGTACAGAAAATCCGGCGCAGAGACAAGGCCGCCCACACGCTCCAGCCCACCGCCGATATTTCCGCCGAAACCGTCTCCATAGCCGTTTCCTTGCCCATTTCCCAAGCCTAAGCCAGAGCCGTTTCCACCTGAACCCAGCTTGACGTTGGGAGATTTCGAGACGCCAAACATCGTCATGGCCGGATTGTCGGGAATCACAATGTCTTTCTGTACATCGATGGTGGGAGTCGGCGGCATCTCCACCTTGGGCGTCATAACAGGAGTCTCCGCCCGCGGAGGAATCCTGCCTTTATTGGCTTCAATCTTGTCGGGGCTTCCGCCGCCACCACCGGCGGCAACCTCTGCCTTGGGAGCCTTGAAGTCTGTCAGTTCAACCTCGGTCACCGCAACTTTCGGCTTCTTCTGTTCGATAAAAGGTTTCACGACAGTGAAGAGCAGAAGCACGAAAACCCCGCCGTTGATAGCGAGGGAGCCTAGAAAGGACCATACATTGCGCTTGCCCGCCATCCGATCGGGCACCGGGATGGGCTTTGAAGTCAGCTCCAGCGGGGGCAGCTTGGGCGGGAAAAATATGTCGCGAATGTTCTCGTAAAGATCTATTATGATGGGCTTTTGTTCGACTGGAACGCCAAAAGTGAGGTCGAGTTCGACGCCGCCCGCAGGGGTTTCAGCTGCTTGGGATTCCGTCTCGGGCTGGATGAGCAGATCGTTAGGCATAATTGCTGCTGGTTCCGGTGCCTCTGTGCGCTTGGCTTGCCGCTGGAATGGCAGGCTTTCTCTCTCCAGGCCCACAACTCTATTATGCTTGAATCCTCCCTCTTCTGTCTCGTCCGGAAGGGTCTGATTATCCACACTCTCATATTCCGAGGTAGTCAGAGTTCCCATAAACAATAGACGGATCTGCACATTGGTTTGTAACCGAAAAAAGATCGTTCTCGCCATTTACACTAAGAAATGAACAAGATCGCAGCATCCCAGGGAGAAACGATGTCCCCAGCACCAGAGTTGAAGGCGACCCTAACCTTGCCCCAGACCGCCTTTCCAATGAAAGCGAATCTGCCGCAGAATGAACCGCTTCGCCTCGCTCGTTGGGCAGAGCTTGGGCTCTATGCCGAGCTGCGCAAAGCCGGCCAGGGACGTCCCGCCTACCTGCTGCACGACGGTCCGCCTTACGCGAATGGCCCCATCCACTTGGGCCACGCGCTGAACAAAGGCCTGAAGGATTTTGTCGTCAAATCAAAGACCATGGCCGGATTTGACGCGCCTTACGTTCCCGGCTACGACTGCCACGGACTGCCCATCGAAATCAAAGTAGACGAGCATCTGGGCCGCAAAAAATTGGAAATGCCAGTCCCTGAGGTGCTCTCTGCATGCCGCGCCTACGCGCAAAAATATGTGGACCTGCAAACCTCTCAGTTCGAGCGCATCGGCTGCTTTGGCCGCTGGCAGCAGCCTTACAAAACCATGGCACGCGACTACGAAGCACGCACACTGGAGGCGTTTTATGGCTTCCTCGAAAAAGGCTTTGTTTATCGCGGCCTGAAGCCGGTCTATTGGTGCATCCACGACCGCACCGCGTTGGCCGAGGCCGAGGTCGAGTACGACCAGCACACCAGCCCCTCAATCTATGTACGCTACCGGCTTACGTCGGACCCCGCGTCAATCGACCCGGCTCTCAAAGGCAAGCAGGTTTCCACCATCATCTGGACAACGACTCCGTGGACGTTGCCCGCGTCAATGGCCGTAGCCTTTCATCCCGATTTTGAGTACGTGGCGCTGCAAATAAATCCCATCTCCACCGAGCAACAAAACCTGGGTGCCCCATCCATTCCGCGCTCTTCAGCGGAATGGGTGGGAGACCACGATCCCGGTCAGGTTTACATTGTCGCAGCCGAGCTAGCTCAGGCGGTCATTGCTGCCTGTGAGCTGGGCGCAGTCACTGAACTGGCCCGCTTCAAAGGCAGCCAGCTAGAGCGCGTCACCTTCCAGCATCCGTTTTTGGAGCGCAGCATTCTGGGCGTGTTGGCCACTTACGTCACCGCCGACACCGGCACTGGCGCGGTGCACACGGCGCCTGCTCACGGTGCGGATGATTTTTATACCGGCGTACGCTACAACATCGACCCCATCTGTCGCGTAGATGCCGTGGGTCGCATTCATGTTGATCCCAGCGCTTGGAACCATACCGCTCCGCCGGCCTTCGAAGGCCTCAAAGTATGGGCCGCAAATCCCGTCATTCTTGCCATGCTGGAAGAACGCGGCGCATTGCTTGCCAGCCACGATTTGGTGCACTCGTATCCGCACTGCTGGCGCTGCCACAAGCCGGTCATCTATCGCGCCACCGAGCAGTGGTTCATCGGTTTGGAAACGCCTGTGAAACGCGCTGACGGCACGGAGACGACGTACCGCCAACTCGCCATTGAAGAAATCGACAAGGTGGTCTGGGACCCGGCCTGGGGCAAAGAGCGGATCACCAACATGATCGCCACGCGCCCCGACTGGTGCATCAGCCGCCAACGCATCTGGGGTGTGCCCATCGCTGTCTTCATGTGCGACAAATGCAACCTGCCGATCATCGACGCAGAGCTGAATCGCAAGATCGTCGGGCTGATGGAGCGTGAGGGCATCGAAGCCTGGCATACGACCCCGCTTGACCAGATGCTTCCCGCAGGCTCAACCTGCGCGCACTGCGGCGGCACGGAGTTTCGCAAAGAAACCGATATTCTCGACGTGTGGTTCGACTCCGGCACCAGTTGGTTTGCCGTCTGCGAATCGGATCCTGAATTGAAACCCATTTACACCGGCTTCCAAAACGAGAACGGCACGAAGTGCCTCTATTTGGAAGGCGGCGATCAGCATCGCGGCTGGTTCCACTCATCGCTGCTGACCTCTGTGGCGTTGCGCGGACGAGCGCCTTACTCGCACGTCTCGACGGCCGGCTGGACGCTCGATGAACAGGGACGCGCGATGAGCAAGTCGCTCGGCAACGGCGTCGATCCGGTGGACATCGCCAATCGTCTCGGCGGCGAGATCGTGCGCCTGTGGGTAGCGTCGATTGACTTCCGCGAAGACATGGCGGCCAGCGAGAACCTGATGCAGCGCTGCGCGGAGATCTATCGCAAGCTGCGCAACACCTTCCGCTTTCTGCTGGGTAATTTGAACGGCTTTGATCCGGTGCGTGACCGCGTTGCGGAAACGGAGCTTCTGCCGCTAGACCGCTATATGCTGGCCCGCACCCGCGAGTTGACCGAAAACATTCTCGGCTGGTACGAACGCTTTGAGTTCCATCGCGTCTATCACGCGTTGAATGATTTCGCGGTTGCAGACCTGAGCAACTTCTATCTCGATGTGCTCAAGGACCGCATGTACACCTTCGCGCCCACGAGCAAGGAGCGCCGCTCCGCGCAGACCGTGCTGTGGCAGATTACGGAGACTCTCGTTCGCCTTGTTGCGCCGATCTTGAGCTTTACTGCGGATGAGGTTTGGGAATATCTGCCCAAGGTTGAAGGCCGCGAGGCTTCAGTGCATCTCGCGCAATTCCCTAAGCCGGAAGAGATTTTCAGCGAAGACCCAACGGAGCTTCTTGTCACGTGGAAACGACTCCTTGCAATCCGTGATGAAGTTCTCGGTGCGATTGAGATTGAGCGAAAGCAAGGCAACATAGGAAAAGGAACGGAGGCACACATTCAGATTCAGGTGATGTCCACCGAAATTCTTTTTCTCGATCAATTCTCCAAAGAGACACTCGAAGAAATCTTAAATGTCTCTGAAGTCGAAGTAATCGAGGGTAGACGCGCTGTATTAGCAATCCGAGCTTCTGGCACAAAATGCAATCGCTGCTGGCGCTATACAGAGGACACAGGCAGCTACGGCATCTGGGAGAATGTCTGCACGCGTTGTAGCGATGCGCTGAAGGAGATGAAGATTGCTCCACCGGCCGCCGAATAACTTGGGTGCCCCATCCTTGGCGCGTTTTTGTTTTTGCGCCAAGGGTGGGATACCACGAACCTCAATCAGCCTGTGATGGAAGTCGAGGATGCCGGAAGCCGTCCCTCAGGGGCTAAAGCCCAAAACATTTTGCGACACGTATGGCACGGCTGAAGCCGTGCCCTTTCAAAAACGGTCTTGAACTTAGTCTGACCACTGTTCACTGTCCACTGTTTCACAAGGAAACCCATGAAATTCACCGCTCCCCGCCGCCTGCACTGGCTCTTGCTGATCTCCGCAGTCGTCATCTTTCTTGACCGCCTGACCAAGACCTGGGTTACGCTGCGCATCCCTTATGGCCACTCCATTCCGGTCATCCCGCGGGTTCTGGCCATCACGCACTGGACGAATGAGGGCGCGGCCTTTTCGCTCTTTGCCAACTCCGCTTCTCCCAACGCGGTTCGCTGGGGACTGGTCTGCTTTTCATCGCTGGCGGCAATTCTGGTGCTCGTTGTCATGGTCCGGATGGCCGACCGCTTCACGCTGATCTCAGTCGCATTGGCGTTGATCTTTGCCGGAGCCCTGGGCAACGTCCACGACCGCATTGCTTACGGCTCAGTGGTGGATTTCATCGAAGTACACATCTTGAGCTATCACTGGCCCGACTTCAACGTAGCCGATTCAGCCGTCGTTACCGGCGCTTGCCTGTTGCTGCTTGACTCCCTTCTACCCAAGAAGAGTTCCGAGTAATAAACTTGAAAATGCAGAATGGAACTTGCTGCCCTAGCGGCGCGTACCTTTTTCAGGTTTGACTGCCCCTGTAGCGAACCTGCCTTTGCTCGCAAATTCCCCAACTCTCGAGGTTTGCATGAAAACTCACTTTTCCGCTCCTTCACTTCAAGTGGCCTATGCCGCAATCGCCGTGCTTAGCTGCATTTTCCTCAGCACCGCAGACGCCCAGCGACTGCCCCAAACCGTCGTTCCTGAGCACTACTCGCTCAAGCTCGCTCCCGACCTCAAAGCCGCAACCTTTACCGGCATTGAGACCATCGACGTGAACCTTGCCGAATCAACAGATCATATTACGCTGAACGCCATAGAAATCGAATTCAAGACTGTAACCGTGACCCAGGACGGAAAAGAGCTAAAGGCTACTATCTCTCCTGACAACGAGAAGCAGCAAGCCACCTTTACATTCCCGGAAAAGCTCACTGCAGGCAAGGCTAGGCTGACTATCGATTACTCCGGCATTCTCAACAACGAACTGCGCGGCTTTTATCTCTCCAAAACCGCCAAGCGCAATTACGCCGTCACGCAGTTCGAGTCCACCGACGCACGCCGCGCCTATCCCTGCTTCGACGAGCCAGCCCTTAAAGCCACCTATGACATCACTTTGGTTGTTGATGCCGGCGATACTGTGATCTCTAACAGTGCCATCGAAGCAGATATCCCCGGCCCAGTTGCGGGCAAGCATACACTCAAGTTTTTCACGACGCCGAAGATGTCCACCTACCTGGTCGCCTTTATGGTTGGAGACTTTCAATGCACCGCTGGCGAGTCAGACGGCGTGGCCATCCGCGTCTGTTCCACTCCAGACAAGGTCGCGCTCACGCCCTACGGCGTCGATGTTGCCGAGCGCGTGTTGCACTACTACAACAATTATTTTGGCATTCCCTATCCGCTCAAAAAACTCGACCTGATTGGCCTGCCTGACTTCGAGGCCGGAGCAATGGAAAACTTTGGCGCCATCACGTACCGCGAAACTGCGTTGCTGCTCGACCCCAAAACAGCTTCTGTCGGAGCAAAAAAACAAGTGGCCTTGGTGATTGCGCACGAGATGGCGCATCAGTGGTTCGGCGACCTGGTGACCATGCAGTGGTGGGACAACCTCTGGCTCAACGAGGGATTTGCCACATGGATGGAATACAAGGCCATCGCCCACTTACAACCAGAGTGGGGCGTTGACCAAAGTGCGGCCTCTGGCCTTGATGGCTCGCTGAATGTGGACGCGCAACCCACAACTCGCTCCATTCGCGCCAAGGCTGACACGCCTGAAGAAATCAACGAGATGTTCGACGGCATTGCCTATGGCAAGGCTGGCGCAGTTCTCGGCACCATTGAAAATTACCTCGGCGAAGAAACCTTCCGCCAAGGCGTGCATAACTACCTGGCCGCTCACCGTTACGCAAATGCGACCGCAGAAGACTTTTGGAACGCGCAAACTGCAACGAGTCACAAGCCGGTAGACAAAATAATGGAGAGCCTGGTGGCTCAGCCCGGAGTGCCGCTCCTCACCTTCAGTGAACCGGTCAAAGGCAAAGCTGCGGTGACTCAGAAGCGCTTCTTCCTCACTCCCAGTATCGAGCCAGACCCCGCGCAAAAGTGGACCCTTCCGGTATGCTTCAAGACTGCAAAAGGACAGGAATGCCAGGTTCTATCCTCAACCGATTCGTCGTTGAATGTGCCCTCAGATTCGCCGCTCTTCGCCAACGCCGGTGGCAAGGGCTACTATCGCAGTGCCTATCCGGCCAGCGTCTATTCGGCATTGGTGGCGCAGGTAGAAACCGCGCTCACACCCAGCGAACGCATCAGCTTGATCGGCGATGAGTGGGCGCAGATGCGCGCCAACAAGGCTTCCATCGGTGACTATCTTGACCTGACAGCTGCCGTCAAAAACGACTCCGGCGCAGAGGTGGTCTCAGCGTCTCTCAGCGGTATCAATACGACGTATATTCGCATTGCGGCTACGAACGAAGATAAGGCTGCGCTTTCTACCTGGATTCGCTCGGCCTATGCGCCCGTGTATGCCAAGCTCGGCCCACCCGCTGAAACCGACTCGGCCAATACCAAAGAATTGCGCGCACAACTCTTCGGTATTCTCGGCTACTACGGTAAAGACCCCGACATCATTGCGCAGGCTAAAGACATTGCGGCCAAATATCTGAATGATTCCGGCGCTGTGGACGCCACTCTCGGCCAGACCGCCCTTTCTATCGCCGCCCGCAACGGTGATGCCGCGCTCTTTGATCGCTTGCAGCAAATCTCCGAGACTTCAACCAATCCAGAATTGCAAACGAGCGCGCTACGCCTCTTGGCTGAGTTTGAAAACCCAGAGCTTGTTAAGCGTTCGCTTGATTACGCCGTCAGCGGCAAGGTTCGCAATCAGGATGCAGTCATTCAGTTTGCCATTGCTCTTGGCGTTGACGAAAACCGCGATCAAACATGGAAATACATCCAGGATAACTGGGAGAAGGTGCAGGCCCAGTTCACCACTGAATTGGGAGCGGCCCTCGTGGGTTCGACGGGAAACTTCTGCTCATCAGACGCGCGCGACAGCGTGAAGAACTTCTTCTCCACGCACAAAGTCGCCTCTTCGGAAATATCACTCAGGCACGCCATTGAACACATTGACGGCTGTGCCGAACTGCGAAAATTGCAGGAGCCGAAGCTGAAGCAGTGGCTCGAGACGCGGACGAAACAGTAGTCCAAACTCAACGATCTTTGGGTGCCCCAGGTCCCGATTTTGGGACCTGGGAAACAGCCTGCGCTGTTCCAAGCAACCTAATTCGTTACGATAGATTTATGCCGCAATTCTCTCCAGGCCAGACACTGCTCATTGACGCCGATGACACGCTATGGGAGAACAACGTCTACTTTGAGCGCGCCATCGCCGCCTTCATCAGTTACCTCGACCACCGCGAGTACTCGCCAGCCGAGGTGCGCTTGGCGTTGAATGAAGTTGAGCGCGAAACCATTCTCAGCCACGGTTACGGACTGCCGAGCTTCACGCGCTCACTGTTGGCTTGCTTTGAGAGGCTCAACCCAGCGATGATGAATGAAGAAAAGACGCAGCGCATTTTGGGCTTTACCCGCGCCATCGCCGAGCAGGAGATTGAGCTGCTTCCCGATGTGGCCGATACGCTAGCCGAGTTGAGTACCCGCCACCGGCTTATCCTGATGACCAAAGGCAACCACGCCGAGCAGGCAGACAAGCTGAGCCGTTCCGGCCTTGCGAGTTATTTTTCGGAGGTCGAGATTGCCGCCGAAAAAGACCCGGCGGCTTATCGCGATGTTCTCCGCCGCTACCAGTTAGCGGCGGAGACAAGCTGGATGATTGGCAACAGCCCCAAAAGCGACATCAATCCCGCATTAGCCGCGGGCCTCAACGCTGTTTTCCTCTTCCACAAAGATACGTGGATTCTGGAACACGCCACGCTCGACACGGCGCCCGAGGGGCAGCAGTTGGTAGAGCTGGATAGCTTCGCCAAACTGCGTGCTATCTTCTAACCATTTTTAGCGAAAAGCCTTTCGACCAAACGCCGAACAAGCCGAAACCGAGAAGACCCAAGCCTGTCAAAACCCAAGTGCCTGGTTCAGGAGTCGGACTCGGAGGGATCACGCCAAACCGCTGGATATCGGTATCATCTGGCATCCAGGTTAGGTATTGATCAGCATCCGTGGCGGTCCAGGAGCCGTCGGCAACCGCTGTTGCAGCTTGGGATTCATAGGGCAGCGCTGCCGGGTCCGTCGGAAACGGCGTGGACTTGGTAGTGGAAGTCGGGTTCAAAATCTCCCAGATCGCCAGTGAGATGGCTCCTCTGGTGTTCAGGGGCGCGCTGATTCCACCATCGTTCACCAACTCGTGGATCAGGAAGGTTGATTCCATCACCTCTTCCGTTGTGAGGCCGCTTAAACCGGTGATCGGCACGACGTTGCCTGAATAGGCCGTTCCGATACTGGTTTCTGCGTTCATGTCGTAACAGAAAACAAGGACAGCCGCATTGTGATAGCCGCCACCGTTCAAGGTCGCCATATACGGACCTACGGGGACATTGTTTTGCACCTCACCTGCGGTATCTGTGTAGTTGTAGAGGGCATAGTGTCCCCAGTTAGGATCCAATGTGATGATTGCGGAGTCGGCACGAGCGCCAATTGACAGTGTCAGACACATCGCTGCAAAAACAAGTCTTACAACAGCGTTAGGAGTAGACATAACAGGCCTCCCCAGCCCTAAGCTAAACTATATACAAGGGAACCCGGACCTCGTCAATTGTTTTTTCATCATTCCACTATAAAAATTGCGCGGTTCGTTAGGGTTAGAGGCTACTTCCGATCCGGTTTGACCTGCGCCACCACAACAGGACGATCCAGCAGCCACTCGACGTTCGGATCAGGCGAAACCAGCACGTCGGCGTTAACCACATCGCCCGGATGCAGGCCGCCGAGAACGCTGGCATCCTTCAGCTTGTAGGGCATGGTCATGGCTTCCATCAAGCCTGGGATGGCCTCATGGTTAATGGTGACTTCGCCCCTGGCGACATCGGTCGAGACCACCTTTCCGTGTAGATGGTAGACCTTGAAGCCTTGGGCGGCGTTCTGCTGCGAAGGCGCTTTCTGGTCAGAATGGCATCCGGCCAGAACGAGAAGAGCGAGCAAGGGAAATGCAAACAATCGACGCATCATAGGCCCAGTGTACATCCATCTCTCGTGAATGCAAATAGTTACAGCGTGCGCTTGAACAGCGGAGTGGCAATCAGCAGCGTGCCAATGCCAAAGACAAAAAGGAAGAGCAAATCAAACTTGATAGCTTCAAAACCGCCATCTTTCAGCAGGATGGACTTGAAGCCGTCCACGCAATAAGTGAAAGGATCGACGACCGAGAGAGCGCGCAGCCATGGGGGGAAGGCGGCAATGGGATACATGGCGCCTGACGGGTAAAACAAGAGCAGGTTTAGCACGCCGAACATGGCGCGGGGGGTGAGCGGATCTTCCACGCGGACCATCAGCAGGAACATCATGCCGTTGAAGGCGATGGAGGTGCCGACGATCAACGCCAACAGTTCAAGATCTACCATGGGATGAAAGATGACGCCCAGGCCAGCCATCAGCGAGCCAATCACAGTAAGGCATATACCGGAAAGAACCGCCTTGATGGCGGCGGCCATATTCAAGCCGAAGACCAGTTCCAGCTTCGTGATGGGAGTGACCAAATATCCCTCATGAACACCGCGTGCTTTGTCGTCGATGTAAAGCATTCCGCCGCCGATCATGACGGAGATGTACATGGCGAGCGCAATACATGCGGGAAGCAGAAACTTCATGTAGTTGACGTAGGGGTAGAGCTCAACGATCTTCAGAGCGATCTGATTGGCCATGCGGGGCTGGATGGCCGGTGTAGTCAGCGAAGAGACCACCAACTGCATCTCGGACTCGATGGAGGCCGAGCTAAACTGGTCAGTATCATCGACGACCAGGCCGATAGCGGGAGCGTCTTGCGCGTAGACGCGGCGTGAATACTGCGCAGGAATAATGACAGCGGCGTTGATCTTGCCGGTGCGCACGTCTTCGCGGGCCTGAACCTCATTGGTGTACTCGATGGTGGTGAATGTCTTGACATTAACAGCGATGGAATCAAAGGCCTCGCGCAGCTTCACTGCCTGCGGACCGTGGTCGTAATCGACGATAGCGACGTGCTCGCCGACGATTTTTCCGCCGAATGCATTGCCCATGATGAGCAACTGCAAAATAGGCATCATCAGCGACATAATCATCAGCATGGGCGAGCGGAAGAACTTGCGCATCTCGCGTTCGACAATAGCGAACATTCTGTTCATGGCTGCATTCCTGGCCGCTGCGGCACGGTGAAGACAGGCGGCTTGACTTGCTCATCGCGAAGCTGACGGCCCGTGTAGTGGACGAATACGTCGTCAAGGGTGGTGTTCTGAACGCTGAGAGAATTTAGCGTTTCGCCCAGCGAAGCGGCCAACTCGACCAGCTGCATGGTTGTTTTGGAACCGGAGGAAGTTAACACGCGATAGTATCCAGCGCTTTCGGCTTGAACACTGGTCACGCCGTCGAGTTTCTCCAGGCGCTCCTGCCATTCAGGGGTTTCGCGATCAAAATGCACCTCCACTACGTTGGCGCCGGGGACGTTGTGCTTTAACTCTAGCGGCGTTCCAAGCGCAACCAGAGTACCGTGATCGACAATGGCCAAGCGGTCGCAGAGCTTGTCGGCTTCGTCCATATAGTGAGTGGTGATTAGTATGGTGAGGTTGCGCGTGGCGCGCAGTTTGCTGAGCATCTCCCACACTGCGATGCGAGAAACGGGGTCAAGGCCGGTGGTCGGTTCGTCAAGAAAAAAAATACTGGGATTGTGGACCAGGCCGCGCGCAATCTCTACCCTACGGCGCATTCCGCCGGAGAGCGTCTTCACTTGCGCACCGCGCCACTTGACCAGATCGACGGCTTCGAGCACTTCGTTGATATTCTTGATGCGCTCGGCCTTGGGCACCGAATAGAGTTTGGCGTAGATGCTGAGGTTCTCTTCGACAGTAAGATCAGGATCGCTGGTAAGTGCCTGCGGAATGACGCCGATCATGCGCCGCACTGCGTCCGGATCTTTGACCACATCGTGGCCGGCGACGATGGCATGGCCGCCAGTGAGCGGAATGAGCGTGGTCATCATGCGGATGAGCGTGCTTTTACCCGCGCCGTTAGGGCCGAGCAGGCCAAATATCTCGCCCTCGGCAACCGAAAAGCTGACACCCTTTACGGCTTCAAAATCGCCATAACGTTTGGCGATATCTTTAACTTCGATGGCCGTTGTACTCATCGCTTCACCAGCTTGATTTTTGGTATATACACTTCAGCAATCATGCCGGGGACGTAGCTCTCGCCGGAATTCTCAATCAGCAGCTTGAGTTGAATGGTCTTGATGTCGCGCTTGCGGCTGCTCACATCACGCTGGGTGGCAAAGTCCGCCTGGGCGGATTTGTTGATGACCTTGCCCCACAGCGTGGCACCGCTGGGCATCACAACACGCAACGAATTTCCGAGTTGAACAGCGTCGGCCTGGGTCTCGGGAATCGGCGCGTAGATCCAGGTCTCAGTCAGGTCCATGATGGTGACGATGGCAGCGCCTGCTGCGACCACCTCTCCCTGACGAGCAGCGCGGACATTGACCTTGCCACTGACCGGAGCAAAGACCTGCGCATAGCCCAACTGCACTTTAGCTTGGTCTGCAAGTGCCTGCGCATTTTTTACCTGGTCGCGGGTCGTGTTCACGGAGTGGGCCGCAACCGTGGAAAGCAGTTCGTGCGCACGGGCCTGACGCAGAGCAGCGTCAGCAGCGGCAACGTTCTCTCGGGCAGCATCAACGGCGGCCTTGGCGGCCTGCAAACTGGTAGCGGCCTCGTCCTTGGCCTGTTCGCTCATGATTCCCTGTTGAGCCAGAACCACGGTGCGGCTGGTGTCGGCCTGCTGATGATCGTAGTTGGCCTGAGCCTGGGCGAGCGTGGCACGGGCAGCCTTGACCAGAGCCTCGGCGTTTACGGTGGCGCTGGTGGTTTCGCCGCGTGTCTGGCGTTCGGTTACTACGCTCTCCCCGAGTTTCCCCTTCTGGCTGGACGCGGTGGCCTCGGCGGCTTTGCGCGCGGCTTCAAGGTCGTTGCTCTCGATGACGGCGATCAGTTGACCGGCCTTTACCTGTTGGCCTTCATCCACCAACAACGTCTGAATGCGGCCGGGAATCTTGCTGCTCACTACCACTTCGTTGGCGTCCACCGTGCCGATCAGTTGCAGATCGCTAGTGGGCCGCACCGTGTAGAAATAAAAGATGAGCGCTCCCACGGTCAGCATGCCCAGGATCATGAATACTCGATTGCGTGCGTTCACTTGTTCCTCGCTTCAGTTGTAGACGTTCCGGCGGCTTCGATATTGTCTTTCACGGATTTGATGTTGGCGGAAGTGCCGTTTGCAGGCGCGTTGCACTTCGGCATGGGCGTGGCGGCCAGCACCCGTGCAGCCACGCGAGCCCCATGCTTGCGGTCGATGAAAATGCCCTGGCCGAGAAACTCGATGGCCGTTTTTCGGCGAGCCTTCAGCGCCTCTCGCTCCAGCGGATCAATTTTGAATGCCAGACGTGTCAGCGGTGCGGTGAGAAAGTAAAAAACGTTGGCGCCTATCGAAACGTAATGAATTTGCATGGGATCGACCTGAATCAGCTCGCCAGAGGCAACTCCCTCTTTGAGTAATTCCTGAATCCTGACCCACATAGGCTTGAAGAATTTCTCGGCCATCCGCCCTAGGGCATTTTCCTCGCCACGGTGAAGACGAACCATCTCCTGCTGCATAAAAGATTTCATGTAAGGGTGGGTATAGGAGCGATCAAAGTTGTTCAGTACAATCTGCAAGAAACGTTCTCCGACAGAGGTGTTGGCCTGCAGCACAGCGTCGCTGTCTGCCCGCACATCATCAAATACTGACTCCAAAGCCACGGAGTAAAGCGCATCCTTGCTCTTGAAGTAGTAGTAAAGCAGCGCCTTGTTCACTCCTGCGGCCTCGGCAATCAGCTCTGTGCGCGCTCCGGCCAGGCCGTTTTCGCTGAATTGGCTGACGGCGGCAGAGAGAATGCGTGCGCGGGTTTGGTCGGCGCGTTCGCCTTGAGAGCGGGTTGGAATTGAGGTCGTCATTTTTAACTAACTAGTTAGTAAATTATCACGGCAGCGGTTTGGATGCAACCCAATCTCGGTTGCTTATGTGAAAAAACGCGTTCAGTGTTTACGCATGTTTTTGCAGATAAACGCGATATGCAGCTATAAAAATAATGCTCACTAAGTCGATGCCTAGCGGCTGTCAAATTCAGACGGTGTAATTGATAGGACCATTTGCAATGGCTCGCACCTTGCGCTGCGTATGGGGCTCATCATCCAGTTCATCGTCCTTTTCCGCGTTGTAGGTATCCTCGTCCTCTTCGTAGCCGGATGCGGCTTTTGCGCCTTGGGGCGTGTAGGTCTCGTCGCCAGTCAGTGAAGTGCGATCGACCTCGTACACGTCTGTCAGGCCAAGCAAGGACTCTCGGGGCCGGATAGCCGGCACTAGACGAATTCCGCTGACGGGACCGATTTCCATCTGTCTGCCCTCCGTTCGATAACGCACCTTGCTTCGCCTATCGGCAGGCATTCCTGGAACTTTAATCGCCTCGCAATTTATGCCCTGAATCGAGACACTCGAATCGCTTGCCGCCTAACCCTCGCTCTTGCCGTCTTCTCTTCATACGAAGCAGCATTCCGGGCAGTACTTTTGGCATTACAGTGTCTGATTTTGAGACAGTCCATCCTCGAGTCAACCACGTTTTATGCCCCCGTGGGACAGAAAACCCGCTTTGTCACAGCGGGAGTTGTCGTGCATTTCAACTTAAGTGTCAACAAAAATTCTGGGTGCCCCATCCATTTCGCGCACTTTGCGAAATGGGTGGGATAGCACTACGGCTCATATAGACGGTAAACACCAGAGCCGATCATGCTTTAGACTGGGAGCATGTTAGATGAACTCCAGTTTCGCAGCATTGCGGAAACAGCTCTGAACTCGCTGATGCAGCACTTGATTCTGCGCGAGGAAGAGAAAGAGTCCGGTTTCGAGGTCGACGAACAGAACGGTGTTGTGAACGTGACCTTTGAAGAGCCTGTGGGCAAGTTCGTAATTACGCCGAATGCCCCCATGCGCCAGATATGGATTTCCGCGCTTTCCACCAGCTTCAAGCTCGACTGGGATGAAGCGGCCTCGGCCTTCACGCTGCCCCGCACCGGCGAGCACCTGATGGCGCTGGTTGACCGCCTGATCGAGGAACACTTAACCTGTTAGAAGTCGGTGGTGAAAGCCCGGTTTTGAAAGGGCACCGCTACGACTGTGCCGCTAAAGCCAGGGAATATACAAGAAGTAACTTTGGCATTGAGGTACCCCAGGTCCCGAAACCGAAACCTGGGGCACTCACATGGTCTATATATACCTATTGCAGCGAATAGATGGTCTTGAGTTCCTTTTCCACCACGTTCTTGGGCAGCGGGGCATACGACAATCCCGCCGCTTCGTCCTCGCCAGACTTGACGATCCAGCTCAGCAGGTCCTTGATCACCTTGCCTTTGGCCGGGTCAGCGGACTTCAGAGGCACCAGCATCCAGGTGAAGCTGGAGATGGGATAAGCCTCTTTGCCCGGAGCGTTGGTGATCGATACGCGATAGTCATCAGGAAACTGCTTGACGCCTGCCGCAGCTGCTGTGACGCCTTCAATTGAAGCCTTGACGAAGCTGCCCGATGCATTCTTGACGGAGCCATAGCTGATCTTGTTCTGCAACGCGTAGATCAACTCGACATAACCCACGGTGCCCTGCATCTGGCGAACGTAACCGGCCACGCCCTCGTTGCCCTTGCCGGCGATACCGGTCGGCCAAGCGGGCGAAGCACCTTTACCCGGTCCATTGGCCCACTCAGGGCTGACCTTGCTCAGATAGTCGGTAAAGATGAATGTGGTTCCGCTGCCGTCGGCGCGATGGACGACTGTGATCTTGAGGTTGGGCAGGTTGACGCCGACATTGTCTTTGGCGATGCGCCCGTCGTTCCATTCCGTGATTTTGCCCAGGTAGATGTCGGCCAGCACGTCCGGGCTGAACTTAAGGTCGTTAACGCCGGGAACGTTGAAGATGGGCACCACGGCGCCGAGCACGGTGGGGATGTGAATCAACTTGCTCTTGGAGGGAGCCAGTTGCTCATCGGTGGCGGGAGCGTCAGTAGCGCCAAAGTCCACCAAGCCGGCTGTCATCTGGCGAATGCCGCCGCCCGAGCCGATCGACTGATAGTTGATCTCGACGCCGGGATGGGCTGCCTGATACTCACTGAACCACTTGGAATAGATCGGATAAGGAAATGTCGCACCTGCCCCGGTCAACTTCTGGGCTTGAGCCGAACTCAGGGCCACTACCAACAAACCTACGGCAATCAACGTTCTTTTCACGGAAGCTCTCCTTTGCAGATAACCTGCCGTCTTTGATTCTCGTCCGCGAATGTTAAGGGCGTTTGAATTCACTGAAGATTTGTTTTTTGCCAGACAATCCAAAAGGTACAAAGAGGATGCAAACCGAAAACTGATTATAGGACTATGAAATAGGAATTTGACAAGACTCAAGAGTAGGATTCCAATCCAATTATGACGATCTGTGACGATTGCTTTCAATAGTTTGCGCATCCCCTCATTCATGCCGGGAAGGATAAGAACGA
>CAYPYJ010000026.1:0-35643 GCA_964414945.1 uncultured Occallatibacter sp.
GAGTCAGTCGGCGCTGCACGGCAGGAGCGCAAACGCCACTGGGATTTGATGCCCGCTCAGCCGATTGACAACCTGGCTGCGGAGCTCAGGGCTAACCGTAATCTGCTGGCGGCTTTGGCCGGACCAGCGATCACTCTCACCCTGGACGTTGAGGGTGGCGCGCTGCCGGTGCGGCTGACCGGCGAGGATTTGACGCGTATTCTGGTTAACCTAATCAAAAACGCCGCCGAAGCGATTCCGGAGGGCGGCTGCATCCAGCTTGGTTTGCGCGAATGCACCACAACAGCCGGGGCGCAGGGTTTGCTGCTCAGCGTGGAAGACGACGGCCCGGGCATTCCCAAAAAAGCGCTGGACAGAATCTTCGAGTCCGGCTATACCACACACTCTACCGGCGTCTTTCGCCACGGCGGCTGGCCTGCATCCCATCGCGGGCTGGGCCTTTCCATCACCCGTTCCATTGTGGAAGCCGCCGGGGGCAGCATTCACGTGATGAACCGTACCCTGGCGGGAGCACGCTTTGAGATTGAGCTGCCCCTCCGCTTTCTCTGAGACAAGACCGTAACTTCGCTGCATTCAGGCAGAAGCAAGCCCGGTGAGCGGCAGCAAAAAATCCAAATCAACCAATTTGCGCGTGAGGCGAATACAATGCTTGAAACAGTTGTGAGTACCCGAGTGATGGAATTTATGCCCCAACTCGATGAGACCCCGGTGCGCTTGCACCTGCTGGTCGTAGACGCCGATCCGGCGATGCGCTCGGCCTGCGCCGAAATTGCCAACAGCCTGGGCTACGCGGTGGAAAGCACCGGCGACATGACCCAGGCGCGCAGTATGCTGCGCGGCTCGACAGCCGACATTCTTCTCGTCAACCTGCCCGCCGGCTCGAATCTGGGGCTGGAGCTGGTCTCTGAGGCCAAGCTGCTTTACCCCCAGACGGCTGTGATCGCGATGACCGCCTCGGGATCAGTCAACGCCGCTGTTGAGGCGATGCGCTGCGGAGCCTCGGACTATCTGGCCAAGCCCTTTGCAATGGACGAACTCTCGACGGTTCTTGATCGCGCCGCCGCCTCGCTCACTACGGACATTGCCACCCGCCAACTTCGCGAACGGCTCAGGCTTTCGCAGGGGCTTGGCGCAATGATTGGCCGCTCCGGTGAAATGGAGAAGCTGTATCGCATTCTCTCGAAAGTTGCCCAGAGCTCGCACCCCGTTCTGGTTCTGGGAGAAAGTGGCACCGGAAAAGAGCTGGTGGCAAGGACCATTCACGCCTACGGGCCGAATTCACAAAAGCCTTTTCTGCCCGTTGACTGTGGTTCGCTGGTGCCCACGCTGATCGAAAGTGAGCTCTTTGGCTACGTGAAGGGCGCATTCACCGGAGCGAACCGCAACAAAGACGGGTTGCTGGTTTCGGCTGAAGGCGGCACGGTTTTTCTGGACGAAATTGGCGAGCTGACACTCGACCTTCAGGCCAAGCTTTTGCGCGCGCTGCAGGAAAAAGAAGTCCGCCCGGTCGGCGCCACCCACCGCGTCGCCATCAAGGCGCGCATTGTGGCTGCCACCAACCGCGATCTGGCGGTGATGGTGGAAAAAGGCACATTCCGCAAAGATCTTTTCTATCGCCTCAACGTTGTCAACCTGCGTTTGCCGTCGTTGCGCGACCGCCGCGAAGATATCCCACTGTTGGCCGCTCACTTTTTGGACCGCATCAGCCGTGAGCACGGCACCAAGTTCACGCTGAGCGACGAGGCGCTGCGCACCATGATGCGCCACGACTGGCCGGGCAATGTGCGGGAACTCGAAAATTCAATCGAGCGGGCCTGTGCGCTCTCAAGTGGTCCCATTTTGCACCTGGGCGACCTGCCCACACAGCTTCAGCAGCAGGGTCTGGAGGCGCGACGCACGGTAGCTGTGGGTGAGCCGGTGGCCGAGAACGGTTCTGATCTGCAGTTGACGACGCTGGCTGATCTCGAGCGCACGGCGATTCTGGGAGCGATTCGCACGTTGAACGGCGACAAGCTTCAGGCCGCAAAGCTGCTGGGAATCGGCAAGACCACCCTCTACCGAAAGCTGAAGGAATACGGCATCGCCGATCCGCTTCGAGACGAATAAGTAGCCCCGGCCAAGCCGGGACGGATCTTGCCGAGTAGGTTGGATACGGGAAACTTCACTGGTCTCAATCGGGAGTTGAACCGCGCGGACCGCACAGGCTCCGGCCACATCGATGGCAAAGAGAGCCAACAAGGAGCTACAAAATGAGCATTCTGATTGTGACTGGAGTCGAAGGCGCTCGCAATTGCGCCGCCGTTGTGGCAGCCCAACTGGGCATGGAAGTGGAAGTGGCCGAGGGACGGAAAGCCGCCTTGGCAGCTCTGCGCCGCCGTGAATTCGCCGCCGTTGTGGTGGACGATACGATGGCCGAGTGCGACCCGGCCTCCGCCGAGGCAATTTGGGAGCACGCCAGCCTGGCCATTCCGCTGCAAATCAACTTCGCGCTCTCCGGCGCTACCCGGCTGATCCGCGAAGTTCGCGCCGCACTGCACCGCCGCGAACGCGAACAATCACTGGCCCGCCGAGCCGCTGCCGCCGCCATTGAAACCGAGCTCAAGTCTACCGTTGCCGGCCTGCTGCTTCACTCCCAACTGGCACTTAGCAGCAACGAAATCTCTGCCACAGGTGCAGAACGGATGCGCGTAGTGGCCGATTTGGCAGGGAACCTTCGTCAGCAATTAAGCTCGCCGCTGATGGCCCGCAGCAGCAACGCCGCCTAGCCACCTGCGGTGGGGCCAACCGCGCCTTTGGCGCCATTCGCGCCAGCCAACTGCGGCTCGCTCCGCACCTAATAACAAGGCGCGGGGTTGAGATTGTGGGTATTCCTGGGTTCGGAATCATGGGTGCCTCTGCTACAGGTATTGGTGGCTGGGGTGGAGTTGAAAGGCGCGGGGTGTGGGCTGTGCGAGAAGCAGGTTTATAAATCCTTTGGGTTGCACGCGCATTGCCGGGGCATTCATTGCCTCGGCATTTTTTGTCGAGTCGCTGCCACGAGTGCCTTCGCCCTTCGCCTTTTTTCTGGCGAAGAGAGGAAAGCCACGAACCCCATGGCGCGTAAGCGCCGTCTGCCGCACCGCAGGTGCCGCAAGCGGCGTTTGGCCCCACCGCAGGTGGATTAAACTATAGAGAGAATGAAAGATTCCGCCGTTTTACTGATCGATTGCCCGGACCAGAAAGGTCTGGTGGCGCGTGTCTCCTCGCTGCTTTACCGGCACGGGGCCAACATTCTCCACGCCGACCAGCATCAGGACCACGAGCTGGGACTTTTTTTCATGCGCGTGGAGTGGGGGCTTGGGGCGGCGGACGGCAGCTCGGCTTCCGTCCCGGCAGAGTTTGATTTGGACGCATTCAAAACGGAGTTTGCTCCGCTGGCCGCCGAACTGGGAATGCGCTGGCAGTTGACGACCAGCAACCGCCTGCCGCGTGTGGCGCTCTTCTGTTCGCAGTACCTGCACTGCATGGCCGATTTGTTGCACCGTTGGCGCACCGGCGAATTGCTTTGCGAGATTCCGGTGATCGTCTCTAACCATCGCGACGTGGAACGGCTGGCCGCCTTTTACGGAATTCCCTTCGAGCACATTCCGGTGACCATCGCCACCCGCGCCAAAGCCGAGGCGCGGCAGCTTGAAGTATTGGCGAAGAATGAGATTGAGCTGGTGGTGCTGGCGCGCTATATGCAGATTCTTTCGCCAGCTTTTGTGCAGCGCTACCCCGCCGCGATCATCAATGTGCACCACTCATTTTTGCCGGCATTTACCGGCGCCAAGCCTTATCACGCAGCCCACGCCCGCGGCGTCAAGCTGATCGGAGCCACCAGCCACTATGTCACCGAAGTGCTCGACGACGGCCCGATTATTGAGCAGGACGTGGCCCGCATTTCGCACCGCGATCAGGTGGAAGACCTGGTGGCCAGGGGCCGCGATTTGGAGCGCATTGTGCTCTCGCGCGCCGTGCGCTGGCGTTTGGATAGGCGCATTCTTTGCTATGGAAACAAGACGGTGGTGTTTGATTAGCGCATGGAATAGTGATTATGAAAATGGCCGCAAAGTCAAGCAGGGGAGCTTTCAGTGCTCAACTTCCAACACAAAGCGAAAACTGGAAAGGCCCGCATCTCACCAGCGTGATGTGGGTCTTCCGAGTTTTGGGGAAGCCGTAGGTATTGAAACCGTAGTCCTAAAATGCTGGATAGGCGAAACAGATTACGCCCTCAATTTACGGCGGATTGCCCCCATCATTCCGGCGAGGCCGGAAGCCATCAGCAGGAAGCTGGTCGGCTCGGGCGTCACGGTATCAGCGGCAGGCGAATAAGGCGGCATCCCTGCACCGTACTGGCCCAGGTAGTCGCCGTTTGTGCTGCCATCGTTGGTATCGCTCAGGTAGAAGTCGGAAAAGGAGGAAGTCCCCCCAAGCAACTGGTAGACCGATGAGAAATAAACATTGTCAGAGCTGATCGTCCAGGTAATACTCTGGGTTCCGCAGTCTATTCCAGAACCCGATTGCGGTGGATCAGCGCACCAGAAGGACAAATGCTGGCCACCGAATTGTTCTCCCAGACTGCCAATGGTATTAAAGGTGGAAGAAGAATAGCTGATATCGGGGCACACGCCATTAACGCAGGAGTTATTGAAGTTAAAGCCGACCGCGTTGATCGTGGCATAGTTGTCCGTAAGGATCGCAGTGATTGTCCCATCACCGTTGGTGGTGAGCGTGATCGTCCCTTCAGGCTGAATCTGTGATTCCGGGACGATTTGCCAAGAGGAGTTCACAATTGCAACTCCATAGTTGAAGTTCTCCGTCAGTGAATCGGCGTAGCTGGCGTACACTCCGAAAACCGCCAGAGAGCAAATTAGAAATAGAGCTCGAAACTTGCGCATTGCATGATCTCCTTAAGTAAGCACAGACACATGTTTTGGAATTCGCAATCACTTTCTGCTACCTCAGAGAGAAATGCAATGGTTAGGAGATGATTTCTTGGCAGATAAGTTATGTTCAATCAAGTTATAGAAATTAAGCGATTTACTTCTTCATGTGAGTAAACTTTCGCACTCTTCTGCTTAGAAATGCCGGGGATCTAGATCCGAAGCGGAAATACACACAGAGTAATTTAATGGGAAGAATCCAATGTTCCAAGCTATACTGTGCTAACCAATCTTCCCCAGAGTTGACGGGCTATAAGCGCAGGATCGACGATCATGGGTCCTCCCGGTTCGGCTGTATTCACTTTCGGCGTCTTTCATCTCGACTCTGAAAAGGGTGAGCTGAAGCGGCTGGGCGCGGTCGTGCGACTCGCTCCCCAGCCGTTGAGACTTCTGGTGCTGCTGGCGTCGCGTTACGGCAAAGTCGTCACTCGCGAAGAAATCCAGCAGGAGTTATGGGGGCCGGATACTTTTGTTGACTTTGAGCGCGGCCTGAACCACTGCGTACGTCAAATTCGCGCCGTGCTGGGCGACGATGCCGGCGCTCCCAGTTACATCGAGACTTTGCCCCGAATCGGCTATCGCTTCATTGCCCCGGTTATGATCGCCGTCCCTACAGTGGAAGCTGCGGAATTTGACCCTGAGCCAGTCGATGAGTTTCGCTCGCCGGAAAACAAAGAAACGGCGGAGGTTCACGCAGTCAGGAGACGGTTCCTCCAGTTTGGGCTGGCCTCGGCATTCGTAGCTCTGACAATCGCTGTTGTCTTTCTCTCTCTCCGTTGGGGTCGAGAAGCGCACCCTGAGGCGCCTCCCGCTCGATTGATGGTGGCCGTTTTGCCTTTTGAAAACCTCACCGGCGATCTCGATCGGGATTACCTGAGCGATGGCCTGACCGACGAATTGATTGTGTATCTGGGCAGAATCAGCCCCAGCCGCATTGGTGTAATCGCTCGTACTTCGGCGATGCATTACAAACACGCTGGAAAACTTCCGGCCCAGATTGGACGCGAACTTGGGGTCAAATACCTGCTCGAGGGAGCAGTGAAAAGCTCCGGACGGACGATCCGAATCACAACACAGCTGGTGAAGGCGGATGATCAGACAGAATTGTGGGCAGATACCTATGACGGAGAGGTCAACGCGGAACACATCCTCGAATTCGAACGCTCGGTGGCCGGCCGGATTGCCCAGTCGCTCTTCCTGGTGCTGCCCGATGTGCACATGCCGCACGGCACTACGGCCAACCAAGCCGCCTACGAGGCATTCCTAAAAGGCCGGCTTGAATTGAACAAACGCAACGAAGAGGGGTTTCGCAAGTCCATCGAGTATTTCAGAAGTGCGGTTGCGCAGGATCCCGCATACGCCGATGCATGGACTGGCCTGGCCGACTCGTACAACCTCTTGCGCGAGTATTATGAGGGCCGTTCGGGCGATGAGTTGGCCGAGTCGGGCAGAGAGGCCGCCTTTAAGGCTCTGGCTCTCGATCCAAATCTCTCGGAGGCGCACGCCTCAATGGCCTTCAACCTCTGGCGATATGAATGGAAGTTTTCCGAAGCGGAATCGGAATTCCACAAGGCTCTGGACCTCAGCCCCAACAACGCCACGGCGCACCACTGGTTTGGCATGTTTCTTGCCTCACGCGGGCGCTTCGACGAAGCGCGAAACGAGTTGCTCAACGCACGGACGCTCGATCCGCTGTCACTCATCGTACTTACGAACAGCGGATGGGTAAATTACTACGCCCGCAGGTATGACGACGCCATTCTCAGCTATAAGGAGGCCCTGAAACTGGACAGCGGTTTCCAGACCGCCCAGATGAAGCTGGCCTGGGCATATGAGCAGAAGGGCATATGGCCGGATGCGCTCCGCGCGCGGCAGGGCTTTTACGTCCAAGCTGGACATCCGGAGATTGCAAAAGCACTCGATGACGCCTATGCGCGGGGTGGTTACCCCGGAGTGTTGCGCGCCATCCTAGCGGAGACGGAAAAGCCCGATGCGGGGCCCTATTATTCCGACTATGAAAAAGCTAAACTCCATGCAATGCTCGGTGACGGGGAAACAGCAATGAAGTTCCTTAGGAATGCTCGGGCCCAGCGCAGCGGATGGTTGGTTTATGTTGGCGTGGAACCGGCCTTCGACAAGTTACGCTCCAATCCGGCTTTCGCACAGCTCGTTGGCCAAACGGTTTCAGTGCGTCCGCTTTGACTTTCCACTGTGCCGCGATCCGGATTCCACGATTGTTCTTGTGAGACTACTGCCTTGCCTCATAATCCCTGGCCACGGTTTCATCTCCCTGGTTTCGATTTCCTGTCACTTTTCCCTGCACCATGCGCCAGTTCAATGCCGTAGAATGAGCCCAAGATGAAGTGTCCATATTGCGGCTTCGGGCAGGATCGAGTGGTGGACTCGCGCGAAAGCAAAGAGGCCGACTCGATCAGGCGGCGGCGGGAGTGCGAGCGGTGCAATCGCCGCTTTACTACCTATGAACGAATCGACGAAATCCCTTACATGGTGGTGAAAAAAGACGGTCGCCGCGAGCGTTTCGACCGGCAAAAAGTTTTGAGTGGCCTGCTGCGTGCCTGCGAAAAACGGCCCGTTCCGTCGATCAATCTGGAGGCTATTGTGGACGCGGTTGAGGCCTATCTGATGGATGCGCCGGAACGCGAACGGACCACCAGCGAGGTCGGAGAGCTGATTATGAATCAGTTGAAGGGGCTGGACACAGTGGCCTATATCCGCTTCGCCTCGGTCTATCGCGACTTCAAAGATGTGCGCGAGTTCAAGGAAGAGCTGGAAGGACTGCTGGGCGGACGGGGTGCGGGAAAAGGGAAGAAGCCGGTGTAGGGCGTAGCTTCCAAAGCATTTTCGGCTTTCTATTCTTTGCCAAAATAGGCAGTTGTGCTATCCCACCCTTTTCGCAAAGGACGCGAAAAGGATGGGGCACCCAGAATTCTATTAACACTTACGTTGAAAACGCACTAAAGTCCGCCGAGTGCTTTGAGCCGCATCTGGGCGAGCACGTAGGTGCCGGTGGGGCTGCTTGGGCCTTCGGGCTTTTCTACTTTGCGATAGGCCTCGATGGCGGCATCGTTGATTCCGTATTGCTCATAGATGGAGCCGAAACCAAACCAGTTGGCCGAATTCGGCTCTGCCAGATGATCCGCACTCATCGCCTTCAACAACAGCTCCCGTGCTTCGCTGGTTTTACCCTGAACGGCGTAGATGCAGGCCAGCGTGTGCAAAATGTTATAGCTCGAGCTATTGGTGAGCATGTTGGCTTGTTGCGCGTTCTTCACCACATCGGCATCGACTTTGCCATCGAAGAGGGCTGTCCAAGCGTATGAGTTGTAGTCTTCGGAGGAGGCCTTCCCCTTGTCGATCACCGACTGCTCGGTGGCGCGCGCTTTTACAAAATCTCCTTCCGCCTCTTCTTCTCTTACCTGCAAGCGGAGCAGAATCTCATCGTCCGGATGCTTATTGATGCGCGATTCCAGCATCTGCTTCCAATCGGACCAGTTCTTTAAAAGCGCATCCGCCTGGCCTGCAAACCCGATTGCAACATATGAGTCGGGATACTTGGAAAGTATCTCGGAGCTGACGACCTTCAGCGCGGGTCCATCCTCCGTCGTCACGTATCCGGAGGCCAGGAGCAGTTCCAGATCAAGGCGCTGCTGATCGGCGGTCGCCTTCTCCCATGCTGTGTGAATTGCGGGTAACAGCTCCTTGACGCCGGGTTTGTTGACAATCATCGACGCCGCCGCCAAACGAATCGCATCTGCGCCGCCCGTGTCTCCAATCGTCCAGAAGCGCGGAAGAAACGGCCCGGAGAGCGGATCGTCGCCTCCGCCTCGATGTAGCAGGTCACGCATCCAGTCCAGAAGATTTCGCGCCTCTGCTTCCCTGCCTTCATGCAAAAGGTACAACACTTCAAAGCCTGCTTCGGAGGCCGGACTGCCGTCGGTGACAACTTTATACACGCCGTCTTCCTTGCTCACAAAGAGATGCTGCGGCTTCGATCCCATGCTTTGCACGGAGACTTTGTAGCCAGTATTGTCGGTGCCGTCAACGGTAAATTTTAAATTGCCGGCAATCACATCCAGCAAAACAGTGGAAGTCATGCCTGCCTGAGCGGCAGCCACGCGCAGAAAGCCGCGGCTCTGTTGTGCCTTTTCCAGATTCCTCTTCCATTCCAGCTCCGAGCCATAGGCGTGCCGCGATAGAAACTCCGCAGAATTTTTCTCGGTAATCTCGCCTGCCATATATGCGATGAACATTTTTTGCACGACGCTGCGCGGATCGGTTGCGGGAAAATACTCTTTCTTCCACGGAGTCAGTTGCCGGAAGGTGGCGATTTGCTGTGTGACGCCAGCAGCATTGCTTTGCCCTTCCACGCCCGCGGAAAGAATCTCCGCTGCTTCCGGATATAACCTGAGACGCAATATCTGGTTACCGGCCATGACCAGCGCAGAACTACGATCTGACGACAGGTGATCAGCGCGATCTATTCCCGCCTTGATGCCTGCCGGGCCGCCTTGCTGCGCGACTGCTGCGGTAATGCCAAGGGCATTGCGCGTATTGGATGATGGCAGCTTCTCAAGCTCCTGGAGCAGTTCCTTATATTGCCCGCTGAACAAAAGATCGAAAAGTAGACTGTCTACGTACTGATCTCCAACCTGCTTATCTTTTTCCTTGACTGCTTTGTAAAGGCGAATGGCATCGGCATAGTGCGCATCCGAGGTGTATCGCTCACCATCGTGGCCGTACTCATTGAGAATCGCCAGATTGAGCATCGAGTTGGTGTCGTCTGGGTCCAGTTCCCCGGCCTTCTTGTAGGCGTCAATCGCGCAATCCAAATCGAAGCCGCGCGCATATTGAACGCCAATCTCATTGAACTGGCAGACCCAGCCCAGTGTCTTGAAAGCCGCAGCGGATTTGGGGTCGAGCTGAGTTGCAGCCTGGGCCTCGACTCTTGCCTTGTCACCCATACCAGCCTGCAAGAACACATAGGCAATTTGCGCGTGATGCAATGCCTCTTTGGGGTAGCGGTCAATCAAAGCGCGGTCGGTGGCGAGCGCCTCTCGAATCTTTCCGGCGGCCTTCAACTTCGAACCGGCCTGATCAAAGAGCAGCATGATCATGTCCTGCTTGTAGGTCGCCAGAATGGCATCGCGCAATGCCAATGCCTCATCCACCGAGTATTGTGTTTTGCCGGTTTCAAAGCGCAACATGGCAGTGATGACACCCTGAGCGTCGGCTTCATAGTGCTGGGTGAATTTGGCTGGTCCCATATTCGTGCTTTTGTCTTCGGGCAAAGCTCTGAGCACGAACCCTATAGGAGGCGTGATTTTGTAGCGCCACTCGGTGGCCTGCGGATGCACTTCATATTCACTGACCCGCGCCAGTACTGCTTTTTTCTGGTCTTCTTCCTGCTGGGGAGTCAGCTTGTCGCCATTGGGGTTGGGATCGGTTCTAAACCATTCAGGCAATCGGTAAAAAAGGCTTGTGAAGGGAATGGCAACGGCGGCATCGTCAATAAGTGTATTGCCGCGCTTGGCCTCGGCCATATCCAGTTTGAGCGCGAAGGGCTTGCTGAAATCCTTGCCGTCGCCATGCTCAACACTCGTCAGGGCCTTGGCCAGATATTGATTTTTGGCATAGGTCTCGAGATTGGTCTTTTTCTCGCGTGATTCAACGCCGCCATATTCCGAACGGTAAGTTGCATCCACGTTGCCGTGGGTCAGCGATGTCTCGGTGATGTGCGCCAAGCCGTACTCGGCCATCACGACCGTGCGCTCCTCGGTGAGCACATCATCCTCGGGCCTGGGCGTCGGCGTCAGAGTCAGAGCCTGTGTGCCGTCCGCAATAATCAGCGCCAGTCGTCCCTCGTCCATGACCGGTAAAACGCCAACCTGCGTATACTCCGCCGTTGCATCGATCCACAAGGGCGCACTGCCTTTTCCATCGGCTGGAAGATAAACAATGGCGTGATCAAACTGATTCATTCCCGGCAACTCTGGCGTCAGATCCACACCGGGGCCGGTATCGAGCAGCGCCATGTTGGCGGCAATGCCATCGGCGCGCAGCATGGCCACCAGCATGGCCGCTTTATCCTTGCAATCGCCGTAGTGCCGCTTGAGAATCTCCGCCGCCGTCTGCGGCTGGATGCTGGCCTGGCCAAACTCGATCCCGGTATAGCGAATCTCCTTATGCAGTCGGGAAACGATACGCTGAATCCGCTCCATTCGGTTGGCTGCGGCTTCACTGGGGAGAAGCGATTTCACCTTTGAGGGATCGATCTGCCCTTCGGCCAATTGCCGATAAGAGCTGGCTACCGCAGCCCATGACTCACCGGTGGAAAACTCCACCATCGAATTCCAGAAAATATGCGTGGCAAGATTGATATCCGATTTCTGACGCGCCTTCAGGTAGCCCTGAACAAACTTCAAGTGACGAACACCTGCCTGTGTTTCGTCCGTCACCGCAATTTCAGGAAGAAGATGGGTGCGATATTGCAGCTTGAGAGCCTGCGCCGCGTCAACAATCAGCTCAGAATGAATGACCGGCACGGAGCGCGTAAAGAATTCGCGATAGACTCCGCCTTCGGCAAAAAACGGAGACTTATCCTCCAGAACTATTTCCTCTTCGACGATTGCTCCTGCCGTCAAGCCGGGCAGCGGCGCCTTTCGGATACGCGCATCGGTGTAGGTGTCGTCATCGCCTTCGCTGGCAGGTCCGTCGGTGATGGTCTTCTGGTCTAACTGGCTCACTTTACCATCCAGCCGGATCACACGCGCGTGAATCTCTGGACGATTCTGATACCAGGGCTCCCAGCGCGCGGAGGTCTCTGACCACCCCTCAACCCCATCCTGCGTCTCGATCCGGTAGAGCATCGAGTGGCGGTAGGTGACTCGTCCTTCCGCATCAATTGTGTAGGCATCCCGCTCGAATAGGATGGTTGCATTCATGAATTTTTCCGGTACGATTTTGGCTGCGGATTTCTGAATTTCGTCCACGGAAGCGCTGAAGGCTGGCCCATTCAGTTGCCACACCGGAGTCTGCGCAGAAACCACAACCGCCGTCGAGACGGCCAGAAGCAAGACTTGTGCGCTACTGGCCCACAAGCTGGAGCGAAGTCGGGAGTTGCCCATTTTTATAGGATCCTCTGAATCATGATTGCTGAATCAGCCAATTTTATCGCATGAGAGGCATAAGAAGACGCCCCGACAAAAGCCAGGGCGTTAGTGGTTGTGCGTGGGCCTCAGGCTTTTTCAAGGCGACGCAGCACGCTGACCACGCCTGTCGTATAGCCGGTGTTCTTGTCCTGAATGGGCGAAGCGCCAATTTCCACAATCAACTCCCGGCGCTCACGGTCGAGCAGCGTTGCCACTCCGCAAGCAGACTTTTCCAGCGCCATGGTGAAGCCTGGGTGTGCGTTGTCGTCTGAGACGTAAGAGAGAATAGGTAGGGCTTTTTCAACCACCTTGCCAACCAACTCCTCAGCCTTCCAACCGAGAAGTTTTTCGGCGGCTGGGTTGATGGAGCGAATAAATCCAAGAGAATCCGTGACGATGACAGCCGCTGAGAGCGACGCCATTACGCTCTCCAACCACAGGCGGCCACGCTCGGCCGACTCATGGGCTTTGTGCGAATCGGTTACGTCTACCGTGACCGCTCGCATGCCGGTCGCTCTGCCCTGAGCATCAAGGATCAGGTTACGGTAGATATCGAAGACACGGAATGCACCGGAGCTGGAATAGATGGAACGCCGCACAACGGGCGGATTCTGACAGGTCTCGATGGCCAACGCAAAAGTCGCGCTGCTCTGTTCCTGCTCATCGGTCGGCATCATTTCCCAGGCCAGCTTGCCGATCAGCTCGCCGGTATCTTTGGAATGCAGCTTACGCGTGATGCGATTGGCGCGGGTGATCGCTCCATGTTCATCCATCTCAACATAGGCCACGGGTAATTCATCGAGCGAGTCGGGTTGGGTATCGACGTTCACGGTCGGCTGGTTTACAGGAGTCTTAGGTATATCTTTCACTTTTTTGCTCCTTGCAGCGAGAGTTTGTAAAGATCGTCGGCGGTTTTGAAACGCTCAATAGGATGCAGATCAAAGGAGAATGGAATACGAAGCATGATGGAGCGTCCCCCAATATTGACGCAGATATCGGTGTTCTTTGCGGAGATACGGTTCAGTTCGGCGGTGAGAATGTGATCGTTGGGCCTGCCCATCAAGATAGCTACCAGCGAAGAGTCGCTCCAGTGGAAGATGGCATCGTCGCTATGAAGGCTGGAAGTAAGAAAAGCTGAGACGGCCATCACGCAATCTGCGACCGCTTCTGGTCCGAAGCGCTTGTTGACCATCTCCAGGCAGCTTAACTGAAATACCACGACGAAGCCGCTGAGGCCGCGCTCCATCACTTTTCTCAATTGCTCGACGGCCGCGCCACCGCCCAGCAAGCCAGTGGCATTCATGTTTGAGGTTGATGTGTCGGCCACCTTCAGCGGAGATTCTTTTACCGCTTCTTCTTTTGCGCTGCGCAACTCAAGGAATCCGTTCACCAGATCGCGATAGGCTCGAACCTGGTCAGCGGTGCCAAGCTGTTCGATGCCATCGGTGAGGGGCAGCGCGACAGAAGAGTCCGCTTTGACGCCAAGGGCATCGAGCAGCGCCCGAGTCATCTTGACCGTCAGCGAACGCCAGCTTTTCTGGCGATCTCGGAGCTCTTCTTCAACGCCGTGGCGATAGTTTTCAAACTCGTGCAGGATGGCGTTGACCACTCTCAGCCGCTCGGCATTGTCCATGCTGTCGGGAATTTGCATCGCCATTCTGGAGGCTGTACCGCGAAATTCGCTATAAGTCTTGGGGTCGATCCTGGGCATCGCTTCCGCCACACCCTCCACCAGCGCGGTCATGCACTGCACCGTGTTGTCGCCAGCCTGCGCTTTGCTCTCCGCAGGCTGCGTCTTTCCCCATCCGGTCAAATTCATACCTACTCTCTCAACCCGGATTATCGGCAGAAATGACCTTACCATCAGAAGGAATCACAAGAGGAAGAGGGCCTACGGGCAGATTAATATTTGTTAATTCGCTAAACGATTCTGTTGCCCTAACTGCCCCAAACGGCATAGTTTAGTAGCATGTATGAAATCAGTTGCAAGAAAGCCTTTGTGGCTCTGATTGCTTTTTTCGCAGTGGCCGCGGGAATCTGCGCGGCGCAGCATACGGCGGTGCCCGACGTGACGATTGCGCCAAAATCGAGCGCGATTGTCAGTGCGCAGATTATCGACCAGGCCAAGGAGCCCGTGCTGACACAGGATGAGAAGCTGAGTTTGATTCGCAGTAAAATCAAATACGTTTTCGTACTCTTCCAGGAGAACCGCTCGTTTGATTTTTATTTTGGCAGTTATCCAGGCGCCGATGGACTTTACGCCGGACCTGGTGGTCCTTATACTGCCGATCAGGTTGCAGGATTCAAGCAGCCCATCGTCAACACGGACGGCACAGTGGGCACGATTACTCCATTCAGGATTCCAGCGTCGATTGTCGATGCAAAAGGCAAGAGCGTACCACTTTATCCTGCGGACATCGCTTCGGTGAATCACTCGCACGTGGGCATTGCGCGCAAAATTGCTCTTGACTCAAACAGCGTTGCGCAGAACTCGGAATACGCGCTTACGGAAGAGGGCGTGACGCTGACCAACGGCAAGCCGTCCAAGGTGCCGACGCTTGAGCGCAAACAGTTTGGCGAGTTGGTGATGGCTCATGTCGATTGCGATACCGCGCCATTTTTGTGGCGCTATGCCGACCGCTTTACGCTCTTCGATCACTTCATGGACACGATCATCGGCCCATCGACACCCAATGCGATTGCTTTGATCAGTGGCCAGGGTGGCGAGACTCAGTGGGTGCTGCATCCCGACCAGGCCGCAACCGGCGGACTGGGAAACGGAGCGACGGTGCCATTGCTTTCCGACCCAGCACCCTACTGGGGTTCGTCACTGGACTTCCATAACCGCCTCAAGCAGCCGCAGGCTGTTAAACCTTTCGGCGGCGTCTCGAAGAACCTGACCTTCGCCAGCCTGCCGCTTTCTTTCATGGGCAGTGAAATCAAGAAGACCACGGCAGCTGATTACGATCCAGTCTTCGATCTGCCTGATGTGGGCGAGGATATTGAAAAGATTGCGGGCCATGGCGTCAGCGCGATCAATTGGGGCTGGTATCAGCAGGGCTACGACCACGAGAGCAACGACGCCCAGGGTAAAGCCTCGCATAACGGCTACGTAGCCCACCACAACGCGCCGCAGTATTTTGGCTATGTGGCCAATAATCCCATAGCCAGTACGCATCTGCACGGACTGAGCGAGTTTTTCGCGGACATTGCAGCCAAACGGCTGCCGTCTTCTGGCGTGTTCTATCTACGCGGCGGCTACGGCAACATTGACGGATGGAAGCCGCTGGACCCCAATCCAAAACTCGCGCAGGTCTTCAACGGCAATGACGACCATCCCGGCTATGCCGACACGCAAATCAGCGAGGCCCTGCTGGCTAACGAGATTAACGCCATCGCCAACAGCCCTTACTGGAGTCAGAGCGCCATCATCATCACCTATGACGAGTCAGATGGACTTTACGATCATGCGCAGCCGCGTGTACGTTCCCATGACGCGGCGGGACTGCCTCTGGAGCAAGGACCACGTATTCCTGCGATTGTAATCTCGCCCTATGCGGTGGCGCATGGCGTCTCGCATGTGCCTTCGGAGCATAGCTCGATCATCAAATTTGTCAATGTGTTGTTTGGCCTTATTCCGCTTGCCGATCTGCCCGACGAGGAGCGAGCGCGGAAGATTGGCGCGGAGAAATTCGGCCAGCCGAACCTGGGACCGGCAGATGATAAGGTAGACGGCGTAGGCGACATGACTTCAGCCTTCGATGCACTGCGACTTATGGGAAAGCGCGCACCGCTGCCCTCCGACTACGCAAAAATCCCTGTCGCGGAAGTTGCGAATTTTCCTCATGCTAATGGCGTGGGGTGCAAGCAATTACAAATCACTCCGACCGATAGCAATCTCCCTAATCCCATCCCGTGGGACTTCAATCCCCGGCCCGACACAACACCGGGCATCCCCGCTGCCGGGGGATGGACGCCATAATGCGAGGATCTCTAATACTGATCACGATGGCAACGGTCCTCGCCTGCGTTGCAGCGCAAGCCGCAGAAACCTCTCCAACACTGACCCGCGTACGCGCCGCCGGCGTGCTCCGTTGCGGTGTTGACGCAGAGCAGGCCGAGTACACAACCTCAGACGATCACGGCAACCGCTCGGCATTCGATAACGATCTTTGTCACGCGGTTGCAATTGCGGTATTTGGAAAGGATGCGCAGACAAAAGCCATCAATTATGCTGACGACCAAGGCGCGATGAAAGGGCTTAATGACGGCGACGTGGATTTGATCGCCACGCTCACTGACGACTTTACTCACTCAGTGGGAAAACATCTGCGCTTTACGCGGCCAGTGTTGTGGGACGGCGTTGGGTTTCTGGTATTAGCCGGTACTCCGGCAATACATGCGCGCCAGTTGAGCGGAAAGAAAATCTGCTTCATCGCCGAGACCACTGTGGAAGACAGCGTCCGCGCCTGGTTTGCGCGTGAGCATCTGAACTTTGTTCCCTTTCCCTTTCAGGAAGAAGGCGAGATGCAGGCGGCCTTCGCCACCGGGAATTGCGGCGCTCTGGCGGGCGACCGGACGCGCCTTGCCGAAACGCGTGCGACTCTGACGCGGCGAGGTCATCCCACACGTCTACTGCCCAAAACCATTTCTCCAGATCCGCTGGCGGTGGCGGTGCGCGATGACGATCCGCAGTGGGCCGCGATTGTGAGTTGGGTGATGGAGGCGCTGGTTCAAGCCGAAGAGAGCGGTGTGACGCAGGCCAATGTGACGGCGATGCGCACGCGCGCTGACAGCGATCCTGTGCTACGTTTTCTCCTCGGCGCATCCCGCGAGATTGGTTCCGCGCTGAGCCTCGATGACGATTGGGTGGCGCGCATGATTGCAGCCACGGGAAACTATGGTGAAATTTATGAGCGTGATCTGGGCGCGAATTCGCCGATGAAACTGCCCCGCGGAGAAAACAACTTACGCCAACATGGCGGCATGATGATGGCCTTGCCTCCCAAGTAGCTCGGCGCTGTAAAATGAATCGGGCGAGTCTTGGGGTAGAGCTGTATGAGCGAGAGTGTGGGTTTTCTGGCCGTTGACCTTGGCGCATCGAGCGGTCGTGTAATGGACTGCCGCTGGGATGGAAGGCGCTTTTCACTCGATGAGCTGCATCGCTTTTCCAATGGCGGCGTGCACTTAGGCGTTGATCTTCATTGGGACGTGCTTCACCTCTGGACCGGAATTCTGAACGGCCTCAAGAAATTTTCGAGCCTTCATAACGAGCTTCCGGCGGGAATCGGCATCGATGCCTGGGGCGTGGACTACTGCCTGCTCGATGAGCGCGACCGCCTGCTCGGCAATCCCCATCACTATCGCGATGCCCGCACCAGGGGCGTGCCGGATGCGGTGAGCACTGCAATGAGCAGTCACGATCTCTTCCGCGCCACCGGCGTGCAGTCGATGGAGATCAACACGGTTTTTCAGTTGGCTTCCATGGCGATTTGCGGCGATCTCCAACTGCGAAACGCGCAATCGCTGCTGATGATTCCGGATTTCTTTCAGTTTCTGCTCAGCGGTGAAAAGTGCGCGGAATACACCGAAGCCACCACCACAGAGCTCTTCGATCCACGCGCCAGCTCATGGTCGCAGGAAACCTTAGTCAGGCTTAAACTTCCAGAGCATATCTTTCAGAAAATCGTGCTACCCGGCAAAGTGCTCGGGCAACTTCAGCCCAGTCTTCAATCCGAATGCGGCTTCGCCGGCGGCGTTCCCTGCATATCCGTTGCTTCGCACGACACAGCCAGCGCCGTCGCAGCCATTCCTGGTCTTGATAAATCCAGCGCATTTTTGAGCAGCGGTACTTGGAGCCTGATGGGAGTGACTCTCGATGAGCCAAACCTGAGCGATGCGGCATTCAGTGGCGGATTCACCAATGAAGGCGCGGCCGACGGAAGCATTTTGCTTTTAAAGAACCTGACCGGCCTTTGGATCTTGCAAGAGTGCGTCCGAGCTTGGGAGGCCTCCGGCACTCGCTGTGCGTGGGCCGATCTGGAGGATGCAGCCTCGGTCGCTCCCGCCTTCCGCTCTTTCATCGATCCATCGGCCAGCGAGTTTCAGTCTCCTACCGACATGTGTGCCGCCATTGCGCAATCTTGCGCGGCAAGCGCACAGCCCATTCCGCAAACTCAAGGCGAATTTTCACGTTGCATTTTTGAGAGCCTGAGTTTTTCTTATCGTGAAACGCTGGAAGATTTGGAGCGCATCACCGGACGTGCTCTCAGTACGATTCGCATTGTTGGCGGCGGCAGCCTTAATCACTTTCTTTGCCAAATGACAGCCGATGCATGCGTGCGCGAAGTGATTGCAGGCCCGGTGGAAGCAGCCGCTCTGGGCAACGCGATGATGCAAGCCATAGCCACGGGCCACATCAAAAAATTTTCCGAAGGACAAGATGCACTTCGGCAATCCGTTGAGCTTCAGCCGTATCATCCAGTGCAATTTGCAGTGACACAGCAAGCCTTTGAGCGTTACAAATCTATTGTTACGCGCGGACGTGATCTGAAGCCCGCGCTTACGCAAGCCTAACAGAATCGGGCAATACCCGAAATCAATGAGGAAACAAAATGGCAACATATGCAATTCCTGAAGTGGCAACTCCCAAGCCCGTCGCGTCCAACGAAGTTTTGTTAATCGCCAGCGGCGATCTGCGCCAGTCTGCCAACAAAGTCTGCTGGGAGGCGCAGGCCAGCATGGAAAAAATGCTGGCTGCTGCATTTCTTGCGGAGGGCGTCACGCTTCGTCGCGCACACGCGGTTGATTCCACGCTCAAGCATGGCTTTATTCATTCGCAGCGAATGGGCATGCAGGTCTTTGAGCATATCCATCCCGACGCACCGATCGTTGTCGCCGAGTCTGTGTGGCAATATAGTGCACACGTTCTTGCGGGGCTCATCTCTCATCGCGGCCCCATTCTCACTGTGGCTAACTGGTCTGGCCAATGGCCCGGCTTGGTGGGCATGTTGAACCTTAATGGCTGCCTGCTCAAAGCTGGTGTGCCATTCACCACTCTCTGGAGCAAGGACTTTACCGACCCACTATTCAAGCGCGGCTTGCACGAATGGATCAAAAATAAATCCTTCGTCCACGACACGTCACACGTGCATGATTTCTCTCCAGCTAAAGTCGCCGAAACCGAACGCGCCCTCGGCGCGTCACTGGCAAAGCAATTGCTTAGCAAAAAAGCTCTGCTCGGCGTATTCGACGAAGGCTGCATGGGCATGATGAACGCCATTGTCGAAGACTCGCTGATGAATCCTGCAGGCCTGTACAAAGAGCGGCTGAGCCAATCCGCGCTCTACGCCGCGATGCGCGAAGTCACCGACAAAGAAGCACAACAGATTCGCAACTGGCTCGATGCCAAAGGCGTCCGCTTCGAGACTGGCACGGACGAAGCCACCTCTCTGACTGACGCACAGATTCTCGACCAGTGCCGCATGTACATTGCCGCATTGCGGATTGCGGACGCATTCGGCTGCGACGCCATAGGCATTCAGTATCAGCAGGGACTTAAAGATCTCGTTCCCGCCTCTGATCTTGTTGAGGGACTGCTCAACAATGTCGATCGTCCGCCTGCCTATAGTACGGATGGCCGCGAACTCTACGCCGGAAAAGCGCTGCCGCACTTCAATGAAGTGGATGAGTGTGTAGGCATCGATTCGGTCGTCACGAATCGCGTGTGGAGTGCGATGGGCCTTGACCCCGCCACTACTCTGCACGATGTACGCTGGGGCGAACAGTACACAGCCGGTGGCATCGACGATTTCGTCTGGCTCTTCCAGATTTCTGGCGCCGTGCCCGCATCGCATCTCGTTGGCGGCTACAAAGGAGCCGTCAGCAAGCGCCAGCCGTCCATGTATTTCCGCCTCGGCGGCGGTACGCTCAGTGGTATCTGCAAACCCGGAGAAATTGTCTGGAGCCGCGTCTTCGTCCAGAATGGCCGCCTTAAAGTTGATATCGGCCGCGCCAGCGCCATCGCGCTGCCTGAAGCCGAAACCAATCGCCGCTGGGCTGAAGTCACTCCGCAGTGGCCGATCATGCACGTCTTGCTGCATGGCGTAACGCAGAACCAGTTCATGGCTCGCCACCCTTCCAACCATGTCAACGTTGCCTACACAGCCTCAGCCGATGAAGCCGATCGCGCCCTCGCCGCCAAAGCCACAATGTTCCATGAGATGGGACTCGAAGTTTATCTTTGTGGAGTGAAACAGTAGCACGTATTGGTGGATTGTAATACTCGTGCACCCCACCCTCGCCATGTTCTGCATGTTATGGCTGGGGTGGGACGGCGAGATACTACTTCCCGCCTTGGATTTGGACTAGTACTGCAGTCTCAGCCGCATCTACTCCGGGCGAAATCGTGCTAGTTTGCGGCGCGCGCCAGTGGTCGATATAGCTGATCCGGTGCACACAGCCGATAGTACAATTCGGCGCACAGCTCTTCGCGGTCAAAAACTCCCGCTTCACATCCGCCGTCGTGTACTCGGCCAACGGCACGCCGGGATAGCCGCGCTGTTGCGAGCAATAGTGGACCAAGCCGTCTTCGCAAATATATAAGTAGCGCGACCCCGCACGGCAGCGCCAATCGTTCGGGCGGCCTGCGGCAATTGCAGCCTGAAAATCGTCGAAGCGCGAGTAGTTGGTCTTTCGCCGGTCGGTCATTTCGTGATAGACGCGGGCCTCGTCAGGGAGCAGCGGCTTCAGTTGCCCGCTGCCATCATGGATGATTCCGATGGTCGATTCAAAGCCCAACTCCATTGCCCGCTTACCAATCACAAGCGCGTCGTTCGGATCCTTGAAACCGCCGCCGACTACCGAATTAATATTGACGTGGAATTCGGCGTACTGGGAGAGCATTTCCAGCTTTTTATCCAGGACTTTGAGGCTCTTCATCGACACATCGTCGGGAACCAGATTGTCGATGGAAATCTGCATGTGGTCGAGACCAGCGCGGTTAAGCCGCTCAATTCGTGCGACATTGAGCAGATAGCCGTTGGTGATCATTCCGGCAATCGCGCCGGTTTTGCGGATGCGCCGGATAATCTCGTCCAGGTCGGGGTGCGTCAGAGGCTCGCCACCGCTGATGCCAACCATTGCCGTCCCGAGGCGTCCCAGGTGGTCGATGCGGCGGAACATTTCTTCGAGGGGGACAGGCTCGGAGACCTTATCGTACTCATTGCAATAGCCGCAGGAGAGGTTGCAAAAGCGCGCCGGGACGACCTGCACCAGTACCGGATGCCCCTTGTGAGCCAGCGCCCAGCCCACCATCCTCAGCTCGCGCACCTTCCGCTGAGCCCTGATCCACAACCCACGTACCGTCTTTTTCCGCGCAATCGCCATCTCTTTTATTGAATCACAGTTGGCCCCAGAGCCTCCATTGCCAAAAAATCACAGTGGCAGTGAACATTTCCCCATCTGGATGCTCTTTACTGGTAGTAATGCCAATCGTGCCCTTCATCGCGAGGCTGGGAGAAGCTGCGTCGCACGCGGGCAACGGTGCGCGTGGGACGGATTCTTTTGCGGAATTTGTGGAGCGGCACTCGCAGTTTGTCTATCGTATTGCGCTGACCGTGGCGCGCGACCCGCACGATGCCGAGGACGCGGCGCAGGAAACATTTCTCCAGATCTTTCGAGGCGGGCGTTGGGAGGAGATTGCGGACGAGCGGGGCTATCTGGCGCGGGTTGTGTGGCGGATGGCTGTGCGGCGGCGCAAGCCGAGACTGCTGGAGCAGGAGCTGCGGCTGGAGATTCAATCCGGCCAGGCCACACCGGAGCAGTCGGCGATGGACCGGCAACAGCAAGTCTGGCTGCACGCAGCCATTGACCGGCTGCCGGAAAAACTACGACAGCCGCTGGCTTTGGCCGCGCTGGGCGAGTTGAAGCTGGTGGAGGTGGCGAAAATTCTCCATCTGCCCGAGGGAACCGTGCGGCGCAGGATTCACACCGCGCGGCAGAAGCTCAAGCAAGAACTACTTGATCAGAAATTACTGAAACAGAAAGGAGCGAGCCATGAACGATGAACTGGATAAGTTGATTGACGACGCCCTGGCCAGCTACACACCACTGGAGCCGCGCGCCGCATTATCGCAGCGCATTTTGGCTGCCGTTGCCGCCGACCGGCCTCGAACATGGAGCTGGCGTCCGCTTTGGGCGCTGGCCGCAGCCTCAGTGCTGATTGCCGCCGTGGCCATTCCGCTGGCGCACAAGCCTGCGCAGCCAGCCGTCGCTGTGCTGCACACGCAGCAACTTATAGAAGGAAACTCCACAACAGCTGCAGCGACTCCGGTGCGCATTAGGCAGCATCGTTCTGTCTTAATAACTACGAGGTCCGCAGCGCTGGGAACTCCGGGCAAGTCTGGCTCTGGCGGCATGACTCTGCTGCGCATCGAAGCCATCGAAACAAAACCGATCACCATCGCCCCCATTCAGATCGCCGCATTGAACTAGGAGAAGCGAATGCCTACATCACGACTCATTCTCGCCGCACTACTGCTGACTGCGCCTTTGATTGCAGCGCGGCAAGCACAGCCGCAAAACGCAGCGTCCAAAACTGCTCCAATTCCCCGCGCTGCTTCTTTGAGCAGGCTGTCGCAGCCGGAGTTTGAGCCGCTTCAACTCACAATCACCTTCAAAAGAATTCGCGGCGACAAGACCACCACGAAAAAAACCTATACAGTGACTGCATCGTCGCAGCAAGCCGATCCGCAAATTCGCGACGACAGCCGCATTCCTATGAAGAAAGAAAGCTCCGCCCCGGTTTTCCCTATCGAATACGTCAACGGCGCAACGGACGTCGATGTGCAAAACATCCGCAAGGTGAGAAACTTTGTCTCTCTCACTCTTCGCATTGCAACGGAAGGTTATTCGGAGTTTTCCGAAAGACCAGGCGCAAACTCATCTCTCTCTTCGCATCGGTACATCATCTCTCCGACCGTGCCCATGGGTAAGTGCATCACCGTGTACTCTATGACCGATGACGTGAACAACTACAAAGTCGAGGTGCAGCTTTTGGTAGAGCCACTGAACGAGAAATAGCCGGGGAATTTGAGAGATGCTTTCGACGAACGGAATGAAGTGGTGGGGAGTTGATATGGGACCGCTGTGGCGGCGGCGAGTGGCCGTGATTACGACCTACATTGCCTTTGTTCCAATGATGGGTATTGCCGTTTACGATCGTTGGGAAACGCATCCTTATCTCCCATTTCTTTGCGTGATGGTTGTGACTGAACTCTGGATCATGGTAAGCGTCTTTCGACTGGTGAAGAGCTTTGATGACGGCGCCGAGGGGATGGGGAAGATGATGCGGGTGAACGGTCTGGACGATTGGGCGCGCTATCGCTATGGAGTAGACAGATTTGATTTGGCCACTGAGGAGCAGCAAAAGGATTTGATCAATCGTTATCGAGTTGGCGTCTATTCGGTTCCACGCAAGGCCTGTGCTGTGCAGGAATTGGATCGGGAGGAGATCAAGGAGCAGAATCGCGCAGAGCATTGGGCGCTGAAACAGCTTTCTTGGTATCTCTGTGTTTCCGCAGGCACGTATTTACATGAATCGGCGCGTCACAGGCAGTTGGACGCGATGGAGGCTGCGATATGGCTCTGGGCATTCGTACTGCTGGCACAGACACTGCCTAAAGCGCGAGTACTGTGGACAGAAGAATATCCGCGCGAAGAATCATGCTGTTCAACCGCCGCTGACAGCGGCTAAGCGTAACTGAAAAGCGAGGAGAATATGAAAACAATCAGCAAATTTGCCGTTGTGATTGGACTGGTGTTCACCCCATGCATTGTGCTGGCGCAGGCTCCAGCAACCGAGCCCGCAACTGCGCCAGTGGCGGAGATAACGCCAACCATTCCTCTCGATCAACAACCGACTAAAGAACAGCTCAACAAACTCTTCGAGGTTATGCATCTGAAAGATCAGATGCGGGCCATGATGACGATGATGCCCGCGTTGATTGAGCAGCAGATGAAAGAGCAGGAAAAACAAATTACCTCGAAACTCCCCGACGGCGCGATCAAGCCAGAACAACAAGAAGAGATGTCCAATGTCATCAACAAGTATATGGAGAAGGCGCTCAATATCTACACAGTTAACCATATGCTTGACGACATGGCCACGATCTACCAGCGCCACCTGAGCCGCGCTGACGTGGACGCATACATTGTCTTCTATGGGTCAGATGCGGGCCAGCATCTGCTGAAACTGACGCCGGTGATGATGCAGGAATATATGCCGATGGCGATGAAGCGCGTGCAGGAGTCCACCAAGACACTGACTGACGAAATGGCCAGGGAGATGAAGGAATGCGTCAAGACGGATGAGCCGGCCCAATCCGATGTTCAATCCAAAAACGACAAGCCAGGTCAGAAATAGGATCCGGCTGCGAGGAAATAACACGAATAGAAAACGAGGGACGCCAACTGGAAACGGCGGTGTCCCCTGTTTTAAGTAATTCGTTGCCCTTAGACTTTGCCGTCAAGCTCCATCGCCTTCATCTCTTCAATCTGGTGCTTCAACTGCTCCATCTGCTGGCGGAGTTCGTTCATCTGCTTCGGGTCGAGCTTGAAATCTTCTACCTTGAAGTTCTTGCGAAAGTCTTCCATTTTCTGCTTGAGTTGGTCTAGCTGCTGAGGATTGAGCTTGTAATCTTCTATCTTGAAGTTTTTGCGGAAATCTTCCACTTGTTGCTTGATCTGGTCGAGTTGCTTCTGGTCGAGTTTGAAATCTTCGGCCTTCAAATTTTCTCTGAGCTTCTCGGCCTGCTTGCGCAATTCCTCAACCTGCTGCTGATCGAGTCCGGCAATCTGCGGGAGATTGTCAGGGGAAAATACCTCTTTGATTTCGATTTCTCCGTGCCGCTTGGATTCCACTTGCAGCGTGAGCGTTTGCTGTTTTTTGTCGCGCAGCACGGTGACCTGCACCGGCTTGCCCTGGTTGGCGCGCAGCGCACGCTCCCAGTCTGCGAGCGTCGTAATCGGCTCTGAGCCTACCTTGAGAATCACATCGAAGGCCTTCAGCCCAGCTACGGCGGCTTCGCTTTTGCGCATCACTTCTTTGACCATGAGCCCGCTGGGCACGCCCAGATACTCCGCCATTTGCGAGGTCAACGGCTCGACCATTGCACCGACATTGAGGCTGCTGCCAAAAAACGGAATATGGAAGCCACCCGGCAGCGGCGCATTGCCTCCGCCAGCCAGAATTCCCATCCCTGGGCCCGACGCGAAGAGGTCTCCATCGGTGCCAATGCTGTTCCAGACCTCGTGCTCCATCGCTCGGCGATCGGCAAGTTGCACGGCCAGCGTTTGCAGATTGCCGTCGCGGCTGATTTCAAGACTGACCTGACGGCCAGCCGGAATCTCTTTGAGCATGCGCCGCAACTGCTCGGCTCCCTCGACAATTTGCCCATTCAGCTTGACCACCACGTCGTTAACTTTCAAGCCGATTTTTCCGGCTGGAGCGTCGTGATCGATCAATGTAATGACTGCGCCGCGAACCTCTTTCAGTTTGAGAGCCTGCGCCTTTTCCTGATCCACATCCATCAAGTCAACACCCAGGTAGCCCTGGGAGTTGGAGTGCAGCAGAGGAACGCTCGGCAGCACCTGGATAAAACCCCGCGCTTGCGCACCGGCAAACGGCGACAGCATTGCAGCGATCAGCAATGCACCTACACGATTCAGCCTCAAAAAGTTTTTCATTTTCGCTTCTCCTACTACTGCTCGAACCGTTTTGGCCCCGCATTCTTCTCTTGCGATGCGATCACCGAGGGGATTCACTTACTGAATTTCCATCTCCGGCACATTGCTCAAAACTTGCCGGGAAACAGTCCGGATATAAGGATTGCGGTCTGTATCCGCGACCGAATGCAGCACCTGCCGTACGCTGGTGTCGCCCTGCACAGGCTGAAGAATATTGATGGCGGCATTGCGTATCTTCGGGTCGCTGTCGTTCAGCAGCGCCTCAAGAACCGCATTGCGCACATGCACATCCTCGGCGACATAGGACTCCAATCCCTTCAGAGCCTTTTGACGCACTCCGGCATTTTTGTCGTGGCGCAACGCCACCAGCAGCGCGTCGCGAATGCCCTCAGCCTTGCAACCGTGACCAGCCGTGCATTCGGCAGCCAGCAGACCCACTGAGTCGTCGCGCACTCCGGCAGACGCCGAGTTCTGGCTGGCCAGCATCAGCAACTGGCGAATTGCCGGATCGTCCAGCGAGCCCTCGATGCGCTGGGGAACCATCTGGTTGTAACGCACCTCGACGATGTGGCTATTGGGCTGGCGCACAATGCTGGAGATGTTGGCGATTTCGGCGGGCGCGGCCGCCCCTGCCTGCGAGGCCGTTGCCGCCTGAGTCTGCTGCGTATGCGTTGCTTGCACCACTTGCGCCGCAGCGGTTTGTGCTGCGCGCTTTTGCGCAAAATTGTAACCGCCCAGCGAACCGGCTCCCACGCCCACCAGCAGTAGCAAACACGCTGCCACGGGCACCGCTTGCAAGCCAGCAAAGCTGTTCTGAATTCGCTGGCTCAGCCGCTCATACCAGCGCTGGGGAGGCAGCACATCCAATGCCGCGTTCAATCGCTGACGTGAGCGCGCAACGAGGTTGGCATCCGGCTCCAGCACGGGATTGGCATCCGCCAGCGCCTTCAGCGCCAGCAACTGCCGCTGCTCATCGCGGCACTGCGAGCAAGCGTCCAGGTGCAACTCCAGTTCACGCCTCTGCTCATCGACCAGCTCACCGTAAGCCGCCGCCATTATCCGATCTTGTGCAAGTTTGCATTTCATATCTACGTCCTTCCAGCCCCAAGAAGTACCGCAATTCTCAATTCAATGCCCACTGTCCGTGGGACTTTACCGCAACTCCGCCAACTGCAATCTCAACTTCTTCGTCGCTCTGAAGAGAGTATTCTTGGCGGTCTCTTCCGTGGTGTTCAGCATCTCTCCAATGACCCGAAGCCGCAGTCCCTGGTAATGCTTCAACTCAAAAACCATCCGCTCGCGAGGCGTCAGCTTTTCCAGCGCCAATTGAATCCGCTCGCCCAGTTGCTTGCGGTCCAGCTCTTTGGACGGATTGGAAAACGACCGGTCATCCGAGACCGAAGCCAGCAGATCAATCTCATCTCCGGAGTGATCCAGTACCACCGCATGACCTTCGCGTCGCGTCTTGCGCCGCCGCATCTGGTCGAGGCAAAGGTTGGTTACGATCCGGTAAATCCAGGTGTAAAACGAGCACTCAAAACGGAAGTTTCCCAGGTACCGGTAGGCCTTTAAAAACGCCTCCTGGTAGATGTCTTCGGCATCGTGCTCGGAGCCGGTCAGGTGTAGCGCCAGCCGCAGAACCTGCTGCTCATAGGTCCGCACCAGTTCGTCGAAGGCCGCTCGCGACCCCGACTGCGCCTCACGGATCAGCTCCATCTCTGGCGCACGGGCCTGCCGCCGCTCTTCGGCGCTCATCTCTCGATTCGTTGCCCTGGTCTCAGCCATGCCTGAAGAGGATTGTACCCTCCGGGCTGCCGGCCAAGCCACGCCCGACGAGGCGAAAACCGGGGAAACCCGGTAAATTATTGCGTCCGTTGCCATCGTATCTGCTCCGGGGGATGGGGAGTCTCCGCACTCGGATAGACGCGGAGTATCCCGGTTGGTAAGCAACCCGATACCGTCACCAAGTAAACTAGAAAACGATGAACGACTCTCTCTTTTCCGACCCTGCCGAAGCTTCCAGCGAACTATTCACCGCCCACTGCGACGGAGGCTCGCGCGGCAATCCCGGGCCCGCCGGTTACGGAGCCGTCATTGAAGACTCCAAGGGGCGCGTTTTGGCTGAACTGAGCGAATTCCTCGGCATCCAAACCAACAACTTTGCCGAGTACTCCGGGCTGCTGGGAGTGCTGAAGTGGGCCGTCGAACACAACGTCAAGCGCTTGTGCGTGGTCAGTGACTCCGAACTGATGGTCAAGCAGATGCAGGGCAAGTACGCGGTCAAGAGCCCCATCCTCCGTCCGCTCTTCGAAGAGGCCCGCAAGCTCTCCCGGAAAATTGCCAGCTTTGAAATGCGCCACACTTTACGCGGCGGCAACAAGACAGCCGACCGGCTGGCCAACGAGGCGATGGATCGGGGTATGGGGAAGGCGGTTGGCGGGGATAGCGGTGCTAGCGGGGTTGGCGGAGTTAGCACAACGGCGGCCCGGCCCTATGGCAAACTGGTCACTTCTTCTGCGCCGCAAGCTGGCTCTGCGGTCGCCGACAAGCCTGTCAGGCAGACCCTCGAAGGCTATGTGAAAGACGGTGTTGTTCACTTACTCGGCGGCGAACTGCCGGACGGGATTTTCGTAAAAGTCGTTCGCGAATAGCGAAGTCTCCCAGGTCTCAAAAGCGAGACCTAGGGCACCCGGCGTAGGACATTCGTATATCATTTGCCAGAGAGGATTGAACATGGATGATGCGGAGATTCGCGCCGAAATTGAACGCCGTAAGAAGAGGGCGATTGACTTAAAGATCAGGGAGAGTGTCTGGTCACTCTATAAATCGGAGTTCAAATATATCGACGAGCAGATGCATAAAGATGCCGAATTGATCCTACCAGCGGTGCGGGAGACATACAGGAAGACAGGAAACGCTCACGAGTTTGGGATTAACGGTGTTCAATATCGTCTGGTATGTGTGGAAGGGAAGAAAGAGTGTGATCGCTATGGCCGGGACGAGACAACAACAACGCATTACACGATTGGGCTCGGCGTGAACGGCAGCCAGGTTTTTGAGTTTAAGGCTCGGACAACTATCACGTATATGCCAGAGGAACCTCTGTTCGACGATAGAGTCGGAGAAATCACTGCCTTCATCGAGGGCGAATGGGTCACAGTAATTCCCGAACTTCTGGACAAAATGAGGACTCATTCGAGAGAGGTGCGGAAACAGCGCAATGCGCCTCAAGAAGCACAGCGTCTAAAGGAAGACATGAAGCGGTTCGGATTGCAATAGAATGCGATGAACGCCGGGCGCAGAGTGTCCCCGGTCCGGATTGTCGGACATGGGAAAACATAAACATCAATCATCCGAAACCGTGATTCCCAATACGAAATCCAAGACCTCAAACGCGCGAGACCTGAGACATCCAGCAAATTTCCCCATTTATTGCACTCACGTAATGCGAGTAGTAGAATCTTCACCTATAGGAGGCCAGATTATGGCAGGCGTAAGCTCTGATTTAATCAAGGACCTTATATCCTCGTGGCGCTTGAAGATTGAGAGCCATGAGCACGCGATCAAAACAAACGATGCATATGAACAAATAGAACCAACTGGTAATGTGTCCGGCTCGGAATCCGGAAGGCTGATAAATCAAGCGCACATCAATCAACTTGAAGCCGATATTATCGATCTCGAAAGGCTTCTTCCTTAGTTGGAAAATGGGGCGGGTGGCCAGGTCCAGGTTTTCGGACCTGGGATTCGACGAATACAACTGATAAACTGGGTGCCCCACCTTCGGCGCATCTCTCTTTTTGCTCCTAAGGTGGGATAGCGATAGCTACAGTTATTTATCTATAACTATTTCCAGCTCCCTGCTTCTCAAGCTTTCCTGCCCAGATCATTTCTCCAGGCGTGGCCACTTTTGGCGATCAAATGATCGCCGCACTCTGGGCCCCACGAGCCCGCCTCGTAGTTGGGAAACTTCTCCGGCGTTTTGGCTGCCCAGGCTTCCAGAATCGGCGTGAATAGCGCCCAGGTTGTTTCCACGCCATCGCGATGCGCGAACAGAGTTTGGTCGCCGAGCATGGCGTCGAGCAGCAGGCGCTCATAACCATTCGCGCTCGACTTGCCAAAGGCCTCTGCGTAGTCAAAGTCCATATTTACCGGGCAAACGTCCATCTCCATCGTCGTGGGCGCCTTGGCTCCGAAGCGCAGCGCAATGCCCTCGTCGGGCTGAATGCGAATGGTGAGCAGGTTCGGCTTGATAACTTGGCAGACCGCGCGCGAGGCCAGCCGGTCAAAGATCAACAGCGGCGGCTGCTTGAATTGAATGCTGATTTCCGTGGCCCGCTTTTGCATCCGCTTGCCCGCGCGTATGTAAAACGGAACGCCCGCCCAGCGCCAGTTTTCTATCTCCACACGCGCCGCCGCATACGTCTCCGAGCCAGAAGTTGGACTAACTCGATCTTCTTCGCGATAACCTATCACCTGCTGTCCATCCACCAATCCAGGGCCATACTGGCCGCGGACTACATTCAGAATCGGAATTGATGGAATAGCACGCCACACCTTCAATTTTTCGCGGCGCACGCTATCGGCCTCAAAGCTTGATGGCGGCTCCAGAGCTATGAGACTTAGCAGCTCCATTACGTGATTTTGCATAACATCGCGCAGCGCTCCCGCCTTCTCGTAGAACGGCCCGCGCCCTTCAACGCCCAGCGTTTCCGCCACGGTAATCTGCACGTGATCAACATAATTCCGGTTCCAGATTGGCTCGAAGATTCCATTGGCAAAGCGGAAAACCAATATATTCTGCACGGTTTCTTTGCCTAAGTAATGGTCGATGCGGAAGACTTGATCTTCGTGGAAGACGGCATTGACCTGACTGTTCAACTCGCGCGCTGACTCCAGATCGTGACCGAATGGCTTTTCAATCACCACCGCCGTGCGGCCTTGTTCGGGATGCGCCATTCCCTGTGCGCCCAGGTTCTCGATAATCGGCGCGAAATATTCCGGTGCTGTGGCCAGATAGAAAAGCCGCACGCCACCGATGTTTCGTTCTTTGGCAATTCGGTCTAACTCAACCTTTAGTCCCGCATAATCTTCCAGTGCATCAAAGCGCAATGGAAAGTAACTAATCCGGCGGGTAAATTCGTCTAACTTAGTCTCGCCCGCATCGACGCCGCCGAATTCGATGATACCGGCGCGCATATCCTGAGCAAACTCGTCGCCCAGAGGTCGCCGCGCCACCCCGACGATGGCAAAATTTACGGGCAGCAATCCCGCCTGCTCCAGATGAAAGAGCGCAGGGAGCAACTTGCGCTTGGTCAGGTCGCCGGAAGCGCCGAAAATCACGAGAATTCCGGCTTCTGGGATTCTTTCATTGCCATGAGGAACCTGGGAAAGATCCTCGGGACTCACGCTCATCTGTACAGTCGCCATCATTGCCTCACTAACTCAGCCTATATTACTCCAAGCTCCGTCAACTTCAGTTGCAGGCTTTCCGCGCCTTCAAAGTGAATCGCATTCATTCCGACGGCGGCGGCACTAGTTACATTTTCCGAACGGTCGTCGATAAAGAGGATTCGTTCCGCAGGCCTGCCTAGAATCTCCAGCACGCGCCGATAGATGGCCGCATCGGGTTTGCGCAAGCCCAGATAACATGACGTCAGCGTCACCTGAAAGATTTTGCGCAGCCCGAAGTACTCGAAGCGGAATTCATTTGTCTCCCGCGCCTCGTTGTTTAGCGCGCCCACCATGCACTTATCCGATGCGGCAAGCGACTGAAGGATTCCCATTGCACCATTGGGCAGCAGCTTTGACCCAGCGCAGATGGCCGCGAAAAACTCTTCGCGGGAAAAATTGCGCGGCTGGTAAAACACCGTCGCATCCAAATAGGTTTGCAATTGAATCGCGCCTATCTCCCAGGTGCGATAAGGTGCGGTGTGGCGGGCTTCGAAATCTGCGCGGTCGAGGCCGAATCGCTCCAGTACCACAGCACGCTCGCCGGTGTCCCAGCCATTGGTGAGCAGGACGCCGCCGACATCAAAGAGGATTACGTCGAAGGGGAAGATCGGCGCCTCCATATTCTCGAAGTGCTGGAGTGATCGGAGTTAGGCGGGATTAGCGGAACCATCGCCGCACATGTACTTGGCCTCGATGGCCTGAACTTTCTTGAAGCGCCGCACAAATCGCTCTTCATTGGCGACGAACTTTGCCGCAATGAATTTGTCCACCACTTCAAACGCCAGGGCCGAACCGATGATGCGCGCACCCAACACGCAGACGTTCATATCATCGTGCTCCACACCTTGATGCGCCGAATAAGTGTCGTGACACATGCCGGCGCGAATGCCAGGAATTTTGTTGGCCGCTACGCAAACGCCCACGCCCGAGCCGCAGATAAGAATTCCGCGCGGCGCAACACCCGCCTTCAGCGCCACGCCAACTCTCTCGGCAAAGTCAGGATAATCGGAAGGCTCGGCGTTATAAGCTCCCAAGTCGATCACTTCATGGCCTGCCTTGCCGAGATAGGCGCGGACCTCTTCTTTCAGGGGAAAGCCTGCGTGGTCGGCAGCGATAACTAATTTCACTTGTGATCCTTTCATGCGGTGTTAGCGCTGTTAGCGGAGTCAGCAGGGTTAGTAGAGTTTTCGGTTCTGGCGTTTACGATCGAAATGAAGGGTTGTGCTATCCCACCCTCTCCGCAAAGAACGCGGAAAGGATGGGGCACCCAGCTCTCATAACTCCGCCAACCCCGCTAACGCTACTAACTCCGCTTCCGCCTACTTCACCAGTTTTTTGGCCCGCGCCACAATGTTTGCAGCGCTGAAACCCAACTCAGCCATAGCCTTCGGTCCCGGCGCAGAGGCTCCGAAACGATCGATGCCAATTACGTCGCCGTTTGAACCCACATACTTCCACCAGCCGATGGTAACTCCCGCTTCGACCGCCAGTTTGGGAAGGCCCGCGGGCAGCACACTTGCCTTGTACTCTGCCGATTGCTCTTCGAATATCTTCCAACTGGGGAAGCTGACCACGCGCGCTTGAATTCCTTCAGCCGCGAGCAGCTTGGCTGCATCGAGACAAGGCCAAACCTCAGAGCCCGCGCCGATGAGGACGACTTGCGGCTTTGCAGCATCTTGCAGGATGTAAGCACCTTTGCTGACCCCGGCGAAGATGTCGTACTGGGCCGGATCGAGCACTGGCAGATTTTGCCGCGTCAGCGCAAAGACGCTTGGCCCTTTGCGCTCCAGAGCGAGACGCCACGCCGCCGCCGTCTCGCTCGCATCGGCGGGACGGAAGTCCGTAAGCCCAGGAACGGCGCGGAAGCCCAGCAACTGCTCGACGGGTTGATGGGTAGGCCCATCTTCGCCGAGCGCAATCGAGTCGTGCGTGAAAACGAAGAGCGAATGAACCTGCATCAACGCTGCCAGACGAATCGCGGGCTTGGCGTAATCGGAAAAGACAAAGAATGTTGAGCCAAAAGGAATCAGGCCGCCATGCGCCGCCATTCCGTTGACTGCGGCGCACATTCCGAACTCGCGCACGCCGAAGAAAACATTCCGGCCAGCCGGGTCCTGATGGAAGTTGGCGCCCGGCGAAAAGATCGTACGGGTCGAAGAGGTTAGGTCAGCCGCGCCGCCAAACAACTCCGGCACTTCATTGGCAATCGCGTTCAGAATCACGCCGCCGGCATTGCGCGTGGCGATGGGCTTGTCTATCGGGAAGCTGGGGATGGCCTTTTCCCAGCCAGCCTTCAGCGTGCCTTTTTGCGTGCGCTCAAACTCCGCAGCCTGCTCCGGGAATGCAGTTGCATAGCCGGCAAAGAGCTTCTTCCACGCCGCTTCCTGGCCAGCGCCCGCGTCCACAGCCTTGCGCCAGTTCGCAAGCGCATCTGGGGGAACCACAAAGCTCTGATCTTCGGGGAAATTGAAGAACTTTTTGGTGGCCGCAACAGCCTCTGCGCCCAGCGGTTCGCCGTGCGACTTGTTGGAGCCCGCCTTGGGGCTGCCGTAGCCAATGATCGTCCGTACAGCAATCAGGGACGGCTTGCCGGTTTCGGCCTTGGCCGCCGCAATCGCCGCTTCAATCGCCGCTATATCGTTGCCATCGGCCACGCGCTGCACATGCCAGTGATAGGCCTCGAAACGCTTCAGCGCATCCTCGGTGTAGCTCAGGCTGGTAGGGCCGTCCAGCGAAATCAAATTGTCATCGTAGAGAAAAACCAGCTTGCCCAGACCCAGTGTTCCGGCCAGCGAGGCAGCTTCGTGCGAGACGCCTTCCATCAGGTCGCCGTCGCCCAAAAGAGCATAGGTGTAGTGGTCCACCACATCAAAGCCCGGCTTGTTGTAGACCGCTGCCAGATGCTTTTCCGCTATCGCCATTCCCACGGCCATCGCGATGCCCTGGCCCAGGGGGCCGGTGGTCACTTCCACGCCGTCCGTATCCCCGCGCTCGGGGTGGCCGGGCGTGCGCGATTCCCACTGCCGGAAGCTCTTCAGATCGTCCATTGTGACGTCGTAGCCAGCGAGATGCAGCATCCCGTAAAGTAACGCCGAGGCGTGGCCATTCGACAGGACGAAACGGTCCCGATCCGCCCACTTGGCGTTCTTCGGGTTGTGCTTCATCAGCTTGTGGAAGAGCAAATAGGCTATCGGCGCGCAGCCCAGAGGAGCGCCGGGATGACCGCTATTGGCCTTTTGCACAGTGTCCACGGCCAGCAAACGAAGTGTGTCTATGGACAGTTGATCGAGGGATTCCGTCAATGTGGAAGTCATGTCTATATTGTACCCAAAGGTTGCGCTCTCCGACCTCTACCGGCGCCGGAGAAAAGTGCGCGGGAATGGCGGGCTGGAACCACATAATCTCTCCCAGCCTATTTCGGATGCTCACAAACTTTCCCGCACCGAACCGCCAACCTGCTGCATCCATAGAGTGCACGGACCTGCTGAGGATTGAGACGCGCAGCACGGCCCGCCGATTACCAGCCCCGCATCCCAAGGCAAGCCGAGTGGCGCTCAGGGAGCCAAGGCTCAACCTCTACCGAATTAAGGCACGACAAGGAGATTCTCCCAATGGCATTCGAACTCGCCCCGCTTCCCTACGATTACGCCGCGCTTGAGCCGTTCATCGACGCCGAGACCATGCACATCCATCACGACAAACACCACCAGACCTACGTCAACAACCTGAATGCCGCCCTGGCCAACCATCCGGAGCTGGCAGCAAAACCTGTCGATGATTTGATTCGCGACCTCAACAAGATTCCCGAGGATATTCGCACTGCGGTCAAGAACAATGGCGGCGGCCACGCCAACCACTCGATATTCTGGCCCCTGATGGGCGCGGTCGGTTCGGCCGGTGTTGGCGGCGCGCCCACTGGCGCCATCGCTGCGCAGATTACCGCGGACTTCGGCGATTTTGAGACATTCAAGAAGACATTTAACGAGACCACGGCCAAGCAGTTCGGCTCCGGCTGGGGCTGGCTGGTTTATACCGGCGGCAAGCTCAAGATTCTGACTACGCCCAATCAGGAATCGCCGCTGACACAGGGCCTCTACCCGATTTTGCTTAACGACATTTGGGAGCACGCCTACTATCTCAAGTATCAGAATCGCCGCCCGGACTACCTGGCCGCGTGGTGGAGCGTCGTCAACTGGCATGAAGTGAACAAGCGCTTCGCGGTTGCGAAGGGGTAAAGGCAGGGAACAGGGATCAGGAAACTATCGTTTCCCCGTTCTCTTGGTTAGTCAGGCCGATCAAAACCCAAATGC
>CAYPYJ010000026.1:35653-43720 GCA_964414945.1 uncultured Occallatibacter sp.
GGCCGATCCTGCGCAACGCCCGCGACGGCGAAGAGAAAAAAAGCGGAAAGGATGGGTACGGAATTCTATAGCAAAAACTAAATTGCTCTAGCTCAACCCTGCAATTTTGACGGCGGGGATTTTGTACCAGCCGCATGCCACAGTTTTTCCATCTGCTCCAACGTACGGCCCTTGGTTTCTGGCACAAATCTCCACATAAACAAAGCCGCAAGAATGCTCATTCCCCCGTAGATCCAATATGCGAAGCCATGCCTGAAATGCGCTACTAGATACGGATTTTCATCCAGAATGGGGAAGGACCAACTGACGAGATAATTGGCGATCCACTGGGCCGCCACGGCCACGGCCATAGCCTTGCCGCGAATTTGATTGGGGAATATCTCACTGAGCAACACCCACGTGACTGGCCCCCAGGAAACGGCAAAACCCGCAGTGTAGACCAGCATAGCCACAAGCGCGATCATGCCTTTGCCTCCGAGCCAAAAACTGGCGCCCAGCGTAACCATGCTGACCGCCATGACCAGCGCCCCGATGATTTGCAGCGGCTTGCGACCGAAATGATCGACGCTGAGAACGGCAACAACGGTGAAAATCAGGTTGACCGCGCCAACAATAATCGTTTGCAACAGCGAGGCATTGGTGCTCATACCCATGCCTTTGAAAATATCCGTTGCATAGTAGAGCACGACATTGATGCCGACAAACTGCTGGAAAACCGACAGCGTGATGCCGATCAAAAGCAGGGGCGCACCGAAGGAAAGCAGTTTGCCGGAGTGATGCTCGCTGAGCGAGGCACGGATTTCAGAAAGTTCCTGTTCGCGTTCTTCAGGCGTCACCAGTTTGGACAAGACCGCGCGCGCACCGCTTTCGTCTCCCTTCAGCATGAGGAAACGTGGGGTTTCCGGCACAAATAACAAGAGCAGCAGAAAGAGCGCTGCGGGAATCACACCGGAGAGAAACATATAGCGCCAGCCGATGGTGTTAAGCCATGCATCGCCGCTGCCGGTTTTGGAGATTCCGAAGTTGACAAAGTAGATCACCAACATGCCGAAGATGATGGCGAACTGGTTCCACGCCACTAGGTTTCCGCGGATCTTGGCCGGCGCAATCTCGGCAATATACATCGGGGAGAGCATGGAAGCCAATCCAACACCAATGCCGCCCAGGATACGATAAACGACAAAAGCCGCCATGAATCCGGGGCCGCCGTGGCCGATGGGGGCAAAGGGAAACTCCGGTGCGGCGGCACCCAGGGCGGAGAGCAGGAACAGCACGGCGGCAATGACCAATCCGCGTTTGCGGCCGATGTGGGTGCTCACCCAGCCACCCATCAATCCGCCGAAAATGCAGCCGATCAGCGCACTGGAGACCACGAAACCGAGAAGCGAGTTCGCAGCATTGGCTTGAGCGGCGTTGGTTAGATCCGTAAATCGCGGGTCAATGAAATATGACTTCAGACTGCCCACCGCGCCGTTGATCACGGCCGTGTCATATCCAAAAAGCAAGCCGCCCAACGTAGCGATGAGGGTGAGCAAAACAACGTATGGATTCAATTTCGACATAAAGTTCCTAAGAAACGGGTGGACTGATGGTGAAGTTTACAGATCGCTCTTCGGGAGCAAGTGCGAGGAATTGATTATCCTTCTCTTGCGACGACGATGAGGCGGAAAATCGGTTTACTTATGATAACCTAGTCGATCCATGGTCCGGCAATACTTGGCTGGCTTAACTGATCGGTAGTGGCGAACATCCGGTCCGTATCGATCCCTGAACCCTGTTTTCCCGCAACTTTCCTTGAAAACCCGTGTCTAAACCGTCAGAAACGGTGAGGAATCACATGCGTAACTTTACACTTTTTTCGCTCGCGACGCTTCTTGCCATTGCCCCAATTGCTCACGGCCAGTCTGCCGACTTTGTTCTTTCGCAGCACGGCAAGCAGGTGGGCACGGCCAGCTTCAACTTTAAAGCCTCCTCCGACGGCTACGATTCCGCCGCTCTGGTGCGCATCAACATGCAAGGACTCAACTATTCCCTTTCTAAGACCGAGCAGCTCTCCCCTGCCAACCAATTGCGCGGCGTGCAGTTGAGCGCCGCCGTAAATAACTCGGCCGTGAACGTAACCGCCACGCCGGAAGCGAATTCGGCGGCGCCGATTCTACTGCTGAAGATCTCTGCCAACGGCCAGCAGACGACCACTAGTTTGGCGACGCACCCGGCTGCTGTCTTTTTGCCAGACTTTGATCCGGGCGCACTGGAGACTCTGCTGTCGCTTGCCGTTGCGCAGAATAGCCGCGACCTCTGGGCCATTATTCCCAAGAAGGCCGGTTTTATCGCGCCCGTGCAGGTTGCCACGCTGGCAGATGAGAAAGGCACGCTGGACGGAAGCCCAATTGTCGTTCACCATCTGGAAGCCACGATCGGTGGAGCGGTGACAGACCTCTTCAGCGGCCCGAAGAACCAGCTTCTACAAGCTGAGCTTCCGCAGCCGGGCTTTGCGATGGTTCGCAAAGGTTTTGTGCTGACACCGCCATATAGGCCCGGCGCGCCACAACCACCGCCTGCCCAATCAGATGCTCCGGCAGAGCCTTCGCCTGCGAACTAGTTAACTGAACGGCCAGCATTCGTTGACAGCGCTAGGGATCGACACTATCTTTTGTTCTATGTTGACGCGCTTGTTGCTGGCCGTTTTTTTGATTCCTATCTTCGCTGATGCTCAATCTTCTTTCGACGTTTACGTTCGAGTATCTGCCGATGTAAAAACGGGCATCGAGAGTAAAACGGAATTCCCGACCATCCAGATGGCGCTCGATCATCATCCTTTTCTGCGTGCCGACGCCAGCGGACAACAGGGTCGCGTCTATATTCAGATTGCCCCCGGCATATATAACGAGCGGCTCGTCATTACGCAAAATCACCCGCGTATTGTTTTGATTGGAATGGGGAAATCTCCAGCGGATGTAGTTATCACCAACAGTCTGAATGCAGTGGAGGCTGGCGGAACATTCGTAAGTCAAACTGTCGAGGTTAACGGTTCTGATTTTGAGGCGGATAACATCACCATCGCAAATAGTGATAAGTCTGGTGAACCGGCGGTCGCTCTCGCGATTCGCTCAGACCGCGCCATCCTGAAACACTGCCGAATCCTTGGCCACCGCCACGCTCTTTTTGCCGACTATGGACGGCAGTATTATTTCGATACTTATATTGAGGGAGATGTTCATTTCATCTTCGGTAATGCAACTGCTGTTTTTGATCACTCGGAGATACACTCGAATGGAGCCGGTTTCATCACTTCACAATCACGCACATCGCCTGATCAGACTTCTGGATATGTGTTTCTCGGCTGCAGGGTAACCAGCAGCGGTGGTGACGCGAAATCAAAAATGATGCAAACTGTTGGTCTGGGAGACCCGTGGCGGCCTTACTCGCGCGTGGTATTTATTCGCACTGAACTTCCGGAAACTGTTATTCCCGCTGGCTGGTGGGATCGAGGCGATCCGGCGAATCAAACAACTGCTTACTATGGCGAGGCCGAGAACAAAGGTGCTGGAGCCGATTTTTCGGCGCGCGTCTCATGGGTTCACCAATTGACTTTAGATCAAGAGAAATCCTATTTGCCTGAAGTTTTTTTACGCGGTTCGGATCACTGGGATGCAAAGGCTGAGGCAGAACGTCTGCCGTAGAATTCAAGCTACCTGTCCAGCCGCAACAGCCGAGGCCCACGCCCACTGGAAGTTGAAACCTCCCAGTTGACCGGTTACGTCTACGACTTCTCCGATAAAGAATAGCCCTGGCATGGCGCGGGCTTCCATCGTCCGTGCCTGCAAAGCTGAAGTATCCACGCCTCCGGCGGTGACTTCGGCTTTGGCGAAGCCCTCGGTGCCTACGGGATGCAGCGTCCAGCGATGCAACTCGCTCTCGCGAGCTTGTAACTCGGCATTCGACCAACCTTGCGAGCTGCCGGTTTCTGCCAGATGGTTGGCCAGCCGCTGCGGCAGAATACTGCCCAAGGCCTGCCGCAACGTTGTCATGTCCCGCTGTGCTCCGGGTTGTTTCAGGTCTTCGAAGAGCGCTGCCAAGGTTGTGTTGTCCGCGAAATCCAGCATCAGCGCCTCACCCGGACGCCAGTAGGATGAGGCCTGCAAGACCGCTGGGCCACTCAGCCCGCGATGCGTAACCAGCATCATCTCGCGGAATTTTGCTTTGCCTGCCGAGGCCACGACCTCCGCAGATACGCCAGCCATCGAGGTCCAGCTTGCCTCAACGTTGCCCAGCAGCAGCGGAACCAGCGCTGGGCGCGGCTCGATGACACCTAAGCCAAACTGCCGCGCCAGATCATAGCCCAGCCCGGTCGCACCCAGCTTGGGAATTGAAAGACCGCCGGTGGCCACGACCAGCGACTCCGCAGTGTATTCGCCCGTCGATGATGCGACTCGAAAGCTACCGGTGGAATCGTGCTCAACAGAAATATCGTGCGCATTGATCACAATCTCCACGTCGCCGAGCTTGCACTCGGCGAGCAGCATGTCGAGTATGGCCCGCGCGGAACCATTGCAAAAGAGCTGGCCCAGCGTCTTTTCATGCCATGCGATTCCGTAGCGTTCGACTAACTCGATAAAATGCTGGGGCTGATAGAGAGCCAACGCCGACTTGGCAAAATGGGGGTTGTTGGAGAGGAAGTTTCCCGGGCCGCAATGGATGTTTGTAAAATTGCATCGTCCGCCACCGGAGATGAGAATCTTCCGCCCAGGCTGGCCGTTGTGTTCGAGCAGGGCAACCCGGCGGCCACGCTGACCGGCCACCGCCACGCACATGAGGCCTGCCGCGCCCGCGCCAAGAACAATTACATCGAATTTGCGCGGGGAGGCGGGCATGGGGTCTACTTCAGGATAGCCGCTGAGCGTGGGCTACTACTGGCTTGATAGTTTCCCAGGTCTGAGAATCCAGACCTGGGGCACCCAATTTTGTAGCAGGTTGAGAAGTGACCACATAAGGCTACCGGGAGATCGTGAGGGACCCGGCATCCAGGGCGACTTCGTAATAGCCGGCGTCGTTCCAGGGCAGCACCTTGCCTTGCTGCTTGAGTGTTCCGCCGGTTACAGTCACACGGATATATTTGCCCGGAGGGAAGTGATCTGGCAGCTTCCAAGTGACAATCGTGTTTTTGCCGGATTTTGTGCTGGCCGCATTGGTTACCACTTTTTGTCCCGCCCAGTAAGCGCCAACGTTGACCATGCTATCGATCCAGACGTCGCCCATCGACTGAGCGTGATGGATGCTCGCGAGCAGGTCCGCAATATTTACGGGAGCATAGCCGTTGTCTCTACCGAGCGAGTGAAATAAGAAAATTTGCCAGTTGCCGGCCGTGTGCGCTGAGTCAATAAATGAGTTGTATGAGCTGGCGGTTTCTCCCGCGACCACGGCATGAACCAGAAGATTGTACGGATCGGTATTGTCGTTAGGCGCGATTTGCCCGGACCATACGCCGCGATTCAAGAAGAAGCGCGTCTTGGCGATGGAGTTGTAGCCTGTGTCTCCGTAGGGCGAGGCCGTGGTCCAGACGTTGCTCACTCCGTATGCCTGCTTGATGTGATCGGTGCAGAGATCGTATTCCTGCTCAAGAGTACCCGCATAGCTTCCCCAGCCGCAGCCTGCGCCGTTTGCATGACAGTGGTGTGCAGTGTGATTGGCAAGCTCGTGCCCGTCTTTGGCGGCCTGCGACCAGACCGGCGAGTTGCTGTCGTTGTTTGCGCCAACGATGAAAAACGTCATGCGCACACCGGTTGCTTGAAGCTGTGGGTAGTTGGCGATCTGCGATTGTATCGAATCATCGAAGGTGTAAGTGATGGCAGATTTGAAGCCCGCCCAGTTCAGAACTTTCAATCCGCCTAGTGCGCCTACGGGCTTGTGGACTCCGGTCACCGGAGGAACCGGCAAACCGCTCGCCGATGTGATGTCTCCGCCTTGGACAGACGCCGTTGCGCCGCTGCAACTTAAGCTTCCGCTTTGGGCTAGAACGGTTAGGATTCCAATTAATACTGTATTATGCAACTTGCGCATTAGACCTCCATTCCTAGGGAACCTCTGATTCAGTTTGTATTGCTATTCAGCATTCCCTCAGGGGCTAAAGCCCGACTGATTTGCGGCACTTGCGGCACGGCTAAAGCCGTGCCCTTTCAAAACGTGGGCTTAATCGGAGGCTTCCTCGTATTTAGCCTACACCGTGCGCCTACGCAGAAAAGCCATGCCACCGCGGCATGGCTTTTTTGCTGACGGATTCGAAGAAACGGATTAGCAGTCGGGGCCGAAATCTTTTTCGAAGGCTGCTGCCAGCTTCGCGCCCCAGTTGTTTTTGGGCTTCAATTTGCCGCCGAAGAAGCGAAGGATGGGCGGCTCTTCGTAGAACTCAAGACCGCCGATCAAGTCGCGATGCTCCAGAAGCCACTTGAGACGGTCGGTGGCATAGAGAAAGTGCGACATGGTGAAGACGCGGCGAGGAACGGCGAGACGCAGAAGTTCGACGTCGGAGGGAACGTCGTTGCCCTGTTCATCGCGATCCATTGAAATGGACCCGCGCTCCATGCCGCGGATGCCGGATACGATGAAGGCTGCAGCAGCCAATGCTCCGGCGGGATAGTCGGACTGAGGCACGTTCGGGATAAAGCGCATGGCGTCGAGATGGCAAGCGAGGCCGCCCGGAGGCGTGACTACTGGAACGTTGTTTTCGATGAGGCGCTCGGCAAAGAACTTGATGGCGTCTGCCGAGGAGCCGGCGATTTCAAGATCGGTCATTTCGCGCATGCCGACGGCCATCGCTTCTATTTCCTTGGAGGACATTCCGCCGTAGGTGTAGAAACCTTCGTATACCGGAAGCCAAGGGCGAATGGCTTCGTAGAGATCTTTGCGGTTGGTGGCGATAAGACCGCCGCGCACCATGCAGCTTTTGCGACCGGAGAGATAACAGATATCCGCCAGACTCATCATCTCAAGGACGATCTCTTTGATCGTCTTGTTTTCGTATCCGGGCTCGCGCTGGCGAATGAAATAGGCGTTCTCGGAAATCAGGCTGGCATCGAGCACCAGAGGGATATTCATCGGCGCGATAAGATTCTTCACGTCGCGCAGGTTGGCCATTGAGAAGGGCTGACCGCCAATCAGGTTGGTGGTGGCTTCCATGCGCACGAAGGGAATTTTGTCGACGCCATGTTCTTTGATGGCCGCGCTCAGACGGCCAAGGTCCATGTTGCCTTTGAAGGGATAGGTACTCTGCGTATTGAGAGCCTCCGGCCCAAAAAGTTCGAGGACTGTGGCGCCCATCAGATTAAAGTGAGCCTTGGTGGTGGTGAAGTGATAATTCATGGGGATGAAGGTGCCCTGCTTGATGAATGTCTTGGCAAGCAGGTGCTCGCAGGCGCGACCCTGGTGAGCGGGCAGCAGATACTCGTAGCCGAGAATCTCTTTGACCGCGTCGGCGAGTTTGTAAAAACTCTCAGAGCCGGCGTAAGCGTCGTCGGCCAACAACATGGCCGACTGCTGCGTATCGCTCATGGCATTGGTGCCACTGTCGGTCAACATATCCATAAATATGTCGCGAGTACGAAGAAGAAACGTGTTGTAACCCGCCGCTTCCATAGCCTGGAGGCGCTCGCGGGCCGGAGCCAATCTAACCTTCTGCACAATACGGATTTTGTGCATTTCGATAGGGATTTCAGTGCCATTAGACAGACGAATACTCATCAGTTGACCAGCCAGAAGTGGATTTGAAGACGCATCCATGATTGCACAGCGAGGGTATGGGCGTAAATCGCCGCTGTAACCTGATTTGCTCGATAAGCGGGGAAAGCGAAGATGATATGTTGCATAGACGCAAAAAAGCCATGCCCGAAGGCATGGCTTTTTGCTTTGAAATAATTGCCGGCGATCACCTAATCTCCCACACAGTTACCCGTGCAGTACCATCGGCCCAGCGAGGCTTAACTTCCGTGTTCGGGATGGGAACGGGTGATCCCTCGCAGTATGGTCACCGGCAAACTTGAATGGCGCTTGGCGGGTGGTTGCCCGCAGCCT